>JAXDBU010000163.1:0-55880 GCA_034678485.1 Sedimentisphaerales bacterium | reverse complement strand
AAATGACGCTTCCTCGTATCCACGATGAATTTCGGCGGATTCTTCTCAAAGGCATGGAGGATCTCCTGAACCCGCAGGTCAAGTTGCTCCGGCGACAGCAGGTGCATCATCCCCTCGAAGGCCTTGGGGGTCGGACTCATCCGCTGCGCCTGGACGTAGATGCCGGGGAACCAGCCCCAGACGTAGATCGTGTCCGTCGGCTCCGAGTTGGCTCGAATATGATCCCCGATCAGGGCCCAGGCTTGCTCGCCGTTCTGGGCGATCTCGTCCCACTTCTGGACGTATCCCTTGACGCGCGTCGGCTGTCCTCTCCGATCCGTAGCAGGGCCCCCGTTGTACGGCCACCACGTCAGGCCGAAGAAGATATTCCAGGATAGAACGATCATGGCAAGCAGACCCACCAGACCCAGAACGGTCCATCGGGCCCTGTCGGAACTCGTATGGAGCTTGTACACATAGAGACCGACGAGATAGCTGCCAAGCATGGCGCTCGAAGCATTCAGCGGCAGATAGTACTGCTCATACGAGTGCGGGCTGATGCAGCAGAAGGCCATGTCGAGGCACCACCAGACCACGAACAGCAGGACGAATCGGCCGGCGTCATCCGCTGTCTGCGTCTGCGGCTTCGCTCGCCGGGTACGAAGGAGAACGACGATCCGCGCCACGACGGCGCCGATGGCCAGGACAATCGGCAGGATCAGCACGCGATAGTATCGCAATACGCGTCGTAGCGCTTCGGCCCGTTCCTCAGGACCAAGCAGCCGCCAACTCTCGCTGACGTAGGTGGGCAGGAGTCTCAGGATGAGACTATCGTCCTTTGCGCCGCGGGCATCCTGCTTCGGATTCGAGGGCGTCGGTCCCTCCGTCTCCGACTGGGCGGCATCCCGGTTCTGGCCGGTGTCCGCGACATATCCCATCTCGACGCCTGCGAGCTTGAACACCGGCGACAGCGCGAAGGAGTACGGCCAGTAGTACAGCGGCGTATCCATGCTCGCATACCACAGACAGATGGGCGTCAGCGTGATCGCGGCGCCTGCGACCAGCAGAAGGATGTCCATCCCAACCTTCTTCCAGCCGTAATGATGGACGATCGGTTGGGCCAGCGTGAAGAGACCCACCGCCGCGATGGCGGAGACACCCGTCTGTTTGAACAGGGGCCCACCGATCAGCAACGCGCCGGCCAGCAGCACCCATCGCCGTTTCCCGGTGAGGTGATACCAGACGAACGAGCAGATCCCCATGACCATCAAGGCAATCATGAACTGCTCTTTCACGTTGCCGAACTTGGCGATCACCGGGGCAGACAGATAGACCGACGCAACGATCACAGAAATGACCGCGGCGAGGCTTCCCGAGAGACGACGGACGGTAACGAACATGAACGCGAAGGCTGCCGCCTGGAAGAGTCCTTGGAGTGCCTTGGAACCGGTCTCGTTGAAGCCCGAAATCGTCACGCCGAGCAGATTCACCAGAAGCGTGCCGGCCTGGGCGCTGGGCTTCTCCTCGTACCCGATGCGGGCGCCGGACAGAACGTGCTGCGCTGAATACACATACGATCCGCTGTCGAACGGGTCCGGCTGCTTGAACTCGAAGTACTTGCCCAGAAGGAACGGAATCCCCGCGAAGATCGCCAGCGCACAGACGACCGCGATATGCTTTCTGCCGTCGGACAGGGACCACGACGGGCTCAACGCATGGGAGGGTGTCGGCTTCTTCTTTCGAGGGGCTGCGCTCATTCCGTGTCTCCGTGGCTCTCCGTCGAACCGAGGATCTCCTTGATTACGTACGTCGGACGGTCCTGCGATTCGTGGTACGTGCGGACGAGCAATTCCGCCAACAGGCCCATCAGGATGAACTGGACCGTCGTGATGACCAGCACGGCGGCCAGCAGCAGCAGCGGATTGCCGCTCATATCCGTTCCGCGCAGCTTCTGGCAGATGACGATCACCGCGAAGAGGATCGCCAGCAGCGTCGTGAGCAGGCCCAGACCGCCGAAGACATAGATGGGCTTTGTGGAAAACGAGCCGAGGAACTTAACAGTCATCAGGTCCAGGACCACCTTGAACGTCCGCGCCAGGCCGTACTTGGCCTTGCCGGCGGTCCTGGGACGGTGGTTGACCACGCACTCAGCGATCTTCGCGCCGCTCCAACTGGCCAAGGCCGGGATGAACCGGTGCATTTCGCCGTAGAGTCGAGTCTCAGCCAGGACCTCCCGGCGGTAGGCTTTGAGCGTGCAGCCATAGTCGTGGAGCCGGACCCCGGTGATCCGCGAGATCAGCCAGTTCGCCATCTTCGAGGGCAGCAGACGCTTGATCGCGTTGTCGTGGCGCTTCTTCCGCCAGCCGCTGACCACGTCGTAGCCCTCGTCAAGCTTCGCGACGAGCGTCGGGATGTCCGCCGGGTCGTTTTGCAGGTCCGCGTCCAGGGCCACGATCACGTCGCCTCGGGAGTGCGCGAAACCCGCGCTCAGGGCAGCGGTCTGCCCGAAGTTCCGCCGGAAGCGGATCACGCGGACTCGCGGATCTGATGCCTGAATCCCCTTGAGAATCTCGAAACTGCGGTCGGTGCTGCCGTCGTCAATGAAGATCAACTCGTACTCGTACCGGCCCGCCAGCGCACGGGTGATCTGCTCGTACAGAGCCGGCAGGTTCTCCTCCTCGTCCAGGAGGGGCACCACCACCGACAGTTGCGGCTGCTTCGTGTCATTCGTTGTCTGCGTCATATTCTCTCTGAGTCAGGCCTGTTCCATAAGTCCTTATCCTACCGACAGAAAGACCCTCCTGCAATGAAGGTCCATGAAAGAATTATCGGCTATGAAGCTTCGGCAGGTCAGTTAAAATACCCCCAGCTCCCTGGCCATTGGCGGCCAGTGCAACAAGACCGATTGGCAAGGAGACAATCATGCTCAGCGTGAAGGGCCGATTCAGCATCGTCACGTTCGTGGCAATAGCAGCCGCGACCATAGCGTGGGCCGGGGACGGAATCATCGTTGTCCATCCCCAAGACACGGGCGAAGCCCTCGTCAATCCCGGCATGGGATGGGTGCTGCACCATTACGACAACGTCGCATTCCACTACGGCGGCAAGCTCGAACCGTCCGATACGGTCGATGATTTCCCGGGTGTCACAACCGTCTACCTGCGGATCGCATGGTCGCACATCGAGCCCGAGGAGGGACACTTCAACTGGTCCGTGCTCGATACGCCTGCCCAGCGATGGCTCGATAAGGGCAAACGCGCCGCAATCCGCATCTCGTGCGCCGAGTCGTTCATGCGGCATGCGACACCCGAATGGGTCGAGAAGGCCGGCGCGAAGGGGTACAACTTCACCGTGGGCAAGGGAGTCGACCCGAATGGGCCGTTCTGGGAGCCGGACTACGACGACCCGGTCTTTCTCGAGAAGCTGGACCATTTCCTCGCTGCCCTCGCCGATCGCTACGATGGCAATCCCGAGGTCGCGTTCATCGATGTTGGCTCCTTCGGCGTCTGGGGCGAGGGACATACCTACGCAAGCACGAGATTGTCCTACTCGGCCGAGACGGTCCGCCGGCACATCGACCTGCACACGAAGCACTTCAAGAGGACTCTGCTGGCAGCCAACGACGATTTCTCGCTGCAGGACCGAGGTCGCGGGACCATCGAGTACGCCGCCCGACAGGGCTTGACGCTGCGAGACGACAGTATCCTCGTCCAGGGTGGTCAGAATGCGTATTTCAACGCAGATTTCGCACCCCTGTTCTGGGAACATGCGCCGGTCGTGCTGGAGAGCGAGCATTTCGGCCCATCGCGGGATCGCGGCAACTGGAAGAACGGCAGCCAGTACCTCGAAGCCATCGAGAGGTACCACGCGAGCTATGCTTCGATCCACTGGTGGCCCAGGGAGTTCCTCGCGGAGAACCAGGACTTGGTCCGAGAAATCAACCTCCGCTTGGGTTACCGACTCCAGTTCCTCGAGGCATCCTGGCCGCGCGAGATCGCCGTGGATGGACGATTCTGGTTCGCGACGACCTGGCGAAATGCCGGCGTGGCCCCCTGCCTGCCCGGCGGCCACCCAGCGACAACGATCAAAGACGCCAAAGGTGGAATCGCCGCAGTGTTCGTGGATGACGGAATGGACATGCGAATGCTGATTGTCGCAGAGCCCAACCAGGCGCCCACACAGACCCACAAGACCGGTTTCGGCCTGCCTTTGGCCTGCGACGAGCAAACCCGTCTGGTGAAGCCGGGCGACTACGAGGTCTACATTTCGGTCGGCACCCCAACCGGCACTCCCAAGATCGCGCTTCCCCTGCCGGGCAACGATGGCCACCACCGCTACCACCTCGGCAAGCTGACGGTCCGCGCAACGACCCAAGTTCAGACGAGTTCACATTCAGACAATGTGGCGAATGTTTCAAATGTAAGCTATTGCCCAAAAAGAAGTTGACAAAAGTAAAGTTAAATCTTGATAATGGCTACATGTACATAAAGCGTGCAATCAGCAGTACCCTTCTTCAGGCGTGCCGGCAGTTCCCGGCCGTGCTGGTTACGGGCCCGCGCCAATCGGGGAAAACCACACTCCTCCAGGAGGAGCTTGGACCCCTTGGATACACGTTTGTCAGCTTTGACGATCCCGTGGTACGGGCATTCGCGCAAGAGGATCCCCGCGGCTTCCTGGACAGTCATCAGGACCGGCCCATGGTACTGGATGAGGTTCAGTACGTGCCGAAGCTCTTCTCCTATCTCAAAGTCCGGATCGACAGTCAGCGAGCCCGGCACGGCCGATTCGTTCTGACTGGTTCACAGCAGTTCCAGATGATGAGAGACGTCAGCGACTCTCTCGCAGGTCGAGTCGCCGTGCTTGAGTTGTTACCGTTTGGCTTGGAGGAATTGGGCGAGTGGATCGCACCCACGGTAGCCGAACAGATTTGGCGAGGCGGATACCCGCCGGTGGTGCTGAATCCGGATAGTCGTGCACTCTGGCTAAGGAGCTATCTATCCACGTACCTCGAGCGCGATGTTCGCCAACTCCAGAACATCCGGGACTTGGCCCAGTTCCAGTCCTTCATCACGTTGTGTGCCGCGGCCCACGGACAGGAGTTGAATCTGGCCCGCTTGAGCAGACAGTGCGGGGTCAGCCAGCCCTGTGCGCGTCAATGGCTGGGTGTATTGACAGCGTCATACATCATCCAATTGGTGCCCCCTTACCACAAGAGCTTGGGCAAACGCGTAATCAAGTCCCCCAAGCTCTATTTCCTCGATTCGGCCTTGGTCGCCGAACTGACCCGCCAGCCCTCCGCAGAAGCCCTGTGGGCAGGTCCCATGGGCGGAGCCTTCTTCGAAGGGTGGGTCATGAGCGAGACCACCAAGTTTCAGAAGGCCCGCGCCGGACGGCCCGACGCCCACTTCTGGCGCTCTCACGACGGGCTGGAAGTGGATCTCATTATCGAGTCGCATGGCCGCGTGCATGCGATCGAGATCAAACAAACCGCTACCCCATCGGTGCATCACATCGACGGATTGCGCCGCTTCCGAGACTTGGCTGGCACCGAGTCAGTCGGATCGCTCGTGCTCGTCTGCGGCATTCGGGAACCCACCTCTCTTCCGAACGGCGTCAAGGTCATTCCGTGGTATGGGTGGCCACAATGGATGCAAGAGAACCTGCTCGAGTAGTCGTGCCGCTCGGCGCACCACCGGGCTTCAACATCGTCTTGAAACCGTGGTTCGATGGTCATAGGATACGCCCATGCTGGAAAAAGGATTGGTGCAGATCTATACCGGTGACGGCAAGGGCAAGACGACCGCGGCCTTCGGGCTGGCCCTGCGTGCGGCCGGGCGGGGCAAGCGGGTGCTGATCTATCAGTTCCTCAAGCCGCCTTCGCTGGAACTGGGTGAGCGTCTGGGCATCGAGCGGTCCGGCCTGACCATTCGACTGGAGGCCCTCGACGTAGAGTGGGACGTGTTCGGCTCTCTTCGCAACGAGCAGGACGTGACCCAGGCGAGGGACGCGATCCGGAAAGCTCTGGCGACGCTGGCCGAAGCCGCTGCGACGAGGGCGTACGACGTTCTGGTCCTCGATGAAATCGTCTTCTGCATCGCCACGGGACTGGCTGAGCTGGGCGATGTGCGGAACCTCGTCGAGCGGAGGGACCCCCACGTCGAGCTGGTCTTGACGGGCCGGGGTGCGACGCCGGAACTGGTCGCCCTGGGCGACCTCGTGACCGAAATGAAGAAGATCAAGCATCCGTTTGACAACGGTGTGCCGGCAAGACCGGGAATCGATTACTGACGATTGCTGCGAAATAAGGCTCTGTGCTGTCATGGTGAGCGGAGCGAACCATCTGGGCATCGAATGAGAGGTTTCGACAATCCGCAGCCTGGATTCTTCGCTTCGCTCAGAATGACACGGGCGTTCTGAAACAAAGGAGTGACACGTGTCCAAGAAGGTTGCAGCCATCATTTGTGCAGCCGGGCCGGCGAGCCGGTTCGGCGGCAAACGCAGGAAGCAGTTCGTCGAGGTCGCCGGCCGGGCGGTCTTCATGCGAAGCATCGAACTGTTCGCCAGCCGCGACAACGTCAAACAGGTCCTGCTGGGGATCTCCAAGGACGATCAGGAAACCCTCAAGGTCAACTGGGGCGCGAAGCTGTCCTTCTTCGGCGTGCAGACCTTCTTCGGCGGCGCCGAGCGGTTCGAGACGATCCTCAAGGCGCTCGACCTCATCAAGGAGGGGATCGAGTTGGTCGCGGTCCACGACGCCTGTCGATGCTGCGCGAGCGAGCAGCTCGTCACGAACGTGATCGCCAAGGCCGCCGAGACGGGAGCCGCCATCCCCGCGGCGCCGGTGACCGCGACGATCAAGCAGGTCCAGGATGGCGTCATCGTCAGGACCGTGGACCGCGCGGGTTTGTTCGAGGCCCAGACCCCCCAGGTCTTCGATCCGGCCGTGCTCAAGAAGGCCTACGCCAATCTCGCGAACGTGGACAAGGCGGTTGTCACCGACGACGCCTTTCTCGTCGAGTCGATCGGGCACCCCGTGGCCATCGTGGAATCGGACTCGTCGAACATCAAGATCACGCGTCAAAGCGACCTGCCCCTGGCGGAGGCGATTCTCAAATCGAAGCCGAAACCCAAGATCGAAGGTCCGAGGGGACCATTCGACGAGGCCCAATGGTGAAGAATTTCCGGATTTTCATCTTGACAAAGTCGAGTCCAGCCGATAGAATGTAGCGATTATGGTGCAGAGCATGGGAATCAACTTCGGCTTTTTCGGGTATTGGTGGCCTGCAGGATAATTCCGGCAGGCAAGCGAAGATTTTGCACTAAGAAATAATAGCAGCAACCAGAGTTCTTAAAGCAGCCTGTCGGAATCGACGGGCTGCTTTTTTTATGGGCGTTTTCGGCCGAGTACCTATGTGAGTGAGACCTTAAGGCAAGAAACGGACTATGGAAGACTATCGCCAGATCATTGAGAACGCCGAACCGGGCCAGATCATCCCGATTGTCAAACGGATCGACGTGAACGACCCGCTCGCTTTCTTCGCCAAGCTCACCGACTACGGCCGCGCGAAGAACTGCTGCCTGCTCGAATCCCGCGAGTACCTGGCGGGCACCACGGCCCTGAGCTTCGGCACCGCGCGCCCTGCGCTCTATCTGACTGGGACCGGCGCCGACTTCACGATCAAGGCCCTCAGCAAACCGGGCCGGCGGATGCTGAGTTACCTGGCCGCCCAGCCGGAGCGATTCGCCTTCTGCGAGTCCATCAGCTTCGGCGCCGAGATCATCACGGGTCGGATCAAGCCATACGAGGGGGTGGTCGATGAACAAACCCGGCTCCGTTCCACGAACCAGATGGATGTGCTACGGGCGGTCGCCTTCGCCTTTCGCCTGGCGAGCAAGCCCTTCCGGGTCACCTGCGGCCTGTTCGGCGCGCTCAGCTACGACTTCGTCGATCAGTTCGAGCGACTCCCGCCCAGCGGGCAGGACCTGCTCGGCAATCCCGACTACGAGCTGTACTTCGCCGACAATATCTTTCTGATGGACCACGAGAGCAACCAAGGCTACGTCGTCGTCAACTGCATGATCACCAACGGCGACCGGGAGATCGTGATCGCCGAGGCCCAAAACAGCTTCGACTACTACTTCAACATGGCCCGCTTCGACCCGCCCAAGGGACACCGGCACGGCGTCCCCCTGCCGGCGGCTTCGACCGACACCGTCCAGCAGGAATACGAGGGCATGGTCGAGCAGGCCAAGCGTCACATCCTCGACGGCGACATCTTCCAGGTGGTCCTGAGCCGGACGCTGACCGAGCCGTGTCCCGACGAACCACTGGACGTCTACAAGCGTCTGCGAGAGCTGAACCCATCGCCGTACATGTTCTATCTGAACACGTCGAACACGATTCTGATGGGTTCGAGTCCCGAGCTGAACCTGCGGGTCAGCGGGACGGGACCGCGCTATGTCGAGATCCGTCCCATCGCGGGCACGAAGCCTCGCGGCCGCATCGACGGCCGGATCGACACGGACACCGACTTCCGCTACGAAGCGGAGCTCAAGCTCGACCGCAAGGAGCTGGCGGAGCACATGATGCTGGTGGACCTGGCCCGCAACGACATCGCTCGCGTCGCGAATCCGGGCAGCCGGGTCGTCAACGAGCTGCTCACCGTGGAGAAATACGAGTCGGTCCAGCACCTCGTGAGCAACGTCAAGGGAACGCTTCGGCCCGACCTCGATGCGTTGAGCGCGTACCTGGCGACGATGAATATGGGCACGCTCACGGGCGCTCCGAAGATCGAGGCGATGAAGATCATCCGACAACTCGAGAAGAACAAACGCGGCTACTACGGCGGCGCGGTGATGTACCTGACCGTGGACGGCCAGTTCGACAGTTGCATCACGATCCGCAGCCTCCAGGTCCGCGACCACATGGCCTACATCCGCGTCGGCGCCGGCATCGTGCACGACAGCGTCCCGCAGACGGAATTCGAGGAGACCGAGCACAAGGCCAGGTCGTGCCTGAGGGCGATCCGAGGCAAATAGCCGGAAATCCAAATGAAATCCGAAATCCGAATGTCGAAATCCGAAACAAATTCGAAGCCCCAGATCCAAATGACCGAAACGCTGTCGCCGCGTCGAAGGAGCCGTTTTGAATTTCGAGTTTCGGTCATTCGTGCTTGTTTCGGATTTCGAGTTTCGAATTTCGGATTTGCATGACGAAGGGGATTCCGATGGAATCGATTGAGAAGAAGGTTCTGTTCATCGATAATTTCGACTCGTTTACCTACAACCTGGTGGACGACTTCGCCAAGCGGCAGTGTCGGACCCGGGTCTACCGGGCGGATACGAGCATCGCGGACATCCAGGCCGTGGCAGACGAGTTTGACCCGGATCTGCTCGTGATCTCGCCGGGGCCGGGCAATCCGGATACAGCCGGCGTATCCCTGGCGGCGGTGGACGCTTTCAAGGACCGGCTGCCCATCTTCGGCGTGTGCCTGGGGCACCAGGTCATCGTGCAGTCTTTTGGCGGGGTCGTCAGCCATGCCCCGGAACCCATGCACGGCAAGCCGTCGCGGATCGCTCACAACGGCAAGGGCCTCTTCCAGGACATCGAGAACCCGTTGCAGGCCGGTCGTTATCACAGTCTCGCGGCCAGCAGGCTCCCCGACTGCCTGGAAGTCACCGGCCGATTCGAGGGCATCGTCATGGCGGTCCAGCACACGACGCTGCCCATCTTCGGCGTGCAGTTCCATCCCGAGAGCATCCTGACGCCCGCGGGCGGCAAGATCATCCAGAACGTCCTTCGAATTGCGGCCAATCGTAAACAAACGGTAGGGAGCTGAACATGGCAAACATCACGCAGTACCTCGAAATCCTCCTCAACGGAAAGGACCTCACGTTCGAACAGGCGAAGACCCTGCAGGACACGATCTTCGAAGGCCAGGTGACGGAGGTCCAGATCGCGGCATTTCTGGCGATGATGCGGATGAAGCGGGCTACCGCGGGCGAGATCGCCGGCCTGGCCCAGTCCCTCCGGGACCATGCGGTCCGTGTGAAAGTCGATTTCGACCACATGATCGACACCTGCGGCACGGGCGGCGCCGTCGTCAAGACGTTCAACATCTCCACTGCCTCCGCCTTCGTGGCGGCCGGCGCCGGCGCGTACGTCGCCAAGCACGGCAATCGCGGGATCACGAGCCGGTGCGGGTCCGCCGATGTGCTCGAAGAGCTGGGCGTCAAGATCGATGCCACTCCGGATGTGATCGCCCGGTGCATTCGAGAGGCGAGCATCGGATTCATGTTCGCGCCGAAGTTCCACCCGGCGATGCGTTTCGTCCAGCCGATCCGAAAAAGCTTGGACTTCCGCACCGCGTTCAATATTCTGGGTCCCTTGGCCAATCCCGCGGGCGTCAAGGCCCAGGTCATGGGCGTCTCCGACGCGGAGCTGCTCGACCGGATCGTCGAAAGCCTCAAGATGCTCGGCGCCGGGCGGGCCATGGTCGTCCACGGACAAGGCATGGACGAGATCAGTCTGGTCGGCAAGACACGAATCGTCGAGCTGCGGGATGGGAAGATCACGTCGTTCGAGCTGGACCCGGCCGACTACGGGATCGCCAATGCCTCGATCGACGCCCTCGGCAGCGGGGACGCCATCGCGAACGCCGTGGTCATCCGCGAGGTCCTCGCGGGCAAGGAAAAGGGACCCAAACGGGACATCGTCATGCTCAATGCCGCCGCGGGGATCATCGTCGCCGGCCTGGCGGACGGGTTTGCCCAGGCCCTCGGGCTGGCTGAGACTTCTATTGAGGAAGGAAAGGCGTTACATTGTCTGGAGAGGCTGATCGAGCTTTCCAATCGGCCATGACCTCCGAATCGAGATGAGAATATGTTGATAGCCAAAGTCAAGATTTGTGGGATCACGAACTACGACGACGCCGTTGCGGCCACCGAGATGGGAGCGGACCTGCTGGGATTCAACTTCTACCCGAAGAGCCCGCGGTACATCGCACCGACGAAGGCGGCGGAGATCATCCGGCAACTCCCGGCCTTCATCGACTTGTCCGGCGTGTTCGTCAACAGCTCGCTGGATGAGATCCGCGAGGTCGCCGGTCTGTGTCAACTGGACTGGGTGCAACTGCACGGGGACGAGAATACCGACTTCTGCCGCTGGCTGTCCTACGACAGCGTCAAGACGATGAAAGCAATCCGCGTGAAGGACGCCAACGACCTCCGGCAGGTGGACAGCTACTTCACCGATGCGGTCCTTCTGGACAACTACAGCCCCCGGCGCTACGGCGGCACAGGCGAGTCCTTCGACTGGAGCATCCTCGGGCACATCGCCAGACGGATTTTCCTGGCCGGCGGGATCACTCCCGAAAACGCGGCGGCGGCCGTCTCGCTCGGCGTCTACGGCATCGACGTGTGCAGCGGCGTGGAATCGACGCCGGGCAAGAAGGATCGCAAGAAGATGAAAGCCCTGTTCGACAATATTCGACATTTGAGAGCGTGATATGAAACACAAAGGCAGATTCGGTGATTACGGCGGCTATTATGTCCCGGAAGTCCTGATTCCGGTGCTCGAAGAGTTGGAGGAGGCGTTCGACCGCTTCTCCGTGGATCGGGCGTTCGTCGCGGAGCTCGACCAGTTGTCCAGGAACTACGCCGGCAGGCCCACCCCGCTCTACCACGCCAGGCGTCTGAGCGAGCACGTGGGCTTCCAGGTCTACCTCAAGCGGGAGGACCTCCTCCACGGCGGCGCCCACAAGGTCAACAACACGCTCGGACAGGGTCTGCTCGCCCGGTACATGGGCAAGATCAAACTCATTGCGGAGACCGGCGCCGGCCAGCACGGGCTGGCGACCGCCATGATCGGCGCGCTGCTCGGGATGGAGACGAAGATCTTCATGGGCGTCACCGACATCGAGCGCCAGAGCGTCAACGTCCACAAGATGAGGCTCTGCGGCACCGAAGTCATCGGCGTCGAAGGCGGCACGGGGACCCTCAAGGACGCGATCAACGACGCGCTGCGGTACTGGACTTCCCACGTGACGGACACGTTCTACCTGTTCGGCACCGCCGCCGGCCCGCATCCTTATCCGACCATCGTGAGGCATTTTCAGAGCTGCATCGGCAAGGAGGCCCGCAAGCAGTGCCTTGACCAGATCGGACGGCTGCCCGACCAGGTCGTCGCCTGCGTCGGCGGCGGCAGCAACGCCATCGGGATCTTCGCGGGTTTCCTGGAGGACAAGGACGTTGAACTCATCGGCGTCGAGGCCGGCGGCCAAGGCATCGCCACCGGCAGGCACGCCGCCAGTTTGACCGCCGGTCGGCCGGGTGTCCTGCACGGTGCCAGGTCCTATCTCCTTCAGGACGACGACGGCCAGATCATCGACACCGAGTCCATCAGCGCCGGGCTCGACTACCCCGGCGTCGGACCCGAGCATTGCCTGCTCAAGGACACCGGACGCGCCCAGTACGTGCCTGCCGACGACGAGGACGTGCTGGAGACCTTCGGCCTGCTCACACGGATCGAGGGCATCATCCCGGCGTTGGAGAGCACGCACGCGCTGGCCCACGTGGTAGGTCTCAAGGGCCAACTCGCCCCGGAGACGGTGGTCGTGGTGAACCTCTCCGGCCGGGGTGACAAGGACGTCGGCATCGTGGAGAAACATCGGCCGCTGAAGAACACGCGAGAGGCGACGTAGGTCCTCTGTCCCATGAGTCCCATTGGTCCCATCAGCCTGCTCAAGGAGCCGCATTCATGAAAAGCTACAAAGACGTGTTCGCCGATCTCCGCCAGCAGGGCCGGGCGGCCCTGATCCCCTTCTTTGTGATCGGCGATCCGGATTACGATACCAGTCTGGCGGTCGTGAAAGCCGCGATGGACGCCGGCGCGGATGTCCTCGAACTGGGCATCCCCTTCTCCGATCCCATCGCCGACGGCCCGACGATCCAGAAGGCCGACGTCCGCGCCGCGCGAAGCGGAATGACCGTGCGCAAGGCCTGCGAGTTCATCCGCGAGATCAAGAAGCACAAGGACATTCCTATCGGCCTGCTGATCTACTGCAACCTCATTCAGCAGTACGGCGTCGAGCGATTCTTCCACGACTTTCACGATGCGGGAGTCAACAGCGTGCTGGTCGCGGACCTGAGCATTGACGATGCCGACGAAGTCGTCGGCCCGGCCCAGGCGGCCGGCCTGGACACCGTCTTCATGGTGACGCCCAACACCGCCCCGGAGCGGATGCAACGGATCGCCGCCAGGACGACGGGCTTCATCTACACCGTGTCTTTGCTGGGGGTCACAGGCGCCCGGCAGACGCTTTCCGGCACGGTCGATGGCTTGATTCACCAGCTCAAGCGCTTGACGGACGTTCCGATCTGCGTCGGGTTCGGCGTCAGCAAGCCCGAGCACGCCAGGGCCATTGCGGATGCCGGCGCCGACGGCGTGATTATCGGATCCAGACTGGTGGCCATGATCGAAGGCAACATCCAGAAGCCGCAACAGGCCATCCGCGAGATAACGCAATTCCTGGGCGAGATCAAGGACGCGTTGTCTACCAAGTAAGTATCCCGCGAGGGTGTGACTGATGTTTCTATCATAGCACTGGTTCGTTGAAGCCAAGCCATCGCCTTGGCTCTGTCATCCTGAGCACAGCGAAGAGCCTGCCCTGAGTCTTCCGAAGGGATCTGGCCCACGAATGGCGAAACGTCTCGTTCGGTACCCAGATGCTTCGGCTTCGCCTCAGCATGACAGATTCCATCCGCTGGTCAGGAGAATGAGTTGCACGCTCCCGCGCGGGTGCGTGACCGTATCTGCGCATATGCAACAGGGGTTCATGGAGACCCTGGGTTGTCATTCCCGCGAACGCGGGAATCCACTTCCTGGGACACGCCGCACGCCACGGTTCCTGGATTCCTGCTTGGCGCAGGAATGACAGAGTCGGGGCAACGTTTCGTCCACTCTGCGGGAGGCCACAGGAACGGACATGTACCCCTCCCTCGCCATGCTGCGAACTTCCTGTGGCTTGCGAGAGTAAGAACAGGTACACTGACCCGCCAGGCCAGAGGTGGAATCTCGATCCCCGCCCGGCCTGGGGCATGCCAAGCCCGGTGATCCGAATCAGGACGAACATTCAGTTCAGGAGAATAACGACATGAACAGAACGGTCTTCTCTCTCAGTGCATTGGGGATAATCCTCGCGTTGGCCTCCACAGGTCCTGGCCAGACGCCGACCCGGGAGAGGACGGAGCGGCCGAGGCAACGGTCGAATGCCGCGAGCGCGGCGGCTCCTGACGCCGCAGGGGCACAACAACCAACCGAACCCAAGCAGCAGCATCAAAAGCTCCAGCAACAGATCGACGAACTGAAGGCAGCCCACAAAGCGCTGATCGCCCAGTTGCAGGCCATCCAGCAGACCGCAATCAAGGAAAAGGCCACCGAGACCGCCGCCCAGGTCAAGGCGTTGATCGACACCCGCCAGCAGGGGTATCAGAAGGCGCTGGTGAACCTCGAACAGCAGCAGGCGGAGTTGCAGCGGGCCGGGCGGGGACGGCCGGAACGCACCGGCAGCACAGGGCCGCTTCGACGCAAGCGAGCGCCGCTGTTCGAGCTGGACAGCTTCAACAAGAAGAACATCAAGCTGGCAGACTACAAAGGACGCATCGTGGTCCTCGAATGGATCAATCCGGAATGTCCTTCCTCCCAGTATCACCACGAGACCGTCCACACGATGGCGGACCTGGCAGCCAAGTACAAGGACAAGAAGGTCGTCTGGTTTGCCGTGAACAGCACAAGCTCCTCGACGGTGGAAGGGAATCGGCAATACGCACAGAAGTGCAACCTGCCCTATCCGATCCTCGATGACCGGTCCGGCCAGGTCGGCCGGCTCTACGGCGCCAGGACCACCCCCCACGTGTTCATCATCGACAAGAACGGGATGATCGTCTACGAGGGGGCCATCGACAACGCTCCACGCGACAAACAGACAGCGGCGGCTGCGACGGTCAACTATGTGGACAAGGCCCTGTCCGAGCTGTTGGCGGACCAGAAGGTGAGCGTGCCCAATACGCCGCCTTACGGTTCTCCGGTGAAATACAACAGCCCGTGACGACTGGCACATGAGTCGAGCGGCCAATCGATCGCCCCTGCGTCATGGTGAATCCAAGGCTCTTTTCTGCCGTCGGGTTTTCGCGAAATGGGAACTTGCTGGCGGGAAAGGGCCTTTGCCATTAGAATACGGCCGTGGGAAAATGAAGTCCCTCTGCTGCCGAGCCGGCGGCAGGAATCCATGCTTCGAAAGGAGGTAGAGAATGAGGACCTTCGAACAGAACGTCGCGCGGTTTGCCCATCCCCTGGCAGGCTGTTGTCTTGTGCTCTCGCTGCTGCTGGCGGCACAGGCGGGCGCGGCCCAGAAACTGACCTACATCGATCTGGTCAACCGTCTCACGGACCTCGAGTACCTGTCCACATTGCCCGTCCCCGGTGAGACGTGCGCCCAGCAGTCGAGCTGGGACCGCGCCAGCAAGTACGACGAGGCCACCGGCACGTACGTGAACTGGGACGCCAACGGCGACGGCAACGGGATCATCCGCAAGGAAGGCAACACGCTCGTCTTTGCGGAGATCGAAGGGCCTGCGGTCATTTGGCGGACTTGGTCGGCCCTGGCGAAAGAAGGCCACGTGAAGATCTATCTCGATGGCCAGGCGGAACCGGTGGTCGATCTGCCCTTCATCGGCTACTTCAACTGCAAGAATGAGCCGTTCGTCTACCCAGCCCTCGTGCACGAGGCGGCCCGAGGCCAGAACTGCTACGTCCCCATCCCCTTCCAGAAGTCCTGCAAGATCGTCGCGGAGGGTGACTGGGGAGCCTACTACCACTTCACCTACACGACCTATCCCAAGGACACCATCCTGCCTACCTTCACGCGAAACCTCTCGGACGAGGAGAAGCATGCCCTGGAGCGAGCCAACGCCGTGTTGTCTCATCGCGGCGGACAGCAGGCCCGACGCAGGGGACTGGAGAAGGCGGAGAAACAAGTGACCGTCGCGCCGGGCAAGACCGTTACGGTCGTGCAGCTCGACGGGAAACAAGCGATCACCGGCATCAATGCGAGCCTGGACCTGCCGGCGCCGCCGGAGGACCGGGACATCCTTCGCGAGCTGACCCTGCACATCTACTGGGACGGCGAGTCCCGGCCGAGCGTGTGGGCCCCTCTGGGCGATTTCTTCGGCACCGCCCCCGGCGTGAACCAGTATGAGTCGTTCCCGCTGGGCATGAACGACGCCGGCTTCTACTGCCGCTGGTACATGCCGTTCCAGAAAGGCGCGACGGTCAAAGTCACCAACGACGGGGACAAGGAACGCACGATCCAGTTCGTGATCAGCCACGCCCCGCTGGTGAAACGCATCGAGACCCTCGGTCGATTCCACGCCAAGTGGCATCGGGACGCCTTCCTGCCGACGGACCCCGAGCGGAAGAAGATCGACTGGACGATGCTTAAGACCGACGGTCGCGGCCGCTTCTGCGGCGTCATGCTGCACGTCTGGAACCCCCGCGGCGGCTGGTGGGGCGAGGGCGACGAGAAGTTCTTCGTCGACGGCGAGAAGTTCCCCTCCACCTTCGGCACCGGCTCCGAGGACTACTTCGGCTATGCCTGGTGCAACCCGACGCTCTTCCAGAACTGCTACCACAACCAGACGATCAGCATGAACAACAAGGGCCATATCTCGGTCAACCGCTGGCACATCACGGACAACGTCCCGTTCCAGACCTCGTTCGAAGCGGCCATCGAGAAGTACTATCCGAACACCAAGCCCACGCTGTACGCCGCAACGACGTACTGGTATCAGGCCGCGGGACAGCGTGACCCCTATGAGGTCGTCCCGGTCGATCAGCGCAAAGGCTATTGGGTCGCCGTCGAGATCCCCAAGGTCAAAGGCGCTCTGGAAGGTGAGGAGTTGAAGATCCTCTCGAAGACCGGCGGCAACACGCAGGTCCAGGACATGTCCGGCTACGGCGACCCGTGGAGCAACGAGGCGCACCTGTGGTGGACCGACGCCAAGCCCGGCAATACGCTCGAACTGGCGGTCCCGGTGGCCAAGGCCGGAAACTACCGGGTCAAGATGCAGCTCACGAAGGCCATCGACTACGGCATCGTGCAGCTCTACCTCGACGGAAACAAGCTCGGCAACCCCATCGACCTGTTCAACGACGGCGTCGTCCCCACCGGTGTCCTCGACATGGGCACATGCGACCTGAGCCAGGGCCGGCACGTACTCAAGGTCGAGATCGTCGGCGCCAACGAGAAGGCCGTCAAGAGCTACATGTTCGGACTGGACTACGTAAAGCTCGAAAGCACGACGACAAGCATGGAGACCCCCGACGCGCAGGCCCGCGTTGGGGGCTCTTTTTAGCCTCCCGGAGGACCCAAGCTACACGATCCTCGATTCCGCAAGAGACAGCGTCCGCTTCACGGTGGAGCGGACGCTCGTCGAGTACAACGGGAATCTGTGCTGTAGGTCCAGCTTCGTGGACAAAGACGGCGCTGTCATGGGCTGGCACGACTTCGGGAATCTCGAAGGCCCCGGCTGGGCGGCCAACGCCGTCGGCGGAGCCTACGAACTCTACGCCTTCGGCCTGCACGAGAAAGACGCAGGACTCCAGGCCAAGGCCCTGCGACTGCTCGACCACGTCCTCAAAGACGGCTTCATCGACTACGACACCGGCTTCATCACAGGATACCGCGAGACGACGACCAACCAGTTCTGCCTGAACTACCAGCACAAGAGCAACTGGTTCTGCCCGGGCTCGATGGCCAAGATCGCGTATCAACTGCTGATCTTCAGCGACCTCGTGGACAAGCCGCGAAGGACCGCGATGCGAGACGTCGCAGTGAAGACCGCGGACTGGATTCATCGGAACATCCGGCCCACTTCCAACGGCTGGTATCCGAGACGGTGCAAGCCCGACGGCGAGCACTATCCCCAGAACGCCTATGGCGACAGTGACATCCTCTTCGAGAAGAGCGGCGACGGCCTGTTCATCATCCAACTGAACACCGCCCTTACGCAGCGAGGACTCGTCGACTACAGCCAGGCGATCCGACGAACCGTGAAGGTCTTCGTCGACGCCGGCGGGTTCTTCGGCAGCATCAATCACGACACGTACGACGAGCACGAGAGCGTCGCCTATTCCGTCGCGTTCCGCACGCTGCGACAGGTAGCGAAGCTACTGAATGACGAGACTGTGCGGGCCTTCGCGTACGACAAGTGCCTGGCGGGTCTCGACCAGTTCAAGATGGTCGAGGACCGAAACGGCGTCCAGACCCGAGGTCTGCTCTACATGGAGAAAAGCTGGGACACCGCGTACCTCTGGGAGAACGCGGAGGCGGCCCTGGCATACTTCGAGGCCTATGAGGACACCGCCAACGAGCCGTACAAGCAGGACGGCCTGACCATCCTGCGAGCCATCGCCAGGCATCACCAGCGGGATACAGGATTCCTCACCGAGGGCGTCGACTGGAACAACCACGTCGGCAAGGAGCATCACTTCGATGGTGCGGAATACGGGGACATCAGGTACACCGAGCCGCTGCTGAACAACCTGCACATCGTCGAGCCGACCCTCTTAGCCATCCGATTGCGGATCGCGGATCAATAACTGCGGACAGCGCCCGGAATCCATGACCCGGGATCTTGGCAACACACAGACTGAACTAGGAGCCAACAATGAGTAGGCAAGAAACGAGCCAGAACACCAGAAGAGCGACAGGGACAATCGGCTTGTGTCATCCTGAGCCGAAGGCGAAGGATCTGGCCGCCGGACGAGAGCCCCTCTCATGTCGCAGCCCAGATCCTTCACTACGCTGCGCTCCGTTCAGGACGACAAGTCGCACACGCCGATTTGGACGCATCAGGAGATCGGCGGTTTCAGTGGCTGCCATTGCCCTGTTGCTATGGATCGCCGGGGCAGCAGCCGGACAGGAGGCGACGACGATCTCGCACCTCGTGCCCGCGGACAAGGGTCTACCGCAGGATCATGCGGCCCAACTGCTCCAAAGGGGCGAGCGGGCCGTGTATTCAGGTGAATCGCTCGAAACCATCGGCATGCCGGTCGGCGGCATCGCGACCGGCCAGCTCTACCTTCGCGGCGACGGCACGCTCGGCCTCTGGCAGATCTTCAACAAGCACGTCTTCAGCGGGTACGGCCGAGACTGCTATCGCACGTACCGCCCTGATTCGCCCGTCGATTCCGGATTCGCAGTCGTGGTCGAATCCGAAGGCAAGACCCTCGTGCGCCCGTTGAACCAGGACTTCGGCCAGGTCGGATTCGCAGGCGAGTACCCCATCGGCATCGTCCGCTACAAGGCGGATGACTTCCCGATCCAGGTCCAGATGGAGGCGTTCTCGCCGTTCATCCCGCTGAACGCCAAGGACTCCGCCCTGCCGGCGACGGTGTTCCACATCACCGTCAAGAACACCTCCGACCGGCTCCGTCGCGTGGGCGTGCTCGGTTGGCTTCAAAACGCGGTGCTCCTCGATTCCGCGAAGGCGGTCCATGCGATGCGGCAAAGCCGGCTCGTGGACGAGCGCAATCGCACGATGATCGTCCACACGGCGATGGAGGCGCCGAAGACGCAGGTGGAGAAACCACGGGCCAAGATCGTCCTGGCGGACTTCGAGGGCAAGGACTATGGCGACTGGACGGTCACCGGCGAGGCGTTCGGCAAGGCCCCCGCCCACGGCACGCTCGCCAGCCAGCAGTCGGTCAGCGGATTCCTGGGCGAAGGTCTGGTGAACACCTACCTGGGCGGGGACCGGCCGCACGGGACGCTCACCTCCCCTGCCTTCGAGGTCAATCGCAAGTACGTCAACTTCCTCATCGGCGGCGGCAGCCACGCGGACCAGACCTGCATCAATCTGCTCGTCGAGGACAAGGTCGTGCGGACTGCGGTCGGCAAGGACAACGAAAAGCTCGAATGGTACTTCTGGAACGTCGAAGACGTGCAGGGCAAGACCGCCAGGATCGAGATCGTGGACCGCAACTCCGGCGGCTGGGGACACATCAACATCGACCAGATCGAGCTGGCGGACGAAGCGTATCAGGCGGACCTGGGCCCGTTCGACAAGCTGCCGGACAAGGGCTCGCTCGTACTGGCCTTCAACGACGACACGGCCCCGCCCGAGCAGACCCAGCACATCCTCACGTCCGCGGGCGGCTGGACCAAGGAACTCTACGCGGCCAAGCAGAAGACCTATCAGGCCACGGAGAAACGCAGCATGGCGACCGCCGCAAAAGCGGTGTACCTGGACCCCGGCGCCGCCTGCACGTTCACCTTCGTCCTGGCCTGGTTCTTCCCCAATCATCCGCAGGGACACGAATACGCGAATCGCTTCGACAGTGCCGCTGCGGTCGCACACTACGTTCTCGACAACCACATTCGCCTGACCCGCGACACGAGGACGTGGTGCCAGACGTTCTACGAGGACAGCACGCTGCCCCGCTGGCTGCTGTTCCGCCTGCACTCGACCGTCAGTAACCTCGCGACGGGCACCTGCCAATGGTGGCAGAGCGGCCGATTCTGGGCCTGGGAAGGCGTCGGCTGCTGCGAGGGGACCTGCACACACGTCTGGAACTACGCCCACGCGCCGGCCCGCCTGTTCCCCGAGCTCGAACGAAGCGCCCGCGAGATGCAGGACTTCGGCGCCGGCTTCGACCCCAACCGCGGACTGGTTGGTTTCCGGAGCAATCGCGCCTACGCGGCCGACGGCCAGTGTGGCACGATCCTGAAGGCCTATCGCGAGCACCTGTGCTCACCCGACCGTTCCTTCCTCGAACGGAACTGGCCCCGAATCAAGAGGGCCCTGGAATTCTCGATCTCGCAGGACGGCAACGACGACGGCCTGATCGAGAACAGCCAGCACAACACCTACGACATCAACTTCGAAGGTCCCAACACGTTCGTCGGTTCGCTCTACCTCGCGGCCCTGCGAGCAGGCGAGGAGATGGCCCAGTTGATGGGCGATGCGGAATTCGCGCAGCGATGCCGCACGATCTTCGAGAGCGGCAGTCGGCTCAGCGTCGAGCGGCTCTGGGACGGCGAGTACTTCATCCAGGTCGTCGATCTCCAGAAGTACCCGAAGCACCAATACGAAAAGGGCTGCCTCTCGGACCAGCTCTTCGGCCAGGGCTGGGCCGATCAGCTTCGACTCGGGTACATCTACCCGCCGGCAAACGTCAAGCAGGCCCTCGGTGCGATCTGGAAGTACAACTGGGCGCCGGACGTCGGCCCGCAGAACGAGGCGCACCCGCCGGACCGGTGGTTCGCTTTGCCGGGCGAGCCGGGCCTGTTCACCTGCACCTGGCCCAAGAGCCCTTACATCAAGGAGGGTGTCCTCTACCGCGAGGAAGTCTGGACTGGGATCGAGTACCAGGTCGCAGGACACATGGTCTGGGAGGGCATGGTGCCGGAGGCGCTGGCCATCTGCCATGCGGTCGAGCAGCGATACCACCCGGCCCAACACAACCCGTTCAACGAGGTCGAGTGCGGCGACCACTACGCCCGCGCGATGGCCAGTTGGGGCGTTTACACCGCCCTGGCGGGATTCGAGTCCGACGGCCCGAAGGGACGTATGGGCTTCTCGCCCCGTGTGACACCGGAGAACTTCCGGGCGGCGTTCACCGCCGCCGAGGGATGGGGCTCGTTCGCCCAGACACGCGAGGGCAACGTGCAGCGAGAACGGATCGAGTTGCGATGGGGAAAGCTTGGTCTCAAGACTCTCGCCTTTGTGGTCCCCTCGGACTGGAAAACCGCGATTGTCGCCCTGCGACTGAACGGCAAGGATATCAGCAGCAGGGCCCGTGTCGGCAGCGGCTCGGTCGAGATCGAGATGAACGAGAGCCAGAGACTCTCGCCGGGAGATCGCCTGGAGATCGAGATCCATCGAAGAGACCCATCCTGATCGAAGTGGAGACTACCCCTATGATGCGTGATCTCATCCTCAGCAATCGAAGCTGCCGGCGATTCCATCAGGAATTCGCCGTCGAGCGGCGTACGCTCGATGAACTGGTCGAGCTGGCGAGGCTCTCCGCTTCGGCTGCCAACCTGCAACCGCTGAAGTACATCCTCTCGTGCGAGCCCGCGAAGAACGCGACGATCTTCGCAGCGCTGGCGTGGGCGGGGTACTTGAAGGACTGGCCGGGACCCGCGGAAGGGGAACGACCGCCCGCCTACATTGTCATCCTGGGCGACACCCAGATCAACCACACCTTCGGCTGCGACCACGGGATCGCGGCTCAGAGCATCCTGCTGGGGGCCCGTGAGAAGGGGCTTGCAGGGTGCATGGTCGGCCTGGTCAAACGAGACGAGCTTCGCAAGGCCCTTGCGATTGCGGATCGCTACGAGATCCTGCTCGTCATCGCGCTGGGCAAGCCCAAAGAGCAGGCGGTGATCGAGGAGGTCGGCCCGGACGGGAGCATCAAGTACTGGCGCGACAGCGCCGGCGTTCACCACGTGCCCAAGCGATCCCTCCGGGAGCTGATCATCGATTGAGTCCCACGAGACCATTGACGGTTCGACGTGGTCCGGCTATCCTTCACGACTGTCTGACGACAGAACTCGATTGGCGTTGGGCCGTTGTGCGCGGCGCCTGGTCAATGGTGGACCGTAGATCACAAATGTCAAATCCTCAGGAGGTAGCGAAATGAAGTGGTCAATTCACAAAAACAGAGCATTCTTATCGAGCGCATCGCTGGTCCTGTTTCTTGCCGTGGGTGTGGTTGACGCCGCCCAATCGGCGTCCGTCGATCCCCTGCAGCTCGTGCCGGCGGAATCCCTGTTCTGCATTCGAATCAACAAGCTCAGTGACTCGTTGGGCCAGATGGATCAATTCCTGATGGGCGTCTCCCCGATCGGCGTGTCCATGATGGTCATGGGCCAGATGTCCATGCTCCTGGGCAGCGAGCAGCCCAATGGGGTCGACATGTCGGGGAGCTTTGCGGCGTTTGGGCCCCTTCCGGGCGGCGACGGGCCGGACCCATCGCGGATCGGCGTGCTCGTTCCGATCAGCGACTACCAGAAGTTCACCACCGGCAATCCCAACGTAGCAAAGCCCGACGCCCAGGGGATCTCTCTGATCGGCGCCGCAGGAGAGCAGAAACTGGCGACGGTGAAAGCAGGCGCCTACGCACTGGTGACTCCTGTAGACAACAAGCAGGCCCTGGTCGAGATGAAGAACTGGATGCCTCGCGGGACAGCTTCCCTGGCACAGAGGCTGGGCGCCGAGGAACTCAGGAAAGCACAGAGTTCCCCTGCCTGGATCTACGCCAATATCCAGACCGCCTCGAAGATGTTCGGGCCCATGCTCCAGGCCAAGATCCGGGAAGCCAAGGAGATGACGGAACAGATGCAGACTCAGGGTGGGCCACCCATGATGGGCAACCTGGGCGCGGTGATGGACATGTACTCGTCGCTGCTTGACACCTTGATGAAAGAGACCCAGTCCGCGAGCCTGACGCTTGCGCCCAGCGCCGCTGCGCTGAATCTGGGGCTCACCGTGACGGCTCTGCCGGAAACCGGAATGGCCAAGACATTCACGGGAGGAGTGGCATCGCCGGATCGGTCGTACACCCGCTACCTCAAGAACGGAGCCATCGCCAGTTTCATCGCGTCGGTGGATTCTGCCTCCTGGACTCGGCTCAATGAGATGTACATGGGAATGTTCGCCAAGATGATGGGCAAGAGCCCCACCGACCCCGAGATGGCGAACTTGCAGAAACTGGCAACGGATGCTACCAACGCGATCGGCGGGACGTTCGCGGGTTCGTTCTTGGTGGACACAACGAGCAAGCCGCCTTTCATGATGCGATATGTCGTCGGGTTGAAGGACCCGCAGGCATTCTATCGAGTCCTGGAGGAGACCCCCCAACTGTTCAGCACGGGTGGCCTTGCGGACTTCTATAAGGATATGGGCCTCAAGATGAGCTTCGAGATCCAGCGTAAGGCGGAGACCTACCAGGGCGTCGCCATCGATGCGATCAAGATGAGCTTCACTGCCACCGATCCGAATTCCCAGGAGGGCCAGATGATTGCGGCCATGTACGGCCAAGGGATGAACGGCCGGATCGCCGTGGTCAACAATCTCCTGGTGTACGCCTTCGCAGGCAATCCCACCCCGGTCATCCGAGAACTGATCGACCAGGTGAAAACGGGCAACACAACCACGCAGGCCCTTGCAGAGGTCGACGCGGCGGCGAAACTGATCCCTGGAGCAGAAAAGGCCGACTTCTTCACGACGTTCAACCTTCTGCGGGCGGTCCAGATGGTCACCACGATGGTGCCCGTTCCTATGCAGATGCCGCCCGTGCAGAGCCAGAGCAACATCGCGATTGCCGGCAACGTCGATAAGGGCAAGTTGTCCATCGAAGTGGCCGTTCCGCAGCAACACCTGATGGAGATCATGACGACTTTCATGAAGATGCAGCAGCAGGGACGGAACTGACGTGAATGGGCGGGGTCCCGCACGCCGTGGAAACTCTGTCACCCTGAGATTCTCGAAGGGATGATGTAGACCACGCAAACCCCAATCCGGAGTCTTATGAAGCCAGGGTCTTTCCCAAAGGACCCTGGCTTTTGCGTTGATCCAGGGGCGATTCAAGCCATCTGAGCCGGGTCTATCTCAGGTCGGCCAGGGTTACGGTCTTCCCCACTCCCACTTCGATGAAACGTTGGCCGTAGTCCTTCCGGAAGTGCTCGCGGGCCTTCTCGCCTGAACAATGAGTCGGCGCGACATATCGGATGCCACACTCGCGAAAGCCGGCAATGATCTGCCGGACCTTCCGCGACATGGTCCATTCGAGATGGAAGCCGCCCATCACAAGAGCGATATCGCCCGGATGCTGTGCATGCACCTCGCTGACGATCCGCCCGACGCCGGGATGGGCACAGCCCGTGAGGATCACCAGGCCTCGCCGCGTGCGAATCACCAGGGCCTGCTCCTGAATCCGCCGGCCCAGTGAACCGGTGCTGTATACGTTCTCACAGATCCGTTGCGGCTCGCCGACTTCAGTTATCGACACGCCGTGCCCGCGCACGAGATCCTTCACCCGGGCGGGGAACGACCCCGGCAGATAGACATGGACCCGAGGATTCGCGTCGAGCAGCCCGGCCAGCCCGCCCGCGTGGTCGCCGTGGACATGGGAGAGGACAACCACATCAATGTCCGCAGGATCGATTTGCAGCTTCGCCATGTTCTCCAGCAGGAGGGCGCCGTCGCTGCCCGTGTCGAAGAGGATGCGCTGCTCGGCCCCTGCAACATATGCCGAGAAACCCCAGGCGGTCCGGAGCGACTCGACACAGGGGTAGTTGTCGTGAACGACGGTGATCGTCAGTTCCTCCAGGGGTCGGGCTTGGGCCGAATGACCATCCTGTTCGATGTGTTCGGGCACATCAGTCTCCTGTGCGGCCACATTGAAAACGCAGGCGATATCGAGAATCGCTGCCGCAAGGGATTCTACCGTGCCCCCATCGCACCTGCAAGCTCCAGGGCACAGCAGCCATACCTCCCTAAGGTGCGATTCATGTTTCCAGATGGGCTCCTTCGCGCCTCTGGAATCGACTCTATCATTCCTGCGCCAAACAGGAATCCAGGAACCGTGGGACTTGGCACGCGACATGGAGAGTGGATTCTCGCATTCGCGCGAATGACAACCCGGGGGCTCCATGAACCCCTATCGCAAGCGCAACTACGGACATGCACCCTCCCTGGAGCGCTCGCGGATTTATGCGTTGCAGACAGGCGGCACGTCTGCTACCCTGGAAACGGACCTGTATCCTGGCTGTTCTAGTAAATTTTGACAGACAAGTTCGGTAGCGTGTACCACCGCTTTGGCGGACTTCGTTCGCTTGGCTTGGGGTTCCTTCAGGCGACAGTACAGTAATGTAGCCCAGCCGCCCCCGGCTGGGATCACCCCCGGCTGGGATCACCCCCGAGGGCGGGGGTGCCACACGGTTCGATTGCCGATCTTGCTCGTCAAAGCTCAGCAGGAGGATTGGACACCGTGAGTGCTTGTTCGGACCTGCACAAGCTGGGAGATAGTCTCATGGACTACATGATCGGTCGACGCAGATTCCTGACGTGGATGGGAGCCGCCTTCGTCTCGGGCAAATGCGGAGCGACGACGGCCGTTCCCGATTCCAGCCCCGTGGAGGACGCACGTTGGCGGATGCGTCTGGCTACCTCCTCCATCCATTTCATGGAACTGCCCATCGAGAAGGCCTGCGAGCGAATCGCGGGACTGGGCTTCGAGGCGATCGACATCTGGTCCGCCCACGAGGGCTGTCCACACCTGGACGACGCAGCTACCCGGCTCGGACCCGATGGGCTCAGGAAGCTCCTGGGCAGGCACAAGCTCAAACTGTCCGCGTTCTCCGTCTACGCCGGGGGGTATGCACGGTATGCGGAGTTGCTGGGCAAGGCCGGCGGCGGTGTCGCGGTCCAAGGCAGCGCCGGGCCCTGCGAGCCCGCCGAGCTGTCTTCTCGAATGCGTCAGTTCATCGAGAGCCTCAAACCTCTGATCGAGCTGGCGGAGAAGCACAACTCGTACTTGGCCATCGAGAACCACGGGCAATCGCTGCTCGACGCGCCCGATTCGTTCAAGGCATTCGTCGACACCAACACCTCTGGCCGCCTGGGAATCGCGTTGGCCCCCTACCACCTCCAGACACTCAACGCCTCGGTCCCGGAAGTGATCCGCATTTGCGGCCGACAACTGCTCTTCTTCTACGCCTGGCAGAACCAGCCCGATTCCAGACAACTCCCCGGCGTCGGCCCGACGGATATGACACCCTGGCTTCAGGCTCTGGCGGAAGTGAAATACCGTGGATACGTCAATCCCTTCATGCACGGACACCCGGGAACGGGGACAATGACAACGAGTCTCGCGACCGCAAGGCAGTATCTCAAGGACTGCTACACCCGGCTTGACAGGCCAGGTGACACATAGCGGATTCGACCCAGACCAGCGAACCGCACCACCCGGTGGAACAGGGCTGCCGGCGAGATTATCCGGCAAACAACCCAGATGATAGAGACACAAGAGGCAGAGTCGTCACGGCGCTGCCTCGTTGTTTTCTGACCGTCACTGTCTGGGGGCAGACTACACCGGCGCGCCGGTCGTGTCATTGTACTGGGCTCGCAGCCGTTTCAGTTCGGTTGTCAACTCCTGCACGACATCTGCGTACTTGGGATCAGCGTAGATGTTCCGCATCTCGTCCGGGTCGGCCTGGAGGTCGTACAGCTCCCACTCGTCGATGTCGTGGTAGAAGTGGATCAGCTTATACCGCTCGGTGCGGACGCCGTAATGCCGCTTGACGCTGTGAACCGCAGGGTACTCGCAGTAGTGATAGTACATCGAGGTCCGCCAGTCGCCCGGCGTTCGTCCTCGCAGCAACGGGCGCAGCGAGCGTCCCTGCATGTCAGCGGGCACCGGCACACCCGCCCAATCCAGGAAGGTCTCGGCAAAGTCGAGGTTCAGTACGATGTCGCTATTCACCGACCCCGGACGGATTTCCTTCGGGTACCGGACCAGCAACGGCATTCGCAGCGATTCCTCGTACATGAATCGCTTGTCGAACCAGCCGTGGTCGCCCAGGTAGAAGCCCTGGTCGCTCGTGTAGATGACGACCGTATTCCGGCTCAGGCCCGACTCGTCGAGGTAATCGAGCACCCGGCCGACGTTCTCATCGACCGACGCGATGCAACGCAGGTAGTCCTTGATATAGCGCTGGTACTTCCAGCGGACGAGGTCCTTGCCCTGGAGACTCGCTTCCTCGAAGGCCTTGATCTTGGGCCCGTAGGCGGCGTCCCACTTCGCCTGCTGCTCGGGCGTGAGCTTGCCCGGCGTGACGAGCTTGAGATCCCGCTTGGTCAGGGTCTTCTCGATCGTCATATCCTGCTCTTTGGCGGCCCGCCCGCGACCTGCGTAGTCGTCGAAGAGCGTCGCAGGCTCGGGCATCTCCACGTCGTCGTAGAGCGTCAGATACTTCGGCCCAGGCTCCCACTCGCGATGCGGCGCCTTGTGATGGAACATCAGGCAGAAGGGCTTGTCCTCCTTGCGGCCCTTGAGCCAGTCGAGCGCATAGTCCGTGAGGATGTCCGTGACGTAGCCCTCGTGGTTCTTCCGCTGCCCCATCTCAATCGTCACGGGATTGTAATACACCCCTTGTCCCGGCAGGATGTTCCAGTAGTCGAAGCCGGTCGGATCGGTCTTGAGGTGCCACTTGCCGATGATCGCGGTTTCGTAGCCCGCCTGGCGGAGCAGCTTGGGGAACGTCTGCTGCGAGCCGTCGAATTTCACGGCGTTGTCGATCAGTCCGTTGATATGGCTGTATTGGCCCGTGAGGATGACCGCCCGGCACGGTGCACAAATCGAGTTCGTACAGAAGCTGTTGGTGAACCGCATCCCCGCGTTGCCGATCCGGTCCAGGTTGGGTGTCTTGTTGATCCTGCTCCCGTAGCAGCTCATGGCGTGGGACGCATGGTCGTCGGTCATGATGAAAAGGATATTCGGCCGGCCCGTCGCCTGCGAGCCCTGCCCCCTCCCAATTCCCCCTGCAAGCATGGAGAAACCCGCCGCAGCACCAAGGGTCTTGAGGAATTCGCGTCGCGTCTGTCGGGTCATGGTCTGCTCCTTTCCAGCAACACCCGGCCGGCGTGCAGTCGCCGACACGCCTGCATTGCCGTCGGTCATGATATGGGCCGACGGACCGATTGTCCAACGAATTGGCGAATCGCGTGGGTCCGAGGCGTGACCAGATTCTCCGGCACCAACGCCGCAATTGTCCTGCTGAACGAAGTGAAGCATCTGGGCGAGGAACGCAAAGGTGATTGGTTCTCTTGCCCAGCCCAGATCCCTTCGGAAGACTCAGGGCAGGCTCTCCGCCGCCGCCCAGGACGACAGAGGCGGGTCTGCGCGCCGCTGATCGAGTTACAGTCCGCCAGAGAATCTGGTCACACCCTGGGTCCGACAAGATCCTGTCAAGATAAGGATGGGCCGGGTGGCGCGATCAAACTCGCTTTGGGCGTGCCTTAACCTGGAAGACGCAGGAGAGAGGCAGCGCCATAGAACAAGGGCGACAGCGCCGGCCCTCAGCCAATCTTCCCCAGTGCACCGGCCGTCGTCCGCTCATGTTCCGTGAATTCCGAATTCAAGCACATCAGATCACGTATCCAAGCCGGTCCTTCATTCGAGCATTCATCTCGTCTTTCATCTCGGCAGTCACATTTGCCCTCAGTGTGTACTCCTCGCCGAAGCAGGGATACGTCTCCATCTCCTTGCGTCTCTTCTGGAGAAACGCATCGAGCGTACAAAGGACTCTGGCCGGATTTCCCGCCGCGACGTGGCCGTCCGGGATATCGCGGGACACGACGCTGCCGGCCCCGATGACCACGTTGCTTCCGATCGTCACGCCCGGCAAGATGATGGACCCCGCTCCGACGAACACCCGATTGCCGATCTTGACTTTGCCGATCCTCGTGTAGTTCAGGTGCATTTTCATGCTCGCATCGTGCGCGAGGATGTAAACACGAGGAGCCAGGGTCACGTCATCGCCGATCTCGATATGCCACACGTGCGCGTAGTCGATCGTGACGTCGGCCAACATGTGAAAGTTCTTCCCGACGGTCAGACCCCTCTTGATGTGCTCCTGGAGCGGATCGTAAGGGAACAGGGAACGACGTATTTTCCGCAGGACATAGCGAAAAGAACCCATATCTTCTCCTTCTCGTAGGACGATTCATCACTCGAGCACGTCACGTGCTTCCGACAGGTGATTCCCACCTGACGATCGCCGCAATCTTTGCATGGTACAGGGGGACAGTCAAGCCCCAAGGCGAGAATGCCCCGGTTCGTTCGTCGAAGGGACGAAGTCACAAACAACGTCTTGCCCTGACGCAAGATGCACTACTCGTGTTGCGTCTGCGACGCGGGCGAGGAAGGAGTCTGGGGCGCAGCCGGCGTCGCCGTGGTGACAGGCATCGTGAGCGAAACGGTTCGGTGACTTCGGAAGACTCGCGCCAGGGACTCACCGGTCGCCTGAGCAGGACCGACGACCAGTTCCGGCGTGTTGAACACCAGAAGACAGGAGTCGTAGAACCTCGGGTCCTTCTGAGGCAGCAGCACGGGTTTGTGCACGTTGCCGTCGGCATCGACATAGCTGAGGAACAGTCGCGTGAAAACTCCCTGGAGCCGCTTGCTGCTGAACACGATCCACCGACCGTTGCTCGACCACGTCTGCCAGGCCTCGCTCTGGTCGCTGTTGATGTCCAGACGCCGGTAGGCGAGCTGTCCATCCTGTCGCGGAGCCTGAAGATCGATCAGGTACAGGTCGCTCTCCTGCTTCCAGGAAGGGAAGTAGTCGTGATCGAACATACAGAAAGACACGAACCGGCCATCCGGGCTGACTCGCGGCATGCCGATGCTCTTGCCGGTTCGCTGGGCGGAGAGCACGGTCTCGATCTGTCCCCATGTGTCCGTATCGATATCGTACGGAATGCGGACCAGGTCGTACCGGATGCGATCATAGTGCGCCGGTGGCGTGCCTGCGTTGGCTTGCCAGAGTTTGCGAGCCGTGCAGAAATAGAGGTGCTTGCCGTCGCCCGACCAGGTGGGCCAGTTCTCCAGCCAGTCCTTCTGAGCGAGCTTCGGCTCGACCGCGGTCCGATGCTGCTCGTTATGGTATACGACCAGCATGGAATCGACGTTGACCGTGTCGCGCACCTCGTTCTGCGTCGAATGAAAGAACAGCGGGATGTTCGTAACCGCGTAGACCGCCAACCGTCCGCTGGGATGCCACGAGGTATAGCCGAACTTCGTGCCGAGCTTGTGGACGACACCGCCCTCCGCGAGAAGCGTCGCGGTGCCATATTTCTCCGACCGGACGCCCAGCAGCATTTTGTCCCAGCGGTTCTTGCAGAAGCTGTGGCAGTTCAGGCAACCGCCCTCATAGCTGACGCTATCGAGCACAACGGATTCATCGAAGGTAGTCAGGTTCCGGCAGTAGATGCCGATCCGGCTGCGCACGCGCACGTGGGTCAGGTGCATCTTGCGATACACAAGGTGGTCGTCGATGTCCTCTGGGGCGATTTGGTTCGTGATCGTCTGGAAACGACTCCACCGCCCTGCCGCATCCCTGGTGAAGATGTCCACGCACAGCGTCTGCCCCCTGTTGGCTACGAGCAGGCTGCGCCATCGCTTGAGGGGAATCTCGATGACGCCGTCCCGACTGAAGATCTCGATGGGATTCCCCTGCCGGGATGAAATCCGTGCGCAGAACGCGACGCCGGACTCCGCGATCGCGAAATTCAGCGGCGCGATGTTCGGCGGAATGACCGATCCGCTGCAATCGGGCCGTATCCGGGCCTGCCGGTCCACCGCCTCCGCCTGTCGAATCGTCGCCCACGAGACCGACCGATACAACAGGCCCCCGCCGACGGATATGCCGGCGGCAAAGACGAGGACGAGCAGAACGACTATGGAACGTCTGGACACAACGAGACCCTTCACCTGCCGAGAAAATAGTAATAGTAATACGTGGCGCCGAACTTCTCGCGGATCGCCAGCCGGGTCGCAATCTTCTCCCTGCCCGGTTGCTGGAACGCCTGCATGAATTCCTGAAACCGGGTCTTGGCCTCTGCGGAAATCGTCTGTCCCGGTACGTCGAGCGGCTGCTTCCTGAGCGTTCGGAACACGAGCAGCGCCTCCTCAAAGTGCCTGGGAATCCGTGAGAAATTCCGCTGGTGGTACGTCACGAACATCCGCATGAAACCGTCCAGGTCTTTCGACAACAGCGAGAACGCGACGGCATATTGATAGGCCGCTCGATTCGACGGGTCCTCCGCCAACAACTGGCCCAGCACGTCCACGTTCCTCACGAAATCGGCCTTGAGCATGACGCGTCGCCACTGTTGAATCTGCTCATCCCCGGATGAACCGGGATCCTCTTTCAGGCGAGCCAGATCGCGGCGCGCCGTCGCACGCCAGAACGGGACCTTGGCCAGTGCCTCGAGGAAAACGCGGGCCGTCTCAGGGTTGCCTTTGATCCGGTGGATCGTCGCCAGTCGGTGCAACAGCAGGGGACGGTCCCCGTAGATTTCAGTGGACATGAGCAGCGCATTCTCCGCCTGGTTGATCAGGCCGAGATCCATGCACGTATCGAATTTCTGCCAGACCGGCTCGGCAGTCCGGTCGGTCAGCAAGAGAGCCACAGGCTGCTGTGGAAAGTGGAACATCTCATCGCCCAGCCGGTCCAGACGGCACAGGGCGCGATCCACCGCATGGCACACCGTGTAGCGATACGGACTCCGGCGTCCGAGATCGAGCAGTTGCTCCCACATCCCGTGGCGAGAGAAGTAATCGGCTCGGAGGATGTCCCTTCTCGCGGGCGAGCGGGTGAGCAGCACGACGACAGCGGCGGCGCCCGCCAGAGCCAGCGTCGGCACGTTCCATCCGACCTCGCCGTGATAGTCCTTGCGGAAGAACCTCCCGACGCCGATCTTGCCCACGAACGAAGCGAGACGACCTCGACCGGTGAAGATCAAACGCCAGATCCCCACTGCCGCGATGAGGACGGGCAGGAACAGATAGAGACTCCGAACTGCGTTGAGCATGATCCGGAATGCAGTGCGGTTGAGCAATTCCCACGACAGAGGCGTCAGGCGGCAGTACGCATCCAGGACCCGGACTCCATAAACGAGGTTCCCCAGCACAAGCGGCACCGCCGCACCGCAGGCCAGTTGAATCAGGCCAATGCGCGCCCGGCGTTCTATCAGCACCTCGTACAACCCACACAGGACGACGAATACCAACGAGGCGCCCCCCGCTGCCATATACAACGGCAGGCCGATGACAAGGAACCAGCCAACGGTGCGAGCATCCGTCGTCGTCCTGAGTTTCAAATAGAGACACAAGCCCGCCATCGCGAGCAGCAAGGCCGTCACGGTCAAGAATGGAAATCCATATCGAGAGTAGACCGCCAGCAGAACGAGCGGGCCGAAGTACCGCAGGCCGCGAAGAGAACGAACGCCAACGCCCTTTAGAATGGAGTCGGTACAGGCAAAGAGCGCCCAGGCTTTGGCCGTCACCACCGCGGCGCCGAGCCAGGAGTAGAAGAAGGACTGCGCCGCGAACGCCGAGAGATACTCGACGGCCCCGCCGGGAACGACGAGAAAACCGCGGAGAGAATCCCATCCCCAGTAGAAACTGGGGAAGTTGTCCACGAGGCCGCCGCAATGATAGATCAGACGGATGTCGATCCCGAAGGCAAAGCAGAGGTAGAACAGGACGAAGAAGACCAGGCTGCGCGCCGGTCGGAATCGATGTGGGGACGCGGCCTGTTCCGGCAGTTCGACGGATGCGCCATCCGCCGGGCGTCGGGACTCCTGACTTCGTTTCTCACGCTGCTTGCGCCGAGCCATCTACATTCCTACAGACAACGTTCCCACGGAATTGCGCAGAGTATCACAAATCGCGGCCGGGCTTTCAAGTGGAAACCCGCCCGCACAGCCGACGTTGACCGTTGAGCCGACAGACCTGTATAATCGCTCGACATGGGAGTAACGGTACGATACTCGGGTCGCTCAGACGGTCATGAAGCCGTTTGGCAGCGAAGAACCACCCTGCCGGGACTTGTTCTGACAGGTGTTCTGTCGTGGCTTCTGGGCGTTGCGTGTCCCCTCGTCCGGCCTGACGAGCCCGCAGCGCCCCGGGCAGAGCCCCCGCCGGTCATTCACTACGACTACAAAGTCATTCGCTCTTACCCACACGACCGGCGGGCATTCACCCAGGGACTCGCCTATGAGGACGGCTTCCTCTACGAGGGGACGGGGCTCTATGGCCAGTCCATGCTTGCCAGGCGGGATCTGAAGACGGGCAGAACGGTCAAATCCACCCATCTCCCCAAGAGGCACTTCGGCGAGGGAATCACGATCTTCAACGACAAGATCATCCAGCTCACCTGGAAGAGCAAGACCGGCTTCGTCTACAAGAAGGACACCTTCACCCTGCTCAAGGAGTTCACCTATCCGACCGAAGGCTGGGGCATCACACACGACGGCAAGCGTCTGATCTACAGCGACGGCACCGCGACCTTGCGCTTCCTCGACCCGAACACGTTCGCCGCGGTCGGCCGGATCGAGGTCCGCGACCACGACTGGCCCCTACGCGGCCTGAACGAGCTCGAATATGTGGCACCCCCGCCCTCGGGGGTGATCGATTCCCAGCCGGGGGCGGCCGGGCCACAGGTCTTCGCCAATGTCTGGCCGACCGACATGATCGTCGCCATCGACCCCAAGACCGGCCGAGTCACCGGCCGGCTCGACCTCTCGAAGCTCTACCCTCGTCCCGAAGACTCCGAGAACGTCCTCAACGGCATCGCCTGGATCCCCGAAACCAAGCACCTCCTCGTCACAGGCAAGCTCTGGCCCAAAGTCTATGAGATTGAACTGACAGAGAAGACCCCGTGACAACCGCGACCGCAATGCACTCTCGACCCGCACCCTCATGCGCAAAACGGACATTTTCGCCTTGATTCCCTGAGTCCGGAAATGTACAATGGTCTACCAGCCGGAAGGGAAGTTCTGGGTCTTGTCTTCAACCGCTGAGCGGCGTTGTGAGAACCTCGGCAAACACAAGAAACGGAGGGTAGCTATGGCTATCGCGAGAAGTTCTGTCCGAGTCCTGGCGGCATGGGTCGGCATTCTCGCCATCCTGATTGCCGGCAATTCCAACGTCGTCCGATGCCACGCGACAGACCCTGCCCCATACCCGACAACCACAGATTCCAACGATCCCCAGACCCTCTCAGGCCAGGGGTCGATCATCGGATGGGGCGATCAGCGCGTCGACAGCACCCTCTTCGACGCCCGGTTCACGGCCATCGCCGCAGGCAGCTCGTACAGTCTGGCCCTGAAGAGGGATGGTTCGGTTGCCGGCTGGGGCCTCAACCAGTATGGGCGAGCCATACCCCCGGATGGCAATGACTTCATCGCCATCGCCGCAGGCGGCGCGCACAGTCTGGCCCTGAAGACAGACGGCTCGATCGTCGGTTGGGGCTACAACGAGTACGGCCAAGCCACACCCCCGGACGGTGACGACTTCCTTGCCATTGCCGCAGGCGGCTTGCACAGTCTGGCCCTGAAGAAAGATGGCTCGGTTGTTGGTTGGGGCCACAAGGTGTACAGGCAAGCCACGCCGCCAGTTGGCAACGACTTCATCGCCATCGCCGCAGGCGACTCCCACAGTCTGGCCCTGAAGAAGAATGGCTCGATTGTCGGTTGGGGCTCCAACGCGGTTGGCGAAGCCACACCGCCGACCGGCAACGACTTCATCGCCATCGCCGCGGGCAAGACACACAGTCTGGCCCTGAGGAAAGATGGCTCGATTGTCGGTTGGGGCGACAACGAGTACGGCCAAGCCACACCGCCGGACGGCAACGGCTTCATCGCCATCGCTGCAGGTACCTTCCACAGTCTGGCTCTGAAGAAGGATGGCTCGATCGTCGGTTGGGGCTACAACGAGTACGGCCAAGCCACGCCGCCAGTTGGCGACGGCTTCATCGCCATCGCCGCGGGCTACCAGGACAGTCTGGCCTTGAAGACGGATGGCTCGATCGTCAGTTGGGGCCTCAACCCGCCGCCGGACGGGTACGACTTCATTGCCATCGCCGCAGGCAACGGACACAGTCTGGCCTTGAAGACAGACGGCTCGATCGTCGGTTGGGGCATCAACACCGGTTATTCTGGCAGTTGGCTTGGGCAAGCCATACCGCCGGACGGCAACGACTTCATCGCCATCGCTGCGGGCAACACGCACAGCCTGGCCCTGAAGAGGGATGGCTCGATTGTCGGTTGGGGCAGCAACACCGTTCTTCTTGATTGGACCGGCCAGGCCACACCGCCGGACGGCAACGACTTCATCGCCATCGCCGCAGGCGACTCCCACAGTCTGGCTCTGAAGAAAGATGGCTCGATTGCCGGTTGGGGCTGGAACGATGACAGGCAAGCCAGACCGCCGACCGGCAACGACTTCATCGCTATCGCCGCAGGCTGCTTCCACAGTCTGGCCCTGAAGAAGGATGGCTCGATTGTCGCCTGGGGCGACAACATTTCTGGGCGAGCCACGCCCCCGGCCGGCAACGACTTCATTGCCATCGCCGCAGGCTGGGCTCACAGTCTGGCCCTGAAGAAAGACGGTTCGATTGTCGGTTGGGGCTTCAACAAGTACGGCCAAGCCACACCGCCGGACGGCAATGACTTCACCGCCATCGCCGCAGGCAGCACCTACAGTCTGGCCCTGAAAAGAGATGGCTCGATTGTCGGTTGGGGCGCTATCGCCACACCGCCGGCCGGCAACGACTTCATTGCCATCGCCGCAGGCTACTCGTACGGTCTGGCGATCAGGAGAACGGAGCCGATACCATCTCCATGAGCACCGAGCGGATGCCCGCCAGTAGTCGTCAAAGCGGCTTCACCGTTCTCTGCGCTTGCCCTCGTGCCGGTATCGCTTGGTCAGATCCACGATCTTGCCGTCTTCCAGCACGTAGACCGGCGTGCCCGTTTCGAGTCCGCTCTGCAAGGCACGCTTGGCCGCCCGACGCAGCGCCGCGTCCGAATCAATGATACGGATTCGGAGTTCCTCGTGCGCAGGCCGAGACTTGTCATCCTGAGGCAACGCCGAAGGATCTGGGCATCGGGCGAGAGGGTTCTCTCGGTCGCAGGCCAGATCCTTCACTCCGCTACGCTTCGTTCAGGATGACACAACCCGTGCAAGTGCCAATCCGAGTCCGTGTGATGTCCGGGTCCGTGGAGCCCATCAACGTATTCCTGGTCATACGTTCCTCCACTTCACAGTTCAAACATCACACTTCAGACTGTGCACCGTAGTCATACGGCTGCTTGCCTTGCTTGAGGCGGACTTCGCGCTGCATTTCGCGGAGGATCTGCGTGACCGCGTCGGCGAGTTGCTCGTTGTTCATGGTCGCGACCTGCTCGGGCGGCAGGGGTTTGCCGAACTGGACCGTGATGGAGCCGGGGGAAGGGAGCTTCTTGTGGCGGGGCCAGCACTCGAACGCGCCGTCGATCAGCACAGGCACGACCGTCGCCTTCGACCGCCGGCATAGCAGGCCGAAGCCCGGCTTGAACGGCGAGATCCGCCCATCTGAGGTCCGCGTGCCCTCGGGATAGAGGCACACTGCGGCGCCCTGGCGGAGCCGGTCGATCACCAGTCGCATCACCGCGATGTCCGCCTTGTCCCGGCTCAGCGGGATGGCGTTCACCGAGGCGATCAGCCGGCCGAAGAACCAGTGTTTGAAGAGCGTGTCGCGGGCCATGTAGGTCACGTGCCGCCTCACGGCGATCCCGCAGAAGACCGGGTCCAGGAAGCTCTGGTGATTGCCCGCCAAGATGAAGGGACCGGCGCGAGGGAGATTCTCGCGGCCGTAGGCCCGATAGCGAAAGAAGAGCTTGCAGAAGACCCAGCACATGGACCGGGCAATCCAATACCAGAAAGCCGGCGAGCGAGGGACTTGGAGAGACTCGTGGCGCCTGTCCTGGCCGACCGCGCGTTCTGCGCTCTGCTCCGGCGGCTTCGCGGGCGCGGGGGACGCGGGACGCAGGAGATCCTCCGCGCAGCGGCAGATTCGCTCGACGGACTCCTCGATGCTCGATCCCGTCGAGTCGATCCTCACAGCGTCCGGCGCCGCCTTGAGGGGTCCCACGGCGCGGCTCTCGTCGCTCTTGTCCCTCGCCTCGATGGCTTGTCGGATCTCGTCGAGATTCACGTCGGCGCCCTTGGCCTGGAGCTCTTGGGCCCGTCTCCTGGCCCGCTCAGCAGCATCCGCGGTCAGGAAGAACTTGATGCGGGCGTCCGGGAACACCACGGTCCCCTGATCGCGACCCTCGGTCACGATCTTCTCATGTCTGGCGGCAAACGCCCTCTGCATCGCGACAAGCTGCTCGCGGACCCGCGGCGCCCCTGCGGCGTGGCGGACCTTCGCAGTCAGATCGGGGTCGCGGATCGATTCGGTGACATCCTCGCCATCGAGTCGCACCAGCATCTTCCCGCCGGAGGCCTCGAAATCGAAGCGATGCGACTGGGCGACCCGGACCAACTGCTCTTCGTCGCCGAGGTCGGCCCCGTCTCGGACGGCCGCGAGCGTGATCGCACGATACATCGCGCCGGTGTCGAGAAACGTGGCGCCGAGCCGTTCGGCGAGCCGCTTGGCCATCGTGCTCTTGCCGCTGCCGGCCGGACCATCAATTGTAATTACCAGTTCCGCCATCGAGTCTACTGGGCCTCTACCGTCTCACCGGCCAGATCCCGATTGTCGACCGCCATGCATTCCCCGCAGGCTTCGCTCTTGCGCGGCTCGCCCACCTTCACCACGACAATGCTCGTGTCGTCCACCTGACGGGCCAGGCCGACGAATCGCCTGCGATAGGCCAGGACGTTCCGCACGACATGGTCGGCGGGGCACTCCGTGAACCGCCGGGCGGCCTCCAACATGCGATCCCGACCCCACAGATCGTTGCTGAAATCCATCGCGTCGACGAGACCATCGGTGTAGAACAGCAGGCAATCGCCGTCGCGGAGTTCGACCGTCTCGATCTCATATTTCGCACGGGGGTCCACGCCGAGGACCAGACCGCCGGCCGCCAGGTCCTGCATCTGGCCGTCGCGAATGAGCACGGCCGGCTCGTGACCGCAGTTGCAGTACGTCATGGTCTTCTCCGCCGCGTCAATCGTGGCGTAATAGAGCGTGATGAACTCGCCCTCGCGACACTCCATGCAGGCCATCTTGTTGAAGTTCTCGATCGCGTTGCGGGTGCGGACCACGCTTCGCATGCCGCTGTTGAGGTCGCCGCTCAGCGAGCCCACGTCGCGGAGCACCTCGCGAAACCCTTCCGTATACGCCTCGACGGCCCCGCGGAACCAGCTCATCATGATCGCCGCCGGGACGCCCTTGCCGATGACATCGGCAATCGTAATGACCAGGCGGTCCTTGTTGATCGGCAGGAAGTCGTAGAAATCGCCGCCCACGTCGAAACACGGGATATAGGTCGCAGCGATATCCAGCCCTTTGATTTGGGGTGCCTTCTCCGGGATCATCCGGCGCTGGATGAGTCCGGCCAGACGCATTTGCTCGGTGAACCGCTGGGCCTGAATTGCCTCGCCGTAGAGCTTGGCATTCGTGATGGCGACCGCGCACTGCGAGGCCACCGCCCGGGCCACGGCGATATCGCTGTCCGTGAAGGCGTCCGGCCGGGGGCTGTACATCCGCAGCACGCCAATGGACTTGTTTCGGAACTGCATCGCCACCGTCAACTGGCTGACCAGCCCTTCCGCGAGGGTGGCCTGCTTGTACTGGATTCGGTCGTCAACTCGCATGTCGTTGATGACGATGGCTTCGCCCGCGAAGGCGGCCTTGATAACCGCGTCGTCCTTGGTGACGGGGCCCTTGCTGCGGTATTCCTCGCTGAGCCCGTACGTGCTCCGCATCCGCAGGTCGTTGGCCTCTTCGTCGAGCAGACGGATCGAGCAGGCCTTGGCGCCGATGATCTTGACGGCCGCCTCGGCTAGCTTGTCGAGCACCTCTTGCAGGGAGAAATCGCCCGCCACCAGCGTGCTGAGTTGATAGATTTGTTCGTTGATCTCGGTTTGTCTTTGTACGCTCTGCATAGCAACCATACGACAATTCGACAGTTCGGGGGCATTATAAAGCACACGGCGGGATAGGGAAATGGCAATTTCCCATGGTCGAGGCGGGTTGGCCCCGGCCCGCCCTCCGCATCAAGAATCACTTGGCACAATCTCGCTGCAACCTCAGAAAGGCCCCTGTAACCGCACGGTTTGCCCCTGGGCAGGGATGTGAAACGACCGATAAACATCATCGTCCCAGTCCCACTCGACCCATTTCAGGGACGGGTTTTCCAGGGGCACATCGAACTCGAAGGCCACTTCGACGGGGAATCCCCGGCCATCGACCTCCAGGACCTCCACCTGCATCCGTGGCAGCGAGATGCGATCCCCCGCATGAAGCGGATGCTCCCGGCTGCGAACATCCCCAAGATACCTGTAGAAGAAGGCGAAATCCATGCGCTGGCCGCGTTGACAGTCAAGCAGGCTGTCCGAGACGGATCGCACCGTCAATCGTTGTGGCCCGGCTCGCGTCACGTCCACTGTGTTGAAGCCGGGGGCCAGGATGCGAACACCCAGAGGCAGCGGCCGGCCCTCCCAGGCCCGTCGGAAGGGATCGTACAGGAACGAGATCGGATTCGGCGCGTTCACGACGATCAGGTCCTGCCCCTCCAGAGACCCGGCCGGCCTGAGATCCTGTGTCTCGGCCACTTTCTCCTGCATCCTTGCGGTCACGCGCGGCACGGTAAGGCGTCCAACCGCCGCCACCGGCAGATGGGCAACCAGGAACACGACGACGAGCGTCCGGCAGACGTGCCACATCCAACCGCCACGCGGCATCCACCGATCCTTCGCCAGCCAGCCTCCGATGTACTCAACCACAACGCCGAAGGCGCCGATGGCAACAAAGAGCATAGCCCGGCCCATCGGGACCGTCGCACAGACGGGCAACGCCGCACCGTACATTCCAATCAGCCAGAACGTCGCACGTCGGTTCGCTCGCAGCATGGGGGTCAGAACGACAGGCATCAGGGCCGTCAGAGCAGTCAGAAGGCCCCAGAGGAGCCACTTGCTGACCGGTGGAAGATAGCCATACAGATCCGCGGGCACGCCGGTCCACTGTCCTGCAAGAAAGAACGGCCCCCGAAGCACGACAGCAATCGCATAGCCAAGGGGTTCGCGAACGGGATCGAAGTAGAAGCCCCCGCCATTGGCTCCATAGCCCAGGAGGTTATAGACCAGTCGCCACAAGACGATGACGAGAACCGCCGGAACCAGGGAAAGACCCCGCCGGAGAACGGGTCCACGCGCCAGCGCGACCTCATAGGCGAACAAGTAGGCGAAGGTCGCGATTCCTCCCTCGGTAGCCAGCACGGAGAGCAGCAGGCAGGTCGGCGCGAGCACGACGCCGGGGCGCCACGCCTCCCGTCGCCAGCGGTCATGGACAATCAGAGTGAGAGTACCGAAGAACAACGAGATCAGGAGATTGCGGTTGGCTATCCACATGGTGGGGAAGTAGCTGTCGCCATCGAGAAGGTACAGGAGTATCGCCAGTCCGGCGATCCATCGAACACGTGCAGTCGAGGAATCAGCCGCAACTGGAGCAATCCGGCGATACAGAACGGCGATACCCGTCACCGCGGCGGCAAACCACAAGACGCTGTGAAGATGCATCAGCAGGGAAGACTGGGCAAAGAACTGGGAGTCCAGCCAGTGTGTGAAGGACGCCACCGGCCGCCAGAATGCCACTCGAAGACCATCGTGAGTCCACCAGGGCAGAGCGCCGTAGGCTTTTAAGGACTGGAGGTTCTCGTCCGGATGCACTGCGACGAACAGGTGAGACAGCACGTGATCCAGCCGGCCCGATCCCTCCGACAGCAAGCCCCTCTCCGACAGGCGATCCGTCGCGGCGCAAGGCCCGGCGAGGATCGAGCGATGAATGAAATCGTCGTTGAGGGACCCCTTGTCCAAAGCAGGCAATGACAGGAGAATCGCGCCCAGCGAGACACCCAGCGCGACGAGAGTTTCCGGTTTACGATTGACCATGCGCGATTTACAATTCACAGGATGTATAAGGCCCCCCTCGGCGAATACCCGAGGCACATTGCAGAAGTCGGATAGTAAACGATCAACGGTCGATCGTCAACCCGAATACCGACCGACCGCAACCAGCCAGGGAACGACGCATGGAACAGACGGCCAGGCATGTCATCTTCCGCGGGCGAGTCCAGGGGGTCGGATTTCGCTACACCGCCAACAGCATCGCCCGCCAGTACGCGGTCGCCGGCTTCGTCCGCAACCAGCCCGACGGCTCGGTCGAAATGCTCGTCCAGGGCGACGCCACCCAGATCGACAACTTCATCGCCGACGTCCAGGCGGAGTTCGCCGGCCACATCCGCGACACCCAGATCGAGCCGGCGGTCGTCAGCCCCCGATACACGGATTTCCGAATCGTCCTATAGCGGCGGGATCCCCCGCGACCGCGGAAGCACGAAACTCGAAACGCGAAATCCGGATTTCGGATTTCAGAGCCGGTTGTCCGGCTTTTTCCTTGCTTGCCTCGACGCATTTCGTGATACTCGGTGAAGCTGCGATGAAATGACTGGAGGTTCCGGTACGCTGGACAAGTCTGCCGAGGATGACTTGGATAGTAGCACCAGTCCAGATGTCGGGTGAAACGCGAAAGAGGACACATGAGTAGATGACTGTCCGGAATGGCAGTTCCTTAGGCGGTGCTTGGGGTCGGCGACCCGCCTTTTCACTTCAGACACGCCGCTCCAAGCTCTGCCGACAACCTCAAGGAAGCACCATTCATGACTGTCCGCAATATCCATTGAGAGAAGTGGAGGATCTATGTCGGACGATTTGATTAGAGAGTTGAAGGAGAAGTGGGCGAAGTCATCTGGAGAACGTAGCAAACCAATGTCACCGTCAGAGCAAATGAAAGCCACGATGATCCGACGGGCTACTGACGCAAGAGTCCTCGGCCGGTCGTGCGAATCGCTGCTGGGCATTTGTGCAGGAGAGATGGCTGACGGGATTCTGAACGACGAAGAGATTCGATTCCTGAATGTCTGGCTGAATGAACACGGAGACATCGCATATACGTGGCCAGGTGAAGTCATCTACGCACGAGTTCGAGAAGCCCTCAGAGATGGCTTCATTGATGAGAAGGAGCGGCAATACCTGCACGACTCGCTCAAGGCCCTCATCGGTGGAACCCTTCAGGACACCGGCGCTGTGTTTGGCCAGGCTACCTCGCTGCCCATAGAAGAGAACTGCTGCGTTCAAGTGGCCGAGCACTGTTTCTGTTTCACCGGCGAATTCCTCTATGGAACGCGATCTGCTTGTCAGCGGGCAGTACAACTGCGAAACGGCACTGTCGCCGAACGAGTCACGTTCGGACTCGATTATCTGGTAATTGGCACAATGACGAGCGAGGCTTGGATCAGCACAACCCATGGACGCAAAATCGAGAAAGCTGTCGCCTATCGCAAGCGAGGCGCCAAGGTTCATATTGTGGGCGAATCGCAGTGGGTCGCGGCTCTTGGATGGGACGCGGAGGTGGGGCCAGCCCTGAAGGGGTGCAGGGGGTGGGGGGGGACAGTCCCTGCTTTCCACTGCTTTCCATGGGGAGGAATGGCGTGACCCAATCTCGGAACTCCGGTGGTTGTTCTGCTGTTTGCACGTTTGCGTGACCACTGCGGTGGGCACAGCCCACCCTACCACTGTCGCCGAATCCCACATGTGCTTCTGCCTTTGTGGCCATCGGCATCCTCTGTGGTTAGAAGAACCTGGATTCCCGCCCCCGATCAGGTCGAGGGCGGGCTCTGCGCGGGAATGACACGGTCGGAGTCGGCGTGCATCCGCGGCTCCGTATCTCCGTGGCCTCCGAGCCTCTGTGGTGGAGATTCTCTCGCGGTATTTCGTCAGTCCCGGCGGGAGCGGGATTTAGAACGCGGAGAATATCCATTCAGTTTGTTATATTGTTGTTGAAATACGCTCTCGACTATGGTATAATACCCATACATGATGCCCCGCGTGGGGTTGCGAATCGTGAACCGCAAATCGTGAATCGTGAATTCGGAGGGCTCAGTATGGCGACTGCTGCACAAATCCAGGCGAATCGGTTGAATGCCCAGAAGTCCACGGGACCGCGGACGCCGGAAGGCAAGGAGAGGGCCTCCCGGAACGCGGTCAAGCATGGGCTCTTGGCGCGGGAGGCGGTCATCCAGGGGGAGGACCCGGCGGAATTCGAGATCTACCGGGAGGGGATGCTCCAGGAGCTGGCGCCGGCCGGAGCGGTGGAGGCGATGTTGGCCGAGCGGGTCGTTGGGCTCTCCTGGCGGCTGCTACGGGCGGAACGCCTCCAGACCGCGGCCTTCGCGGCGCTGGACGATGGCGAGCCGACGGACCTGCTGGAAGCCCGGCTGGAAGAGTGGAAACAGCTCAAGGGGAGCCAGTGGGATCGGGGCATCGCCGGCGTGGTCGAGGAGAACGCTGCTTTGGGCAAGCTGGTCGTCGCGGACTTCGCGGAGGCACGCGTGTTGGACCGGCTGCTCATGTACGAGCGACGGATCGAGAGCAGCCTGTACCGGACGATGGCCCAACTACGCAAAGAGCGAGAAGCACGCACGACGGCGGCCACGGCGCCAGAGGTCCCGCGTTCAGAGGGCAACCTCCCAGCGGGTTGGGAGTCTGCAACGCCGGCGGAATTGGGTTCGTTTGACGCAAGTCCATCGTCGGAGCGAGCGTCAGGTGCGACATGCCAGGCCATAGGCGGTTGCTCTTCTGACTTCACACTTCAAACATCACACTTCGAACTCCAAGAGAAGAAAACGCCTTGCGGCGTCACTACAAGCGCGCCGACTGGCGGGAATCATGGGCGGGACGCCCATGCTACTCACGGGCAGGATGCCCGTGCTACGATTCCATCCATCGCCTATCCCCGGCCTGTTGCGGATGTGCCGGCCGAGGGAGAATCGTGCGAAACGAACCCAATCGCGGGCGGCCCGGCGCCGCGTCAAGAGGCAACTCGCGGCTCGATTGGCGGTCGGAAGTGTGGTATTGTGCCTTGGATGGACGGTGCGGCGGGCGGGTAGAGGTCACAACGCAAACACCGACTTGATGAAGAACGGGTGGCACATGACGCACGAAATGACTTCGATGACGCGTGAGAACCTATCGGTCCCTGCCATGGTAATGATACTCCTGGTCGCATCCGCGGGCGGGTACGTTCCGGCCGGGGAGCCGAATCACGCCGGCGAGTACTTCGCGATCCAGGTGGTGGACAGCCGGACGGGCCGGGGAGTGCCGCTGGTCGAGCTCAGAACGACGAACTGCATCCGCTACTTCACCGACAGCAACGGGATCATCGCGCTTCTCGAGCCGGGCCTGATGGACCGAGAGGTCTTCTTCTTCGTCGAGAGTCACGGCTACGAGCACCCCAAGGATGGCTTCGGGTATCGCGGCGTCAGGCTCCGCACGACGCCGGGCACGACAGCGGTCGTCAAGATCGACCGGATCAACATCGCCGAACGTCTGTACCGCGTCACAGGTCAGGGCATCTACCGCGACAGCTCCCTGGTGGGTCGCCCCGTCCCGCTGAAGAATCCAGTCCTAAACGGCCAGGTCATGGGCCAAGACTCCGTGGACACCTGCATCTACCACGGCCGGCTCTTCTGGACGTGGGGCGATACCGGCCGGCCGTCGTATCCGCTCGGCCACTTCGCCATGGCGGGCGCGGTGTCCGACCTGCCCGGGCGAGGCGGTCTCGACCCTGCGGTCGGCGTCGATCTCGACTACTTCGTCGACAAGGACGGCTTCAGTCGGCCCGTCGCCCGCATGAAAGAGCCCGGGCTCGTCTGGCTCGACGGCTTTCTCGTCGTCCAGGACAACGATGGTCGGGAGCGGATGGTCGCCAAATACGCTCGGCTCAAGGACATGGGGCACGTCCTGGAGCGAGGCCTGATGGTCTTCAACGACGACACAGGCTCCTTCGAGCCCATCGTCCGCTCGGACCCGAATCTGCTGCCCTATCCGGACTTCGGGCACGCGTTCCGCGTCGAGGTCGAGGGCCGGCCGTACTACTACTTCGCACTGCCCTTCCCGCTGACCGTCCGCATGCGAGTGGAGGCGAAGTGGGACTGCGTGACCGATCCGAATCGTTACGAGGTCCTGACCGATTCGCAGGGCGGGCCGCCCCGCTGGGCGACATTCGGGGACATCGCCGGAGCCGACGCCTCCGCACGAGCCCATGTCACCGAGGCTCTCAAGCGGGAGAAGAAGAATACCCGCTTTCTCGACGCGGAAACGGGCGAGGAAGTCACGCCGCACGGCGGGAGCGTCTACTTCAATGCCCACCGGCGCAAGTGGGTCGCTCTCTTCCTGCAGGCCGGAGGGGAGAGTTCCTACATAGGCGAGGTCTGGTATGCGGAAGCGGACACGCCGGTCGGGCCGTGGGCCTACGCCCGCAAGATCGCGACGCACAACAAGTATTCGTTCTACAACCCCAAGCACCACCCCTATTTCGACCAGGACCGCGGCCGGACGATCTACTTCGAGGGCACCTACTCGTGGACCTTCTCCGGCTCGGAGGAGCGGGCCACGCCGCGATACGACTACAACCAGATCATGTACCGCCTGGACTTGGACGATCCCCGGCTGGTCCTGCCGGTCGCGGTCTATCAGGTGCGAGACGACCAGGACCGCGGGACATACTTGCTGAGCAGCGCCATCGCAGAACGCAACCAATGGGACGACGTCGAGTCCGTCGCGTTCTGCGCCATCGAGCCAGGTCGAGGCGATGAATACCTGGTCTCGGTGTATGCGGAGAAGCTGCCCGATGGAAACACCCGCCTGACGACCGAGTCACAGGACACGTCGGCGAAGCCATTGTTCCGCGCGATGCCGCCGACCGGGCAGGCGACTGCGAATCCGTGCATCGTGCCGCTCTACGAATACCGTCACGCCGCCTCCGGGCAGTTCCGCTACACAACACAGCCCCAATTGGACAAGCGCGGCTGGAAACGCGAAGAACAACCTCTGTGCCAAGTCTGGAAGGCACCCGCCGGCCCCCTGCTGCTCGATGGCAAGGCCAGACCCCTCGACGCTCTTTGACATATCAAGACCCGCTCACTCGCCGACGCGACGCAGATAGACCGCGACCTCGTCGCCGATGCCTTCCGGCCTCGCCCAGGTCCCGTCGCCCGCGAGTACGCGGACCAACTCCTGAACCACGGTCCTTCCGCTCGCACAGTCGAGCCAGCGAAACGAGTATGTGCCCGCCGTCATGCCCTTGAGGCCCACCTGTGCCTGGGGCTTCGACGCGTAGATCACGTACGACTCGCCCGGTCCCGCCAGCACATACTGCGTGCCGGCGTGCGCCAGCTCGTCCCGTGGCTCCATGGACGACAGATCCGCCACCATCTGGAAGAAGCGGACCACCGTGCCGCAGTCCTCCAGATCGCTCGCAGGCGTGCTCGCGATGTCCATCCCGAGGACCATCACCGAGGCGCCGCCCATCGCGCAGGCCCAGCACTTGCGCCGCGACTCGGCGCCGGCGCCCCAGTCGGCGGCCTCGGAGAGATTCACGCTGTAGCGGCCTTTGGCCTCGCGCCGGGCCTGGACCACGCCTGCGTGCAGTTGCTCTGCGGTCTCGACGTTGTACTGAATCGCGAACTGGTCGATGCAGGGATCGTCGGCAAACTCGGAGAAATCCAGGCCGTCGTTCTTGTGAACCGCGATGGAGTGGCCCCGATCGTCCTCGTCCCGGATCAGTCTTGCGATCCACCGGACTCGTTCGGCGCTGAGCTTCTCGCCGTACTCCTCCGCGACGCACCAGACCAAGTGCTTGTGGTGCTTGAACCGATTCACGAGCGTTTGGAGGAACTCCCGTTCTCGGTCGCCGACCTCATCGCCGGTGTTCCACACGAGGGCGTCGTCATCGTAGATAAAGAGGTACATGACGATCCCGTGGCGATCCATCTCGGCGAACCACTGCTCCCACTGATCCAGGACCTTGGCGTTCATGCCCTGGGCCGGGTCGTTGCGGACGAAGGGATTGTGCGTCGGGTCGCCGTCGCCGCCGTGCGAGCGGATCGCCATCAGGTAGATGCAGTTGGCGCCGGTGGGCGCGAGCTTCTCGATCAGTTGCATCTGGTCGCCGGCTCGCGTGCCGTCGGGATTCAGCGTCCCTCGGTAGAGGAATCCCTCCGGGTCCCCCGGCCCGCACAGGAACAACTGCGGACGACTGGATCGGGGGGACGGGTCAGCGGAAGACACCGCGTGTCCCTTCGGTTCGACGACCGCGTCGAGAAGAAGTCGGAGGGCCTCGTTCTCTCTGTCCCGGCCCTCGATTCGCGTGTCGTTCCAGCTCACGATCAGGTCGAGGCTCGGCAGGACAACCATCGCGCGGATGCCGCCGTGGCCGAAGCAGCCGAAGGCGTCCGTCGGGGCATCGGGCCAATGCCGGAGGCCTTCGCGGTCCACGCCGTTGATCCACCACAGCCAGCTATAGCTGCCCATGTGGTCGGTCTGGTTGTCCGGGATCTGTCGCGAGCCGAGACTTCGCTGGCCGGGGATCATCTCCGCGGCCTTGTCCCCTGCTCGTGGGATCGAGTTCGGCAGTGGACTGGTCACGGCCATCTTCGCGTGCTCGGGACTGAGCAGTTGCTTGTCGCCCCACCGGCCGCGGTGGAGATACAGCATGCCGAACCGCGCGAAATCGCGGGGCGAGATCGCCAGCCGACCCGGACGGTCGTCCTCGCCAAAGGCCACGAAGGTCGGGTCGTCCTGGCAGCCGATCAGGTCCGTCAACAGCGGATGGAGGACCTGCGAATCCACGGTCGCGTGCGCGGCTCCGTAGACCTTCGCGAACAGCGTGTCGAAGAACAAGGCCATTTGCCAGTCGTTGTAGGCGTACGCGGCGTCGGGCTCCTCGACGAGACCGTAGCACGAGATCTGGTTCGCCATGTGCCGCCAGGCGATCCGGGAGTCCTTGTGTCCCAGGCTCGCGTTGATCTGCTTGAGTCGGGGTTCCCAGTTGCAGACCGGCTCATTGAGACTGGCGATTCGCCCGTCCTCGACCGCTTTGAACAGGAAATGAGCATACACGGGCTTTGCCGCCGAGGCGACATCCATCCGCCGGGCGGGATCGCCCCAGGAGTAGACCATGTACCCGTGTCGAATGACGCAGCCGAACCCGCCTGCGAAGTCGCTGAAGACCTTCAGCTTCTCCGCTGAAACCCCCACTTCCTCGGGCGATTTCGTCGCCCACTCCCGGCCTGGAAAGACCGACCCAGCCGCGTGTGCTGCTCCCTCCATGCAGAAAGCAACAACGAGCATCGTCCATACTCTCATGGCAGTCCTCCGACCAACAAACTGCAAATCCGAAACTCGAAGCGCCAAATCCGAAACAAACGCGAATGACCGAAACCCGAAACTCAAAACGGCCCCTCCGGCCGGCGCCAGCGTTTCCGTCATTTCGATTTCGGTCCTTTCGATTTGTCTCGGATTTCGATATTCGGACTTCGGATTTCCATCGCGGCCGCCGCGACGGTCAGTTCTCCTTCAGCGCGAAGTCGTCGTACTCGACCTCGAAGCGCAGCTTGTGCCTGGCCTCTTCCGCCGCCAGCGACAGGAACAGGTGCCGGAGAGCATCGTCCGGCGCCGCGGCGGCCAGATCCGAATAGAGCTTGAAGGCGGCCTTTTCCTTCTTCATCGCCAGAACGAGGGCCTGGGCGTAGTCCATCTGTGCCGAGGGCTTCTGTGCAACGAGATAGTCGGCCAGTCCCAAGCTCTGGACCTGCTTCGCGCCGGTTCCGAACGAGTGCTCACCCCGTTTGACGGCTTCCAGCTTCGCCCGATGCCCCCGTTCCTCTGCCGCGAACTCCTCGAACGCCTTCTTCATCGCCGGCGCTTCCATCTTGCCCGCCAGCGCAGTGTAGAATTCGCTGGCCTCGATCTCTCCTGCAATGGCAAAATCCAGAACCTCATTCACGCTCCCGAATGTCCTGCCCATGCTGCCCCCTGTCCTTCTCCCGAATACGGTACCGTATTGTCGCGAGGGCATGCCAAGCCCCCCTGTTCAGAGTCAGATTCTACCGGCAGACCGCCGACGCAAGAAGCCGAAAAATGCCGCGAAGAGTGTCCCACGGCGTTTATCGCCTTCGGGATGCCAGCGGGGAGGTTTCTGCTGTTCCGTGATAAGACGAGCCCATGGAAGGTGCCTGTTACATCGTTGGTTGACATGCATCCAGTTGATTCCCGCCAAATCGCACTGGATTCGTGAGGATGCCCGTGTTAGTATGGCAGCAACAGGATTGTCGGAGCCACCATGAGCAAGGAAATGACCATCGAAGAAATCGAGTCGCGGTTTGGCTCGGAATGGGTGTTGATAGAGAACCCCAAGACCGATCAGGGACTTAGAGTCTTGAGCGGCAGCGTCGTTCACCACAGCAAAGATCGGGATGAAGTGTATCGCAAGGCGGTTGCCCTGCGGTTGAAGCGATCCGCCGTGATATATACCGGCGAGATCCCCGAAGAGACGGCGGTTGTTCTGTGAGCTACTCGTTCAATCCCAAACACGGCCTCGTTGTTGTGCAGGCCGAGGTGTTCGGCCCTTTCGGGAGTATCGTTCTGAGCTTGGCGTTGGACACTGGGGCTACCGGGACGATGCTCAACGTCGCACCGTTGATCGCCGTGGGGTATGACCCTTCCCTGGCACCTGAGCGGGTCCAGGTGACCACAGGAAGTGGAGTGGAATTCGCTCCCCGCATGGCAATCGCTCGACTGAACGCACTTGGTCAGGAGCGTCTCCACTTTCCCGTGTTGGCTCACACGCTGCCGCCAAGCGCAAGTGTCGACGGTCTTTTGGGCTTGGACTTCCTTCGCGGGCAGGCAATGCAGATTGACTTCCGCCAGGGCAGTGTCGTCCTTGGGTGACGCAAGTCGCCGACGAGCCAACAACGTTGGCGGGACAATTCTCGGAAGACCCGAGTGTATGAACTATCTATGGAAGGAACCGCGGTATGAGCAATCGGTCTGACACGAAGAATATGGCCCTGTTCTGCGATTTTGAGAACATCGCGTTGGGCGTTCGGGATGCGCATTACGCCCAGTTCGACATCGGCAAAGTCCTCGAGCGGCTCCTGCTCAAGGGCAATATCGTCGTCAAGAAGGCCTATTGCGACTGGGAGCGATACAAGGACTTCAAGACCTCGATGCACGAGGCGTCCTTCGAGATGATCGAGATCCCGCACGTGCGGATGTCGGGCAAGAACTCCGCGGACATCCGCATGGTCGTGGATGCGCTCGACCTGTGCTACACGAAGGAGCACGTGGACACGTTCGTCATCCTCAGCGGCGATTCGGACTTCTCGCCGCTGGTGAGCAAGCTCCGCGAGAACGACAAGATCGTCATCGGCGTCGGCGTCAAGAACTCGACCTCGGACCTGCTGATCGCCAACTGCGACGAGTTCATCTACTACGACGACTTGGTCCGCCGCCAGCCGCCCCGCAAGAAGGAGCCGACCGAGGCGAAGAGCAAGCCCGCACGGGGTCCCACCAAGGCGCCGAAGCCCCCCGAGGACAAGAAACAGGAAGCGTGGGACCTGATCGTCGAGACCTACGAGGCGCTGCTCGAAGAACGCGGCGAGGGCGAGAAGATCTGGGGCTCCATGATCAAGCAAACGCTGAAACGCCGCAAGCCCGGCTTCAGCGAGTCCTACTACGGCTTCCGCTCCTTCGGCCAACTCCTGGAGGAGGCCCAGGCGCAAGGCATTCTGGAACTGGAGCCCGAGGAGAAGTCCGGCGGCTACATCATCAAGAGCTGCCACGGTCTGTGACGGCCAGGGACTCGGACACGGCATCCTTCAGGAAGCACTCGAAGAAGGCGTAGATCTGCTCGTTGGACTCCGGCGTGGGGCTGTGGGTCTCGCGGTTGGTCATGGCGACGCGGTTGTCACAGCCCAGGAGCTTGTTGACCGCGACCGTGTGGTTGAGGGCCTGCCAGCGTTTGGGCGGGTCTTCGGCGCCGCCGGAGACGAGGAACGGCCGCGGGGCCATCAGCGCGTGCAGCTCGTGCAGGTTCCGGCCCGTTTCAATCATCGTCTTGTATGGGCCTGTCCGAGGACGGGCGTCGCTCGGGACACCCCGCTGGCGCTGCGTCGTCGCATCCCAGCCCAGGTACCAGGGCTCCCAGTAGTTGATGTTCGGACGGGTCTCGTCGAAGACGATCCCAGGGTCCGACCAGGCGGCGCAGGCGAATCTGTCATAGAGGCAGGAGGCAAACATCGCCCACTTGCCGCCGTAGGAGTGGCCGACGACGCCGATGTGCTGCGGATCGACGCTGGGCATGTGGGCCAGAGCGGTGTGGCAGTTGGCGGCGACATAGGCGAGGGCCGAGAGCGGCTGGAGGGGCGGTTGTCCCTCGGGCACATCCCATAGCGGCTTGTACGGCGGATCGAGACTGCAAAACGCCGGCGTGCCGACGGACAGGACCACGAAACCCCGTCGGGCCAATTGATAGCCGAAGTCACGGAGTTCCTTGTCGTTCAGGCCCACCGCCGTCTCGGCGTCGTAGTAGACCACGAGCACCGCCGGAAATGGACCTTCCCCCTCGGGGACGAGCAGGTAGCCCGAAACTGTCTGCTGGTTCGGCGCGATCTCGACGACGACCCTCTGCTGCACGAAGTTGTCACGACGCGTCCGCTCCACGTACTGGACTTCAGGCCTCTCGATCAGCGGCGGCCATCGCCCGATCAGGTTCCACCACGCAGCCAGAATCTGCGCTCTGCGTCGGGGCCAATCGGCGGCTGTCTTCACGGGCGTTCCGTCATCGAACACGAGAGGCGACCTGTAGCCCCCCAAATCCCTCGCAGACTGCTCGGGCGGGGCAAAGTACAACCGAAGGGCTTCAGGGACAGACGCGATCGCAGAGAGCGGACCTGCTGTCAGCAGGACGAGACATACGCCAATGCCGTGCAACATGCTCAGCCTCCTCGAAAGGCCAGAGAAAGGGCCCGACGAACTGCCAAATCCGCCGGGCCTTGTTGTCTCACCATCTGCTAATGACCGACCTGCAATTCGAGCCTGGCGCCCGAAACTCGCGACAGCCAATCATCAATAGTAAATTGTCAATTTTCACACCATCGGGTCGCGGCCGGTCGCGATGGGGTGATAGAGCGGCTTGCCCGCCAGGAGATCCGCCTGGCTGGGCACGAGGCTCTGCTTCGATTCCTTCATGAGCCAGTCCCACGTGACGACCTGGCCGGTATAGGCGGAGATGCGGGCGCCGATGGCGGTCAGGGTGCTCTCGGCGACCCGGACGCCCTCGTTCAGCGCCTTGCCGCCGCGGATGCTCGCGATCAGGTCCTTGTGCTCCTGGAGCATGCCGTCGACCATTTCGCCGTCGTATTTCCAGGCGTTGGCGCCGGAGATCCCGATCCGGCAGTCGCTGGTGCCCTTGGTGCCGACGATCTTCTCGCCCTGGCGTCCGGAGCCTCGCGGCGGGCTGTGACCGCTGAAGCTCAGGCAGCGTGCGCCGTTGGCGTACTCGAACTCCGCGTAGATGTGGTCCCAGATATCGCCGTTGTACTTCTCCCAGCCCTCTTCGCTGCCGTTGTTGTACTTCTTGCAGACCTCCTTGGCGATCCTGACCTGCTCCTGATTGGTGCTGCGCCACTGGCGCCCGCCGAGCGCGGTGATCTTGACCGGCGGGCCGTCGAAGCACCAGTTCAGCACGTCGATATTGTGGATGTGCTGTTCGCAGATCTGGTCGCCGGAGAGCCAGGTGAAGTGGTACCAGTTCTCGCACTGCCAGTCCAGCTCGCTCATGCCCTCCGAGGCGCCGCGGAACCAGATGCCCTCGCCGTACCAGTAGCACTGTCCGCCGACCAGCTCGCCGATCGCGCCCTCGTGGATGCGTTTCATCAGCTCGACCCGGCTGAACTCGTGCCGGCGCTGGGTGCCCGCGACGATGGACAGGCCCTTCTGTGCCGCGAGTCGCGAGGCCTCCATCACTTCCCGACAGCCCGCGACATCGGTCGCGACGGGCTTCTCCGTGAAGACGTGCTTGCCCGCTTTGACGGCCGCCATGAGTTGTCGCCCGCGAAACGCCGGCGCGGTCGCCATCAGCAGCAGGTCGGCCTCGCACTGCGCCAGCTTCTCGTGGCAGTCGTAGCCCCAGAACATGTGGTCGTCCGCGACCTTGACGCGATCGGCGGCCTCTTTCGCCAGACTATCGCGCGTGCCGCGGACCTTGCGCTCGAACAGATCGGCCATCGCGATCACTTCGACGCCAGGATCGGCCTGGAGGCATTGCCGCACGGCGCCGTTGTTTCGTCCGCCGCAGCCCAGCATTCCCACCTTGATCTTGTCGGAGCCCTGTGCGTGCGCCATGCCTGCCAGCACGGCGGCCGTGCCCGCTGCCACGCTCGCCTGGGTCCCGGATATCGTGTTGCTTTGTGACGACATATCGAAAATCTCCTTCGTTCGGTATCTTCGTGTCTTTCCGCCCACGCCCACCAGACGCGTGCGGCTCATCCGGCGTTGCCGCGCCGTTCGCGGACCCAGCCAGCCAGCTCATACCGGCCGGGGACCGCCACCGGCGGCACGGGCATCGCATCGCTGAGCTTCAGCTCGTCCGACGGCAGGAGGTTCAGCGTGCTGCGGTTCATGAACCACGATCGCGTGAACTGCACGCGGGAGTAGGCGGACTCGCGACCCATGATCGCGCACAGCGTGCTCTCCGCGATCCGCTTGCCCTCGTTGAGCGGCTTGCCCTCGCGGATGCTCTTGATGAGATCCGCGTGCTCCTGGACGTAGGGGTTGGCCTTGGGTCCCCTGTACCGCCAGGCGTTCTCGCCTTCGATGGTCCCGGCACAATCGCTCCAGCCCTTCGTGCCGACGACGCGTTCGCTGACGTTGCCCGCCGTGCCCTCGATCTGGCGGCACATGCTGATCGTCTTGACATCGCCGGGATAGGTGAACTCGACCCCGAAATGGTCGAAGATATGGCCGTACTTGGGCTCCGTGCGGAACTGGCGTCCGCCCACAGCGTACACGGTCTCCGGCTGCACGTCCTTGAACGCCCAGTTGATCACGTCGATGTTGTGTACGTGCTGCTCGCAGATGTGGTCGCCGGAGAGCCAGGTGAAGTACAGCCAGTTGCGCATCTGCCATTCGACGTCGCTCTCGCTGGCCTGTCGCTCGTGCACCCAGAGGCCGCCCATATTCCAGTAGCACTGGGCGGAGACGATGTCACCGATCGCGCCGTCGTGGATCCGTTTCATGGTCTCGACGTATTCCGGCTGGTGGCGGCGTTGCGTGCCCGCGACGACTCCGAGACCCTTCTGCGAAGCCAGTCCGGAGGCCTCGATCACCATCTTGGCGCCCGCCGGACAGACGGCCACCGGCTTCTCCATGAACACGTGCTTGCCCTTGCGGATCGCCTCGGCGAACTGCTTGGGCCGGAAGCCCGGCGGCGTCGCCAGGATGACCAGATTGACGTCGTCGAGAGCCATGAGCTGCTTGTAGGCGTCCAGACCGACGAAGCAGCGGTCGTCCGGAACGTTGAAGTCCTTCTTGAGGCCCTCCAGGCGGTCCTTGAAGGTGTCCGCCAGGGCGACGACCTTCACGCCGGAGGACGAACTAACACAATCGTGAGCGGCGCCGGAGCCGCGTCCGCCGCAGCCGACGACGCCGACGCGAATCTCATCGCTGCCCTGTGCGTAGGCCAGAGGCCCGGCCGCACCCGACAACACCAGGGTCCCGGCCGCCATCGCCGAACTCCTCAAGAGCTCTCGTCTCGTCCATTTCCGTCTTTTCACCATAGTCTGAGATCTCCAATGCCTGTGCTGATGAATGGGCCATACGCTCAGTAAGACGCTTGCTGTCAGCGGATTATTGAGCTAATAGACCACGTTCTCGATACGATTGCAAGCGAGTTTTCCGAGCAGGACCCGCGTCGGGTGCAGGATCGTAGCTGCGACCTCCCGCAGAGCAACGAGACGTTGCCCCGACTCTGTCATTCCTGCGTCAAGCAGGAATCCAGGAGCCGCGGCGTGCGACGTGTCCCAGGAAGTAGATTCCCGCTCCTCTGGAAATAGACGGACAGACAACGGAACAAAACGCACCAAGTCGTGCACTCGACGAGACTTGCGCACGACGGGGCGAACCAGCACCATTTCCATCCCCTTCGGGTGGGCCATGG
>JAXDBU010000162.1:0-27747 GCA_034678485.1 Sedimentisphaerales bacterium | reverse complement strand
CATATTCCGACGCGTGCTTATCAAGGACGACTGCCGAGTCAGTCAACCCTATGTCTACAACAACGGAGTGGCCTGCCTCCCGCGGTTCATGCGTTACTACAAAGACGGCGTCGTTCTGGACTCGCCCATTGAGAAGGTCCTCATTCGTGTGCGGCATCTCTACTTCCCTCCACATCGTTTACAGCCTCTGTGGTTCCAGCTTCACTGACCTTGGCCAGTTTCATCTGTTTCCCCGCTCTGTGCGACCGGAGGACGCTTCCCAGCGCTCACACATCTGCATAACCAAGGTAGCAACCTCGCTCTGTCAGGTCAACGGACATCTCGAATCCTCAACCCACGATCACGACATCCCCGGGCACTGCCTACAGACCACTCCGCTGGTCTGACGGTCGACTCTCCCTCAGAGCCGTATGCCCTCCTCTGCAGCAGGCCCGCTCAGGGTACTTCGGAGGACCTTGGCTTTGGCTTTCACGTCGTCCCTCGCGACGTGCTCCGCTTCTATCCTTCGGGCTGCCGCATCCAGCGAGCTCTCAACATCGGCCGGATCGAGCAATGCTGCCGAGCGGCAGTAGTAGCTCTTCGATCTGCCATCATCGAAGTCGGCGATCATCCGTTCGAGCAACTGGATTCGTCTTCTCTGCTGCTCCAGGAACCTCTCGATGCCGTGCTCCCGGATGGACTTCAGATTCGCCATGACCTTTCTGTACGGCGGATAGGAAGAGGATTCCTTGGCTCGTTGGTACTCGTCCTCGCTCTTGAATTTGGCGCAGGGGAAGTTGTCGCACTGGCCGCAGGCTTCGAGCCCCTTCTTCTTGACGCAGCAGGTGATGAACGAACACGAGGGGCGCTTGTTCGGGAAATCGGGACCATCGCAACCGGGACACCTGGATGGACCGGCCGTGTAGTAGCGAGGACACAAGCCGCAATCGAGGCCACAGACGCCAACCGTCGGATATCTCTTCATGGTTACCACACTCCCGGCAGCAGACGGTAACGAACCCGTTTCGCATACTCATCATAGCCTGGCAGTTCTCTCTGCAGGACTCTGTCTTCCAACGCGGTGCGGATGACCAGAACCGCCGTCAGCAATGCCACAGGGACGAATGACCATCGGGAATCCAGCAGGACGGGCGTGGCCAGAGAGGCCAGCAGGGCACCGGCATACCCCGGATGACGCATCCAGCGGTAAGGGCCCGTCGACACGACCTGTTGGCCTCGGTCGGTTTGGATGCGGACCACGCCGGAGAAGAAGCGGTTCTCGAGCAGGGCGCACGTCCCCCATGCGTATCCGCCCAGGATCAGGACCAGCGACAGGAGCTTCGCAGCCAGGTGGAAGGGGCACGACGAGCCGAATCTCACGTCGAGTCCGGCCACCAGGGGGATTAGAGCGGTGGCCAGCACGACCAGAGGAGCCAGGAGTCTATCCCAGGGTTTGACATTCTCATGGTGCATGAGGCGGACGCGTTCTGCCAACAGGTCAGGGTGCCGTCGCACGGCAAGCCCGCGGCTGACGGCGAAGCCCAGGATGAAGAGAATCGCGTATGCCCAGGCTTCCCACCAATCCCATCGCCAGGAGATCAACAATGGCAGGAACGGCAAGAGAACGACAAGGAGCAACAACTGCACGACGACACGTGCGGAAACCGTCTTGTGTTGATTGTCCATGGTCTGTCTCCACGGCCCAGCGAGCGATACAGCATCCTGGCCCGGACTGATTGTGGCACGTCTGGGCGAGGTGTGTCAAGGCTGGCGTCGTGGACCCGACCGGTGAGGGCGGAGCGTCTCGATGATCCTCTTGTTGGCGGCAGGGAAGGCGTAGCGCCCGAGGTCGGTCGGCCGGACCCACTTGAGGTCGTCGCAGGCGATGCAGCGGGGTACGCCCGAGACGTGTCGGCACTCGAAGGCGTGGATACAGACGCGGAAGTGCGTGTAGGCGTGATGGACCACAGCGATCTCGCGACCGACCTCGATCCTGACATCGAGTTCCTCACCGACCTCACGCTGCAGGGCAGCTTGGAGCGACTCGCCCGGCCGGACCTTGCCGCCGGGGAATTCCCAGAGTCCGCCCAGCAGGCCCTCGGGTTTTCGCTTGTCGATCAGGATTCGGCTGTTTCGATAGATCACACCCACCACGACGATATGGCCTGGCAATGGCTTCTTGCCGGTACGAATGGGCAACTGGTCCTGCTCGTCGTGCTGCTTCGCCTCGCAGAGTCGCCGCAACGGACAATCCATGCAGCGAGGCGCTCGCGGCGTGCACACCTCCGAGCCCAGTTCCATGAGCGATTGGCTGAACTGGCCGACCTGCTCGGTGGGCAACATCTCTTCGGCGATGGACCAGATCCTCCTGCGGGTGGCGGCTTGCTTCGGAATGCCTCGGATGCGAAAGAGCCGACACAGGACCCGCTCGACGTTTCCATCCACGAGCGCAACTCGTTGCGCAAAGGCGATGCTGGCAATTGCGCCCGCCGTGTAGCGTCCGATGCCGGGCAGAGTCAGCAGGTCGTCCGTCGTCTGGGGCACTCGGCCATTGAATCGCGAGACCATTTCCCGGGCCGCCTGATGCATGCTCCTGGCGCGAGAGTAGTAACCGAGACCCTCCCAGAGTTTGAGCACCGTGTCCAGACGCGCCCTCGCAAGTCGGCGGACCGTGGGGAATCGACGAAGGAAGCGCTCGTAGTAGGGGATGACCGTGGGTACCTGAGTCTGCTGGAGCATGATCTCCGAGATCCAGATGGAATAAGGGTCCCGCGTCCTGCGCCAGGGGAGATCCCTGGCGTTGGTGGCGAACCAGTCCAGTAAGGCCCGTTGAATTCGCAGGTGTCGGTCGCGCTTCGTCATTTGGATGTGGGGCCTTTGGATTTGCCTCGAGTTTCGTATTTTGAACGTCGAGCCGTCATGCCTGTGGTGCAATCGGGTCCTTCTTACGATAGACCATTCCCTCGAACTTGGCGACCATCTCGCCGGCGTCGTCCGTAACCTCGATGGAATAGACCGCCAACTTGGGATTGCGAGATACTTCCTTGGCCTCCGCGTACAACGTCCCCTCCTTGGCCGCCTTGATGAACCAGATGCTGGCGTTGATCGCGACTGCGATGGTCCCGTGCGAATTCGAGGCCACTGCGAAGACGAGGTCCGCCAGGGTGAAGATGGCGCCGCCATGGACCAGATTCACGCCGTTGTGGTGATGGTCCTGGATGGGCATCCTCGCCCTGGCTCGGCCCTCCCCAATCTCCAGCAACTCAATTCCACTGTGCTCTGCGAACCTGTCTCTCTTGAAGAACTCCCGAATTGCCTGCATGACGGACCTCCACGTGTTTGTCTTGCCGACGTGCCCTTCGTATAACGAGTCCACAATGGATTGCGCGTACAGCCGGGCCGGCTGATCCTGATCCTATCGCAAGTTGTCGGTTCGATCAACTTCCCATGGGTATTGCAGGGGTGACTCGTCGTCGGTAGACTCATGTATCGATGACGTATGCCCTATAGAACACTTACCATAAAGGACGTGGCCCGAATGTTGGGGGCCGACCTGCGCCGCGTGGAGCGGATGGCCCAGCGGGGAGAGATTCCCTGTCAGAAGGTCGGCGGGCAGTTTCGCTTCAATCGGGCCCAGATCACCGAGTGGCTTCAGCAAGAGATGGGCGGGATGAGCCACGACCACCTGGCCGGGGTCGATGCGGGCATGACCGAGCAGCGTCAGACCCAGCAGGATGAGCTTGTCATCACACCGCTCTTGAGGCCCGACGCGGTCACGACGCACTTGGGCTCCCGCACGAAGGATAGCACGCTGCGCGAGCTGGTGTCGCTGGCCACGCAGACGGGACTGGTCGTGGACGAGCGGGCGCTGCTGGAGGCTGTTCTGCATCGCGAGGAGCTGTGCAGCACCGCGATAGACCGAGGCATTGCGATCCCGCACCCGCGCCGGCCGCTTCCCGATGCGCTTTCCGGGCCGATTCTCGTGGTGGCCAAGACCCCGCAGGGGATTGCCTTCGGCGCTCCCGACGGGCGGATGACCACGCTGTTCTTCCTGATCGCTTCGCAGGATGATCGTCACCACCTGCACGTTTTGGCACGCCTGTGCCGGATGCTCCACGACGAGCGCTTTCCCGCCCGTCTGGAAGAAACCGAGACCCCCGGTGAGATTATCGAGTTGCTGACGAGCCGCGAGAACGAGGTCCTCTCCCAGTGACGAAGACTGATTTCGACATCGTTGTGATTGGGGGCGGGATTATCGGACTGGCGTGTGCATACAAGATGGCGATGGCGCACCCGGATGTTCGGATCGCCGTGCTGGAGAAGGAAGGGCGGGTGGCGACCCACCAGACGGGACACAACTCCGGCGTGATCCATTCGGGGCTCTACTACAAGCCCGGCTCGGCGAAGGCAGCGATGTGTACCGCCGGACGTAAGGAACTCATCGAGTTTGCCAAATCACACGGCATCCGTCACGACCTCTGCGGCAAGGTTATCGTCGCGACGGACCCGGCCGAGTTGCCGACTCTGGATCGGATCGAGCAGAACGGTCTGCAAAACGGGGTCGAAGGGCTCGAACGAATCGGGCCGGACCGGATCAGGGTAATTGAGCCTTTCGCCGCCGGGATTGCCGCGCTGAACGTTCCATCGGCCGGTATCATCGATTTTGTTGCGGTGGCCGGCAGGCTCGCGGGATTGATCCAGGATGTGAGCCGGCGCAACAAGGTGCTTGTTTACCACTGTGTCCTGGGCTTCGACAAGCACGATTTCTATACGAACGTATTGACGACCAAGGGGACGTTCAGCACTCGCTTCCTTATCAACTGTGCCGGCCTGCAATCTGATCGGGTCGCAAGGATGGACGGCATCGATCCGCCGGTCCGGGTTATTCCGTTCCGGGGCGACTACTCGGTTTTGAGCAATTCCGCCGCGGGCAAGGTGAAAAACCTCATCTACCCGGTGCCGAATCCCCAGTTCCCCTTTCTCGGCGTGCACTTCACGAGGATGGTGGATGGGTCCGTGGAGTGCGGCCCCAATGCAGTTGTTGCGTTCAAGCGGGAAGGATATTGCAGAACCGACGTGAGCCTGCGTGACACATGGGAATCCCTGTCCTATGCAGGTACGTGGTTGCTCTTCGCCCGGCACTGGCGATACGGCCTGGGCGAGTGCGCGAGGGCGCTGCGAAAGAAGCTCCTCGTCCTGCAACTCCAGCGACTGGTGCCATCACTGACGGCCGAGGATATCCAGCCGGGCAGAGTGGGGGTTCGAGCTCAAGCTCTCGGCCCTCGGGGGGATCTCGTCGATGACTTCCAGATCGAGAGTCGCTCCAACGCGATCCACGTGTTGAATGCTCCATCGCCTGCCGCCACGGCATCTCTGGCGATCGGTGAGTACATCCATCGGATGGCGACGGAGCGATTCGCATTGTAGAAGGGGCCCCCTGGAATGGGGGATTCGGGCCATGTTCTTCGAGGAGACTCCTTTGGGCAAGGACGGAGAATGACGGATCTCGCAGCCAAGGATTATGTTGTTGTCCTGCAGTGTCATATCGTCAAGGAGCGGTGTCCAGGCTACTTGTGTGAGAAGGCTTTTCACGAGCGGTCGGGAGGTTTTGCGCAGTACCCGAAGGACCGGCCGATTCGATATCTGAGCATCACCTGTGGCGGCTGCTGTGGTCGGGCCAGCCATCGCAAGCTCACAAGACTGCTCAGGACCATTGCCAAGAAGGAGGGAATATCGAAGGACAAGATCGTGGTCCAGTTGTCCTCCTGCATGGTCAAAGACAACTACCATGCGCCGCCCTGTCCCCATTTGGACTATATCAAGACCCTGATCGAACGGATCGGCCTCGACGTGTGCGAAGGGACGGTGCTCAGTGAGAAGGCCGAGCAACGGCGAAAGGGCGGGGTCTATCGTCGGTAGCATGGGATGGCATTGGGCGATGGAAGAATTCGGGATTCCTCTGCAAGAAAAGTCGGATATATCTCTTGCAGAGTCCCGGTCCTGTTGGTAGTCTGATAACAACGTCGTGAGCTATGAACTCGTATGGTGTGTCTGGATTGTGGAGTTTGCACTGACGAATGACCTGATTTCCCGCCCTTGATCCCCTCTTCTCCGTGGACTCCAGTCAGGATAGAATGGGTGGTCGCTCGGGTTGTAAACGCAGCCGGGTGGCCGTGTGGTGGCTGATGCCGGACAAGTGCGGGCTGCGTGCGATGACGTGAAAAAAGGAGAGAAGAACGATGAACATCTATGTGGGAAACCTTGCCTTTGCAGTTGCCGATGACGAACTGCAGCAGCTCTTTGCGGCCTATGGTGACGTGACGAGCGCCAATGTCATCAAGGACCGGTTCAGCGGCGAGTCGCGTGGATTCGGCTTCGTTGAGATGCCTTCGCGGGAAGATGCCATGGCCGCAATCGAGGCGCTCAATGGAACCGATTTCAAAGGCCGGTCCATCACGGTCAACGAGGCCAAGCCGAAGGCGCCGAAGGAAGGCGGCCGACAGGGCGGAGGACGTGGCGACCGCCGGTATTGACCGCAGGAGAGGATGCACTGCGAGTGGCCGGTCCGTCATAGCCGGAATTGCGTGGTGCGGACCTGCCAGTCTTTCAGCGCAGATCATAGTTGGGGGCGCAAAGGTTCCGTATCCAGGATTGACCAGGAGGGAATCAAAGAGGGTGTGGGTTTGCCCACTGAAAGAGACTCCCTTTCCAATCCAGAGCAGTGATCACGGCCCACCCGATGGGCGTTTGCGTCTCCTGTCCGAGTGAAGCCCTGCCGCCTCTTGTCCGGCAGAGCCGCCGGACTACAAGACCTGCCTGCCTTCACCCTTCTGGATCAGGGGAACATATGTTTCGAGCTCGTGGAGCGTAGCCGTGTCGGTCAGATCGATCACTCTTCTCTTTTCGTGCGACATGTACGCGGCCATGATGAGCAGGGTGATCAGTCGGCCGTATTCCAGGTTGAGCAGCGCATCGCGACCCTGTTCGAATGCCGCGAGGGCGTCCAGCCACTCCGCAACATAGCCGTACAGGCCGGCCTCATCCGGCCGGAGAACCAGCGAACCACGGGTAGCCTGGGACTTCTCGAGGGCCAGTTCACCGTCAAGGACAGCCGCTGCCGCCGCGTCGCTGATGAACAGGCCGGCCGGCGACTGGAGCGAGTTGACCGTGTAGGAGTAGCCGGGGCCGAATGTCTCCATGAGCAGTCGAAGTCCGGGAGCGTCGTACATCCAGGAATTGGTGGCTTGGACCACGCTGTGGTGCTGCGTTTCGGGATCCTGGAATTCGATGGTGACGCTGGAATAATCCTCGGCAGGGATCTTCGAATAGTCGACGCCTCGTTGCTTGAGTTGCCCGAGCCAGGGTTCCTTGCCCCACTTGAGCAGAGCCATGGTGGCATTGACGCGGAGGGGTTTGAGGTAGTTCACCGGCTTGCCGGCTGGGGTCACCATGTACATGCCGCAGGCGATACTATGGCAACCCATGTCGCAGCAGACGCCGCCACCCTGAGTGGTGGGGTCCCAGAACCAGGGTTCGTGTGGTCCCCCATGTTCTTCGGCACTGCGGGCCAGATGGGCCGCTCCCATGGCCTTTTCCACCTGGGCCAGTTGGGCGCGGGCCTGGACGATCGTGGGCATATGGATCTGGTTCTCGAAGTACGCCGTCGGCACGCCCATCGCCTTGGCGATTCTCGCGAGGGTGTCCGCTTCGCCGAAGTTGCGGGCAAGCGGCTTTTCAACAATGATGCCTTTGATCCGCGTCCCATCCTCGACCGCCGCCGCGATCTGTCGCATCATGTCCACCCGCGCGAAGTTCGGAGCGAATACGCAGACCACATCGACCGCCTTGACCAGTTCGGCGATGGAGCCGTAGACCTGGGTGTCGCCCAGGCGGCCCTGTCGAGCTCGCTGGGCCAGTGCCTCCGCTCCCTTGAGGGCAAACACTCCCGCCAATTCCGCGTTGCGGACGGACCGCAAGGCCCGCTCGTGGAACGTCGCCACAAATCCCGCACCAATCATCCCGATTTTCAACATGGGCCGATCCTCACACATGTCCTACAGTTGTCGTTTCGAGCCAGGGGACGTGCGCGCCTCGAAGCTCCATCGGATCCTGTATGTACCGGAACCTCGATCGGAATGCAAGAACAAACAGTGGCACAAACGGACCGGCGGATGATAAAATTGCCCGGCCTGCGGTCTGGTCGCTTCCGGCGTGGCGCCGGGCGATGAGGTAGGGATCGTGGTGGGTGACGTGGGGGTCGCTTTGGAGCGATCCTGTCAAGAAAGGAATGGAAATGCCGCACGGAATGACTCGGCGGGAAATGATTCAAACAGGCGCGTTGTTGGCCGGGGGAATCTGCGGGTGTCGCATGACGGGCGATCCGGGTATGCCTCGCTCCTCCTGTTGCGATACGCCGGAACTGGAGCCCGAGAGCCTGACATTCGGGCCGGGCGGCCTGACGATCGACTTGCTGAAGGCCCCTTCGTTGCGCGAGGTGGGCAGTGCCGCCTATATCGTCCACAAGGACAAGTCTCTCCAACTCATCGTCATTCACGTGGACAAGCTGCTGTACTGTGTCCTTTCCCGCCTGTGCACCCACGGCGGGCAGGTGGTCAGCTACAACCCTCAGCGAGGCGTGCTGCAATGCAACGGTTTCAATCATTCCCTCTTCGACCTGAACGGCGCCGTGCGGAAGGGCCCGGCTGAGAAACCCCTGATCGCCTTTCCCGTTGTCTTTGTCGAAGACGCCTTGGTGGTTTCCATCTGACAGGAGGGGAGATGTTTCCGAAACTGCTTGTCCTGATCTGTCTGGCCGGCCTGAGTCTCCTCTGTTCCTGCGCGTCCCGAAGGACCGTGTTGCACAGCCCAAAGGACGGCATGACCTTCGTGTGGGTGCCCGCGGGGAGCTTCACAGCGCAGGTTCCCGTGGACCCGAGCGGTCCCGAGAGACTCGTCCCACGGGAGGTGCAATTCGCCCAGGGTTTCTGGCTGGGTCGCACGGAAGTGACCGTGGAGCAGTTTCGCCGGTTCGTACAGCAGACGGGCTATCTCACCGACGCCGAGCGGGCGGGAAGTCGCTTCACCTGGAAGAGTCCCGGCTTTCCGCAGGGGAGGGAGCACCCCGTGGTGTACCTCGGCTATCCCGACGCTCTGGCCTATGCCCAATGGGCGGGAGCAGACCTGCCGACGGAGGCCGAATGGCTCTACGCCTGTCGCGCCGGCTCGACCACGAAGTTCTACTGGGGCGATGTGCTGGATGACCGCTGCTGCTGGCACCGGTGCAACACGGAGGGCACAGGCACCCGCCCGGTGGCCCGCAAGCGACCGAACGCATGGGGCCTCTATGACATGGTCGGCAACGCCTGGGAGTACTGCAGCGTGGACGACACGGGTATTGCCATTCGCGGCGGGTCATGGACCCGTTGTCCCCAGTATCGGACCCGCCAGGGGCCCATGGCGACCGGTCTCCTGGAGCAGGCGGTTTCGCCGCGACTGGATGGCGGCAGCACCAATCCCGATTTTCCCATGTACCCCTGGGACGACGACCGGGGTTTTCGCTGCATTCGGCGGGTCAGCGGCGTAGGATCGCCATAAGGCCGATCGCGGCAGATTGAGGACAACGCAGATGGATTTCGGCGTGACGGACAAGAAGCAGGCGGAACTGGAAGCTCGGATGGCGACGCTGGGTCTGCGCGAGCAGGACCTCCTGGAGAAGTACATCCACTCCTCCGGCCCGGGCGGCCAACGGGTCAACAAGACGGCCAGTTGCGTCTACTTGAAACACCTGCCCACAGGCCTGGAAGTGAAGATGCAGCGGGAGCGGCAACAGCGATTGAATCGCTTCTACGCCCGCAGGCGGATGTGCGAGTTGCTGGAGGAGCAGAAGCTCGGCGCCAGGAGCCCCGCCGCGTTGAAGGCCGAGAAGATCCGAAAACAGAAACAGCGACGCCGGCGACGGAGCCGCAGCGGGTGACGGAGATCTCGGGTCGATCAGCCAACGGTCTCTGTGTGGCGCCTGGATCAGGCCCAAGCCGGCTCATCCGGGGTGATCGTTTGGTTGCGTGGGCATACGAGACCTCTCGTGCACGACATGGTAGACATAAGCGGCCGTGAAGATCAGGGTCAGCGGCAGGACACTGCAGGCCAGCCACGTTCGCACCAGAGGAACGAGGGTCCAGCGGTTTGTGACTTGCACGATCAGATGGGCAAGAACAACGTAGGCGTTGCCCCAGGCTTCCGTGCGGAAGAAGGCGACGGGCAGATCCGGGTGTCCGATGAACGGGCGGAGCACCCATGCCATCTGGATGCCGACGAAGCCGTACAGTACGAACCAGAAGCGTAGAAGCTGCCGATGCCGGACGGATCGTTGGATCAGCGGCCCGTAGTACCGTCGCACCACGACTTGGGCCGCGGTCGCGCCCACGGCGAACATGGCCGAATTGAACAAAATGGCGGATTGATAATCCCTCGATGAGACGTACCAGAGCACGGTGAAGGGCGCCAGGCTGGCCAGCACGACGGTCACGCACGACTGCGCCGCGATCACAGCGCGAAGAACGCGCCCGAAGTCCTCGCGCACTCCGGCGACCGTGTTGACGACGAAGAAGCTCGGCACACACAGCAGGAACGTGGCCAGCAGCAGGAGCGGGACCTTGACGCCCGAATAGAGCAATTGGTGGAGCCGCCCCGGGGCCAGACCGGTGCAGGTTCCCATGACCGCGCCGTAGAACGTTCCACAGACGACCACCAGGAAGACGAGCCAGCGCAGGCGGGGAGGTCGAGGCGAATCGATTGCGAACGCGCCCCGGCCTCGCAGAAAGTCGTCGATTGCCTGGAAGTAAGGTCGCATCATGGAGTCAGCAATTTGCCGATTGTGCGGATGATGTCGATGAAGATATTCGCCTCCCGACTGCGGAACCATGCGAAGTCCATCGTGGGCGAGCCGATGAATGGACGCAGGACCCAGCCCATCTGGGCGCCTACCATCGCATAGATGACCAACCAGACCTGGAAGATCCGTAGGGCCATCGCCCGTCCGGGGGATGGCTGCGCCGGCGCGGGGGTCGTGGCCTGCGGCGCGGATGGGTTTGCCTCGGGAGTCGGGGGCGTCGCAGTTGGGACGGCGTCCTGCGGCGCCTGCGCCTGCTCCAGGCGGGACAACATTGTCAGCAGGACCTTGAGCCCGATGGCCCCGGAGAGGGCAAAGAACGAGAAGTTGAGCAGCTTCATGAAGTGATAACTGCTTGTGCTGAGAGTGAAGAACCCGGTGATCGGCCCGAGCGAGGCCAGCACGGCCAGGTTGACTGCGATGGGAACCAGAATCAGACGCAGCACGTCTTTCGGCCCCAGCCGCACGCCCATCAAGGCGCTGAAGACATAGAGGGATGGGAAGGTGACGACCAGAGTCAGGAAGAACAGGGCGGGCACCTTGACGGCGGACGCCACCGTCTGCGCCAAGCATGGAGGTGTCCGTGTCGCCACGGCATAGAGTCCCATGAAGATGCCGTATACTACCCCAAGGGCGACGGAACCCAGCACCAACGGCCTGATGTGAATGTGGGTGGTTCCGCTCGACAACAGATCTGGGTCCGCCTTGCGTCCGCGCAGAACGTCGTCCAGTTCTTTCCAGCACGTCACCATCGCTGTGCAGCCTCCAGACTCCAACCTTATGCGGAACCGGGTCAAGAAAAGGCCCCTCATCGTCTGGTCCTTCCCCCCGATCCCGCGGGATGTCTCCCGCGAGGTTCTATATAGGACACGGGCGTCGGGTCTGCAAGCAAAAAAGACCCGAATTCGGTGATTCCCCAAGCAAGCAAGATAGGGGATTGGACGCGCCGAAGGGTGCGTACACAGAGGCCTGGTGCCGAGGGCCCGCCGCTTGAAGGCGAAAGCAGAAGCGGCGCCGCCGGCGGCGGAGCCGCAGCGGATAAAACAAAATGTGCATTACGGACCGCCCCATGGGAGCATCGAGGCGGATCGGTCACGACCACCTTCAGCAGAAAGCGTCCGGAAAAAACCTGTCTGATCCCCGGCAGCGTGACCTGTCCGGCACGCGGCGGCGACGCGAATTGGCGAGAAGCCCCAGCGAATTTCCCTGTGATTTTGCTTGACTGGCGAAAACTCTGCGTGTAAACTATTTTTGATTTTGGTGGGGAGTGTGCTTTCCTCCCTCAAAAGGTGTGCTCCCCAGCACAGTCACTATTATGCACACACGTAGTAGCGAGGGGTCAAAAAGGAGCAGTACTGTGAGTAGAGGCAAGGTCAAGTGGTTTGATGCGAAGAAAGGGTTCGGTTTTATAACGCCGGACGACGGAGGCGAGGACCTGTTTGTGCACTTCTCCAACATCCAGGCCGACGGGTTCAAGTCTCTGATGGAAGGGCAACTGGTGGAGTACCTCGTTGGCGAAGGGCGCAAGGGCCCGCAGGCAACGCAGGTCCGCCTGTGCTGACTCAGTTGTCTTGAGACCGGGAGGTCACGAAGGCCCTGTCGCAGCGACAGGGCCTTTTTCTATGCGCCAAGCGCATCCACCAGCGTGACAGTGCAAGTCCTTTTTCCCAGCGCGAAGGCTGCTTTCATGGTTGCATCGATTCCGATTGGCGATAGGATTCGTATGAAGTGCGCGGAATACGAAATGGGAAGATTCCGGTTCTTCAAGCTCGGGACCTGAGACTTGGAAGGTGCTATATGAGTGATTTGCGGCGCGAGCACATCGTCGGAATTGCGGTAATCACACTTGGACTGTGTTTCTCGGCACGCGTCAGCGCGAAGGTGCAGGCATGGGAAGGGACCCTCACGATCCCCACGTACGGCTGGGCCGAGGACGTGAATCCGAAGCTCTGGGTTCTGGAAGACCGGATCAAGCTGTCCACGACGGTCAAAGGAGCGATCGTCTATCCCTACACGATGCAGGACCACCTCTACCGTGTGAAAGAGGACCGCACGTACAAGGCGCTGTTCCTCGAAAACGAGTACCTGAAGGTGACTTGCCTGCCGGAACTGGGGGGGCGGCTCCACTCGGTCTTCGACAAGACACAGGGCAAAGAGACCTTCCATCTGAACAACGTGATCAAACCCAGCATGATCGCCATGCGAGGGGCCTTTATCAGCGGTGGCGTCGAATGGAACGCCGGACCCCAGGTCCACACGGTCACCATCCTCTCGCCGGTCGATGCCCTGGTCGGGACGAATCCCGACGGCTCCGCCTATCTGGAGGTGAGCAACCTGGAGATGACGCTGCGGACCCGCTGGACCGTTCGCGTCACGCTCCACCCAGGCAAAGCCTATCTCGACGAGCAGATTCGCATTGCCAATCCGGTCGATGCGGTCAATCCCTACTACTTCTGGAATTGCACGGCCCATCCGTGCAAGCAGGGTACACGATTCATCTACCCCATGACACTCGGGACGGACCACTATGGCGTCAAGGCCTTCTCCTGGCCCGTCCACGAGGGCAAGGATCTGTCCTGGCTGAAGAACTACGAGACGTGGGCGTCGATCTTCTCTGTGGACTGTGCGTTCGACTTCTTCGGGGGCTACGACGTGGATGCGGACCACGGCGTCGTCCAGGTCGCGAATCACTATGAACTCAGCGGCAAGAAGGCCTGGACCTGGGGCCAGTGGGGTTTCGGACTCGTCAGTCAGAAGAACCTCACCGACGATGACGGGCCGTATATCGAGATTCAGAGTGGGCCGCTGCCGACGCAGTCCGACTACGGAATGCTGACACCGAGACAGGAAATCGCATGGCGAGAGTGGTGGTATCCTGTGCATGGGCTCGGTGACGGCTTCGAGTTCGCCACGAAGGACGTAGCCGTCCAGTCTGCCCGCACCGACGGCGAGCTTCAGTTGCGAATTCTCGCCACGGGCAAGTTCCCCGGCGCGTCGTGCGTGCTGTCGCAGCAGGGCAAGCCGCTTGTGGCGAAGCAGTTGAGCCTGTCGCCAGGCAATCCTCAGACAGTCGTGTTGTCACCCGGTCCGGAGGGGCCGGTCGACGTGACGATCCGCACCAGACGGGGTGTCGTGCTGGCTTCGTTCACAACCCCGCTGCCGATTCCCAAGACGAATCCGCCGACGCGTCCGGCCTGGGTGGAGAAGCCGGAGGACCAATTGACGGTCGAAGAGAAACTCCTCAGGGCGAAGAAGCTCGACCTGGCGACGAATCGCAAGGGGGCCCGGAGTGCTTACGAGAAGGTCCTGGCCGAGGACCCGGGTCATGCGCCCGCCTTGCGAGCGCTGGCTGTCCTTGATCTTGAGTCCGGCCTGTATGGCGACGCGATACAGCGCCTGACAGAGGCCCTGGAACGCGATCCGGACGATGGGCTGGCTTGGTATTTCCGGGGTGTCGCCTGCTTGAGGAGTCATGTGCCCGAGGACGCCCTTCGCTGCGCTCGCAAGGCGGCGATTTGTTCGCACGGGGGCGCCACGGCCTTCGATCTTGCCGGTCGGGCGCACATGGCGCTCGGCGAGCAACAGGCTGCTTTGGAGGCTTTCCAAAAAGCAGTTCGATCGAATCCGAGAGATGAGGTCGCGCGCGATCATTTGCTGTTGGCGGTGTACGCCATTGGAGACAAGACCCTGGCGTTCAAGCGTGCCCAGGAGGCTGCCAATAAATGCCCGACCGATCTGACGCCGCGAGCGATCCTGGCCCTGCAGGGGCCCAGGGAACTGGGTGTCTTTGCCACACGAGTCCGCGATTTTGTCGGCGAGGATGATTTCGAGATGCTCGAAACGAGCCTTCGGTTCGCGGAACTGGGTCTTGTGAAGGAAGCAGGGAAGATCCTCTCCGCAGTCTGTGTAGACGCTGTCCCGTTGAGTGAGCGGAGCCCCCTGCCGATGTACTATCTCGCCTGGTTTGAAAAGGATACGCCGGCGACACAGGCATGGTTGAAGCAGGCTGCTGCAACATCCAAGGACTGCATATTCCCCTCGCGACCTGAAGAATTGGACGTGCTGAATTACGCGTTGGGGGCCAATCCGGGCGACGCCTCTGCGCATCTGCACATCGGGAACTTGTATGCTCATCTCGGACGGCCTGCGGAGGCGGTGGGGCACTGGCGGAAGGCAGGCAACCTGAATCCGTCCCTCAGCGTCGCGTGGCGCAACCTCGGCCTCTATGCCTGGGCCGAGGAGAACGACCTGGAGAAGGCCGCGGGATTCTATCGCAAGGCCATCGAAGCCCGGCCCAAGGACCAGACGCTGTACAGGGATCTGGCGGAGATTCTCATCGCACAGGCCAAGCGTCCCGAGGCCGTCACGCTGCTGGAGTCGACGCCCCCCGACAGGCTTCGGCGGGCCGATGTGATTATTCTGTTGGCGCAGACATATCTCGACGAGCACCGCTATGACAACACGATCGACCTGCTCGAATCTACGCCGTACTTCGTCAACTGGGAAGGCCAGACCATCACGTGGGATCTTTTCCATCGGGCTCACATGGACCGTGGTCGAGTTCGCTTTCAAGAAGAGGATTTCCGTGGAGCTTTGGCGGATTTCCAGGCCGCGTTGACCTATCCCGAGAACATTGGCGTGGGACGATCGAATCAGCCGCAGGAGGCCGCGGCCCAGTACTGGCGAGGCAGATCGCTTCAATCCCTCGGGCAACTGGAGCAAGCCAAAGCAGCCTGGCGAGAAGGGGCTGCGGGCACTGAAGGTTCCGAGGATCAGAACAGGCACCGGAATCTCTGCCGCGAAGCCCTGCAGCAGGCCGGGTGATGGATGGATTCCCGGCCCAGATGTCTGAATTGTCCTGTCAACAGCCCGAGAGCCTTCCCGCGACGGGTATGACCGGACGTTCCGGCGCCCGTGGCAGGACTGTTATGCTCGATGCAGTGAAGCGTCCGGCCGGCGAACACGGATGTGCTTTGTTCTGTTGCCCAGCCCAGGTCCTTCGCTTCTGCTCAGGATGACAGAGTCCCACCCATGCGGAGTGCGCGTTACCGTCGCTTGCCATCGTGCCCGGCATCTGATATAATCCCGATGGGTCGCAGCGTGGCGGAGGCGAAAGGGTCGCTATGAGCGCGTATCGGGAGTGATTTGCCATGCGAATCCAAAAGGCATTCACGCTCATCGAGTTGCTGGTGGTCATCGCCGTTGTCGCGGTGCTGATGGCGATCTTGATGCCGGCGCTGATGCGAGCAAAGGAAACAGCCAAGCGGATCGTGTGCAGCAGCCACGTGCGAAGTATGGGGTTGGCGAATGCTCTTTATGCCGATGAGAACAACGGCTGGTACGTTCCCATCATGGACCGCACACAGGGCAAGGACTGGTACTGGCCTGCCAATTCGTTCTTCCGCAGGCTGCTGGGCTACAAGGACAAGCAGGGGCGCACCGAAAGCACTTGGGATGCACCCAAAGAATACCAGTGTCCGAGCGATCTGGTTTGCAGCCAGGAACGAGAGGATTCGCAATACACGTCCTGGATCAGCTACGGCTGCAATGTGACGGACTGGTACTACGGCTCGGACTGGTTTGGGATCAAATACGCAGGGCACAACACGACATCGGTAGCTGCCCCGGCGGCGGAATTGGTCTTCACCGAGAGCAACGATTGGTGGCTCCACTGGAAGGGGGCGAACTACACGGTTGGATGGGATGCCCTGGGGCAAGACACCATCATGCCGTACAAGAACGTCGGCTGCGACGGTCCGGTGTTGTACCGTCATAGCGAAGGGGTCAACGCCGCCTTCTATGACGGGCATGCCGAGTACATGAAGAAGGAGAAGGTCTGGAGGCAGGAGAGCTACAACGTGGGCATGCCCGGCATGTGGTCCACCTTCGCCAAATACCCTCCGACCGAGGCCCAGAAGTCGCGACTGCCCAAGCCATAAAGAACGTCGCGAGATCGGTCCCGGTTACGGCCGAGAACGCCCCTGCCGGCGGATCCTCTGGAGCAAGGCCGCCATCTGCTCCACCTTCTCGAGATGCTGATCCGCGAGATTCGTCTTTTCGCCCAGGTCGGTCTTGAAGTTGTACAATTGCGGCTCGGGGTCGTTGCCGAGTTCTGTGCTCGTATTCCTGTTGAACTTGGCGCCTTTGCTGGGCTCGATGTATTTCCAGTCGCCCTGGATCAGACTGAGCGTGCCTGCATGTTCGACCAGATGGTCTCGGGCGGCCTGCGAATGACCGAGCAAGGCGGCTGAGACGTCGAAGCTGTCGGGGGCATCTTCGCTGTTCAGGGTTTGCCCTGTCAGGGCTGCCATGGACACGAGCAGATCGATCTGGCACAGCAGGGCACTGGACTCACCCGGGTCAATCCGGCCGGTCTGACGCACGATGAACGGGACCCGCGTGCCGGCGTCGAACGCGCTGTACTTGCCGCCGCGAAGCTCGCCTGAGGGTCTGTGCCCATTGAGCAACGCGACCGCTTGGTCCAGGTATCCATCGTCCACGACCGGGCCGTTGTCGCTGGTGAAGATCACGATAGTGTTCTCCGCGAGGTTCAGCCTGTCGAGGGTCTTGAGCACCTCGCCTACGCACCAGTCGAGTTGGAGGATCGCGTCGCCGCGAGACCCCAGGCCGCTGAGACCTGCGAAGCGTCGATGGGGCACGCGGGGGACGTGAATGTCGTGCGTGGCGAAATAGAGAAAGAAGGGCTCGGCCTTGTTTCGTTCGATGAACCGGACGGCTTTGGCAGCGATCGTGTCGGCCATGTCCTGATCGACCCAGCGGGCGCTTTTGCCTCCGGTCATGTATCCAATCCGGCTGATCCCATTGACGATGGTCTGGTTGTGACCGTGGCTCGGGTGCATCTTGAGCAATTCCGGATGGTCCCGGCCCGTGGGATCGTTGCCCACAGGTTCTTTGTAGCTCACGCGGATCGGATCGTTCGGGTCCAAACCCACGACGTGTCGGTCCTCCACATAGACACACGGCACGCGATCGCCGGTCGCGGGGATGAGGAAGCAATGATCGAACCCGATGTCGAGCGGACCCGGTCCGATGTCACTGTTCCAGTCGAGGTCGCCTGCGCCGAGGCCGAGGTGCCACTTGCCCACGACGCCGGTCTTGTAGCCCGCCCGTTTCATGAGTGAAGCCAGGGTGGTCCGTCCGGGCTCGATGATCAGCCGGGCGTCCCCCGGGAGGACACCGGTGCCCTTGCGCCGCCAGGCGTACTCGCCCGTCAGCATAGCATACCGCGACGGCGTGCACGTGGCGGAGGCCGAGTGGGCGTTTGTGAAGCGAATCCCCTCCTTTGCGAGCCGGTCGATGTTCGGCGTCGCGACCCGGGTCGCACCATAGCAGCCCACGTCACCATAGCCAAGGTCGTCGGCGTAGATGAGAACGACATTCGGGCGTTTCGCCCGGGCAGCTCCCGCCAGGAGGGGAGTTGCCGCCGCCAACGCGGCCAGACCTGCGGATTTGAGGAACGTTCGACGCGATAGGTGTCGTGCCATTTGACTGCTTCCTGGTGCTGCGATTTCTGTTGTCGGCAGTCCCCGCGCAGGATACAACCGAGAACGCCGTCCCGATGTTAAACCATGTGCGGCAGGCGTTCAAGTGTGCTCTGGCGGCTCGGCAGTTGGGGCTCGGTTTTTCCACTTGCAGGCTGGCCGGGACCGGCATACTATGCACCTGTGGTATTGCGTGGTGGTGACCTCGCTTGGAAGGAAGGCGTCATGACGGTAGATCGGCTGCGGATTCTGGGAGAAGCGGATTTGCGGAAACCTCGCCTCCTGATGGGGTTCTCCGGATGGATGGATGGAGGCGACGTCTCAACCGGGACCGTCAAGGTGCTCGTGGACAAGCTCTATGCCCGGCGGATCGCTGAGATCGACCACTCGGGATTCTATATCTACAGTTTCCCAGGGGCGATGGAGGTGACTTCCCTGTTTCGTCCCCACTGCCGAATCCGCGGGGGCATCGTTCACGAGTTCGTGTTCCCGGAGAATGCCTTCTTTGTGGCGGAGGAGCAGGATTTGATCCTGTTCTCAGGCAAGGAGCCGAACATGCGGTGGGTCGAGTACGGCGATTGCCTTTTCCGGCTGTGCAGGCACTTCGGCGTGGAGTCGATCTGTTTCATCGGAAGTGTGGCCGGTTTGGTTCCGCACACGCGAGATCCCCAGTTCTTCTCCTCTGTATCGGATGCCCACGTCAAGCCGCGAATCGAGAATTACGGCATCAAATTCAGCGAGTACGAGGGGCCGGCCAGCATTGTGACGTACCTGACCGCGCGGGCCAGAGAAGAAGGGATCGAGATGGTGACGCTCGTGGCGACCGTTCCGGCCTACGTGCAGGGCGCCAATCCCAAGTGTGTGGCGGTGGTGACCAGGAGGATTGCCGGTATCCTTGGCGTGCACGTGGAGATGGAGGACCTTCAGACGACCGCGGATGAATTCGAACGGCGTCTTACGGAGGTGGTCCAGGAGCAGCCCGAACTGGCCGAGAGCGTCACCAAACTCGAACAGGACTACGACAACGAGGTGTTCAGCGAGATGGGAGACCTCAAGAACTGGCTCCATCAGAAGGGTATCCGGCTCGATTGATTTGCCACTTGCTGTTCACTATTCGAGGGCCGAGCCATGGCGCGCAACGTGATCTTGTGTAGTCCCGTCAAACAGCAAATAGTCAATCTGAAAACGTCAATCCATGGAGGTTCTGATATGACCTGTTGCGATGTGAAAAGGCTGTGGCGGGTTGCTGTGCTCGCGAGCGTGCTCGTTGCGGGTTTCTGCGGAACCGTGATGGCGCAGGAGATCATCGGCCGGCTGGGCGAGACGCCCGAACAGCGGGACGCCCGGATGAGATGGTGGCGCGAGGCCCGCTTCGGCATGTTCATTCATTGGGGCGTGTACTCCGTCCCCGCGGGCACCTACAAGGACAAGCAGATCGGCGGCATCGGCGAGTGGATCATGCACAACGCCAAGATCCCGGTCGCGGAATACAAGGCGTTCGCCAAGCAGTTCAACCCGGTCCGCTACGACCCGGACGCCTGGGTCCGTCTGGCGAAAGAGGCCGGCATGAAGTACATCGTCATCACGTCGAAGCACCATGACGGTTTCGCTCTGTTCGACTCCAAGGTGACGGACTGGGACGTGGTGGACGCTACGCCGTATGGCAAGGACCTGCTCAAGCCCCTCGCCCAAGCCTGCGCCCGGCACGGCATGGTCCTGGGTTTCTACTACTCGCAGGCCCAGGACTGGAACCATCCCGGCGGCGCCGCCGCAGGCGGGCACTGGGACCGGGCCCAGGACGGGAGCATGGACGAGTACATTCGCAAGATCGCGGCCCCCCAGGTGCAAGAGATCCTGTCGAACTACGGCAAGCTGGGCGTCCTCTGGTGGGATACCCCGGTCGATATGAGCAGGGAGCGTGCCGACATGCTGCTGCCTCTGGTCAAGACCCAGCCGGACATCATCACGAACAACCGTCTCGGCGGCGGCTACGGCGGCGACCTGAGCACGCCCGAGCAGCACATCCCGTCCACCGGCACCCCCGGCCGCGACTGGGAGACCTGCATGACCATGAACAACACGTGGGGCTTCAAGAGCTACGACCACGACTGGAAGCCCACGCAGACCCTGCTTCGCAACCTCGTGGATATCGCCAGCAAGGGAGGCAACTACCTGCTGAACGTGGGTCCGACCTCGCTGGGCGAGATCCCCGAGCCCAGCGTCGAGCGGCTCAAGGAGGTCGGCAAGTGGATGAAGGTCAACGGCGAGTCGATCTACGCGACCACCGCCAGCCCGTTCTCCCGCCTGGCCTGGGGCCGCTGCACCAAGAAACTGAACAGGTCGGGCGCAACGCTCTATCTGCATGTCTTCAACTGGCCAGAGGATGGCAAGCTGGTCGTTCCAGGCCTGCGCAACGAGGTCCGTAGTGCTTGGCTGCTTGCCACAGACAAGATGCTCAAGACGACCGCCGGCGAGGAGGGTGTGACAATCAATGTGCCCGCCGAGTCGCTGGACCCGATCGATACGGTGGTTGTTCTGGAGGTCAGGGGCGAGCTGGATATCGAAAAAGTCCTGCCCGGCCAAGCCGTCGACGGCAGTGTGATCCTCATGGCCGAGCTGGCGGAGCTTCGTGGAAGCCAAGTCCAGGTCGAATCCATCGGAGGCGAGTCGAACATTGGCTGGTGGACCAACCCCCGCGAGTCGGTCGCCTGGGGATTCAAGGTGGACAAGGGCGGATGGTTCAACGTCACTGCGGTTATCGCGGCGCCCTCCGCGAGCAAGTTCGAGGTCGTCGCGGGAGATCAGAAGCTTTCCGCCGAGGTCGCCGGCACCGGCAGCTACCAGACTTTCAAAATCTTCGAGCTTGGGAGCATCGAGATCCACCCCGGTCCATGCGAGTTGAGCGTCAAACCGCTCCGTGACGGCTGGCAGGCGATCAATCTTCGTTCGGTCGTCCTGAAACCCGCCAAATGAGCGAAATGATTCCATTCCTGTTGGAGATGAATGACATGAAGGGCTTTTCATTGCATGGGTGGCGATTGGGAATTGTCACGGCGGCGCTGCTTGTGGTATCGCTCGGTTCTGTCACAGGAGGGGCCGACGCGTGGAGAGCAGGCGTTGCCACGGTGGTTATCACGCCGGAGCAGAACATGTGGATGGCAGGGTATGCCGCCCGCAACAAGCCCTCCGAAGGGAAGGTCCACGAGCTGTATGCCAAGGCGCTGGCCCTGGAGGACGCCGAAAGCACGCGTCTGGTGCTCGTGACGATGGACTTGATCGGCATTCCCCGTGAGTTTCGAGATCGCGTGGTTCAGGCCGTCGGCGAGCGCTACAAGCTGGCGCCGTCAGGTCTGTTGCTCAATGTCTCCCATACGCACTCCGGGCCGGAACTCCGCGACTGGCGCGGCACGCAGGCCTGGGACTTGCCGCCGGAGCAGGTCGAATTGGGCAGGCAGTACTCGGAGGTCCTGTTCGGCAAGCTCACGGACTTGGTGGGCGCCGCGCTGGCCGATCTTGCGCCGGCTCAGTTGTCGTATACGCACGGTCGAGCGAGCGTCGCGATGAATCGCCGGCTGCTGACAAACAACGGCTACGTGATCTCGCCGAACGCGGATGGCCCGGTCGATCACGATGTCCCTGTCCTGCTCGTGAGCGGGGCCGACGGGAAGTCGCGAGCCATCGCCTTCGGCTACGCGTGCCACAACACGACGCTGAGCGACTACGAGTTCTGCGGCGACTACGCCGGCTTCGCCCAGCAGTACGTGGAAGAGTCGCACCCAGGGACTGTCGCGATGTTCGTGGAGGGCTGCGGCGGGGACCAGAACCCCACGCCTCGTCGAACGATGGACTTGGCGCGCCAGCACGGGCGAACGCTCGCAGTTGCTGTGGAAGCGGCCCTGGTGGCGAGGTCGCGCCCGGTGCAGGGGCCGATGCGGCTGGCCGTGAGTGAAGCGACGCTGGAACTGGAGCCTCCCGCAAGCGTGGAGGAGCTCAAGCAACAGACCCAGTCCAAGGACAAGTACCAGAAACGCTATGCGGAGGAGATGCTCCGCGAGATCGAAGGGCCGGGCCGGCGATCCAACACGTATCCGTATCTCGCCCAGGTCGTCCAGTTCGGCAAGGACCTGACGCTGATCGCCCTGGCGGGCGAGGTGCTTGTGGACTACTCGCTCCGTCTGAAGAAGGAACTGCCCGGCGAGCCGGTCTGGGTGGCCGGGTACAGCAACGACGTCTTCGGCTATGTCCCCTCCGCCCGGGTCTTGCAGGAGGGGGGCTACGAGGCCCGAGGCGCTGTCCTCTACTACGGCACAACGATGACACCCTTCAGGCCGTCCGTGGAGCAGTTGATTGTGGACAAGGTGCACGAATTGGTGAGCCACGTGAGAAGTGAAAAGTAGGGTGCGTATCACGCACCGTCTTGTTTGGGATGGGAGTGTCGCAAGATGAAACGAGTGCTTTGCCTTTTGTCTTTTGCCCTTTGTGTGCCAGTGATTGTCTCCCCGGCCCAGGCGGGGCTGGTCGCGCGAATCCACGATTCCGGCTTTCCGCAGGCGCACGACACGTACAACGGGATGGGCGCCGCCAGCGACGGCCGGATCTTCTACGTCCTGTCCTCCGAGCGTTTCGACATCGGCGCCCAGATGTACTGCTACGACCCGAAGACGGACAAGATCGAGCACATCGGCGATGTCACGGAAGCCTGCGGCGAGAAGGGAGCCAAGACCGTCGTCCAGGGCAAGTCCCATGTGACTTTCCAGGAACGGGACGGAAAGCTCTACTTCGCGACGCACGTGGGCTGGTACAGCATCATCGACGGGATGGAGAAGATCGGCATCCCGCCGGAAGGCTGGAAGCCCTATCCCGGCGGCCACTTCCTCGCTTATGACATGAAAAGCAAGAAATTCGAGGATCTCGGCAAGGCCCCGCGAGGCGAGGGCATTCTGACCATGACGATGGACACGCAGCGCGGGCGGCTATACGGCCTGACCTGGCCGGCCGGCCATTTCCTGCGCTACGACCTGGCCAAGAAGGAACTCAAGGACCTCGGCCCGATCTCCCGCGAGGGCGAGAACGGCAAGGGCGAGCAGTACCGCACGTTATGCCGTTCGTTCGTTGTCGATCCGCACGACGGCAGTGTCTATTACACGGTCGGCGATGGCGACATCTTCCGATACATCTACGGCCGCGACGTCATCGAGGTCGTGACCGGCGACGACATGCGCAAGGACTACCTCGGCCTGTATGACCCGACCTCCGCGGGACACATGGCGTACAACTGGCGACAGACGGTCTGGTACGAGCCCGAGAGGGCGGTCTACGGCGTACACGGCAACTCGGGCTACCTGTTCCGCTTCGATCCCAAGGTGCCCGAGGTGCAGATCGTGGACCGCATCACGTCGCTGCCCTCGCAGCGAAGCGGGATGTTCGATCAGTTCAGCTACGGCTATCTCGGCTTTACTCTCGGATCCGACGGCAAGACCCTGTACTACCTGACCGGCGGCCCGATCTACGTGGATGGCAAGCGGCTCGCAGGCAAGTCGAAAACCGCGATGGGCGAATCCAAGGGGCTGGAGAATCTCCATCTGATTACCTACGACATTCCCGCGCGAAAATACACCGATCACGGCCCGATCTTCTACGAAGACGGCCGACGGCCGTACTACGTGAACTCGATTGCGGTCGGCAAGGATGGCACGGTCTACTGCTTGGCCAGGGTCACGGAGACCAAGCCCCCGAAGACCGATCTGATCAGTATCCGCGTCCCGAAATGACCGCTGCTGCACGTTGGCCGCAGAGACACACGTCGATGCAAATCACCGGGCCGGGGGCTCCGTTTCTCCCCCGGCCGGCAGTGCATGTGTGCGATGTTGGTAGTGTGCCCGTGAGGGCATATCTTCCATTCTTCAGATAACGCCTTACGGCGTCACTACAAGCGGGAGCAGGCCCACTTCGCGCGAGTTGCCTATCGCTTCGGGTTTCCTCACGGCTGAGTCTTGGAGGTCTCCTTCTCCCACTCAGCGATGAAGGCCTTCAAATCCTCAATATCCACCTTGCCGTCGCCCCAGGCATACGGGCCGATGTCGTAGAGCGTGTTGTCCGTGCCCCAGTTCTCTATCAGCAGCGCCAGATCCACGAGGTCCACAGTCCCGTCGGCGTTGAAGTCCACATCTGCGATGAGTGCCACTTGCCATATGTCGGCTTGTCCATATCCTCCGGGACGATTAGACACGTAATAAAGTGTCCGCCCATCGCTGGAAATGCTGGGACATACCTCAGCCCATTCCGTGTTGACGGTTTCCGACAGCTTGACGACGTTTCCCCAAGGAGTCGCTCTCGAGTTCCGCTGCGACATATACATGTCCAATGAATTGGTGGATGACCCGGAGCAGAAGAACAGAACCAGGTCATCACTGGAGACGCACGGGAAGGCATCTGAGCCTGAGGTATTCACCACATGACCAAGGTTAACGGGAGAATCCCATGGTTCATCTGTCGATTTCCGTGTGGCTGCCCAGACATCATAGAAACCGGATCCGCCTCGGCCAGCTCCCGAGGCAAAATACAGCGTTAGGCCATCTGCAGAGATACTTGGGGCGATGTCCCCCCCGGTGTAGTTGACTGGTGCGCCCAGGTTAGTCGGTGGTCCCCATGGGCCATCTATCGTGCTGCGGGTGACGACCCAGACATCAGCATGCCCCACGCCGCCTGGTATGAGAGGCCCCTCAGCAGTGAAGGTTTCAAAGTCGGAGAAGTACAGGGAGAGGCCGTCGACGGAGACGCTTGGCGACATACACGCGGCCGTCGAGTTTACTACGGGGCCGAGATTCACAGGGATGCCCCACTCCGAATCCACCGTCTCGCGCGTTGTTACCCACAAATCATAGCTGCCATATCCCTCCGGACGATTGGAGCAAAAATAGAGAGACAACCCATCATGGGAGATGGAGACGCCCAAGACGTCCGCCTCCGAGTTGACCACAGGGCCGAGATTTGCTGGCGTGTCGAACGTGAAGTTCGCCAGCGCGCACGGCGTGTCAAGACCCGAAAGGAGACAAAGCCAGAGTACGAACCGCACGAACGTTGGAACCTCAGACAGTCTCATTTCCCACCTTCCCTTCTGCCCGAAGGCAATAAGTTGTACCTGTATCCCCTCTTCCTGTCCTTCCACGAAGACCACGAGTTGATGACCGGAGGGGCCGTTGATTGTGCGTAGGAGAGTCCACGGGCTTCCAGGGTGGAAACCGAGCGAGAGACCGCGGTTGACGATGGCGGACGAGCGCCGTACGTCGGCGTTCTCCTTGGTTCGCTCCTGCAGATAGCCGTAGTACCGTGCGCGGTCCGCATAGGCGCAGGCGTCCAGCGGGTCAGCCTCGATTCTACGTGTATGGAGCGCGACCATGTCCCGGAAGTGTACGTCAGGGGTCCGACCCGCACCCAGAGACTGGGTGCGCGGGGCGTTTGCATCGAGAGGGCTGGCCCATATCTCGTAATAGGGGCTGCCCAGACAGAAGGCCATGTCCGTCGCCTTGGCGGGCCATGAGCCGCTTGTGATCTGGCCGTCAAGAACTCTCACGGGTCCCTTCCCGGCCAGATCGTATATCCACAGGCCGGTGGTGTCTCGGGAGCTGTTGCTCGTGCCCAGATAGACTGCGTGGCCGTTTGGAGACCAGGAGATATTGGCCCAGGCCATAGAAGGCAACGCACATTCAGCGATAAGGGTCTGTGAAGCCATGTCCTTGATCTGAAGTGATCCCTCTTCGAGATACGCGACACGCTGATTGTCCGGTGACACCGAGGGAAAGTAACTCGAACAAGCCATGATGTGTTTCGCCTGAGCATCCCCGTCTGCGATCTGGATCGAATAGAGCGAGCTATCGACGCGCGAATGATAGTAGACGGTCGTCGAATCCCGACTCCAGGACGGCCAGCCGCCCCGGGCCAGCCGCCGCGGCTCGGTGCCGTCGGATTTCATGACCCAGACTTCCTCATCGGCAAACGCCCGATGCTGATTCCTTCGCTCGGCGGCCACGAATTCCGAGACACGCAGAAACTCGCAATCGCGTACGAAGGCGATGTACCGGCCATCGGGGGACCACGTCGGATTCTTGCCGGGGGTGATCAGCAGCTCTGTCTCTTGGGTGGCCGGATCGAAGAGCGCCACACCGCTGTACCCCTGTACGCCCGCGCTGAAGGCCAGTTTGCTCCCATCGGGCGACCATTGGGCACTGAAGCTGTCCTTGATCACGCGACGAGCCTTACCCGAGAGGCTGCGATACGTTTCTTCGGCCTCCACCAGGGGTAGAAAGGCGGCCCCCGCGGGCTCTTGGCCGGGCGGATGCCAGGATCGGCCGAGCGAGAGAGTGTCAAAGGCATACTTGGCGCACCAGTCCTCAAACCGATCGCGAGCCTCCGGGTTGGAGCGGATGACCCGCCAGAAGAGGGTCGCCGCCGCATCATAGTCGCCCAGAGCCGTCCAGGCGCCGTACAGGTAGTGCTGAAACACGGACTTGTCCGGCCACCGCCTTAGACAGGCCCGGGCTTCTTCGATGGCATGCTCATAGTCGCTCATCCGCAACAACGTCTCGCAGCGCTGGGTGGACAGATCGATGTACTCCGGGTTGTCCTTCTTCGCCATCAGCGTCATTGCCTTGTCATACTCCACAATCGCTTCGGCACACTTGCCCAACTCCCGTAGTGCGATGGCACGAAGTGAGAAGCCGAGCGGGTCGCGAGGGCGTGAGACGGCCATGACCAGTGCATCATCTTTCATCCGCTCGTACTTCCGCGAGGCGTAATACGTATAGGCGCGGAGCCGCCGGGATTCGTAGTGCATAGGGTCAAACTGCAAGGCTCTGTCGAGCGAGGCAAGTTGCTCTTTGACCGTGACTGCCGTCATAGCGCGCAGGAAATACGCCTCCGCGCTCGGAGTCCCGCGTTCACGCGGATCGGAGGGGTCTTTCCCGCCTGAACGCGGAACTCCGAACAGTAACGCCTCCGCCAGCTTGCGGTGGTCTTCGATCTTGGCAAGCTTCTCGGCGTCGGGCGATTCGCTCTCCCAGAGGATTCGGGCCAGGAGCGAGTGGGCGGCACCCGCGACCTCGGGACGTTCGTTGAGCAGGGTATTCAGGATAGTCACAGCCTCGTCAGGATGACGGTTGTCCACGAGAATCGTAGCCTGAAGAAGTCGCGCCTCCGGCCCCACGTGCCGGCTGGTCAGAATAGGCTTGATCGATTCCAGGGCCGCGTCACGGTCGGCCTTGGCATACTGCTCGCGGGCTTGGGACAAGATACCCTTGTGTTTGAAACCTTCGGCCTCCGCCAGTTGCGCCCGGTCCCGATTCCACAGGGAGAAGACGACGGCGGCCGCGACGGCGACAA
>JAXDBU010000161.1:0-28403 GCA_034678485.1 Sedimentisphaerales bacterium | reverse complement strand
TCATGGGCCAGCCGGCGGTGAAGACCTTCTGGGCCGCCGCGACGTCCTGCTTGACGTTGTATTCCGCGTCGGGCGGGTCCTTGCCGCCGTAGCCAACGAACACGCTGCCGTGCATCCCGACGAAATCCGCCTTCTCCGCGATTCGCGGCTCTCGCCGGAGGGCCTCCGCGATATTGGGCAGCGGGCCCAGCGCAATCAGCGTGACGCGGGTCGGCGAGTTCATGATCGTGTCGATGAGGGCCTGCACGCCGTCCTTGTGGACCTTGCCCGGATAGGAGGTCAGGTCGTAGTCCCGCGCCCAGGCGATCTGTCGGGGCGAACCGCTGCCCTGTTTGACGCCGATGCCGATGGGGATGTCGCCCCGCCCGACCCGGTCGAGAAACCTGGCGACGACCTGGGCCTTGTCCGCGGTGTTCCCGACGGCGGTCGTGACCAGCCTGCAATCCAGCTCGGGCGACTGCAACAGCACCGCCAGTGCCCATGTGTCGTCGATGTCATCGCAGATGTCCGTGTCGAGCACGACCGGCCTGGCTCCCTCGGCCATGACGGCAGGTCCGAATGCGGTCGTCCACGCCACTGCCAGGAGGGCCCCGACGGAAAATTGACACCATCCGATCATAATCGATCTCCTGCAACGGATTTATGATTTACAATTCACGAGTCACGATTTACGATTGGACTTGAGCTCGAATAGTAAATCGTCGGCAAGAAATAGTCAACTGCAAAGGATCAGACTCATGGATGTGATCCCCGCCATCGACCTGCGTGACGGCAAGTGCGTTCGACTCCTCCAGGGACAATACGACCGCCAGATCACATACAACGACGATCCGGTCGAACAAGCCCGACGATTCTATGAGGACGGGGCGCGATGGTTGCACATCGTGGACCTCGACGGCGCCAAAGCGGGAAGACCGATGAACACCACGACCATCACGGGAATCGCGAATCTGGGCCTGCTCAAGATCGAGGTCGGCGGCGGCATTCGCGACGAAGCCTCCATCTGCGAGCTGATCGACATGGGCGTCGCCCGGATCATCATCGGGACCAAGGCGGTCGGTGACTTCGAGTGGTTCGGTGACATGACGCATCGTTTCAAGGGCCGACTCGCGCTCGCCCTGGATGCTCGCGGATCCATGGCGGCCACGCACGCCTGGCTGGAGGACAGCGGTCAGCCCGTGCTGGAGATCGCGGCCCAGGCCGACAGACTGCCCCTGGCAGCCATCATCTACACGGACATCACGAAAGACGGCATGCTCACCGGCCCGAACATCGAAAGGACTGCGGCGCTGGTCGATGCCGTCAAGACCCCGGTCATCGCCTCCGGCGGCGTCAAGGAAGCGACCGACATCGAGAAGCTCAAGCCCATCCGCGTCGCCGGCGTGATCGTCGGACGCAGCCTCTACGAGGGGACGCTCAACCTCAAGGACGCCATCGCCGCCGCAAGGTAGCATCCCCCGCAGCCGTTGGCTGCCTGATCTGTTCGTCCCGGCGGTCGTGGCCTGTGGGCAGGAGCATTTCGATCGTCCCGATGAGCGGATCGATCACGATCCATGTGAGGCACGTCGTTCTCAGTGTTCCCATAGCGACGTGGAAGCAGGACACAGGCATGCCGGGCGGCTCCGCCGTTCCCAGCGCGACCAGCCCCGCGATCAGGGGGACCGACACGTACAAGCTCACGTAGCAATCGGTGCCTGTCAGCGGGTGTCGGATTGCGGCACGCCGGGTCCCGCCGATGCCGTGATAGAGCGCGAAGAGGTAGAGACTGGCGAGGAGGAGGATCATGCCGATGGAATACCCGGAGAGCGAGAGGACCAGCCACCACTGCAGTCCCGCCCGGCGCAGACGCACCGCGACAACATAGCCGACGCACAGCGTGAGCCAGACCGTCGCGGCAAAATGGATCTGCGTCAGGACCTTCCGTGGAATCATGGGCGTTTTCCGTTCGTTCTTGTCCCGGCCCGGGCGCACGCGAGTCCCCTTCCCGATTCGCGCGTCAATCCTCAGGCAGCGGTTCTGCGTCAACTGCTCCCCCCATCCCCGGCAGAAAACCGAGGACCCTGTCCACCAAGACGCAGGCCGCCGATCGAGCGAAGCTCTCCTGCGTCGAGGCCACCTGCACCAGGGCGCCGTATAGAGCCGGATTTCTCGAAGTGTTCGGACTGTGCAGCCCCTGACCGATGAGCCCCTGCTCGCTTGCGAGAATCTGGCCGCTCACCACGTAGAAGCTCAGCACGACGAGATCCTGACGCGTCGGGAACGACCTGTGGAACCGATGTGCAAGGGAGTCGATTCGACGACCCGACTGCGTTGGAATCAACAGAGGGTCCGTCTGATCCCATGTCCATCCATTGAGCGGGTAGAAGTTCTCCGGCCCGTGGGCACAAACGTACATCGGATTGGAGGAACAATAGACCACGTAGAGATCCGCCCAGTGGCCCGTCTCGCCGTCCACGTAACGGCGATTGAGGTACTCGTCAGGACGATTGGCCCGCATGAACTCATGGATCGTCGGTGAAATGAGCAGGTCCTCGCCGGTCCACCCGTTCAACGTGCGGGGAAACTGCGCCAGCGGCACCGGCAATGCAATCGGTTTGTCCGTATCCCGCTGTACGCTCTCCAAGGCAAAGACGTAGCCCACGCTGGAAGCCGGCTTCCTTTTGACCTCATCAAGGTTCACCTTGGCCAGCCAAGCCAGGCCGCCGGAAGTGCCGAACCAGAGACCGCCCTCCCGATCCACGCAAAGAGATTCGATCCCCCAAGAGGGAAGGCCGGAGCCCTCCAGGTCGATGACGGTCCAGTGATCCCCACTGACCCGGAACAGATTCCACGTCCCTCTCGACATCTCCAGACCCCATACGCTCCCGTCTGGAGCCGCCGTGAGCCGATAACCGACCGGCGCATAGACGGTCCAGTCCGTGCCATTGAACTTGACCAGTCCTCTGTCGGTCCCAATCCACTTGTTCCCGGCGCCATCGACGGCCAGACACAATATGCAGTTGCTCGGCAGGCCGGAGTTGTCTGTGTTGTAGACCGTCCAATCGGCCCCGTCGAACTTCATCAGGCCTTTGGGACCTTTCGTAGCATCGGGACGCGACGATCCCCCGCCAATCCATTTGTTCTCCTCCTTGTCTATAACGACAACCCCGACGTCGTTGGAGGGCAGCGGCGAGTTCTCCGTCCGGTAGACGGTCCACTCCCGGCCATCGAACTCCGCCAGCCCATCGGTTGTTCCAATCCACTTGTGTCCCTCTGCGTCGACGGCCACACAACGGGGCGCCCCCGGCAACTTCGAGTTCCACATGGTGTAGGCGGTCCACGCGGTCCCGTCGAATCGCACCAATCTCCCGCTGATGGCGAGCCATACAGAGTTGTCGCGGTCCACGGCGAGAACCCTCGCCGTCTCCCCCGCGTTGGGGATGTCGGAGTTGAGGCCGTTGTAGATTGTCCAGGCCGTACCGTCGAACTTCGCAACACCTCCTCCCCATGTCGAGAGCCACTTGGTCCCCTCAGCGCCGACCGCCATCGACGTGACATGGTTATCCGGCAGGAGGGAGTTTCCCGTGTTGTAGGCAGTCCAGGTTGTCCCGTCGAACCGCACCAGCCCGCCGTAGAATCCAAACCATTTGACGCCCTCGGAATCTACGAGAATCGACCAGACGTCCTTGTCCGGCAGACTCATGCAATCCGTCGCCGCCAGCTTGAGGGGGTCCGTAGCGTAGACGGTCCACTGTGCGCCGTCGAACCTCGCCAGACCCCGGTAGGTGCCGATCCACTTGCTGCCATCGACGTCTATCGCGATGCTGCGAACGCAGTTGGCAGGCAGTCGCGAGTTGCCTTCGTCGTAGACAATCCAGCTCGTTCCATCGAACTTCGCCAAGCCGTTGCGGCAGTTCCATCCCTGACCACCCACCCACACGTCGTCGTTGGCATCGATGATAACGGGATAGGCCCCCAAGCCCGGTATCCCTGAATTCCCAGGGTCGTAGACCGTCCAATTCGAGCCGTCGAACTTGACCAGTCCTCGTCCGTTGGTCCCGAGCCACTTGTTTCCCTTCGCATCGATCGCCAAGGAGCGAATGTCGTCGGTGGGCAGCCCGGAGTTGGCCTCGGTGTAGAAGGTCCACGCGGCCCCATCAAACCTGGCCAGCCCCCTGCCATAGACACCGACCCACTTGACCCCGTTCTCATCGATGGCCAGACAGCCGACGCCGTTCTGGGGTTGTACGCAGGTCTCAGACGGATAGGTCGTCCAGCAGGCCCCATCGAACTGTGCCAGACCCCCGCGCGTTCCAATCCAGAGAGCCCCCTGGGCGTCCCTGGCGAGGGAGGAGACGCCGTTGTCCGGCAGGTCCGAATTGGCGCGGTTGTAGTGGACCATGTCTCCGGTCTTCTTGTTCAGCTTGGTCAGACCGCCGTACCCCCCCACCCACAGGAAATCCCCATCCTCCACCATCGCCGTGATCTGCGCTCCGCTGGTGTAGTTCACCCAGGCGCCGGCGCCTTCGATCCACGCGACGGTGGTTTCTGCGCCGGCCTTCTCTCGTCTGGCATCTGTCAGGGAAATGCACGCCACGAGGATGAGCAAGGCCACTACCCAGGGAAGACTGCGACGGGAGTCCCTCTCAAACCCGGCGATGGCCCGGATTCTCCGTTCGATATGGGAAGGGCTCTCCACGATTCCTGCCAGAGAAGGAAGGTCCTGGGGTCGGGACAATCGTTCGATCAGGCCGACGATGGTCTGCCCGTACCGACGCGACTCTTCGACCCGGGCTGCGGTGAGCGCCAGAGCGTCAGCCGCCACTTCCTGGTCGGCTCGCATCCGCCGGAAGGCGAACCAGATGAGAGGGTTGAACCAGTGAAGCACCTGCAGCAGGCAAACCAGCCACGCCAGGTAGATGTCACGCCGCTTCAGGTGCGCCAGCTCGTGGAGGAACACACAGTGCAACCCGTCCGGGCCCAGCGTCTCGGTCAATCCCTGAGGCAGCAGGATTCGCGGCCTCAGGAAGCCGAACAGCGCCGGCGTCTTGACCTTGTCGGTAATGACCACTCCGACAAGGGTCCGCACTTGCATCTGCATCTTGCAGTCTTCGAGCAGATCGAGAGTCTGTTGGTCCGTCACAGGTCGCTCGGATCCGACGATTCGCCGGAGGCCGAACACCCGGATGAGAATGCGTCCCGCCAGAAGTGCGGCGCCGGCCAGCCAGACCCAGGGCAACGCGGAGGCGAGGAGACAAAGAAAACCCCCGGGGGCATGAGCCGTGACACGCGGAACGACGACCGTCGGTTCCACATCGCCGCTGGGACTCCCTGGCGGAATTGCCGTCCGGTCGGCCGTCGCCCCGCGAGCCAAGGGGGCATCTCCCGTCGGCACATCGAGCCTCGCACCCGTCCCGCCCGAGCGTGTGACGGACACCGCGGACGTCGCGTGGGACGAGGGAAGCGAATACGGGATCAAGCGATAGACGCTGATGCGGCTTGGCGGCGTCCAGGGAAGGACCAGACGCGCCAGCAGAACGAGCCAGAGAAGGTAGTGCCACCGGGCCGGCAACCTGTCCCGCAGGACCACTTTGATCAGCAGGATCAGACAGACCAGAAGGCTGCCCTGAGAAGTTGTCTTGAGCAACCACTGCCCACATGCGACGAGCGACGTCTGAAACGGTTCCATGGTCTTGCCTTTCGCTACGGCGTGCGTGTGTCGGTCTCCTCCGATTCGGCATCCAGGTCCTTCCTGTCGAGGATCTGCCTGAGCCGCAGGATCTGCTCGGCGGACAGGTGCTGTTCCTCCACGAAGGCCGCCAACATCGGCTCAATCGAGCCGACGCGAATCCTCTTGAGAAACGACTCTGTCTCCTGGCGGACACAGTCGGCCTCGCTGGCAAGGGCGACGTAGTGATATTGCCGGTCCCTCTTCTCGAAACCCACGGCCCTCTTCCGCACCAGACGGTTGATCAGCGTCCGGATGGTCTCACGTTTCCATGGGGTCTTCTTCGAGAGGGATTCGACGATCTCATTGGCGGTCCGAGGGGATCGCTCCCACAGCAGCTTCATCACCTCCCACTCGCTTTCGGATATCTTCGGCGGTTGTCTCATGGCTGTCCCTTTGTACTGTTACATCTGTAACACCATCTTAATGTTACATTTGTAACAGCCTCAGTCAAGCGAATCTTTGAGATTCTCGCAAGATTTTTTCCTGCCGCCGCTGAGAAAGCGATGCAACGAACCGCCGAATCCAGTCGCCAAGTCAGGCGTAGCAGTCGGGCGGGCCGAGGACCGATTGCCACAGGCCGTTCTCGAAAAGGAACTGGCGAGTGTGCGTACACAGGTGGCATTTGTCCGCGTAGGCGGGCAGTTCCTCGTAGCCGAGATTCAGCGCTTCTTCGAGCAGGCCGCAAGGGCCCTTCTCACACAGGATCCCGACAGGACCGTCCCCGCCGGGCTGGAACTCCTTCCATATCTCTTCGAGAGGAGTCCGGTTGACGTTGCCGAGCATCATCCCGCTGCACGTGCCGCTGAAGACATTGCCATACGGATCGATGTGAACGCCTTTGGCGCCGAGGAAACTCGTGAGACAGTTCATATGAACCAGTTCGCTCGCCGGCCTGGAGGCCAGCAGATGCGCTGGGTGCCCTGCCGCTCGGCCGGTGAAGCGAAAGGGATACTCCTGGTAGGCCATGACGTACGCGCGGTCGCGCTCCGCTTGGGAGAGCCGCCGGAGGTCGGCCGGCTCGTCGAGATACTCCTCCCAGCGGACCATGATCCGATCCGATCCGAGGATATCGACTGCCAGAGAGGCCAGACGCTCCACCGCCTCTGCGTCCACGTACTCCTGGTGGAACGGATCGACGCTGACCTTCAGGCGATCCATGCCCAGCGAAGTCAGCAGCGACAGACGCTCCCTGACGAGCCGGTCGTCCGTCGCCCAGAATCCGTTCGTCTCGATCAGATCGACCGGGCCGAGGCTCTGTTCTCGCGCCTTGCGGAGGATCTCGACGAGGTGATCCCAATAGAGGAAGGGCTCGCCGCCGGTGAGATGGACCTTGGCTCTGTCGCCTGCGATGGTCTGGAGGGACCGCCAGGTCGCCAGGCAGGTCTCGACCGGCATGAGCCCCCCTTTGTCGGGCGAGCAATGATAGTAACAGAACTCACAGGCCGCGTTGCACTTGTATGTCAGCATCAGCCCGACCGACCGCCAGAGCTTGAACTTCGGCTCATCGCGCGACAGCCCGCAATTGTACACATTCTCAGACAGATCAAGCATGGGCACAGCGTACAGGATTCCCTGTCACCCGTCCAGCGATGGGATTCCTTGCCAAAGACGGCGCGATGGGTTATCCTGGATGACGTGAACGGAGTCGAGCGCCGCGCACTCGGCAAGGTCGCCGAATTGCGAAGGGGTACGTGGAAGGGCAGGTACGGTATGACTCGCGAACAGTTGCTCGGGCGGATTTCGATCGACCCAAATGTGTGTTTTGGCAAACCCTGCATCCGCGGCCGACGGATCTGGGTATCCCTGGTCCTGGACTTGCTTGCCAGCGGGATGAAACCCGAACAGGTCATGCAGGAATACGATCTGACCGAGGAAGACATTCTCGCCTGTATCGGCTACGGTGCCGAGATGGCGAGAGAGCGGTACATCGATGTCCCTGCAAGGACCGAGACATGAAGCTCAGACTCGACGAGAACCTCGGGGGGACAGTGGCCTCGGTATTTCGACGCGCGGGGCACGACGCTGAAACGGTTCGCGGGCAAGGTCTGTCCGGGGCGACGGACCGCGAGGTCATTGCGACTTGTCAGGCAGAGCACCGCTGCCTGGTGACCCTGGACCTCGACTTCGCCAATCCCCTGCGGTTCGATCCGGCTTCTTACTCCGGAATCGCGGTGATCCGCCTGCCGCACCGACTCTCGCAGGGGGACCTTCTGGACGCCTGCCACACCCTGATCGCCGGCATGAAGAGAACGGAGATCACAGGCAGACTTTGGATCGTTCAACGGAGCCGTATCCGCGAGTACCAGCGAGAGGACAACACCTGACGCTCTGGTCCCTGGCTCAGAATCCCATGGGACTCATCTTCCACCAGCCCTTCGCAGGTACACCTGCAAGACCGTGATGTCGGCGGGGGTGATGCCGCTCAGGCGGGAGGCGTGACCGAGGGTGGCGGGCCTGAAGGCGGTCAGCTTCTCTCTGGCCTCGGCGCGGAGATGGGCGATCTTGTCGTAATCCACGTCGGCGGGGATTCGCTTGGCGTCCAGGCCGTGCTGCACAGCGGCCAGACGCTCCTGCCTGGCAAGATAGCCCTCGTACTTCGCGTCGATGGCAATCGCCTCCAGGACCTCCCGGCCGGAGGCGGCGAACTCGCCGAGCGTCTTGCGGACTGCGTCGTGCGCGTCGCCGGCCGGCCGACGGAGCAGATCCCAGAGCGTCACTCCATCGCAGCGGGTGCTCCTGAGGTGCGTTTTCAACTCCTCGATCGTGTCGAGCTTGTTCTGGAATCTCATCCGGCGATCCTGCTGGACCACTCCGGCGCTGATGCCCAGCGGCGTGAGCCTGCGGTCGGCGTTGTCCGAGCGGAGGGCCAGGCGGTGCTCCGCACGCGACGTGAACATCCGATAGGGCTCGTCGATGCCTCGCGTGAGCAGGTCGTCGATCATCACACCGATGTAGGCCTGGTCGCGAGCGAGGACGAGCGGTTCCCTACCCTGGAGCTTGTTGGCGGCGTTGATTCCGGCTACGATCCCCTGGCCTGCGGCCTCCTCGTAGCCGCTGGTGCCGTTGATCTGGCCGGCTAAGAACAGGCCGGAGATCTTGCGGGTCTCCAGGCTCGGCTGCAACTGCACCGGCGGGCAGTAATCGTACTCGATCGCATACGCGTAGTGCACGATGCGAGCGTGCTCCGTGCCGGCCATGAGCCGGAGCATCTGCTCCTGCACGTCCTTGGGCAGCGAGGTGCTGATGCCGTTGCAGTAGATGCTCGTGCGGGCCTCGTCCTCCGGCTCCAGGAACACCTGGTGACGGTCCTTGTCGGCGAACCGCATGATCTTGGTCTCGATACTGGGGCAGTATCGCGGGCCGACGGATTTGATCTGGCCGGTATACAGCGGCGCGCGGTGCAGATTGTCGCGGATGAGCTGGTGGATCTGCTGATTCGTGTACGTGATCCAGCACGGGACTTGCGCCCGGTCGATCCGGTCGTTCAGGAAGGAGAAAGGGACCGGGTCCGGGTCGCCCTGCTGGGCCTCGAGTTTGTCGAGATCGACCGTGGTCGTGTCGAGTCGGACCGGAGTACCCGTTTTGAGTCGTTGCACATCCAGGCCGAGACGTTCGAGACTGGCGGACAGATCATCTGCCGCCGGCTCGCCCAGCCGGCCGCCCGGGAATTGCTCGGTCCCGATGTGCATGACGCCGCGAAGGAAAGTGCCGGTGGTCAGGATCGCCGTCGGCGCCGAGAATGACACGCCATCAGCAGATCGGACGCCGCAGACCTGCATCCCCTGCGTCAAAACCTCGCACGCCATCGCTTCAACAATGGTCAGGTTGGGCGTCTCCTCCAGTCGGGCCCGCATAAAGTCCTGATACTTGTACTTGTCAGTCTGCGCCCGGGGCGATTGAACCGCCGGACCTTTCGAGCGATTCAACATGCGAAACTGGATGCCTGTGGCGTCGGTCGCCAGGCCCATGAGCCCGCCGAGGGCATCGACCTCGCGTGCGATCTGTCCTTTGGCCAGTCCGCCAATGGCGGGGTTGCAGCTCATTTTCGCAATCGTTGCTTTGCTGAGCGTCAGCAGACAGGTGCGGGCCCCGATCCGGGCAGCCGCATGGGCTGCTTCGATACCCGCGTGCCCGGCCCCCACGACGATGCAGTCAAAGTCATTTGGTTTCATTCGGTTGGGCCAGCGCGACGGCAGAGGCAATCGCAAAATTGGCAGTGTGCGTGATACTGATGCTGATCTGGCGGATGCCGAGTCTGTCCGCGATCTCCTTCACTTCGCCGGACAGGCGGACTTCCGGCTGGCCGGCCGGGTTGTTCACCACCTCGACGTCCGTCCAGGCGATCTTGCCGCGCCAGCCGGTGCCCACGAGCTTCAAGACCGCCTCCTTGGCGGCGAATCGCCCGGCGAGTTTCTCCACGGCGTTCTTGTGGGCATGGGCATACTGCTGCTCGGCGACTGTAAACACCCGGTCCACAAATCGACCTCCATGCCGCTCGATCATCTCCTCAATGCGAGGAAAGTCCACCAAGTCGATGCCGTGTGCGATGATTTCCATGTTCGAAGACCCGTGACGCGGGATCTGTGGAGCGAGGGTCGTCCGATCCCTGACGATCTCCTACTGCGCCTCTACGTCGGCTGCGTCGTCCGCGGAGGCCCTGGCCTGGCGATAGAGCACCTCAAGGCAATGATCGACGAACGGGCCCGTATCGGCGGCCGCGGCCTGCTGGGCGATCTCGGCCTCCAGCGCATCGAGCGCACCCCGGCGACGGTCGCGCAGGATCTCCTGTCGCACCTGCTCCTGGACTTCCTCCAGGGGCCTGTATCCCGCGTCCTGCTTGGCTTCCACCTTCACGATGAATAGATGCCCCGGGACCTCGATGGGACCTGCGACCTGGCCTTGTTTCATCTCCTGCGCCTGTCGGGCGAGCACATCGTACGGCGCAGCGAAGGCATCGGGAGCCCGGGGGCGCAGCAGGCCGCCCTGCTCGCTGCGCGGATCGCTGGAGTGCTGCTTCGCCAGTTCCGCAAAGTCCTCGCCGGCATCAATCCGCCTGCGCAGGTCTTCCGCGATCTGCCTGGCCGTCTCGTGCGGATCATCATTCGGATTACTCAGGGGCGCCCTGGCGATTTCAATGTCGATGAGCCGCAGTTGCAGGCTGCCTTCCTGAGAATACTCCTGGTCCTTGATCTCATTGTACTTCGCCAAGATCTCGCCGTACGTGACCGGGCGGCTGCTGTAGACCTCCGAATCGATCACGTACTGTGCGATGAAATCCCGCTTCCTGCGTTCCTTGAAGGTCGCCCGATTCATGCCACGACGCTGCAAGGCGGCGTCGGCCGCAGCGCCGTTGCCCCCATGCTCTTCAAGAATGAACCGACGAAGATCCTTATCGACCACCGAATCCAATGCGGATTCGTCAAACTTGTTGCCGTACTCCCGATGGGCCCGCTTCATAAGCACGATCTGCGTGATGACGCTCCGTTTGAGTCGCTGCGTGACCAAGGGTCTGGCCTCCGCTACGAATTGATCGAACTCGATTTCCCGGGCTCGTTTCTCGAGACTCTCCTTCAGCGTCGGGCCGGTTGTGCCTTCCTCAGGCGAGGAGATCATTACATCCTCGCAGGTGATCGTCTCGCCGCCAATGACCATCTCGTCCGGGCGGGCGGGACGCTGAGCGTAGACTTTCCGACGAATCTCTTCGTCCGAAAGCGATGCCTTCCTGCTCTTGGTGTCACAGCCGACCGCGAGGATGCACAGGAGAACGAAGGGCAGAAGGCAAGAGGGCGATGATGTCACGACAGACAACGTGCCTCCGACCGTCCGACCTTCTAATCTCTTCACGGGTTGTTCCCGGTTCCGCGTTACAGGGGCGGCACGCATCGCACACGCCGCCGTTGTCCACTCTGTCCGTCTCACGCCAATCCCTTCACACTTGCTGTGCACTTACGTCGCCCTGGAGGCCGATCTCCGGGGCGGCCTCACGCATACCCGCAATGGCGTCCTCGATCAGTTGGTCGAGACCGACGCCGAGCATGACGGCCCCCTTCTCGATAACCTCCCGATTGACCCCTGCAGCGAACGACTTCTCCTTCCATTTCTTCTTCACGGATTTGGGGGCCATGTCCAAGACGCTGCGGCTGGGCCGAACCAGCGCCGCAGCGGCCACGAGCCCCGTCAGCTCATCCATCGCATACAAGGTCTTCTCCAGATCCGTCTGGGGCTCGACCTCCGTGCAGATCCCCCACCCATGCGACATGACCGCACGGACATACGACTCAGGCCAGCCCTGCTCGCGGAGGATCTCCGCGCTCTTGTGGCAGTGCCGGCTGGGGAACCGCTCGTAGTCCAGGTCGTGGACCAGTCCGATCACACCCCATTGCTCGACATCCTGGCCGCGTTTGCGAGCGCAGAATCGCATCACCGCCTCGACCGCCAGGGCGTGCTTGATCAGAGCTTCATTGTCGTTGTGCTGCCTCAGCAGCGCCAACGCTTCTTCTCGGGTCGGCACATGTTCCGCCATCTGCAAGTCTCCACGAGCGCCGTGAGCAGTTCGTCCGCCCCCGGCGGGACCCTGGATCCCAACATCGTACGCGCCGGTACTCTAACGCCGGAAGCGCCGGATTGCAATGGGCATGTGACCACCCGATTGGACGGTATCGATGGACGAGGGCGCACTGCGGGAGAAATGCGCGGGACAGGAGTCGAACCTGCAAGTCCTTACGGACACTACCACCTCAAAGTAGCGCGTCTGCCAGTTCCGCCACCCGCGCGTGCGGCGATAAATCAAGTATCCTCGATGGCCTGCCTGTTGTCAACCATGATTCTTGGCGTTCTCATGCGAAATCGGCAGGACGCTACTTGGGTGGTTCGCCCCGCAGGTGCTGCTGGGCCCAGACCGACAGTCCCGAACCCACGAGGAGCACGCCGCCGAAGAGCAGTTGGACGCCATTCATCCGCTCATGGAAAAGGACACTCGACATGCTGAAGACGACGAACGGCTGGGCGAGGACCACCAACATGGGAATCGTCGCGCCGATCCGCCGGATGGCCGTATAGTAGAAGACATGGGCCAGCGCGATAGCCGCGATGGACGAAACCAACACCGCAGCCCAGCCCCGCACGTCGAGAGTCAGAGCCTGGGAGGGCTCTCCGAAGAGAAAGGCACACACCGACAGTCCTGCCGCGGCGTAGATGCTCATCACCGAGAAGCTCGCTCGCGGATCGATGTCCTGGAACGCGACTCGCACGGAGATCGTGTACACGCCCCACATGAAGGCCTGGGACAGCGCAAGGACGATCCCGGTGAGCGTGCCCGCAGCCGAGAAGTCGCCCTTGAAGGCGACGACACCGACCAGGCCGCCCAGGGACAGCAGCAGCCCCAGCCAGAATCGGACGCTTCGCATGAGCGGTCTCTCCTCGCGAAAGACAATCAGCGAGAAGCCGGCCACCCACAGGATGGAGGTCTTGGACAGCATCGTCATGAACGCTGGACCGATGTAGTAGAACCCGGCCGCCCAGAGGCTCTGCATCGTGACATTCGCAACCGAGGGCAGCAGCGCTCTGCGCCAGGTCTTCGCAGCGAAGGTCCCCTTGGCCGTCGAGTGCAGAAGGAAAGGCAGCCAGAACAAGCCGGCCACCACATACCGCAGGGCATTCTGCGTCCAGGAATCCACCTGACCGGCGAGGTACTTGATGAAGAGCGGGCCGATGGACCAGCCGACGAGCGCCCCGAGGGTCGCCGCGGTCGCGACCATATCGATCCGGCCGATCCGCGTCGAGTGGCTCATCGGAGCATCTCGACAACGATCCGTGCGGTCTCCTCGCTCGCCCTCCTGCGTGTCAGAGGCTCGACCACGTCGATCAGCTCATTGCTGATCCGCGTCAGTTCCGTGCGGTCCTGCAGGGTCGCATCGACTCGCTGGAGGATCGGCTCGATGGACGTGAAGTACGGCATGAACTCGGGCACGACCTCGCGGTCAGCCAGGAGGTTCACCAGCGTGAAGAACTTCGCATAGACCAGCCAGCGCCCGATCAGATGCCACAGGAACCGGTTCGTCTGGTACATGATTACCATGGGACAGCCGGAAGAGGCCACCTCCAGTGTCGCACTGCCGCTGGCGACAATAGAGAAGTCCACCTGGGCCGCGGTGCGCCGGACCGTATCGACGGAGTACTCGCAGACGAAGCCCGGGATTCGCGTCTGCTCCAGCAGTTGCCGTCGCTCGTCGCTGGCCGCGACCACAACGAAGCTCGCCTCCCGGTACTTCTGCTTGAGCCGCACCGCGATCTGCTGCATGGGCCTCCAGAGCGACGCGATCTCCGCCAGTCGCGAGCCCGGCATCAGGGCGATCCTGGCACGATCGGGATCGAAGTGAGAGTAGTCTTTGCGAAAACCCGTCAAATCGCTCGGCAGTCCATCCAACAGCGGATTGCCGACAAAGGCAGCGTCCACTCCTCGCTCCCTGAACCACGCTTCCTCGAACGGCAGCAGGCAGCACAACCTGTCGCAGAGCCGCCGGAGCTTGCGGATCCGCCAGCCCCCCCAGGCCCAGAGCTGCGGCGCGACGTAGAACAGGGTCCTGACGCCTGCCTGTTTGGCGGCCTTGGCGACGTGGAAATTGAACGAGGGAGAATCGCAGACGATCATCAGATCGACGGGATGCTCCCGCAGGTACCGCCGAACCCGTCGCACAAGCTTGTAGAAATGCCCGACGTGGGCGATGGCGGTGTAGGTCATGACCGCCCTGCCGACCGTGCTCTCGATGACCTCGCAGCCGGCGGCCGCCATCTTCGGCCCGCCGATCCCCACGAACTCGGCCTCGACGCCGGCCTTCTTGAGCGCAGAGATCAGCCCCGCACAATGCACGTCGGCACTGGGATCGTTGACACTGACGAACACGCGTTGGATCTTCACATCGGCCATACTCAGGAACCGCCAATTTCTACCATCGCCGAGGCAAAACATCAATTGCCAAGAGATTCTCTTGACTTCTTCTTGAACATTGCGTAACTATGTGAGTATATTATCACATAGTGGGAGTCAGGCCATGATCGACAAGACGAAAGCCCTGCTGTACGAACGGCAGGCGGAGATTGCCAAGGCGGTGGCGCACCCGCTTCGAATCGCGGTGCTCGACTTTCTCCAGGACGGCGAGAAGTGCGTCTGCGAGATCGCCGAGCACGTGGGGTCGGAGCGGTCGAACGTCTCTCGGCACCTGACGCTCATGGTCCGCGCGGGGGTGCTGAGTTGTCGCAAGGACGGGCTCAAGGTCTTCTATATGCTCAAGACCCCATGCGTCGCGGACTTCCTGGGCTGCGCCTGCCGGGTGCTCAAGCAACAGGCCAAGGACAACGAGAGACTGCTGGCGGCGCTGTAACGGAGATTGGGAATGGATTTCAAGAGTGAGTGGAAGAAGCTCCTGCTGATCGCCGCAGTGTTCCTGGCGTTCTTCTATCTGCCGGTGGGCAAGCCGCGATTCGACAGTGCCGTGATGGAATCGCTGCAACTCGTCCGGTGGTACGCCCGCGAACACGTGTTGCTGTGCTTGGTGCCCGCGTTCTTCATCGCGGGAGCGATCTCGGTCTTCGTCAGCCAGGCGTCCGTGATGAAGTACCTCGGCGCCAAGGCCAACAAGGTCCTGGCCTACGGCGTGGCGTCGGTTTCCGGCAGCGTCCTGGCAGTGTGCTCGTGCACGGTGCTGCCCCTGTTCGCAGGCATCTACCGCATGGGCGCAGGCCTGGGCCCCGCGACCGCGTTTCTCTACTCGGGTCCCGCAATCAACGTCCTGGCGATCATTCTGACCGCCCGCATCCTCGGCGTGGAACTCGGAATCGCCCGCGCGGTCGGAGCGGTCGCCTTCAGCATCATCATTGGCCTGCTGATGCATCTGATCTATCGCAAAGAGGAGGCCGCGAAGGCCGCAAGCCAGGCCGCCATGCCCGAGCCGGTGGCAGCAAGACCGCTATGGAAGAACGGCCTGTACTTCGCGTCCATGGTGGGAATCCTCGTCTTCGCGAACTGGGCCCGGAGCGGCGACATGCGAGCAATATTCCTGTGCTGCCCCGGCGGGCTGTCCACCTATGCGGTGGAAGGACGAATCGTTCAGAAGACCGAACAGACCGTGACCGTGGTGGACACCAAGGGCAACACGCATACCCTGCCTGCCGCACTATTGCAGGGCACGGAGAATCTCCAGAAGAACAACGCCAATGAGTCGATCTACAAGTTCCGTTGGGCGATTGTGCTGGCCCTACTGGCCGTATTCGTCTACATGGTTGGACGGTGGTTCAACCGGGCTGAGCTGACGGAGTGGGTGGGGGCCACCTGGGGTTTCGCCAAGCAGATCCTCCCGCTGCTGCTGTTTGGCGTCTTCATCGCGGGCTTCCTGCTTGGCCGGCCGGGAGCGGACCACGAGGGGGTCATCCCCGCGACCTGGATCAACAAGGCGGTGGGCGGCAATTCGCTACGAGCGAACCTGCTCGCGTCGGTGGCCGGAGCGTTCATGTACTTCGCCACGTTGACCGAGGTGCCCATCGTTCAGGGACTCATGGGGTCCGGGATGGGCAAGGGACCCGCGCTGGCCCTGCTGCTGGCGGGTCCGGCTCTGTCGTTGCCCAGCATGCTCGTGATTCGTTCTGTCATGGGAACCGGCAAAACTGTCGTCTATGTGACGCTGGTGGTCATCATGGCCACGATCACGGGCATGATCTTCGGCGCGTGGTTCTAACCTCTGGGAGACACACATATGAAGAAGTTGCAGATCCTGGGCACGGGATGCCCAAAGTGTAAGAAGCTGGCGGAGAACACGGACGCGGCCGCCAAGGCCCTGGGCATCGAGTACGATATGGTGAAGGTGACCGACATCAACGAGATCATGAAGTTCGGCGTGATGATGACTCCAGCGTTGGCGGTGGACGGCCAGGTGAAGGTCGTCGGGAAAGTGCCCTCGCCGGAGGAGATCAAGAAGATGCTGGCGTGAACGCTGAACAAGAGATAGAAAGGATAATTGATGAGTGCTCAGCAATCATGTGGATGCAGTGGCGGAGCGAAGCTGGTCTTTGCGTGCAGCGGCGCCGCAGATGTGGGAGAAATCGCAGACAGGGCCGCCAGGAAGTTGAGCCGTGACGGAACCGGACGCATGTTCTGCATGGCCGGGCTGGGCGGACGAATCGGCGGCATCCTCAGAACCACGGAAGCAGCCGACAGTATCCTGGCCATCGACGGTTGTCCGCTCAACTGCGTCAAATCCAGTCTCGAGCAGGCGGGATTCAAGACTTTCAAGCATCTGCAACTGGCCGACCTGGGCTTGGAGAAGTGCCAGAGCCCGATGACCGAGGAGAATGTCAATAGAGTGGCGGTGAGGGCGAAGGAGATGATCTGCTCATAAGGAGGGCTGCCCATGGTCGGTCGATGTGTTCTCATGATGGCGATGTGCCTGTCCTGTCTAGGTTGTCAGGCTGGTGACCCTTTGAGCCGGCAGGCTGCCAAGTCGTCGGCAGGAGATCCGCCGACTGCAGCGGCTCAGGGCAAATCCACCACCAGCATGGCCGTCGTGTATGCGTATTACTTCCACCAGACCTTCCGCTGTATCTCGTGTCAGACGATGGAGGACCTGGCAGCCCGAACCATCGAGGAGCGTTTTGCCGAGGAGATTCGGAAGGGACAGGTTGTCTGGATGTCAGTGAACGTCGATGAACCACAGGGCAAAGCTCTCGGGCAGCGGTTCAACGCCAGAGGAAGCGAACTCGTGGTGGCGAGAATGGAAGACGGCGAGTGCAAGTACTCCAAGAGACTGGACGCTCTGTGGGAACTGAAGGATCGTCCGGAGACTTTCTCGGAGCACTTGGTCAATGAGATCCACACGCTCCTGAACGGCGAGCCCAAAGGGTGAAGCCATGATGCTTGCGCAATGCTGCACTCCCGGTCGGGCGAACATCGTCTTCTTGCTGGCCACTGCGGCAGGTATGTGGTGCATCTTCGTGTGGGTCCCTTCAATGTGGAGATCAAAAGGAGATCGTATGAATAGTACATTGAAGATCGTGGTGGTCGCGGCTCTGATCCTGTCCGTGGCGGCAGTCGTGCATATCAAGCGGCAAGATAGCCCGACGGACACCGCGCAGGGCGTGGTCACGCCGGCGACCCAGGGCTTGCCCCGCTTGGTGGACCTCGGGGCGGACAAGTGCATCCCCTGCAAGATGATGGCCCCCGTTCTTGAGGAACTGAAGGAGCAGTACAAGGGCAGCCTGAACGTGGTTTTCATCGACGTATGGAAGGACCCGAACGCCGGCACGGAGTACGGCATCAAGCACATTCCCACGCAGATCTTCTACGACGCAGCGGGCAAGGAGTTGTTCCGCCATGAGGGTTTCTTTTCCAAGGAGGATATCCTCGCCAAGTTCAAGGAGTTCGGCGTGGACCTGTCCGATGCCTCGGCCCAGACGGCTCCGTTCGAGCGTCTCACCCCCGCCAAGGCCGATGAGCGCCCGAAGGACACCGTCTGCTACCTGTGCGATGGGAACATCGTTCCCAAAACCCTCGTCATCGTGCAGACCGAGAAAGGGCCGGTCCGCCTGTGCAGTCCGCACTGCTACTTCATCCTGCACTCGTGCCTGACCGAGGACAAGACCGGTTTCGAGAAGAAGGTGACAGTCACCGACTGGGCCACAGGCAAGCCCGTCACAATCACCGAGGCCACATTTCTCTCGGGCGAGGACGAATCCACAGGTCGGCCGTGGGTCAAGGCGTTTGCCGCCAAGGACGCGGCGATCGCGGAGCGGGCCGGCGGCGGCGGCAGCATCCTGGCCCTGGAAACGCTCCAGCAGAAAGAACTGTCGCATCGCTGCGGGTTCTGCGACCGCGTGTGCTATCCACAGGATGCCGCGGAGGTTGTCGTTGAGGGCGGTGTGCGGACGTGGGGTTGTTGCTCTCACTGCGCCCTGGGGGTGGCCGCACGAACGGGTAAAGATATCGAGGTCCATGAAAAGGACCGCCTGACGAAGCAGCCCATCGTCGTCAAGACGTTCGAGGGCAAGGTCGCTTCGCTGGAACCAGTGACTGCGGTCGCATGGTTCGGCCAGCGGCAAGAAGCCGATGGGACCTGGGCATCCGCCGGCTGCTTCCACCAGGGCTTCTTCACCAACGCCGACAACCTCAAGAAATGGGTCGAGCAGAACCCCTCTGAGACCGGCAGGCTCATCCCCATCAGCCAGGCACTGGCCGACAAGATGAAGCTCTCGCCCGAACAGATCCAGAAGGCATGCAAGATTGGCGAGTGTTCACCCAAGTAGAACGCGGGAGCCGCATATGGACAAGGCCAAGATGGTGAATGCCGCGAAGCATACTCTGCTTGCCTTCGTATTGGTGACAATCGGGTTTGCAGTCGGCAAGGAGGTGACCCTGCGGCGGGTTCAGGGTACAACCTACACACCTGGGACCGCCCAAGGAAACCAAGTGCTGGTCTATTACGCCCATGCGACGATCCGCTGCGTCACCTGCGAAACGATGGAGCGTCTGACCCACGAGACCCTGGATGAGCAGTTCGCCGAGGCCATGGCTGCGGGCAGACTCGTGTTCAAGGAGGTCAATTTCCAGCAGGACATCGCCTTCGCCAGGCAGTATGAGGTGGTGGCCAATTGCGTGATCGTCACGCGAGTCGAATCCGGCCGGGAGACCGGGCATCAACGACTGGACCGGGTCTGGGAACTATACGAGGACCCGCCCGCCTTCAAACAGTATCTCGGCGACGCCATCCACACCTATCTGGACGCGATGCCGGGGGGTGATGCATGACGTGGCTGTCCCTCGGTTCGGCCCTGTGGCTGGGGATCCTCACGGCCATCAGCCCGTGCCCCCTGGCCACCAACATCGCGGCCATTTCCTTCATCGGGCGCCAGGGCAGCAATCGCAAGGCCGTGCTTCTGTCCGGCCTGTGCTACACTCTGGGGCGCACACTCGCCTATTGTGTGCTCGGGGTCGTAATCATGGCCGGCTTGCTGGCCACAGCCCAGGTCTCTCAGTTCCTGCAGAAGTACATGAACGAGATGCTCGGGCCGGTCCTCATCCTGCTGGGCATGGTCCTGCTGGGCTGGATCGGTTCGGGTCTATCCCTCAACCTGGCGGGACAGGGCCTCCAGAAACGTGCAGAAAGGGGCGGCTTGCTGTGGTCCGTGATCCTGGGCTTCCTGTTTGCCTTATCCTTCTGCCCGGTCTCCGCAGGTCTGTTCTTCGCGGGCCTGATCCCGGTATGCATCCAGCACGGTTCTCGCCTGACCTTGCCGGTGCTCTATGGGGTCGGGACCGCCCTGCCAGTGCTGGTCTTTGCCTTGCTCCTGGCCTTCGCTGCGGCCTCCGTGGGCAAGGCCTTCAACAGACTTACCGCAGTCGAACGCTGGATACGAACCCTGGCCGGGGTGCTGTTCATCCTGGCAGGTCTCTACTACTGCCTGACACATGTCTATGGGGTTCTGGGTTGAGGAGCTTGTGGATCATTCGTGCAACTCGTGACAAAGGAGGAACAAACATGAATCGAAGGGAATTTCTGACCACTGCTGTTGCCGCAGGGGCAACCACATCGACCGCCGCCGCGGCTGGAGCCGGGAAGACCGTCAAGATCATCGGCGTGTCGTGCAGCCCGCGCAAGGGCAAGACCACCGCGGCCGCGTTGAGGATCTGTCTCGACGCCGCCAAGGCAGTCAATCCGGCCATCGCGACGGAGTTGATCGAGCTGGCAGGCCGCAATATCGGCGTCTACGACCCTGCCGATCCCAAGGCCGTTCAGGGAGGTTTCGTCGAGCTCATCCCCGTCCTTTCCAGTCCGGACGTGGCGGCCATCGTGATCGGAACGCCCGTCTACTTCGGCAACATGAGTTCTCTGTGCAAAGCATTCCTCGACCACTGGATGGTCTTCCGCCAGAAGGAGTTCGCCATGTCCGGGAAGGTGGGCGGGGTCATCGCGGTGGGCGCCGGACGCAACGGCGGCCAAGAGCTGACCCTTCAGTCCGTCCAGGCGTCCCTGATGGGCCAGAACATGATCGTCGTCGGCGACGGCCGGCCCACCAGCCACTTCGGGGCCACGCTCATCAACACGAACGACGACATCAGCAAGGACGAATTCGGGATCAACACCGCCAAGAACCTCGGCCGCCATGTCGCAGAAGTCGCCCTGAAACTCGCAGGCGGGACACGGTAATCGCAGGATGAAGGCGCAGAAGCTGAAGGTCCTGTTCCTGTGCACGGGAAACTCCTGTCGCAGTCAGATGGCCGAGGGCTGGGCTCGATATCTCAAGAGCGACGTGGTCGAGCCCTATTCCGCAGGCGTCGAGACGCACGGACTCAATCCGAACGCCGTGAAGGTGATGGCCGAAGCCGGCGTGGACATCTCCGGACACTGCTGCAAGCACGTGGATGAGGTCCGCGACATCCCCTTCGACTGTGTCGTGACAGTCTGCGACGACGCGCATGAATCCTGTCCCCTGTTTCCGGGCAGGACGAAGGTCGTGCATGTCGGCTTCGACGACCCGCCCAGACTGGCACGGCAGGCGAGAAACGAGCAGGAAATACTAGATTGTTACCGGAGGGTCCGCGATGAGATTCGTAGATTCGTCGAATCCCTGCCGGACTGTCTCAAGACATGAATACGTAATCTGTTGGAGAATCTGCGATGACAGGGAATGCAGAATCGAGCGAAGGCATACGTGAGTCGGTCCGGGAAGGATACGCGAAGATTGCCAAGGGTTGCGGCGGAGGCTGCTGCGGCGCCGCCAATCCCTCGCAGCTCGCACAGGCAATCGGGTACGCCCAACAGGACCTGGAGGCCCTTCCGGAAGGTGCGAACCTGGGTCTATCCTGTGGGAACCCGACGGCACTGGCGGGCCTGGAAACAGGACAAGTTGTGCTGGACCTGGGCAGCGGAGCCGGATTCGACGCCTTCATCGCCGCGCCCAAGGTTGGCCCTACCGGCCGAATCATCGGCGTAGACATGACGGCGGAGATGTTGGGCAAGGCCCGCAGCAGCATTGCCGCCTTCTCCCGCAGGACGGGCCTGAACAACGTCGAGTTCCGCCTGGGCGAGATTGAGCACCTGCCCGTCGCGGACAACAGCATCGACGTGGTGATCTCCAACTGCGTGATCAATCTCTCCCCCCAGAAGGATCAGGTCTGGCGGGAAATCGCCCGCGTCCTGAAACCGGGCGGGCGAGTCGCGGTCTCCGATCTGGCATTGCTCCAGCCCCTCCCCGAGGGAGTTCGGGAGATGGTCGAGGCGCTCATCGGCTGCATCGCCGGAGCGGTACACGTGGACAAGACCCGCCAAATGGCCGAATCGGCCGGTCTGGTGGACATCGTACTGACGCCCAAGCCGGGGTATGTGGACGGCATGATCGACTGGAACGATCCGCTCTACCACAAGATCATCGAGCATCTGCCCCAGGGATCAAGGGCGAGCGACTACATCACCAGCCTCGAAGTCACTGCGAGGAAGAAGGCCGGACAGACCTTGGGGACGGGTGGGTCACTGTACACGCCAGCGGTCGGCGAACTGGTCGCAATCGGTGCCGCCATCGCGGCCAATTGCGAGGCATGCTTCAAGTACCACTCCGCGCAGGCCCGCAAGCTCGGCGTCTCGCAGGAGGACATGGCCTGCGCCGTGACCATGGCCCAGAAGGTGAAAGAGTCGCCCGCTCGCGCCGTGCTGGATCTGGCGAACAAGCTTCTGGGATGCACCGCTTCGCCCGACGACGCAGGCGTCCCTCCGGCGGGCACCTGCTGTGGAACACGGGGGAAATCGGCTACAGACACACGGGAAAGGGCACGATGATATGACCGGACAGGCTGCCACCGCGGCACACGTCAAAGGACTGGGCTTCTTCGAGCGGTATCTAACGATATGGGTCGCGATGAGCATCGCTGCGGGCATTGGGCTCGGCAAGGTTGCGCCCGGAATCGCCAAGTCGCTGGATGCGATGGCGATCTACGTCGGCGGCGCGCCGGTCGTCTCGATCCCCATTGCCGCGTGTCTGTTCTTCATGATGTACCCCATCATGGTCAAGATCGACTTCGCAAACGTGCTCAGGGCAGGAAAGAGCATGAAACCGGTCGGCCTGACTTTGTTCGTCAACTGGGTCATCAAGCCCTTCACAATGTATGCAATCGCGGCGTTCTTCCTGGGCACAGTGTTTCACGGGGTCATCGGGCCAGATGCTGTAGACCTGGTCAAAATGCCCTTTGGCGTGGACTTGCCGATCGGGGCAACCTACGGCGTCGGAACCGTCGTCGAGAACGACGGTGTCAAGATGCTCCAAGTGCCCTTGTGGCGCAGCTATCTGGCCGGCTGTATCCTGCTCGGCGTCGCCCCCTGCACCGCCATGGTCCTGGTCTGGGGCTACCTCGCCCGGGGCAACGACGCACACACGCTCGTCATGGTCGCGATCAACTCCCTGACCATGCTGTTCCTCTATGGGCCGCTGGGCGGGTTTCTCCTGGGCGTCGGAAGGCTCCCGGTCCCCTGGCAGGCAATGCTGTTGTCCATCGCGATCTACGTGGCCCTCCCCCTGGCGGCTGGCTTCTTCTCGCGAAGATGGATCGTCGCCGCCAGGGGCGAGGCGTGGTTCCGCGAGCGATTCCTGCACATCCTGACGCCGATCACAATCTGCGCGCTGCTGGCGACCTTGGTCCTGCTGTTCTCCTTCAAGGGCGAGACCATCCTGAACGATCCCCTAACCATCTTGTGGATCGCGATCCCTCTATTCATCCAGACGATGCTGATCTTCGGCCTGGGTTATGTGCTGTCGAAGGCACTCAAGTTGTCCTACGAGGATGCCGCACCGTCCGCGATGATCGGAGCATCCAACCACTTCGAGGTCGCCATCGCCACTGCGACGATCCTGTTCGGCCTATCGAGCGGGGCGGCTTTGGCAACCGTGGTAGGCGTGCTGATCGAGGTGCCCGTCATGCTGATGCTCGTGCGAATCTGTCTGAAGACAGAGGGCTGGTTCGCGGCCGAGGCGGCCGTTCCTGCAACACCGAATCCTGTGAACCAGACCTGACCAGGTTCCCTGGAGGCAGTCACAGGACACCCCGTCCGAGCGTTACGTCCCTTCGCCCGATTCTTCCCCTTTGGCCTCCAGCAGTTTCTCGATGATGCGAATATCCTTCGGGATATGGACGGTAAGGTACTCCCCTGCTTCAACTTGCGTATACGAGTGATCCAGAAGCCCGTCGAACAGGATCGTATCGTCCGGATTCAGACGAAAGGTCCTTTCCTCAATGCGCAAGTCCACACTGCCGCTGAGGACGTAACAGAACTCGTGAATGTCCTCATGCAGTCCCATGACGTGAACGTAGTCGCCCGCCGCGGCGGTGACGCGAATCAGCTTGCCCTTGTCGTATCGGGCGACCTTGCACCTCTCGAGCCCCTTGTCTCCGCGGGTGGCGTGGCTGCGATCCTCGACCTGGGCTTTGCGCCGCTGGACCAGACGTCGTTCGGAAAGCCCGAGCAGGTCGCTCGTGGAGATCTGGAGCGCGCCGGCCAGAGCGTCCAGGGTCTTGAGGGACGGCATCGTCTTGTTCGTCTCCACGGATTCGACTGTCGGATACGTCAGTCCGGCGCGACCGGATAGTCCCTGCAACGTGAGGTTCAGTCGCCGCCGCAGGACGCGAATGATCCGAAAATCGTAGTCGCTGTTCACCACAAGTCCCTTCCCAAACACTTCGGGGTGGCCGCCCCATTCGTCGGGTTATCGGGCCTGGTTCGGCCCGCACCCAGTAAAACACGAGATCGACCATTCTGTAAAGACTCTTTTATTTATCGGCACATGCAACCCCGTTTCTGCACGCAAAAACGCCACTGGCGGGGTCCCAGACCCAGCGGCGGCATACCTCCGGTCCCATCTTCTCAGTCCGTCCAACTGAAACCGGGACCTCAGACAGAACGATGCTATGCGTGCAGTAAATGACAGCGTGGCAATCGCGAGTCAAGAGAGAGCAGGGGATGGGATCGCAGTAGACCCAAGGATGGGCACATCTCTCAGTGGGGTGGAAACACGCTAGAGCGGTCGACCCGCCTGTTCCGCATCGCGCGGGACGTGTCCATCGTGGACAGATGTCGTCTTTGTGATGGTGAAAGGGATCAAACATGCAGACCGTGGAAAGAACGCGCGCAGCCGCCGGAAAGTACCTGACGTTCGCGCTGGGCCCTGAGGAGTTCGGTCTGGAAATCCTCAAGGTCCGTGAGATCATCGGGTACATGCCCATCACCGCAGTCCCCCAGACGCCCGACTACGTCAAGGGCGTCATCAACCTCCGGGGCCAGGTCATCCCCGTCGTCGACCTGCGAGCCAAGTTCGTCATGAACACGACGGAAACCACCTCGGAGACCTGCATCATTGTCGTGGAAACCAGACAGGGAAGCGGCAAGTGCAACACGGGGATTGTCGTGGACCGTGTCCGCGATGTCCTGGATGTCCTGGACGAGAACATTGAGGACTCGCCGCACTTCGGTTCCGACGTCAGTACGGACTGCATCCTGGGGATGGGCAAAATCGGCGATTCGGTGAAAATCCTGTTGGATATCGACCGCGTCCTCAGCGGAACCGATCTGGCCGGCTTCTGCGACAGGGCTTCATAACAAATCATCGCCGCAGCGGGAAGCATCGCATCGAACCAGACGGCCGAGGCCGTTTCAACTCTCGAAAGCTCACAGATCAGTGAAGGAGAACCGTGATGTTCAAGAAAATGAAACTCGCGACAAAAATGGGGATAGGATTTGGCGTTCTGGTTGTGATTTCCGGCGTGCTCGGTCTGGTGGGATGGAACGGATTGACCAACGTGGCGACCAACGCCAATCTCAACACAAGCGGCAATGATGCCCTCGCCGGGCTCAACCAGTGCGCCTCCCTCCGCAAGGATTTCACCATTCAGGGATTCGAGAAGGCCGCCAACGAGGAGAAGAACGCGGCGGAGAAGTGGCATGACGCATACACCGCGTTGACTGCGAAGCTCCAGGAACTGGAGAACGCAAAAGGACTATCGAGCAGCGACCGGGCCATTGTGGCCGAGGCCAGCAGCAAGATGTCTCCTTATCTGACCTCATTCGTACATCAGGAGGATGCCCGCAAGATGAGGGACGCAGCCTTTGCCGCCTGGAGCAAGATCGGCGCGGACGTGACCAAGGCAGTTGCATCGGTGGTCACCGATGTTATCGAGCCCGCCCGAAAGGCGGCAGAAGAGGCCAAGAACACCGAGGGGATCGTCCGATGGACCAAGATCGGGACCCAACTCGACGAGCAGGTCGTTCAGGAATTCCTCCTTCTGCGGGTCAGCGCGGTTTATCTTCTGGCAACCAACAAAGACGAGCAGTGGACCAATTACCAGAAGCAGCTCGCCAAGGTGAAGGGCAACCTCGAAGCCTGGACAACCCTGGTCAAGGGCGATCCCAAGGTCGAAGTCGTCGCACAAGACATAGCCGGCTATCTGAATAGCTACGATGAGGCCGGCCGGCAGTATTATGCAGGGATGGAGACGCGCGCGGTCGCCCTTGCCGAAATGGCGACCACCGCCGAAGCCATCGTGGACATCATCAATCGCCTCCAGAGTTCTCTGAAGAGCAGGATGGAGAGCGCCGTCGCCCAGACAAACACCCTCATGATGACCATGGCCGTCGCGGGCATCGTGTTGGGTGTCGTCCTGGCGATCCTGATCACCATGAGCATCATCAAACCGATCAAGAGAATCATCGACGCATTGACGTCGGGAGCCGAGCAGGTGGCCGCTGCCTCCGGCCAGGTCTCCGCCGCGTCGCAGTCCCTCGCCGAAGGCGCCACCGAGCAGGCCGCCGGCCTCCAGGAAACCTCCTCCAGCCTCGAAGAAATGGCCTCCATGACCAAGCAGAACGCCGACAACGCCCAGCAGGCCAACACCCTGGCTGCTGAGGCCCGCACCGCCGCCAATACCGGGGCCGAGTCCATGCAGCGAATGAATGAGGCGATCCAAGAGATCCAGAAGAGTTCCGACGAGACCTCCAAGATCATCAAGGTCATCGACGAAATCGCCTTCCAAACCAACCTGCTCGCCCTCAACGCCGCCGTCGAGGCCGCCCGAGCCGGCGAGGCGGGCAAGGGCTTCGCCGTGGTCGCCGAGGAGGTCCGCAACCTCGCCATGCGGTCTGCCGAGGCCGCCAAGGACACCGCCAACATGATCGAGGAGTCCGTCAAAAACTCCAAGAACGGCGTCGACATCGCCAACGAGGTCACCAGGGTCCTCGAAGAAATCGTTCAGGGCGTCGGCAAGACCACCGATCTGGTCAGCGAAATCGCCGCCGCCAGCCAGGAACAGGCCCAAGGCATCGACCAAGTCAACACGGCCATCGCCCAGATGGATAAGGTCACTCAGCAGAACGCGGCCAACGCCGAGGAGAGCGCCAGCGCCTCCGAGGAGTTGCGCTCGCAAGCCGAGTCGATGAACGATGTCGTCGCGGAACTGGTTTCCCTGGTCGGGGGCGCCTCGCGACGGACCGAGACGAAAAAGACCGAGCACCGGGTGAAGGAGCCCAAGCTCCACCAATCCGATCATGTCTTCCACAGCATCGCGGATGGAAAGCCCCGGAAGAAGACCGTCCAATCCGGAACATCCATGAGGGAGAAGGCCATCCCGCTCAGCGATGATGAGGAGATGGGCCACTTCAATACGTAAGTGGCATGTCGTCAGTCTCAGGATACGAGTGCCAGGCGGGTCAGCATGGAATGACCCGCCTGGGCTCTGCTCTTGTGCCTCTGTGCCGCAATTCTCCCACGCAGCAGACACATGTCCCCAGACACGATCCCGACGGGAGCCCCTGCAAGGGGACGCTCCTGTCGGCCGCCCTGGCTGGTCCCGTCAATCCGCCTTTCCCGATTCAACCTGTCCATCCAGCAACCGTTCAATGATTCGGATGTCCTTGGGAATATGGATGGTGACGTACTCCCCCCCCTCGTGCTGCTTGTAAGAATGGTCGAGAAGCCCGTCAAAGAGAATCGTCTCATCCGGGCCCAGACGGTACGTCTTATCCTCCACGCGAAGGTCCACAACGCCGCTGAGCACATAGCAGAACTCATGAACGTTCTCATGCAACCCCATGGCATACACGGTTTGTCCGGCTTCAGCGGTCACCCGGACGACCTTGCCCTTGTCGAACTCGGCGATCCGGCAGTTCTCGATACCCGTGTCTTTTTTTCGAGCGAGCGTATCCTGTGTGGGTGCGGCCCTGCGCCGCTGGACGAGACGACGCTCTGCCAGACGGACAAGATCGCTGGCGGACAGACCCAGCACACCGGCAATGGCATCGAGCGTCTTGAGAGAAGGTTGCGTTTTGTTCGTCTCCACAGCTTCCACCGTCGGATAGGTCAGGCCGGCTCGCCGGGCAACTTCGTGAAGCGTCAAGTTCAGTTGCCGTCGCAACACCCGCATAATCCGAAAGTCGTAGACACTATTCATCAGCAAACCTCTCAATAGGTGCATGAATAACGGAACGCGGCAAGAATAGGGTCCGTTCCCCCGGTTGTCAATGGAGAAAGATCACTTATAGGACGCAGGGGCCGCCGTGTGTACCAGAGTTGACACTCTGTTGCAACTACTATCTCCCAGTCTTCCTCATGTCGCTCAACTTACTACCCCGTTATGACGATTTCTTAGATGCCGCCTCACCCCCCCGCCGCAACA
>JAXDBU010000160.1:0-9205 GCA_034678485.1 Sedimentisphaerales bacterium | reverse complement strand
CGTTGAGCACGTAGTACAGGTGGTCGTGCCGGCGGATTTCCTGCCGCAGTCGCTCCAGGCGTTTCCTGACGTCACCAGCCATAGCCGCTCGATCATCCGTTGTCCATCGTCCGGGCCCTCTCGCCGGGCCGCCGAGCGATTATAATCCCAACGCCGGCCGGATCGCCACGCCAAATTCCCGACGCGGAGCCGAGAGGCCGTGACCACGACAGAAGTGTCAAAGTCGTGTGGCAGTCTCAATCCCGATGCACATCGGGATTGGGGATGATGAACTGGCCTGGTCTCCCGATTCCAGACGGGCGCGAGTGCCAAGAACCATCGGCAAGCCTTCGCTTGCCGCTGCCACACGCACGCCAGGAGGATATGACAAGTGTGGGCAGGATGAGGCAGAGGAAGGGTCAGGGACTGCCTGCGGGGTCCGTGCCCGCGCGAACCGCCGGCGCGGTGAACGTTGGGAAACGCCACAGAACCCGTCGGTGACAGCCCCCGAGAAAAAAACCACCCTCCTCCAGGGATCAACCGGTTCGCGGGGGCGTTGACCGGATGTGGGCCATGATAAGAAGAACGCAGATCGGCCGGGCCGCCCACCGGCCGATCGCGACTTGCTGTCTATCTGTAGCTACCGCGTCGTATTGCCGAATTCGCCGGTGGACAGGTCATAGATGAACACGCCACGCGTCCGCGAGGTGATGTATACGTACCGCCCGCTGACGCGAAGGACGGCTTCCACCTCCCGTTTGTCGAGCACCCGAGCAGCGCCGGACTGCGCCAGCGTTCTGTGCAGATCCGTGCCGAGTTCGAGAATCAGGTCGTCGGGAAAGCCGATCCGACGCATGATCCGAACGATGTCGTCCGAGCTGAGGTCCGCCACTTCCTGGTTGGTCTGAGGCACGATGGAAATCCCTCGCACCTGGCGCGGTCCCTGCGATTCCGGCTCGAAGGTCGACGATGCACTGCGTCGGCCCCCCGAGCCCAGCTCACCCCATTCCACCGGTCGAGCGTGGCATCCGATCACCACCAGAACCACCGGCACCAACAGCGCCGCGATGGCTACCATCCCTTTTATGGTCTCTCGTCTGATCCGCACGGTTTCTCTGCTCCTCGGCGAACGCCGGTCATCACCGCAAATTCCTCAGACTGGCCTCAAGGTCGCCACGGGACAGTCCGGGCGTTGCGGTCTGTGCGCCCGAGCCCAACGGCTGCGGCTGCGGCTGCGGCTGCTGGGGCACGCGCGGCGCCGACCCGGCCCGCACAGTGGTCCCGTCAGGCACCAGACGCGCCGTCACGAACACCGCGATTTCCCTCGTGGACGATGAGTTGTCCGTGTTCTTGAACAGGCCACCCACCAGAGGCAGAGCGTGCAGCCCGGGAACTCGCTTGTCGATCTTCTTCGCGCGATTCTCGGTCAACCCGGCCAGGGCCACGGTACCGCCGTCCCGGACGGTGACGACGTTCCGGCTGGTCCGCCGCGTCACCAGCGGAAGCTCGCTGCCGGCGGCCTTCGGAATGCTGTCGCTGACCTCCGTCGCCATCTCCAGCGTGATATCGTTGTTGTCGCCGATCCGCGGCGTAATGCTCAGCTTCGTTCCTGATTCGATCTTCACCATCTCCGTCTGCGAGTAGAACAGCGAGTTGTTGGTGATCGTCGGAGTCAGCATGAAGTACTCCTCCGTCAGCACGCCCAGTTCCGCCAGACGACCGTCCTGCGCCAGCACCTGCGGGTTGCTGACTATCTCCGCCTGGCTGTTCTGCTGCAACAGGTTCAAGGCCATCAGCAACGAATTGGTGAAGGTCTGATCGGGGGTATAGCCGATCTGCACGCCCCAGGGCCAGGTGCCGGCATCGTCGAGATTGAACGCGGTGCCGAAGACGCCGGCGCTGATCTGCGGCCAGCCCCACTCGACGCCGAGGTCCAGCAGGTCGGAGCGTTCCATCGCGACCACGCGGGCATCGAGCAACACCTGCCGCGGCCTGAGGTCCAGCTTCTTGACCTCGCTGACGATCCGCCGCGCCAGGTCCGGAGGCGCCGTGACCGAGACGAACCGGTTATTCGGGTCGTTGCTCGTCCGCACGTACTGAGCGAAGGCAGGCGAGAGCAATTCCGCGATCCCCATCGGGTTGCGGTAGTTCAGGAACACGTTGTGGGTTTCGCTGATCTCCGGGAATGCGTCACCCGTCGCACCGCGGTGGGCCACCAGGTAGTAGTCCGGCGTCTTCTGAACGATGAACGGCGAGCCGGCCAGGACGACGCGAAGGGCCGTATCGAGATCCACTTCCTTCAGATCGGCATGGACTTCGCCGTACACGTTCGGGTCCGGAACGATCGTCACGCCCACCGAGTTGGCGATTTCCTGCAAGGTAGACACCAGGTCCTCGCCCTGCCAGGTGTTGGTGATCGGCAGATAGACCAGGTACGTGTCCGCGACGGCTTTATACTTGTACTTTGTCTGATCCAGGATCCGCTGGAGGGCCTGCGGAACCTGCATGGGAACCAGGGAGGTGATGTCAAAATCCACCACGACGACATCGGGCTTTACCGTCGCGTCGACCGCGATCTTCACACCCGTCCGTTCCGAAATTCGCGTCAGGACGTCCAGCACCGTGGAGCCGCCCGTGCGTATATCCGGCAGCGGATCAAGCCTCGTCGGCCCCGTCGGCTGCCGATCGCCATTCAGCGGAGGCAGACCTTCGAGCGAATCGCCACCGACATCCGGCGGCTGCTCCAGCCCCCTGAGGACCTGGTTCTCCTGAGTCAACTGGGCGATCTTGGCCAAGAGCGCCGCTCTCTGTGGATCCGTCTCAGGGCCTGCGGCGGGCGGCTGCACCGTGGGGGGCTGCACCGCCGGCGTCCTGCCGGTCTCCAGTGGCGTCACAGGCCGCGTCGTATCCTGGCCCTGCGGCGCGACGCGCGCCGGCGCCGTCCGGTCGATCTTCTCCGTCACGTTGGTATACGGTTTGGTCGGAGGATCGAACTCGAACCCTTCCTTTTCGAAGATCAGATCGCCCGTCCAGCCGTAGGGAACCTGAATCGTGTACTTGCCCTTGGCGTCGGTGACTGCGGTCGTCCCGCCGGGCTGGGCGGTGACGGTCACACCCTGGATCGGCTCGGTCCCGTCGAACACGACGCTGTCGGTAATGGTCAGCATCCTGACCTTGGCGATGAAGCCCGCGCCGGGCACGTTCTGCATGACCGCCTCAAGGGTCTTGTTGGGCGGCGCGAAGTCGTATCCTTCTTTGGTCGGGGTGATGCGGCCTCTCCAGCCGTGGTCCACCAACAACTGGAACTCGCCGTTAGCATCGGTCGCCGCAGCGCCGCCGTTGTTGTCGGCCACGACGGAGACGTCCGCGACGGGACCGGCCTCAGACATGATCCGGCCCGAGATCGTCAACTGGATCACGCTGGCCTGATAGTCATGACTCATCTGCGAGGCGAGCAGCCCCTCATAGGGACGGCTGGCCGGCTCGAACGTGTAGCCCGGTTTCCTGGGCGTCACGGTCCCGTTCCACTTGTACGGCACTTCGGCGCTGTACGAACCATCGGGGCCCGTCACGGGCCGGGTGGGCAGACCGTCCATCATCACACCCGCCATGCCGATGACGCTGCCGGAGATGGTGAACTTGATCGCACTGGCCGTGAATCGCTGATCGGTCTGATCGGTCAGGACGGAGCTGTAAACCTTGTTGCTCGGTTCGAAGGACCAGCCTTCCTTCATCGGGGTCACCGAGCCGCCCCAGGCGTAGTCGACCTTGGCCGAGTAGAACCCGGTCGCGTCGCTGACCGGGTTGCCGGGCAGACCGTCGAGAGTCACCCCGCCGGTCCCGGTGTTGCCCGAGATCGTCAACTGCACGATCGCAGAGGTATAATTGTCGCCTTCATGGTCCTCGACCACCTTTGTATAGGGCTTGCTGCTCGGGGAGAAGGTGTAACCCGGGCGCACCGGGGTGACCTTGCCCGACCAGCCATACGGCACGGTGACCACGTACGCGCCGTCCATGTCGGTGATGGGATTGTCCGGCAGGCCTTCCAGCGTCACGCCGGGAAGCCCCGTCGAACCGCTGATTCGGTAGGTGAACACCCGGGCGACATAGTTCTCGTTCGTCGCAGACTCCAACACGTTCTCGTACGTGTTCTCGGGGGGAGTGAACTCATGGCCTTCCTTCGTCGGAGTGACCTTGCCCGACCAGTTATACGGAACCTCCACGCGATAGAGGCCGCCGCCGCTGGTCGTCGGATTGCCGGGCAGACCCTTCATCACCACGCCATCGGCGCCCACCGAGCCGGCGATCGTGAAGGTCAGCTCGTGCGCCGTAAAGCTCTCGTTCAGCAGGTCCTTCTGGATCGTGCTGTACATTTTGTGACTGGGCTCGAATCGGTAGCCGGCCTTCTCGGGGAGCACCGTTCCGTTCCAGCCATAGTCGACGATCGTGCTGTAGCGCCCCGCGGCGTCCGTGACCGGGTCGCCGGGCAGGCCTTTCATCACCACGCCGGGCTGTCCGGCCGAACCGGAAATCTTGAAGGTCAGCAGTTGGGCCGAGTAGTTCTCTTCGGTCATCGCCGCGGTGACCTTCTGATAGACCTTCTGCTTGGGCTCGAAGGTGTAGCCGAGCTTGACCGGTGTGACGGTCCCACTCCAGCCATACTGCACCTCAGCGGTGTAAACGCCGTTATCATCGGTCGTTGTATCGGGCAGACCCTGCATGGTGACGCCGGGCAGACCGACCGAGCCCGAGATGACGTACTTCTTCACCCTGGCCACGGTCCCTTGACTGTGCGTCACCGGCGCGAGCCACAAGACCACGCACAGGACCATCACCCCGCCCGATAAAATCCTACCGATCTGTTGCCTTGCCATAGGTCAACGTCCCTTTCTGTAGCCGTTTCTACGCCATCCCACGGCTTTCCCACATCTATCGGCGATCCCGCGCCCTGGTTTGAGCAAAAACCGCCCCCGCGGCATGCTACAACTGGATCTGCGTCGGACCTCCGACTGCATCCAACGAAATGACCTCCACCGACTTCATGCCACCCTCATCCCTTACGCTGATGGCGATTTGACGTTGCGCAACAGCCCCTGGGCCGTATTGCAGCACCGCGGTCACGTAGTACCTTCCGTCCGGGACGGAAGCCACGTCCATGACCGCCGTGAACTGGCGGATCTCCAAAGGCAACATGTTGCCGCTCTGTCCGGAAACCTCGCTGCTCATCGGGACGTCCCGCAGCAGTGCGCCGGCGATTCCGGCCGCCGCCTCCGACAGGAGGGCTCGGCAACGAGGCATCACGTGCGTGTTCCCGATGTTCGAGAAGCGCGCGGTGACGATGTAGCGAGACGGCGACAATGGCGCGATCGTCAACTGATCGCCCTTGACGCGTGGCATCGGCGTGGCTTCTCTGGCAGTGTTCAGGTAGATCAGGCCCTGAGTAATGCCCCCGGCCTGTCCATCCTCATAGCTGGCGTGCAGCCGGATGGTCGCGTAGTGGTTCGGCAACAGCTTCGCGGCATCGGGCATCTGCGCGACGATCTTGAGGTTCTGGCTGCCGTATCCGCGCAACGTGAACTGCGTCGGCTCGACCGTCACCCACTCGACACACCCGAAATCCTGTCCGAGAATGCTGTTTCCCTGGTCATCGGCCCAGACGCCGCTGGTCATGTGGTCGGGCAGCAGAAGCTCGGCATTGACGGTGACCGGGTCCTCGGAGGCGTTGGTCACCTTCAGGAGGCCCGTTCGCGTCGCCCTGGGGAGAACGTCGATGGCCAGTTCACTCGGGTTCAGATTGAGCGCCGCGTCCACGGCCATCGTCTGGATACGGGGGTCTCCCGCGAAGTTAACCAGCTTGTCGATCGTGCCGGCGCGGCGTCCATTGATGTACAAGGCCCCGGAGATGCGGTATCTGCCGGTGGGCAGTTGTCGACCGATGTCCTGCTGGAGGTTGATCTTGACGCCCGGAATGATGCTCGTCTCCGGGTAGTTCAGTTCGGTGATCTTCTGCCAGTGTCCGCCCACTTCGCCGTAGATACGGGTCTTGCCGACCAGTCGCGCGAAGGTCTTGCCGTCGTTGTTGACCCCCAGGCTCACCAGTGTGGCCGCGGGGCGGATGTCGACCGCCTCTCGGAACACCAGGTCGGCGTCGATCAGCTTGATCTCATCCCGCATCGCACGACCCTGCACGTTGATGATGATCGGGACGATGAACTGAAGGAGAACGGGAGTGCGGATTCCGGTATCCTCGTCCGGCGTCAGCCGGGTCTGGGCGATCAGCGCGGCACAATAGTGGCCCTGCACGCCCGCCGGGATGCTGATCCACAGATTCATCACCTTCCGCTGAATGGGTGACAGGGTCACGACTTCCTCTTCCACGCGGAGCCACTCAAGACAACTGCGAAGTCTTGAGGTGTCCACGCGGAGCGGCTGATCCTCGCTGCCGACGTCGACCCAACGGGCCCCGTTCGGATCGGCAACCACCTGGGCATCCGGCTCGATCGTCTGCCACATCCCGGTCGAGTCCTGCGTCATGTCCACCAGCCGCAGGTCAATCGTCACCTCGGCGTCCTGATTCTGGTTCTCGATCGCGAAGGTGGTCGCCGTTCGCTTGTTCGGATAGGTCGCAACGTCAATCCTCATCGGCTGGACCATGAACTGGCCGAAAGCCGACCCACAGGCAGCCAGGATCACCGACAGAATGCCGATCCCCCGAGCCAGCGGACCACCCACGGAGCGACGGGCGCTGCGCGTCTGATGTTCCACAAGGCACAAATCCGTTCGCTTCAGTCGCTTGTCAGGTGCATTCACCATCTTGCATCTCTCAAAGCTCATCTCGGTTGTTTGGTCTGCGACGCACCGCCATATCCTCGGCCGGGCATCAATTATGCGGCTTTCTACCTCTTCGGCATTCCAAATAAGACACTTGCCCCGTTTCTCGTGATTTCCCCATGAGCCACCCCCAACCCCATTTGCCGCCTCGCATCCAAACCCACTCTCCCAGACCCGGAAACAGCCTGGGATAACACACCGCTTAGATTACCAAAATCACCAACCCTTGTCAATGCCCAACTTACCTATATTCTCGTTTTCGCTACAGTTAGGGCGCCACGAAGAGCATCTCAGGAGGGTCTGCCGGACCGGATCGGCCTAGGCGAGGCAAAAGGCCCCCGCTTATCGGAACCACCTCTCGCCAGGCAGAGGCGGCCGGAAAAGGCGACGGCAAAAATATCCACCCCATCCGAAGAAGAAAAGGAAAGAGGGGAGAGATGGACGATACATCCAACCCTCCCCTCATGACTTGTTTCCCCCGGCCGCAACGCATGCCACCATCACCTTCGGCCTTGGCCGAACGCGAACCTGACATGCCGCAGAAGCCGAGTCCTGCCAGCAAGTGGCTACTACTACTGGGGGGCGACCTTCAGAGTGACGGTCGCGACCCGCAGGTCCTTCGTGCCGCCAACCAGACCGGAGGTGTTCAGCACGGCCTTGGTGATCTTGGCGCAAACGCTGACGGTCCCGCCGCCAACGCTAAGGGTGTTCGGCGTCACGCTGCAGCTGTAGTCGCCGTTCACGGCACCGTTCTTCGCGATCGAGCAGCTCAGCTTCATGTTGAAGTTCGACTGGATCGTGACGTTGGTGCAACCCTCGTAGTTGTGCTTCGAGGCTTCGGTCTGTGCGGTCTGGGCCAGCTTGATTTTCAGCTTGTCCTGATCCGCGATGAAGCACCAGAACCCGATGTCCATCAGGACCGGAATGTCCGTCAGTTCCTGGGAAATGTACGACATCGGCCAATCATGGATCTTGATCTCCCCTGCGGGGGCCATTGCGGCCAGCAGAGTCACCACTGCGACTGCAAAAAGACTTTTCTTCAACATCTTCACTTCCTTTCTAACTTTGAACCCTCGCTCCGAATTGGCCGATACGGCCTAGTGGAGCTAAACCCAGAAATCCGGCTAGGCACCACAAACACCTAAGCCGCACTCAGCAGCAGGCAACCAAGCATTCACTGACCTGTCCGGATCTGCCCGCTCCATGTCCGAAAAGCCGTGGCCCAGAGATTCAAATTCGACCTGCGATTTTCATTCCCACTTGGCATTTGACATCAATGCACCGCCCCGAGGGGGCCAACCTCTCTTGGCGGCTCGCAAGCGGCCACTCGCCTGCGAGATGTCATTGCGTCATCACCATACCTCCTTTCTCCCCCATCCCAACTAGAGGGGGCCTCTATTGGGGATAGCACCTTTCCATAGGTCCTGGGCAATGTACTATTTTGCGAATGAACACTTAATGCCCGACGGAATTACTAACGCACCCCTGAGTCTTTGCCTACACCGGTCAGGGTCCGGCCATTACCGTAATCACCAGGGCCCCACGATAGGATCCCTGCGGATACCGATTCGCGCCAGTGACCTTCACAAGGAGGGCCAACGGGACCTCGACACCCGCCGCAGACGTCGGCTTCGATGAACTGACCACCGTTGCGCGTCCCTTCTCCACCGGGATCTCCTTGTTGTTGACGGCCACCGACAAATCCTTGGCGGAGATCACCGCCTTGCCCTTCTCATGGCGGAAGGTCCGAAACGAAGCCGCCACGTGGTAGGGGCAGTTGGCCACGACGCGAGCATAGAGCTGCGTCAAAACCGAATACGGCCCCGGCCCCCACACCGTCCCCAGATCCGCCGGCTCGCGCTGCACTGAGACGATCACAAACGGCTCCGGCATGTTCACCGGGATGTTCACCGCCCAGGCAGCGTCCGCCACGACCAGGAACGCCGTGACAATCACACAAGTCTTTGCCAGATTCTTCATTCCTGTTACCCCCCGATACCACGCGCACGCAAAAGACAAAGCCCGCGCAATTGTTCCCTGGCAACAGCACTTATCAAGAACTACCCGCTCAATTGTCTGAGAGCTACTTTCGCCCCGTCGAAGTCACGTCATCCCTTCGCAGGGCGACAGACCTATCCGGCGCGACGATGTGAGAAGTGGAGAGTTACAAGAGACCGATGCGTTGCCACATCCCTGGCTCTCGCCCTCCTCACGTTCTCACTCTCCTTTCCGTTTCGCCGGAAATGGCACACTCAACCGACTGCACACGCCAGACCGGCAACAATGCATCCCACCTCGACACAGCTCTCCTATCCGACCCAAAGTACCAGTTTGACACATCAATGTCAAGCACATTTTTACCGACAGGTCCCCTTTTTATCCACCCACTGCATCC
>JAXDBU010000159.1:0-18089 GCA_034678485.1 Sedimentisphaerales bacterium | reverse complement strand
GGCTGCGGGATGCCGATCGTCGGGCGAGGGATCTGCTGGTCTACGGCGTGTGTCGCTACAGTCGGGCGGGCGAGAGTCTGACCTCGCTGGCGGGGCGTTTCGGCATCTCGTTGAGCGGCCTGACGATGGCCCGCAATCGCGTCGAGGAGAAACTGGGCCGCGACAAGGAGCTTCGCGAGGCGTGGTCGCAGATCGAACAGAGGCTCAAGGAACTCCGATGAATGTGAAATATGTAGGTGTGAACCTATGCTTTCCTCTATGCTTTCCTGAGTGATAGGCCATTCTTGCATAGGAGAAGTACGATGAAGCTCACAATGGCATCGCTGTGCCTGTTGTTGTCGCTCCTGTATGGATGTAAATCAACGGGGGATGGCTGTGATCCGGCGAAACGGAAAGCTGAACTCGCCAAGAGAATAGCCAGAGAATGGAGCATCGGATGTAGATATAGCTTCGAAGTGGATGGACCGCTCAATATCGTCGATGGGGGAGATGAGGGGTCACATCTTGAATTAGGAATTATTCGCTTGACGACGCGGGCGGGGCGTGGTAATTTGGTCGCATGGCACGACCGTTGCGGGACTACTGGGGACAGCCACCGGGTTCGGACAGCCGATAGGCGATAGTTGCGCTCGAATACATGCCCAGGAGTCGTTGTCCTTCTTTTGCCAACGGCGCGGGGATCGCCTACGAATATGACACAGCCAATCGGTTACTTTCTCTTGACAATTCCACCAGTTCCGGGCAATATTTATATGAGTACACCTACGACAGCGTGGGGAACCGGATGACGATGGGAGTGACGGACAGCAACGGGTCGTCGATGCACGTGTACGGGTACGACAAGACGTACCAGGTCACGGAGGTGAACTACCCGGTGGGCTACGAGTACCTGGCGACGGACACGACGTTCAACTACGACGGCGTGGGCAACCGCACGACGGTGATCGACACGGGCGGCACGACCAGCTACACGACGAACGCCCTGAACCAGTACACCTCGGTGGGCGGGGCCGCGTACGTCTACGACGACAACGGGAATATGACCTACGACGGGAAGAGAGAGGGGTCACATCTTGAATTAGGAATTATTCGCTTGACGACGCGGGCGAGGCGTGGTAGTTCTGGGTACCCGGGGCTTGGCCTTATTTTGAGCTTTAAGCCAGGAGGCTGCGCAATACGCACCCTACGCGGATTGCGTCGATCCAGTTCGAGAGAACTCCTGGGCCCGACCGCGTGAATTCCGGGGGAACCGGGCACAGCTACCGTGTTCTGCAGAGGCAACAGCCAGAATGGTGGGCACAGCCCACCCTACAAGGCAGTTCGTCGTGCGTTAGAAGCATGGATTCCCGCCCCCGATCGGGTCGAGGGCAGGCTTTGCGCAGGAATGACAGGCCGCGGTCCACACGGACCTCCATGGCACGCACGCAACTGTGGTCATATACCCCCGGTGATGGACCTCGCCAATCAGGTCTTGCGGGATTTCGCGAGGGCCGGTAGGCTGTTTCTGTGCGATGGTTGAATGAGTAACACGGGTTCGCAGAGACTCGTGCGTTGCGTTCGTCATCTGTTCACTTCGCTCAGGGCAGGCTCTGAACGGAGCGTAGCGGAGTGAACGATCTGGCACACGATCGAGAGAAACCTCTCGCTCCCAACCCAGATCCTTCGGCTGCGCCTCAGGATGACAGAACCGCGACCGCGCAAGGACTCTTGCGAATCTGCGTGAGTCAGTCGGATCTGTGGGATGCCTGGATTTGGGAGGCCGAAGATATGATGCTCGTGGAAGTGGCGATTGCGGGAGTGTGTATGCTGGCGGGGGCCGGCGGGATGTCGCAGGGCATGGTGGTCAAGAGCCCGGATGGGAGACTGGCCGTGCGGGTGGGCGTCGATGGCGATGGTCAGCTCACGTACTGGCTGGATCACGAGGAGCGGACGGTGATCGCGCCGTCGCCGCTGGGGATCACGATTGACGGCGTCGCGCTCGGGCGGGGCGTCGCGCCGGGTCGGCCGGAGCGGTGGGCGCTGGACGAGACCTACCTGTGCCGGGGCGTCCACTCCAAGGCGAGGAACCACTTCAACGGCGTCAAGCTGCCGGTCGCCCACAAGCCCAGCGGGCGGGCGTACACGCTGGAGGTCCGCGTTTTCAATGACGGCGTCGGCCTGCGGTACGTCGTGCCGGGCGAGGGCAAACGCAGCGTGTCGGGCGAGGACACCGCGTTCCTCCTGCCTGCGAACTGTGGCGTCTGGTACCAGACGAATACGAAGAACTACGAGGGCATCCACGAGCAGGCCAGGGTCGAGCAGCTCAAGCAGGACACGTTTATGGGACCGCCCGTTGTCGCGGAACTGGCGGAAGGCGCGGGCTACGTCGCGATCACCGAGGCGGCGCTGTTCAACTACTCCGGCATGACGCTTCGGGCGGCGGGGCAGTCGTCGCGACGGCTGGTCGCGGCGTTCCAGGACGACGCCCAGTGGGAGCTGGCGGGGACGGTCGTCAGTCCGTGGCGGGTCGTCATCGTCACGTCGGACCTGAACGGCCTGGTGAACACGGACATCATCGGGAACCTGAACGAGCCGCCGGCAATCGAGCTCGAGCAGGCGGATTGGATCCGGCCGGGGCGCGGGTTCTGGCACTGGTGGTCCGGCACGATGGGCAATTGGGACAGCGTCGCCTACGACCGCCAGGCGGGCTGGGTGGACCACGCGTCGGACTTCGGATTTGAGTACTACCTGATCGACGCGGGCTGGGAGGAGACGTGGATCAAGCCGGGCATGGACAAGTGGGCGATGCTCCGCGAGCTGACGAAGTACGCATCGAAGAAGAAGGTCGGCATCTGGGTGTGGAAGCGGTGGAAGACCGGGAAGACCGAGGGCATCGAGATGGAGGGGCTCGACGACCCCGCGAGCCGGCGGGAGTTCTTCCGGCGGTGTAAGGATGTGGGCGTCGCGGGCGTCAAGATCGACTACATGGACAGCGAGGCCAAGGCGATGATCGATTTCTATACGGACGTCCTGGAGGATGCGGCGGCCGCCCGGCTCATGATCGACTTCCACGGGGCGAACAAGCCGACGGGTGAGCCGCGACGGTATCCGCACGAGATGACGCGGGAAGGCGTGCGGGGTCTGGAGTACAACAAGTGGTCGGCGCTGCCGGCGGGGCATTATGCGTCGCTGCCGTTCACGCGGTTCGTCGCGGGGCACGGGGATTTCACGCCGTGCACGCTGAATGCGGAGATGCTCAAGGGCACGACCTTCGCACTGCAGTTGGCGACCGCGGTCTGCTACGCGTCGCCCGTGATGTTCTATGCGGACAAGCCGGAGGTCTATCTCAAGACGCAGGCGGTGGATGTGCTCAAGGCGATCCCGTCGGTCTGGGACGAGACGGTGGTTCTGCCGGGCAGCAAGATCGGCGACCTTGCGGCGATCGCACGACGCAGCGGCGGGAAGTGGTTCGTCGGGATCATCAACGGCGGGGCGGCGAGGTCCTACAGCCTGGATCTAGCCTTCCTGGGCAGGGGGGAATACGCGAGCGTGCAACTGAGCGACAACACACGGCGTCCGGATGACTTCGTGAGGACACAGTCTGTTGTGCGAGGCGGCACAACTGTGCCTGTGACTTTAAGCGTTGGCGGCGGATTCGTCGCGATGTTCGAGTCGGAGACACGATAACGGGACCAGTGGTTCTCGTCCGCCGCTACTCGACCGCGAACTCCTTCTTGCGGGTGTTCATCTGGGCCTTGAGTCGGGCCACGATGGACGAGTGCATCTGGGAGACGCGCGACTCGGACAGATCCAGGGTCGCGCCGATCTCCTTCATCGTCATTTCCTCATAGTAGTACAGCACTATGATGAGTCGTTCGGCGCGGGTCAGGCCTTTGGTGAGGAGGTTCTTGAGATCCCGCTTCTGGGCTTCGAGCAGGGGATCCTCGCTGCGGTGATCGCGGATGACGTCGATTTCATAGACGTCCTTTTCGCCATCGGCGTCTCCGCACTTGTTGCTGAGCGACACGAGGCTTGCGGCGTTGGCGTCGCGTTGGAGGCGGGTGAACTCCTCCAAGTCCATGTTCAACTCGCCGGCCAACTCGTCCTCGTCGGGTTTTCGCCCGAGGTGCATCTCCAGGGTGTGCGTGGCCTTTGCCAATTGGTGAGCTCTGGCGCGGACCAGGCGGGGGACCCAGTCCATACTGCGAAGCTCGTCGAGGATCGATCCTTTGATTCGCGGGGCGCAGTAGGTTTCGAACTTCACTCCTCGCGAGGGATCATACGCGTCGATCGCGTCCATCAGGCCGAACGTGCCGGCGCTGATGAGATCATCGATTTCCACTTTGTCGGGCAGCTTGGCGTGCAGTCGCTCGGCAGCGTATCGCACCAGATCGCAATAGTGCTCCATCAGGAGATTGCGGTGCTCATCCTCGTGCCTCTGATGGAAGAGTCCCCAGATCTGTTCGATGGTCAGCCTGTTGTCCGTCTTCGCCGCTTGTGTCTTCACAGATCGCCTCCGTTGGGTTCGACGCGTGAATCCGTGGGTGTGTGGCTTGACACGTTGTTCACCGTTCATCCATCCTTGTTGCTCGGACCGGCCCTATGAGTGAGCGTACCGTCCCATAGATTTCTTTATCGGCCAGATCCGGGCCGACTTTAGTTCCACCATCTTGCGACTCTTCGGAAAAAACCGTCCTGGGAGTCGTCCTGCGGCTTGGCGCCTCCGACTCGTGCAGCCAATGCCGCAAACGACGAACTGACCGGCGATTTCGGGTAGGCGAGCACGACCGGCTTGCGCGACCGAACCGCCAGGCACAGGCGCTCGTCCTTGAGCAAGCTCCCGGCGTAGTAGAGATTCACTTGAAGGAACTTGCGCGCGACGTTCGCCATCCGTTGATAGATTGCCTTGCCTTCCGCCGGACTGTGGGCCATGTTGACGATGAGACTGATGGACCGTTCGTATCTTTTTCGGACCAGGACCTTGATGACGCCATAGGCATCGGCCATGGCGGCTGCTTCCGGCGTCGTGACCACGAGCACATGGTCGGCCGCGAGGCAAAAACCGATGACGGAGCTGGAGATGCCGGCGGCGGTGTCGATCAGGATCGTGTCGGTTTCCTGCTGGAGACGGGACAGATGGTCGATCAGGCGTCGTTGCTCGCCCTCGCTGATGTCGGCGAGGCGGTCCAGGCCGGAGGCCCCGCAAATCACCCGCAGTCCTTTGGGACCCTGCTGAATCACCTCCTCCATCCGCTTGTGTCCGCTAATCACGTGCGAGATGTTGTACTTGCTGCGGAGGTCCAGCACCAGGTCGAGATTGCCGAGGGACAAATCCGCGTCGAGCAGGAGCACGCGACGGTTCTGGTTGGCCAGACAGATGGCGAGATTGGCCGCGATGTTCGTCTTGCCCACGCCGCCCTTGCCGCTGGTGATTGTGAACACCGTCGCCGCAGGCCGGCACGTTCCCGGCAAATGCTGCAAGTTGAGTGCGTGATTCTCCATACTCGCCGTGAGGTGTTGCTATATTACTCTGCCGTATCGCAGTGAGTCGATGAATTCTCGAACGGACCGCTGTCGGTCAGCGTCATGTCCCCGTTGCACGGTTCCGGGCACGCGCCGCACTTGTGCCGGAGCAGCTCCATGGCCACCTTGCGATTCAGCGCGTTTTCCAGAAGCTTGTTCACCTGGAGTTCCAGGTATTCGTCCCGGCTCTTCTGAAGCAGGGCGTGGGCATGCGTGTCGACGATCGGTCGAATCGTCGTGGACCCATTGCGACCGAACGCGATATTGCTCGTATCTCGAAACAGAAGCCGGCGGCTTCGCAAATGCTCCGCGACCGCGTTGTTGAGCACGTCCGCGAATTCTCGGACGGGCATATCCCGCGGGACGAAGGCCGAAGCGTCGACACAGCGGATGTTGTCGTGCAGGATGCGGCGGCGCAATCCGGTGAACTGGAGGATTTCCACGAGCAGCTCGGCAATATTGTCCGGGACAAGTGACAGCGAGTCCATTGGCATTCCCTCAATCGCAGTTCGGGGTCGTCACGAGATGTGCGGCGGGCAGGCCGTGGTGCACGGGGATTCCAGCCCTATCGTCGGGCAGACGATGAGCCGTTCTGCCCGACGTCGTGACTGCGAAAGGGAAACCAGCGAAAGGCGGCACAATCGTGGGGCGGGTTGACAGGGAACTCTCTTGGGAAATGAAGCCTTATGTATCATCCTTGATCCTTTCGGTCTTCCGTATCCACACGAGCCACTCGCCCCGCCTTCTCCTCATCCTTGAGGAGGCGACGAATCTGGACCAGGCTCTTGGTTTTTCTCAATTCCACAATTCGAGCCAACTGCTCGAACACGGACTCGTCATAAAGCCGGTGCCCGCCCTCGCTCCACTCCGCTTCGCGGATCAGGCCCATGACGGTGTAGTTGTGAATCGTCTGACGGGAGAAGGGGCTGTGACGAACGAGTTCGCCAATGCGATATCGCTTCGCGGGAGCCCTCAACCTGGTACTGTGTGTCTGCCAATCCATGAAATCGTTGTCAGCCGTCCATCATACTGAGACCAAGAGACAACCACACCGTCGCAAATGACAGCAGAGGCCCGCTGTCAGGATCCCGTCGGCAAAGGAGGACCGTCGGCAGCATCGTCGCGATCGGAGAAGCCGAAGCCAAGGGGTGCGTCACAGATATTGAGATGCCAGGATCTCATACATTCTCCCACTTCCGATGCTCGCGTCAGGATTGCGAGGAGGAGCCAGGACGATCACCACGACTGTCAGATCGACACGGACCTGTCTGGCCACTCTCATTTTCGGCGACAGAGACATCACCCACAGACCCGACGAGAATATGCATTTTACATTTTGCAAAATGTAAAATGCACTCTCCTCGGTGTCAACTGTTTTTCGCGCCATTTTCAGAAAAAAACAGCAACTTCTTACCCAGATGTGAGGGACACTACCGGCATCCGTAGGCGCTCCGACACAGCCCGTGTCCCTCAAGGCCCTATAAGTCTTCGTGTCTGCTTGTGTTATCGGTGAACACGGCGATGACATAGAAGATGGACCTGGCTCGGACGCACCGTGTGCGGCCACCGCCCCGTTGGGATCCTCTTCTCTCCTGCAAACCCCGGCTCATCCTCTGCTTGTGCTACAAAGGCGCAGCATCTTGTTCTCTTGGCAAGCATTCTGAACGAGGACAACGTAAGTGCTCGAAATGAGCAGAATTATGGCTCGCACAGAGAGGCAGGGGCGCAAAGGCCGTTTGGTTGCGGCCGAAGGCCGCCGCAAGCAGTCCGGGGGACGCTTGTGACCCAGCCCTACAATTGCTGGGTGAGCCTGCAGCAGGGTCGCCACCGAGCAAAGCGAAAACGCTCGGGCACATTTCCAGAATCCGTTGCGTGGAATGGTCGATAGAATCATCGTCAGAACTATGTACGCGAACCGCCCGAATTACCGGACGGATGTTCCCGTTCGACCATGACTCGAAACAACAAGAAGACCGATCAGAACATGCTGGAGCATCAAGGCAAGGCCTCGCTCCTGGAACAGGTGACCCCGCTGGCCAGGGAGATCAATTGCCTGGACATGGACCGCATCGCGGATGTGTGTGTCTCCAAGATCCCGACGGTGGTTGGATTTCGCTTTGCGTCGCTGTACGCCCTGGACGAGACCAACGGCATCCTGCACCTGGTCCAGTGCAATCATCCGTTTCCCATCAACAACATCGTTTCCCTGAACCAGAGACCGCCGTCGCCCATGGTCATGGCGGTCAAGAGCAAAGGGGTGATCCTGACGGGCAACATCGACACCCACACGAAACCCGTCATCCGACGTTCGCAGCGGACCTACGCGCAGAACTACCAGACTCGCAACTGCGCCATCGTACCGCTGGTTTGCCACGAGCGCGTCGTCGGGGTGTTGAACCTGGCCGACAAGACGGGTGTGGAAGACTTCGGCAGCGAGGACGTGGCGCTGATCGAGCTGTTCGGCCAGCTCGTCGGGGCCTCCATCGGCAACATCCGACTCTTCGAGAAGATGCAGCGTCAGGCGACGACCGACGGTCTGACCGGCCTGATGAATCACAGGACGTTCTACGAGGCGCTGGAGAGGGAGTTGTGGCGGGCCCGACGACACGGGGGAACGATCGCCCTGATTATGGCCGACGTGGACAACCTCAAGCAGATCAACGACGTCTACGGCCACCGCGCCGGCGACAAGGCGATCATCGAGATCAGCCACCGGATTCGAGAGTGCATTCGGCAGATCGACCTGGCCGCTCGCTACGGGGGCGATGAATTCGCAGTCATCCTGCCCAGCACGGGTCTCAACGCCGCGTTGATCGTCTGCGAACGCATCGTGGAAGCCGTCGCTCGTTCGCCGGTTCTCTGGCAGCGGGCACAGATCCCCTTGTCGATCAGCGTCGGGGTCGGCGAATACGGAGCCGATGCGAATCCCGAAGACATCACCAGTCGGTCCGATCAGGCCCTCTACCTGGCCAAGCACTCCGGCAAGAACACCGTCCGCGCTTTTGCCCCCGTCTCGCACGAATAGCGGCGGCCTGTCCTCATGCACCGGCGGCTTCTCGACGGATGGCCGGACCGAGTCGCCACGGCGGCTGACGGCGCCGTCTCGGTTGGTTCGATCCATCGACCCGTAAGAGCAGGTTGCCGGATGAGCGTGTGCCTCCGACTGACCACAAATCGGATGCCCGAGAATCTGCGCAGACACCGCCGAACGTGTCTGTGAGAAGAAACTGGCCATCGGCTGGTGATGGCAAGCGCCGGCCTGCTTGTAGTCATATCTTCTGGGCCGAGGAAGATAACGCCTCACGGCGTCACTACAAACGGACTGCCTGCACACGGGACGAATCCGGATCACAGGGGCTCTGACGCCCGAAGGTTTGCGCAGACCCTTGCCGGATCGCAGTTCGTGCCGGTCCTTGACAACGGTGGGCCGGCCTGTTAAAAGCAGTGCAGGTGCGCAGGCGGAGTCGACCTGCTCATAAGACCCGTTCGCTGATATGGATAGGATGTCTGCGATGATTGCAGCGCTCGGCGCCAAGGCCATTGAGGATGTGGTCAATGCCGGCCGGTTTGGCCGTTTCGCGTGGCGATCCGCCACGACCTCCGTTCGCGGTTGCGCCCGCAAGTCCACGTACCCTCTGATCTGGACGCAGATGTTCATCATCGGAGTCCGCAGCGTTCCCGTGATCATGATTACCGGCGCATTCGTCGGGATGACGCTGGCCGTGCAGGCCTACGACCAGCTCGCGGGCATAGGATTGGAGGAGCACCTGGGTGTATTGATCAACATCTCCGTGGTCAAGGAGCTCGGACCGGTCCTGGCGGCCGTCATGCTGGCCGGACGAATTGGCGGCGCGCTGACTGCCGAGCTGGGAACGATGAATGTGACCGAGCAGATCGACGCGGTTCGCAGCATGGGGACCGATCCGATTCGCTACCTCGTCGCGCCCCGTCTGCTCGCGTGCCTGCTGCTGACCCCTGTCCTGACGATCTTCGCCGATCTGATGGGCGTGATCGGCGGCGCCCTGGTGAGTTTCCTTCAGTTTGGGATCAACAGTCGGGCCTACTGGACGTTCAGTGCCTCGGCCGTGGCTCTGTGGGATGTTTCTGTCGGGATTACGAAGGCGTTCTTCTTCGGAGGAGCCATCGCCGTGATCAGTTGCCACAAGGGTTTCAGTTGTAAGGAGGGAGCCCACGGCGTAGGGCAGGCGTGTACCGAAGCCTTCGTCGCGAGTTTCATCTCGATTCTGATGATCGACTTCGGACTGGCCGTGACGTTCAAGACGATCTATCATATCTTCTGGCCCATCAAGAGCATTGTAACGTGAGGCACAGACCGTCTGGGACCGAGTTGTTCCCCGTCCGGGAGAGCCCAGTTTGGAACAAGCAATGGATGGCAGTGGTCAAAAGCGTGAGAAGACCCAATCCGAGGTCATCATCGAGGTCCGTAATCTCACCAAGAAGTTCGGCGCCAAGCTCGTGCTCGACAAGGTCAACCTGTCCATCGAGAAAGGCAAGACCACCGTGGTGATCGGCCCGAGCGGGTGCGGCAAGACCGTCCTGATCAAGCATTTCATCGTCCTCCAGAGGCCCACGAGCGGTGAGGTCTACTTCAAGGGCCGGCGCGTGGATGACTTGGGCGAACACCAGTTGAACGAGGTCCGCACCCACTTTGGCTACCTCTTCCAGGAAGGGGCCCTCTTCGACAGCATGACGATCGCGGAGAATATCATGTTTCCGATCCGCCAGCATGCGAAGATCCGTGACTGGCGCCAAATCGAGGAGATCGTCAAGATGAAGCTGGCCATGGTCGGCCTGGACGGATTTCAGAACTACTTTCCCGCCCGGCTTTCGGGCGGCCAGCGAAAGCGGGCGGCCCTGGCCCGCGCGATCGCCTTGAATCCCGAGGTGATCCTGTATGATGAGCCCACGACGGGCCTGGATCCCATCCGCTCCGATATCATCAGCGAACTGATCGTCAAGCTCGCCAAGGAGATGGGTGTGACCAGTGTCGTGGTCACCCATGACATGAAAAGTGCGTACAAGGTGGCGAATCGCATCATCATGCTGCACAACGGCAAGATCGTCGCCGACGGCGACGCCGACCACATCCGTAATCACCCTCATCCGGTGGTCCAGCAGTTCATTCATGGCCAGGTGAGCGAAGACGATCTGGCCGTCCTGCGAATGAGCGGAGCGGTCACCTCATCGCAGTTCCTCCCGAGGGATTTCGACCTGTGACGCAACGCGACCCATCCCAGATTGCCGCCGACTTGGCGAAACTCGTCCGGGGCGACGTATTCGGTGACATTATTCACCGTGTTGCGTACAGCACGGATTCGAGCAGCTACCGGATCGTGCCGCGATGCGTGGTCGCGCCGCGCGATGTCCGCGACGTCGTGGAGATCGTGCGGTATGCGGGACAGCAGGGTCTTCCCGTCGCGCCGCGAGGCGCCGGCAGCGGCGTGGCCGGCGAGTCCCTGTGCAGCGGGATCGTCCTGGACATGACTCGCTACATGAAAGCGATCGCGCGGATTGACGGCCGGACCGCGACGTGTGAGGCCGGCGTCGTTCTCGACGACCTGAACAAGCGGCTCGCCGCCGCCGGACGCAAGATCGGACCCGACCCCTCCAGCGCCAACCGCGCAGCCATCGGGGGAGTCGTCGGAAACAACGCGACAGGGGCCCACTCGCTTCAATACGGCCATACCGCCGCCTACGTGGAGCGGATCGAAGCGGTCTTGCCCGACGGGAGCGTCGCCGAGTTCCGCAACGGCATCGATCCCGATCAGGTGCAAGGCAATACAGCTCAGTCCATCGCCCGCCAGTGCCGGTCGCTTCTGGTCGCCAACCAGGCGGTGATCGACCAGGCGCAGCCGCCGACGAAACGCAATCGGACCGGCTACGGCATCGCGGGCGTCTGTCACGACAACTCGATTGACTTGGCTCGCCTGCTCGTCGGTTCCGAGGGGACGCTGGCGATCTTCACGAGCATCACGCTGCGGACGGTGCCGCTGCCGGCAGTCAAAGGCCTGCTCCAACTGGAGTTCGATTCGTTCGACAGCATGGCCCGCGTGGTCCCGACGATCGTCGAGACCGGCCCGGTGGCCTGCGAACTGATGGACCGGTCGCTCATCAACCTGGCGGTCGATCAGCTTCCCCAGTACCGCGACATCCTGCCGACGCAGGCCGCCGCGGTCCTGCTGGTCGAGCACGTCGGGGATTCGGCCGACGAGGTCCGCGACAAGATCGACGCGACCGACCGGGCGGTCGGCAAAGGCGCCGCTGGTCGGACGATTATCACCGATCCGAAGGCCCAGGCCCGCGTCTGGAAATCGCGCAAGGACGCGGGGCCCTTGCTCTATCGCAAGCGGAGCCGCAAGCATCCCGCGGAGTTCATGGAGGACGTCAGCGTCGATTTCCGCCGTCTGGGGGACTACATCGCCGGCCTGGAGAAGATCCAGAAGAAGCACGGGATCGCCATGTCGTACTTCGGCCATGCCGGCGACGGCGAACTGCACCAGCGACCCTACATCGACCTGGGCGATCCTGCGGACCGCGAAAAAATGAAGGCCATCGCGGAGGACGTCTTCACGCTCGCCTGGTCGCTCGGCGGCTCCATCAGCGGCGAGCACGCGGTCGGCCTGATCCGCGCCGCCTACGTCCGTCGGCAGTACGGCGACGCGTACTACGAGATTCTCAAGAAGGTCAAAGCGATCTTCGACCCCGCCGGTCTGATGAACCCGGGCAAGATCCTCAACGAAGACCCGGACGTGATGTTCAAGAGCCTCCGGCGGGAACGGCGCATCCAGCCCGAGCGGGCGCGATCGGAGATGCTGTTCAACGTGAACGAGCTGGAGCTGGAGTTCGAGCAGTGCTACGGCTGCGGCCTGTGCCTCGGACGCGAGCCGACGCTGCGGATGTGCCCGGTCTTCCGCGCCACCGGCGAGGAACTCGGCAGCTCCCGCGCCAAGGCCAACCTGCTCCACTACTGGGCGACCGGGCAGCTCGACGAGAAGGACTTCGAGTCGCCCGAGTTTCGCAAGTTCCTCGATCTGTGCGTCAACTGCAAGATGTGCGAGCGGCAGTGCCCGTCGGGGACGAATATCTCGATGCTGATGACCGTGGCGCGGGCCGAGTACGTCCGGCGCAAAGGCCTTCGCCGGACTGAGTTCGTCCTGAGTCGCAACCGCTACCTGAGCAGGATGGGCAGCCTGTTCGCGCCGCTGTCGAATGTGGTGATGGGGTTGCCGATCTCGAAGTGGTTCCTGGAGAAGGTCACCGGGATCGACCGACGCCGGAGTATGCCACGATTCGGTCGGGGCTCGTTCCTGAAAGCGGGCGCCAAGTACCTGGCCACCAGCGGGCCGGTCGTCAATCCCGTGGACAAGGTCGCGTACTTCGTCGACACCTACGCGAACTTCAACGACCACGAGCTGGGTTTCGCGGTCCTGGACGTCCTCCGTCACAACGGAGTCGAGGTTGTCCTGCCCGACCAGCGTCCGTCGCCGGTGCCTGCTGTCGTCTACGGCGATGTCCGCCTGGCGAAACGCGACCTGGCCTACAGCGTCAAGCACCTCGCGAGGGCGGTCCGCGAGGGATACAAGATCGTCTGCTCCGAGCCCAGCGCCGCGCTGTGCCTGAGTCAGGAGCTGCGTCACTACGTCGATGGCGAGGACGCTGTCTTGGTTTCTCGCAGCACCGTCGAACTGATGAACTACCTCGCGGCTCTGCGGAGCCAAGGCAAGCTCAAACCCCCGACGACGCCGATCATGGACAAGTTCGCCTACCACCTCCCATGCCATCTGTCCGCGGTAGGGGACGAGACGGTGACCTTGCGTTTACTGCACGACCACTTCAAGATCGACATTGCGGACCTGCAGGCGGGCTGTTGCGGCCTGTCCGGCACCTTCGGCATGCAGGCGAAGAACTACGACCTGGCCGGCCAGATCTCCGAGAGTCTCAAGGCGGCACTGGCGAAATCCCCGACGCAGAACGTCCTAACGGAATGCGCCGCCTGCAAGATGCAGATCGAGCACCTCGCGCCGGCAAGCACGACCCACCCCATCAAGCTCCTCGCCCGCAGCTACGGCCTTTGACCCTGCGCCGTAGGGATCATGCGATCAGGATCTGCCCTTGCGATAGTTCCGAATCAGGCTGTTGGTGGAACTGTCATGGCTGAGGGCGGGTTCCTCCGGGCTCTCGAGTTCGCGAACGATGCGCTGGGCCAGTGCCTTGCCCAGTTCGACGCCCCACTGATCGAACGAGTCGATGCCCCAGAGGATGCCCTGCACGAAGACGCAATGCTCGTAGAGGGCAATCAGTTTGCCGAGCGCTTCCGGCGTGAGCCGATCCATGAGGATCACATTGGACGGGCGGTTGCCCGCGAACACGCGGTGCGGCGCCAGCCATTGCGGCTTGCCTTCCGCCTTGGCCTGCGCCTGGGCCTCTTCCAGCGTCTTGCCGAAAGCCAGCGCCTCGGCCTGGGCGAAAACGTTCGCCATGAGCAGGTCGTGATGCCGCCTGAGCAAGTCGTCGTGGCGGCCCAGCGGATTGAGCGTCTGGCGGAACGCGATGAAGTCGCACGGGATGAGCCTGGTTCCCTGGTGAATCAGTTGGTAGAAAGAATGCTGACCATTGGTCCCCGGCTCGCCCCAGTAGATCGGGCCGGTCTGATACGTCACTTCGGTCCCATCGAGCATCACGCGCTTGCCGTTGCTCTCCATCGTCAACTGCTGGAGGTAGGCGGGGAAGCGTTTGAGGTATTGCTCATAAGGCAGGACCGCCACCGTCTGGGCGTCGAAGAAGTTGTTGTACCAGATGCCCAGGAGGGCCAGGAGCACCGGCAGGTTGCGCTCGAACGGAGTGGTGCGGAAATGTTCGTCCATCTGGTGCAGGCCGTCCAGCATGGCACGGAAGCTGTCCGGGCCGATCGCCAGCATCGTGGATAGACCGATCGCCGAATCCATGGAGTAGCGCCCGCCGACCCATTCCCAGAACTCGAACATGTTGGCGGTGTCGATGCCGAACTCCGACACCTTGGCGGCGTTCGTCGATACCGCGACGAAATGCCGGGCGACCGCCTTTTCATCACCACCCAAACCAGCGAGCAACCACGCGCGGGCCGTATGTGCGTTCGTCATCGTCTCGAGCGTCGTGAAGGTCTTGGAGGAGACGATGAAAAGGGTCTGGGCGGGGTCCAGGTCGTGGACCGCTTCCGCGAAGTCGGCGCCGTCGACGTTGGAGACGAACCGAAAGACTCGGCTGCGGTCGCTGTAATGCCTCAGCGCTTCGTAGGCCATCACCGGTCCGAGATCGGAGCCGCCTATGCCGATGTTGATGATGTTGCGAATGGGTTTGCCGGTATGGCCTTTCCATGCACCGCTGCGAACACGACGACAGAAGGCATCCATCTTATCGAGCACCGCATGCACCCGCGTCACCACGTTCTCGCCATCGACGAGGATGGACTTCCCGGCCGGCGTGCGGAGAGCCACGTGCAGGACCGCCCGGTTCTCCGTGGTGTTGATCCTGTCCCCGCGGAACATGGCGTCGATCCGTTCCTGCAGGCCCGACTCCTCCGCCAGTTGCACCAGCAATCGGAGCGTCTCCTCGGTGATGCGATTCTTCGAGTAATCCAGATGGACACCCGCCGCGTCCGCCACCAGGCGTTCACCCCGCCGGGGGTCGCTCGCGAAAAGCTCCCGCAAATGCAGCGAGCGGATCTGTTCGAAATGGGCCTCAAGCGCTTTCCATGCCGTGCGCTGGGTCAGCGGCCGGGTTGGCGTCTGCCCGTGGTCAGCGGATGTTGTCATACGAGATTCTCCTTGGCGCGGATTTCAGCCTGCGTATTCTATAGGATTTCGTGCTCATAGCAATGAGTTTTCGGGGCAGTTGCGATGAAGGCTGAGGAGATCTTCAAGGAAGCGGTCCTCTGGGAGCCGGCTCAGGACCGCCGGGTGCGGTGCACGCTGTGCGGCTTCCGCTGCCTGATCGGCGAGGGGAAGCTGGGCCGCTGCTGCGTGCGGAAGAACGTCGGCGGCAAGCTCGTTTCGCTGAACTACGGCAAGATCGTCGCGGCCAACCCGGACCCGATTGAGAAGAAGCCCCTGTTCCACTTCCAGCCGGGCAGTCGGAGTTTCTCCATCGCGGCGGTCGGCTGCAACTTCCGCTGCGAGTTCTGCCAGAACTGGCAGATCAGCCAGTCCGCCCTGGAGAGCGGGCAAATCGATGGCGAAGCCGCCACGCCCGAGCAGATCGTCGAGGCCGCCCTGCAGACCGGGTGCAAGAGCGTCGCGTATACGTATACCGAGCCGACCGTCTTCATGGAGTTCGCCGCCGACTGCGGCAGGCTGGCCAAGAGCAAGGGGCTCGCAAACGTCTTCGTCAGCAACGGGTACATGAGTCGCGAGGCGATCGACTTCGCCGCCGGCTGGCTCGACGGCATCAACGTGGACCTCAAGGCCTTCAACGCGGACTACTACCGGGACCTGTGCCACGCGAAGCTCCAGCCGGTGCTGGATTGCATCGCGTATATCGCCCAGCACACGAGGATCTGGATGGAGATCACGACCCTGCTGCTGCCCGGTCGGAACGACTCCGATGAGGAACTCAAGAAGCTTGCGGACTTCCTTGTGCGCGAAGCCGGCGAGGATGTGCCTTGGCACATCAGTCGGTTCTATCCTCAGTACAAATATGATGAGTCGCCGCCGACGCCTGTGGAGTCGATGCAGCGGGCAGAGCAGATCGGTAAGGCCGCAGGTCTTCGCTACGTCTACCTCGGCAACGTGCCCGGCGAGAAGTCCGAGAGCACGTACTGTTACGGCTGCGGTCGAACGCTCGTCGAGCGGATGGGCTATCGCATCGGCACCAATCAGGTCAAGGACGGCAAGTGCCCCCAGTGCGGCGTTTCAATTGCAGGTTTTGAACTGTGAACTCCGGGAAATGGAGGATCGTGCGGATTTGGGAAACATCGTTCGCTGCGTCTGTCATCCCTGCACTGCAGTGGCGCAACATCTTGTTTTCTTGGCAAGCATTTTGGCCTGATCCGGTCGTCGCCTGCTTGCCAGCGGCCCCGCCGGTTAAGCCGGGGGGCGCGGCCCCCGGCCCCCCGGCATTTTTCGCTTTCCGCCAGCAGCATGATGGGCAGGCGTGTCGAGGGGCGAGTCCGCCGCTCCCGTTTCCCATGCTATTGGCCCAATGCGTCAAATGCCGGGGGTGTGGGGGCGGCGCCCCCAAGAGACACGAGCGGAGTCAGAACCCGATGAACCTGTGCTTTGGGTGCGGCCGACGGCCGCTCCAAGGGAGCAGGGATCCAGGAGCCGCGGGACTGGGCGCGTCCCGGGGAGTGGATTCCCGCGTTCGCGGGAATGACAAGGCAGAGTGGATTCCCGCGTTCGCGGGAATGACATCGGTGGGCCACGGGCCATCGGGGGCGATCGCCCGACCGCGATTCTGTGGGTTCGACGGAGGGTCTGGGGATGTTCGAATCCTCCTGACCCTTTGCAGGCTTGCGTCTTTCGTGCTGTGAGGTGTTATGAGAATCATTGCTGACGGGAATATCCCGTTCGTTCGTGAGTGTCTTTCTTCGGTTGGCGACGTGCAGGTCCTGGGCGGTCGCGAGATCACGCCGAAGGTGGTGGCGAATGCCGATGCATTGCTCGTCCGCAGCATTACGCCGGTGAACGAGCAACTGCTTCGCGACAGCTCTGTGCGGTTCGTCGGGACTGCAACCATCGGCTTCGACCACGTGGACGTTGCATATCTCGCGCGAAGCGGCATCGGCTTCGCCTCTGCGCCCGGCTCGAATGCCAACTCCGCGGCGGAGTACGTCATCGCGGCTCTGCTGGAGGTCGCCCGCCGGCGGCATCTGCGTCTGGAGGGCAAATCGATCGGCGTCATTGGCGTGGGCAACGTGGGCAGTCGGGTCGCCCGCAAGTGCGAGGCGCTGGGCATGGAGGTCCGCAGGAATGATCCGCCTCTCGCTCGTGGTGTGCCCGTAAGGGCATATTCGAAGGAACGCCTTACGGCGTCACTACAAACGGACCCGAAGTACGTTCCGCTTGAGGCCCTGTACGACTGCGACTTCGTTACGTTCCACACGCCCTTGACGCGAGAGGGGATCGACAAGACGCTCCACCTGGCGGACGACGGGTTCTTCTCGCGTCTGAAGTCGGGGGCGGTCCTCGTCAATGCCTCGCGGGGCGCGGTCGTCGATTCGCAGGCCCTCAAGGCCGCGATCCGAGCGGGCCGATTGCAGGCGGTCGTGCTCGATGTCTGGGAGGGCGAGCCCAGCATCGACGTGGATCTCCTGGAGAAGGTCGATCTCGCGACGGCTCATATCGCAGGCTACTCGTTCGATGGCAAGGTCGCCGGGATAATTATGATCTACCGGTCCCTTTGTGAGCATTTTGGCCTGACGCCGAAGTTCGATGTGAAGGATTTCCTGCCGGCGCCGACGGTCCCGCGGTTGGAGATCGAGACGGTCCTGGGTGGATCGGGCCTCGCGGAACGAGAAGAGAGGGTAATTGGGGAAGGCCTGGAAGAAGGCGAATCGGGCCTGTATTCTTCAACGAAATCTCGCAGTTCGA
>JAXDBU010000158.1:0-4320 GCA_034678485.1 Sedimentisphaerales bacterium | reverse complement strand
GGGTGGGGGGGGGCGCGGCGCCGATTTCGCGGGGGGGGGGCGGGGGGGGTCGCGTGTCGCGGCCCCGCGCGCCCCCACGACTCTTCACGCGGTAGACCATGGACTGCCCTGGGAGCATGGCAGAGACGTTCTTCACCATCGTCAGAGGCGCCTGAACGGCCCCGTAGGCGAGAAACGACTCGACAGCGCGGGGCTCGACCTCCCGCGCGATGAGCCGGCTCCTCAGGAGCGTCCTGAGCTCCGAAGAGAACAGGAACCGGCCCTCCAGCTCGGACACATAAAGGGGTTTGATGCCGAACCGATCCACCGCCAGGAACAACTGCATCCGGCGCGGGTCCCAAACAGCGAACGCGAACATCCCCCTGAGCCGGTCCACACAATGAGTCCCGTAGTGGCAGTAGGCTTTGAGAATGACTTCCGTGTCCGAATGACTCCGAAAGGCATATCCCAGGCGCCGAAGGTCGTCGCGGATCTCCTGGTGGTTGTAGATCTCCCCGTTGTACACGATCCAGGCGCCCGTCCGCTCGTCGGTCATGGGCTGGTGAGCGGCGTCGGACAAGTCGATGACGGACAATCGACGATGGACCAGCCCCAGGGATAGATCTTCACCGCCCGCCAGGGGGAGAATCTCCATCCCTTCATCGTCCGGGCCGCGGTGGGCCAGCGACGACGCCATAGCCGCCAGTGTAGCTTCGTCCACACAAGCGGACTCGCCCAGGATGCCTGCAAATCCACACATTTCAAATACTTCCGAGCGGGTCGCACCCAAGCTGCGTTCGTACGATTGCCCCGTCAGGATAGCGGAGAAACCGCTTCCGTTCAATGCCCCTGCGGCCGGAAGCTGTTCGGCTTGACGTGGGCATTCCGTTGGCCGATAATGCACGGCGTGTTCCGACACTCAACGCTTGGTCTGACCGGGGAGTTTCCCGTTCCGTCGCTCATGAAGGTTCTGTACTGCATTCTCGACAATCGGCTCGGCGGGCCCCACCGACGCGCGGAGACCACTGCGCAATGCCTGAGACGACTCGGCGTCGAAACGCTCTTTCTGTTCGGACAGAAGAGCCATGAACTCTGGCAACCAGAGGGATTCGAGGCGTTCTGGTGCAGACACATTCAGTGTTTCGCCCGCCGGCATCCGCTGTGGAATTTCATCCGGTTCTGCTACGCGTTGCCGTACAACCTGGCGAGAATCCGCAGGCTGATCACATCGCATAATGTTGCCCTCGTGCACGTCGATGGCGTGACGAACTTCGTGCCGGCCCTGGCGGCCCGATGGGCTGGGATCCCTATCGTCTGGCACTACAACGACCATCTGCCCGGGCCTCTCAAGCGGCTTCTCCTGCCTGTGGTGACGCGCCTGGCCTCCAGTGTGATCGTGCAGGGCGAGGGACTCAAACGATCCCGCACCGACGGCCATCCCAAGCTGCGGGACAAGACCTTCGTGCTGTACCCAGGCGTGAATACCGATCAATTCGTCCCGGAAGCTTATGGTGCAGCCGAGCGGGCCCGCGTTCGGGCCGAGCTGGACGTCCCGGCGGACTGCGTTCTTATCGGCGCCGTGGGCAATCTGAACCGATTCAAAGGATATCCGTATTTCCTCCGGGCTGCTGCAAGAATCCGAGAGCAGGTGGATCAGGCTCGATTTCTCATCGTGGGACGCAAGCTCGATACGGACACAGCCTACTGGGAGCAGTTGGAGCAATTGACGACTGATCTGGGATTGTGGGAGAAGGTGGTTCTTGCCGGCTTCCGCGACGATATCCCGAGGTTGCTGGCGGCCCTGGACGTGTTCGTCCTGCCTTCGATCCTGGAATCCTGCCCGGTCGCCCTGCTGGAGGCGATGGCGATGAAAGTCCCCGTCGTGGCGACGGACGTCGGGGCGGTCCGCGAGATGGTCGATCACGGCCGGACGGGATTCGTCGTGCCGGCAGGTGATGACGCCGCTATTGCCGAGGCCGTCCTGGCCGTCCTGGCAAAACCCCAGGACGAGGTTCAAAACATGGTCGAGCAAGCCAGAAAAACAGTTGAGCGGGAATTCGCAGTTGATACAATAGCCCAACAGCAAAAAGAAGTATACGAGCGCCTGTGCGGTCGACATGGTTTGTCGGATACCGTCGATAGACCTCGCAGGCCACTCGGAAGACCCAATACGCATTGAATCGCTGTTTGCAGGGTGATGGCTGAAGGGGAATCGAAGGGGGGCTCGCCACATCCGACATGCATGGCGTGGATACGTCTGATGGCACTGTCGATCGTAATAGTGAACTACAACACGGAGAAGTGGCTGAGAGGTTGCCTGGAATCGGTTTATGCCGGCGCCAACGGCACCCCTCTGAGCATCTGGGTCGTGGACAACAACTCGCACGATGAAAGCGTGCGGATGGTCAAATCGCACTTCCCGAAGGTCCAGGTCATCGAGAATCCACAGAATCTCGGGTTCTCCAAGGCCAACAACATGGTGATTTCCCAGAGTCGCTCGGATTACATCCTGCTTCTGAACCCCGACACAATGATCATCGGGGACGCTATCGAGCAGGTCGTGAAATTCATGGAGGCCCATCCGAAGGTCGGGATCGCCGGCTGCAAGGTGCTCAACCGCGACGGGACACTCCAGTTGGCCTGCCGGCGGAGCATCCCCACACCCAGGGTGGCGTTCTTCCGCCTGAGCGGCTTGAGCAAGCTGTTTCCGAAGAACCGGGTCATGGCGGAGTACAACATGACCTATGCAGACCCCGAGCAGACCCACGAGGTTGACGCGGTCTCCGGCGCGTTCTTGATGATCCGCAAAAAGGTGATCGATGAGATCGGCCTGCTCGACGAACGATTCTTCATGTACGGCGAGGAGCTCGACTGGTGTCTGCGGGCCAAGCGGGCCGGGTGGGTCGTGATGTACTACCCCGATGCGCAGATCGTGCACTATAAAGGTGAATCCGCCAAATCCAACAGCAGGAAAGCCGCGATCGAGTTCTACCGCGCCATGTATCTATTCCATCGCAAGCACTTCGCCAAGAATCATTCCCCCGTCACAAATGCCCTGATCTACGCAGGGATCTTCGTCCGAGCGCTCGGGTCCTGGCGGCAGTTCCTCCTTCCCGCCGGGCCGCGATCATCACGGTGACGACCCGCACGGGTCCTGCCGGGGTCGGCGCAGGTAGTTGAACTTGAAGAACAGCCCGGAAAGGAAGAGTCGCTTGGCAACGCTCCGCGGACCCTCGCCGCGATACCGTATCATCATGCGGATGAGCTTCGGCCATGTGGAGGGGTGCCTTCCGAGGAACAGGACGCTTTTGCGAGCAACCGCGAGGACGATCTGACGGTTGAAGCGAGTCATCCTGCGTTCCACGTCGGAGGGCGAGAATTCAGGGGTGGCGATCATCCGACGCGTAAACACCTCCCCTCTGAGGCGGCGCCCGATCTCCGGAATGATTGGATCCGTCAGAAACCCGCCGTCCTCGCAGATCCGATAGAGTTCGGTCCCAGGCAGGGGACGGGCCATGCAAACGTGGGGCACCACGTCGTACCGTTCGTACAGCCGCCGGGCGAAGGCAAATGTGTCGTCGATCTGGGCGAGGGTCTCTCCCGGAAACCCGACGACGTAGAAACCGTGGACGTCGATGGCGAGGGCCTTGCATATCCGAACGGTCTGCTCGACGGTTTCCAGCGAGAGGGCCTTCTTCACGACGTTCTTGAGGATATCCTGGTTCCCCGACTCGATTCCTACGGTCAGATAGGTGCAGCCGGTCTCGCGGGCCTTCTCGAGGATCGCCCGGGGCAGCGTGTCGGCGCGAATGCCGTTGGGCGTGTCCCAGGTGATGTTCCATCGTCGCTCGACGATGCCGGAGAGGATGGCGTCGAACCGCCCGGGGTCGAACGAGAGATTGTCGTCTTCGAAGTGAAAATGGCGGACGCCGTAGGCATCGACCAGCAGCGCCATGTGCCGGAGCACCCCTTCGGGACTGTGCGAGCGGAATCGCCTGCCCATGTGGAGGTGGTTGCCGCAGAAGACGCATTGGAAGGGACAGCCACGCGAGGTAATGATCGAGATCTCGCGGTCGCTGCCCTCGTACTCGAATGCAAATCGCGACGGGAACCCCTGTCGCACGATGGCGAAGTAGCGTTCCATGTCGATGAGATGGTACGCCGGCAAGGGCAGCGCATCGAGATCGACGAGGAACGGCGCGGGGTCGTTGACGTACGGCTCGCCGTCGGGCCGTCGGCCCGCGACTCCTGCGAGGGACGCGGGCGACTGCCCCTGTCGAAGACAGTCGAGCAATGCGGGAAAGCTGGATTCCCCTTCGCCGCGAATGATGAAATCGACCG
>JAXDBU010000157.1:0-20979 GCA_034678485.1 Sedimentisphaerales bacterium | reverse complement strand
GCCCCCGGTCATACGGTGCGGTCCCGATGCCAGGCAGGCGAGGAGGCGAGGACGGGATCAGACCAAAATGCCTGCTAAGAAAACAAGATGTTGCGCCACTGCAGTGCAGGAATGACAGAGTCGGGTCAACATCTCGTCTCTCTGCGGGAGGTCCCAAAGAACGGCCATGCACCCCTGCCCTGCCCGGAGCGACAAGGCGCGTTGACAACGAACGGGATCGCGGCTACCATTATGGATATGGTTCGTATCGTATTTGCCATATCGATATGCCTTGGGTCGGTCTTCGGTCCGGCAGGATGCAGGACCCGGTCTACGGCCCAGGAAGAGATCTGGAAACAGGTGAAGATCGGAGATCTGGCCCCCCCGCCGAGCGAGAAGCTTTCCACGCCTCAGTTCTTCGCGAGCGTGTCGATGGATATTTACGTCCTCGATCTGCCTGCGGATCGCGTAGACCGCCTGGACGACCTTTGGCCGATCCTGTCGGCCGACCCCATCAAGCTCAGCAGCTACAATGCGTTTACGGAGAACTGCTTCCGGATGCGGTACGGCCGAATGGACGTGTGGCCGCAAATCCAGTCGCTGCTCGCGGCGGCGGGCGCCGTGAAGGTGGCGACGAACGCCATGGTCCTGCCGGTCAATGAAACGACGGATCTGGGCGTAGCAGAGCTGCCCCTCGCAAGGGAGATCGCTTACGTGGGCACCAACCTGCTCAAACAGACCGCCCATGTCGGTCCGGGCATCCTGACGCTGCGTCTGCGTCCCGAGTCGATTCCCTGGGCCCGCGGCGTCCACAAGATCATCGGCTATCCGACTTATACGGTCCCGATCGCCAGTACGATCCCCGAGCTGCAGGCGAAGGCGCGCGAGAGAGAGTTCTATTTCGCTTCCGCGGCGTTCGCCGTCCAAATGGCGCCGGGCGACCTGGTCGTGATCGGGCCGGACAAGTACACGGGCGAACGCCAGACGCTGGGCGGCCTGTTCTTCTCCAAGCCGGAGGGGACCCTGTTCTTCAACCCGACCCAGCGCACTGCCCCCCAGATGAAGCCCGCCGTACGCGTCTACGTCCTGGTCTGCGCTGGAATCAACGACTGATGGATTATGCCGCCCACAAGAGTCGCCCTCATCCATTGCGAGAACTATGAACCTGCCCGGGTCTCCCAGGCCCTCCGACGGCAACTCGATCTCCTGGGCGGCATGGGGACGTTCGTCAAAGCGGGCGATTCGGTGCTCATCAAGCCGAACTTCATCGCTCCGCGTTCACACCATCGCAGCGCCGCGCAGACCCACCCGGCGGTGATCATCGAGGTGGCCCGGTTGCTGAAGGACTGCGGCGCCAGGCCGTTCGTCGCCGACTCGCCTGCCTGGACGGACACGACCACCTGCGCCCGCGTGTTGGAGTTGAACGAGCCTCTTCGGAAGCTCGGCGTCCCGATCCGCCAGTTGGACAGACCGAAGAAGTGCCGGCTCGCTCGCGGCGGGCCGAGGGTGGGCATCAGCTCAGTCGCGCTCGACGCGGACGCGATCGTCAACGTGCCCAAGTTCAAAGCCCACCAACAACTAACGGCCACGTTTGCCGTCAAGAACCTCTTCGGCTGCGTCAGTGGCAAGCACAAGGCCCTCTGGCACTTCCGCAAGGGCGACAACCCAAGCGAGTTTTGCAGGATGCTCATCGGCATTTACGAGCGGCTGGCCCCGGTCCTGACGATCATCGACGGGATCGTCGCCATGGAAGGCCAGGGCCCGATCCGCGGCCCGAGCAGGTCCCTGGGCTGGCTCATCGCCGGCACGGAGCCCATCGCCTGCGAGCTGACCTGCTGCAGCCTGATCGGCCTGTCGCCCGACGCCGTCCCGATCATCCGCACCGCACGAGAGATCGGCTTCGGCTGTATGGACTCGAGTCAGATCGAGGTCGTGGGAGACCCCCTGCCCGCGAAGCCTTGCCCTGATTTCGCGATGCCGAGACTGACGCCGATCAAGTTCTCGTTCGCACACATCTGTCGAAGCGTCGGCAGGCAATTCCTGCTTCTCGCTCGCGGATCGAGAGATACGAAGGCCCGTTCGATCCAGGAATAGGACCCCTTGTATGCGCCGGATAAGATCGACACCCTGGCTGGTGACCCTGCTGCTTGGCGGCGCCCTCGTGATGGGGGCGAGCACTTCCGGATGCCATCATCAGCTCGTGTTGCCGCCGCTGGGGACAAGCAACAACGCGCGGTGCGCGAGTGACCCGGCGTCGAGCCGGTGGGCCGAGCCGCTGTCCCGCCCGGGCCTGCCCAATCTGCACAAGGTTTCCGACGACCTCTACCGCGGGGCGCAGCCCACCGCAGAAGGCATGGAACAGCTCGATGCGCTCGGGATCAAGACGATCATCAGCCTGCGGTCCGCGGACACCGACCGCAAGATCCTGCACACGACAGGCCCGACCTATGAACACATCCCCATGGTCGCCTGGCACGCTGAAGACGACGATGTCGTGCGGTTCCTGCGCATCGTGACGGACGAGAGTCGGTTGCCGGTCTTCGTGCACTGTCAGCGAGGGGCCGACCGCACCGGCCTGATGGTCGCGGTCTACCGCATCGCCGTGCAGGGCTGGTCCAAGGAGCAGGCTATCGACGAGATGACGCACGGCGGCTTCCGCTTCTACAGCGGTTGGCGGAATCTCCCGCGCTACATCCGCGACCTCGACATCAACGCAATCCGTCGCCGCGCGGGCATCGCGGAGAAGGCTCTCGCCGATTGACCGACGGTCCGTCCTAACGAAAACACCCGCGATGGGCCGATAAACGAATTGGGTAGCCCGGTGAAGGTGCGCTCCCGGGTCGGTACAACACAATGGTGGTCAGGATGCTGGAGATTCTCAAGAGCTTCGAGCAGGTGGCGAGTCGGGTAAATACCTCGGTGCTGGTTATTCCGGGACGGGTGATTCTGGCGATGGGCCTGTTGTTGTGGGTGGCCGGCTGGGCCCGCACACGGCTCTGGCTCGGACTGGTCGCGGCGGTGACTGGCGGACTGGCAGGCTTCTTCGCCAGCGGGCAGAATCCCGCGGTAGCCGGGCTTGCCGCCGGCGGCAGTGCGGCGGTCGGCGCGATCGTGCCGAGGTTGGTTGCCGCCGTGCTTCTGGCGGTCGTGGGGGGCACAATCGCGTTTGCCATCGTCGCCAGGGCGTACCTGTTCCCGCAGCAGGGCTTCCTGCATCGCGGGCAAGACCTCGACCCGCCCGCCCGGAGGTTCACGGTTCAAGAAAGCCTCGATGCGGTGCAGGCCTATGTCCTCACCGTGGGCGATCGCGTGGAGGCAAGCGTGGACGGCCTGGTCTCTACCGACCTGCTGATCGTCGCCGCCACGGGTGTGGGACTCCTGGCCGTCGGTTTGATTTTCGAACGGCTGGGAGGGGCCTTGACCTGCTCGACGGTCGGATCGGGGCTGGTCTTCGCCGGACTGACGTTCCTGCTGATCTTCAAGGGATCGACCCCGGTCACCCGCATGGAGCAGCAAGGACCTTTCTATGGCCTGGTGCTGCTCGGCATGGTCGCCTTCGGCACCCTGGAACAACTGCTGCTGTGCCCGCAGGTGACAGGACGACGGAACGCCTCGTCCGGCCCAGGCCGAACGCGTGAAGAAGAATCGAAACACGGTTGGCGCAATCGGTGAAAGACGCGATGATATGGCGGTTGCGAAACGTAGGTAGAGTTCAGGAGGAGGTCTCGCCGTCGAGCGGACCCAGGAGCATGGCATGAACGGACTGATCGACATCCTGCAAGTCGCCCTCGTAGCGACGCAAGACGCCGCGAAGCAGAGTATTGTACCGCTGGACGTCGTGTGGAAACACATCAGCACCCTGGACCTGGTGGAGGCGCTGACCTTCATCTCGTTTGGCGTCGTGTGTCTGTTCTACGGGTGGCGAATCTTCAAAATCCTCGTGACGATCTGCTTCGGGTTGGTCGGACTGGCCGTCGGGGTATACATCAACGACTATCTCGTTCACGGCAACGCGATCTGGCTGGCGATGTTCTCGGTGCTGGTGTTCGCCATCTTCTCGATCCCCCTGATGCGCTGGGGGGTGACCGCTCTGGGTGCCCTTTCCGGCGGCATCCTGACGGCGGGTCTGTGGCTGGCCCTCGGACTGCCCGAGCAGTACGTCTGGGCCGGCGGGCTCGTCGGGCTGATCGCCGGCGGCATGATCTCGTTCATCGTCTTCAAAATCGCGGTGATCCTGTTCACCAGTCTCGGCGGCAGCACCCTCACTGCCGTCGGCATCCTGGCCGTTTTGTATGGGCACATGGTGAATCAGCAGAAGCTGGAGAAGCTGGTCTTCGAGCAACCCTGGTTCCTGCCCGCGATGGTCCTCGTCCCCATGGCCGTCGGCGTCTTCTTCCAATACCGATTCGTCAAGAGCACCCAGGACTGGAACGCCTGAGTTTTCCCTTGACCTCTCGCCAGTTACGCAGTAGAGTCAACGAGTGCTCGGATTCACCGTGATTGACGATTGTGAGTGAGAAACTTCCTCACACTGCATTGTAGGTCGGTTGTCCGCGATGAACCGTCGCCAATTGGGTGTATGTGCAAAAGGAGTTGCGAAGATGAGAAGAATGCTATTATGTGGATTGCTGTGTGTTGCCCTGGCTGGAGTGGCCCAGGCCGGCGTATCGATCGATTTTGATGACGATACGATGGGCAGTAAGCCGAATGGCTGGATGAGCGTGGATTCGTCACTGGTTCGTTTCAGTGACTCGGCGGAAGATGACCTGCTCATCTATGATTATTATGGATCACAAGGTTATGGATTCTCATTGGGAATCCACGGAGACTCTGACGACAGTTGGCTGATCATGGATTTCACCACTCTCGTCAACTCTCTGTCTCTGGATTTCGGCAATGACGATCCCTACTACTCTGAACCCGGGGACCAAGCAGTTCTGACTGTATACCTCAACGGCGCCCAAGTGGGGCAGATCTCCGTTGAGATGGACCGCAACGACAACATGAACCAGACGGTTCTGATTTCGGGCGTGACTTTCGACAGCGCTACGTTCTACTACGACGTCGATCCGAGCATTGGCCTGACCGAGGTCGTGGACAACATCGAGTTCGAGCTGCCCACAGCGACCGTCCCGGCCCCCGGCGCGATCCTCCTCGGGACCCTGGGCACGGGCCTCGTCGGCTGGCTCCGCAGGCGAAGAGCGATGTAAACCGTTGTTTCACAAAGCAATGCACAAGGGCTGCGGCGTCCTGCCACAGCCCTTTTCTTTTGCACATGCTGTCTTGCGCGAGTCTTCCGTGGATTCAGGCGGATCGGCCGGAGGATTCGAACAAAGCCAGGTAATGGGATGGGTCGCCTGTCTTGAAGAGCTGTTCCCAGGCAGCCAGCGTCGGTTCGTTGTACACGCCAAGCTGCCTGAAGATGTGACAGGCGAAATCCACAGGCGCCAGACCGCCGGCCGTGATGACCAGGGCGTCCGTCACCGCAGGCTCATCCTGGTAGAGGGCCCCTCCCCGATATCCGGTCGCTTTGAGGTAGTCGCGCATGTTGCTCGTATGGCGCCGCGTGTCGAGCAGCCCGGCTGTCGCCAAAGCAGCCGTGGCGCCGCAAATCGCAGCGACGGGCACGCCTGCATCGAGGAACTCACGGGCCTTCTGGACCGCTTCGACATGCTTGCCCTGCTCCCACGACATCCCGCCCGGCAGGATCAGCATGGCGCTGTCCGCGGGCTCGAGCGAGGCCAGATCCATGTCGGGCAGGATGGTGATCCCGCCCATGGTTTTCACAGGCTTGGTGCTCTCGCCGACGGTTCTGATCACGTACCGACCCGGCTGCAACTGGAACATGGGGTTGTTGATCCCCGCGACGGCGTAGGCCGGCTCCCAGTCCGAGAGCGTATCGAACACGAAGACGTGAACCGTTTCCTGCCGCATGTATCCAGTACTCCCTTCCTGTCAATTCGGAAGACCCCGAGTCCAACTCCGCGTGAGTCAGTCTGTCATCCTGAGCAACGCGAAGGATCTGGGCATGGTCCAGGAGATTTCTCAAGTTCGCAGCCCAGATCCTTCACTTCGCTCCGCTGCGTTCAGGATGACAAGCACATCGCCGCAATTACGCTCAGTCAGGATCAAAGTTCTCCGGACTTTCGTTTCGTGGAACCGGTCGGCACGAGTTCCTTGACGATGCGGTCGGCGCTGTAGACCTTCCGCAGGGCTTCGAGGATCGCGGCCGAGTGAACGGAGACGGCGCGGGCCTGGTCTTCCGTGTAGATGAAGTCGAGGATCAGCGACTGGATGTTCCCGTCGAAGATGATCCCGACGATCTCGCCCTTGCGATTGACGACGGGACTGCCCGAGTTGCCGCCGATGATGTCGGCTGTCGAGACGAAGTTGAACGGGGTGTTCAGGTCGAGCTTGCTCTTGCGCTTGAGCCATCGGGAGGGCAGCTCGAACGGGAACTGGTTGCCCTGTTCCTCGGCTCGCTCGTAGGCGCCTGCCATCGTCGTCCAGGGCGGGACCTGCCTGCCCCCTTCCTCGTAGCCCTTGACCAGGCCGAACGCCAGGCGCAGCGTGAACGTCGCATCCGGGTAGACTGCGGTCCCGTACATCGCGAACCTCGCCTCCGCCAGCTTGGCGTAGGCTTGGCGCAGGGGTTCCTCGACCTGCTCTTCGTGCGTCTTGCGAAGCGCCCGCGCGGGGGCATCCACAAGCGCCGCCAACCGGATCATGGCGTCGTCCGATTTGCGGAGCGACTCCGAATCCAGCTTCGCCAGCTCCTCGCGGACCTCGACGTTCTGGAGCTTCGTGCCCGCGATCAGGCGGGCCGCCTGCTCTTGGGGCGATCTGCCGTCGAGGATCTTCTGAACCAGCGGGTCTTGCATCCCCTTGCGCTCCACCAGCATAGTCAGCGAATCGGCCAGCGTCACCAGCTCCAGGTCGTCATAGATCGGGGCCTCGGAGAACAGCGCGAACTTCAGCGATTCGAGGTTCGACTCGCGATACTCGCGGAGGCGCTGGGCATTGGGCACAGCGGATTCGTCGGCCAGGCGGACGAGCGTCCGGGCGATGCGGAAGAGGTTGCTGTTGAAGGCAGCGACGTTCTCCAACAGGTCCAGGTCGTCGTAGATGCCGTCCCAGACCTTCAGGACCGCGGCCACGTCGGCCCACGGGTCGCCGATGGGCGTCTTGAGCTTCGACGCGTTCTCCAGCACCGCTTGTCGGAGCTTCTGCTCCTCGGCCAGCTTGCGTCCCATGATCGCGGGGTCCTGGAGTCCGGCCAGCATTCCCATTCGGGCCTTCCGGCTGTTCTGAACCCCGTACAGATCGTCCCTCGCCCGCCGGGCGCTCTCGCGACTCTCGCCGCTGAAGGCAGTCAGGACCACCTCCCGGCGGAAGAGTTTGCTCATCGTGTTCGGGAACACCCTGTCGCCGAGGAATTCGATGTGGGCCATCGTGTCGAGCCGGTCGGTCCGCCCGGGGTGGCCGGAGACGAAGATCAGCTCGCCGTCGCCGGCGCCCTGGCGACTCCACGCGAGGTAGTGCTCGATCTTCGCGGGTTGGTCGTTCTCGTAGACGCGGAAGAAGCAGATGTCCAGGTCGTAGCGAGGGAACTCGAAGTTGTCGGGGTCGCCCCCGAAGAAGGCAATCCCCTGTTCCGGGGCGAAGACCAGGCGGACGTCGGTGTACTTCTTGAAACGATAGAGGTGGTAGAGCCCGCCGTGATAGAGCGTGACCACATCGCTGCGGAGCCCGGTGGCGTCGAGCGATTCCTTCTCCACGGTGTTCATCGCGGCCCGGCGGGCCTGGTTCGCCTCGGCCGGACTCATCCCGGCCGTCACCGCCGCATTGATCCTCGCAGTCACGTCCTCGATGCTCTGCAAGACGTTCAACTCCAGATCCACGCAGCGGACCTCGTCCGCGAGTGTCTTCGCGTAGAAACCCTCTTTGAGCAAGTCGCGGTCCTTCGTACTGAGCTTCTGGAGGCAGTCCGCGCCGACGTGATGATTGGTCATGACCAGGCCGTTCGCGGAAACGAACGAACCCGATCCGCCGCTGTTGAAGCGGACGCTGGCGCGTTGCAGGTGGAGGAACCAGTCGTCGCCCGCGGCAAAGCGGTACCGGTCCTTGAGCAGTTGTTTGGGCGGGTCGTTGAACAGCCACATCCCCTCGTCAGCCCCCGCCCCCCGGGGCAACAGACACATCATCGCAAGCATTGAAATGACTCCACAGATCAGGCAACTCCCACGGCTCATCATGCGTGCTCCTTTCGTAGATCAGACAGCCGGTCACTATACCCCAACTCGTTCCGGGAGGTATCGCCGAAAATCCCGAAAAGGGTCCATTCGCGAAGGCACGAAGTGACCAGGCCGCGACACATCGCAAAAGCACGAACGAGAAGGATGGCGAGCCCCAACCCACAGTGGTCTTCGCACACCGGATTGTCATGTATATATTACATTTAGTCTGCCACACATTACATTCCCTCACTTTGATTGAATACGCAAGTGTATCGGCGAGTCTATTATGGAGGATCGATGGAGTATACTGTATCGGCATACAGGGAGGCTTCGTTGCGTGTTTCAAGAATGGACTGGCGGATGGGATTCGAAACAGGGCTACCGGAAAGGAGACGGAGTATGAGACGGTTGCAGATGCTCGTGCTGTGTGTGGTCGTGCTTTCGGGGCAGGTTTGTCTTGGGGCAGGACAGGGAGACGCCGCGACGGTGGAGCCGGCGGTCATCGCCCACTTCCACCTCAACGGGGCTCTGACGGAGGTCCCGGTCGAGGACCCGTTGGGTCTGATGGCGGGCCAGGTCACCTCGCTGAAGGACCTTGTCGGGCGCCTGGACAAGGCGGGCGCCGACGACCGGGTGAAGGCGGTCATCCTGACCTTCGACGGGATGTCCCTCGGATTCGGACAACTGGAGGAGGTCCGCGGGTCGATTCAGCGAGTGAAGGACGCCGGCAAGCGGGTGTACGTACACGCGGAAGGCATGGGCACGTTCGCCTACGGCCTGCTGTGCGTAGGGGATCACCTCAGTGTAGCGCCCCAATCGGCTCTGTGGCTCATGGGGTTCTACGCGGAAACGCCGTATGTCAAGGACCTGCTGGACAAGATCGGCGTCGAAACGGACTTCATGCACATGGGTGCATACAAATCCGCGGCCGAGGTCTTCACGCGAACCGGTCCCAGCGAACCGGCGGACGAGAACCTCAACTGGCTTTATGACGGCTGGTATGACTCGCTCGTGGGCATGATCGCCCAATCGCGGGGCAAGACGCCCGAACAGGTCCGTGAACTCATCGACCACGGCCCGTACATGGCCGAGCAGGCAAAGGAAGAGGGGTTGATCGATTCCGTCGAGACGCGGGACCAGTTCGTCGCCCGACTCAAGAAGGAGATCAAAGGGCCTGAGAAGATCGACAACCGCTACGGCGAGCAAGCCGGGCCGCAGGTCAACTTCGCGAACCCGCTGGCGTTGTTCTCCGTCCTCGCGGAGATATTCAAGACACCCGAGGTCTCGCACAAAGACGCGGTGGGGGTGGTCTATGTGTCCGGCGCGATCCTGCCGGGCTACAGCCAGCCGACGTTCTTCGGGACCGCGGACGCCGCCTTCAGTGGCGACATCAGCAAGGCCCTGGAGCAGGCCGCGAACGACCCGGCCGTCAAAGCGGTCGTCATGCGGGTCGATTCCCCCGGCGGCTCCGCCGAGGCCAGCGAGGTCATCCTGAACGCCACCCGCCAGATCCTCGGGTCCAAGCCGTTCATCGTCTCCATGGGCGACGTGGCCGCCAGCGGCGGCTATTACATCTCCTGTGCGGCCGACGCCATCTTCGCCGACGAGGCGACCCTCACCGCCTCCATCGGCGTCGTGGGCGGCAAGCTCATCACGACGGGCCTCTGGGACAAGCTCGGCATCAACTGGGTCGCACACAAGCGCGGAGCCAACGCCGACCTCTTCACCAGCAGCCACCCGTTCGATGACGGCCAGCGACAGGTCCTGGAGGGCTACATGGGCAAGGTATATGAGGTCTTCAAAGGCCATGTCGCGAAGGGCCGGGCCGGCAAGCTGCGAAAGCCCCTCGAAGAGATGGCCGGCGGTCGGGTCTACACGGGCAAGCAGGCCCTGGAGTTGGGCCTGGTCGACGAGATCGGCGGGCTCAAGCAGGCGGTCGACTATGCCGCCGCGAAGGCCTCCCTGGCGGACTACGAGGTCCGCATCATCCCGGAGCCGACGGACTTCCTCACCGAACTTCTGGAGCAGTCCTCCGGCGGCGGCGAACGGCCCACGGACATCTCGCTCTGTGGCGCCGCCGGCCCCCTGGCGAACCACCCTGCCGTCGCTCCCCTGCTCGATCTGCTGCGCAGGACCGAGCCGCGACGCGCTCGAGCCCTCCTGCAGGTCCTCCAACGGATCGACCTGATCCAACGGGAAGGGGTCATCATGATGATGCCGTTCGACGTCGTCGTACACTGACGCCGGTTCTCGAAACACGGGACACAACTCGTCGACGAGGTCAATCGTCCAGGTCGCTCGTCATTCTGAGCGACAGCGAAGAGCCTGCCCCGGGAGTGAAAGGTGCGTCTCGACTCCGGACGCCACGTCTCCTACGGGGCCCGGATGCTTCACTTCGTTCAGCACGACAAGCGGGGGCCTCTCCGCAGCGGCATCAACATCGTCTGGACGCGAGAGCCCTTTGTGACCACCGGCCATCGATCTGCCTCTCTTCCCGGGCCGGTGGAATTTGACTCGCAGCCCCTGCCGGGTTATCATGCACCGTCGGATACGCTGTGTTGTCCGATGTGGACGACCGAGATCGTGGGTGCGGGGGTGATACAGGAGATGGAGATCATGATACGCAGAGCAGACATGATGAAGGCGGCAATGTCGATCCTTTCGGTCGTGGCGGCGATCGCGCTGGCCGGCTGTATCTCCAGCCATTCGGATGTTTCCTATGGTCCCAAGGGCCCGGCCGTCGGGGGCGATACGCTCCGCCAGATCGAGTGCGGCCAGACAACCAAGGGCTGGCTGCTCGCGGTGCTGGGCGAACCCTCTTGTGAAACCCGCGCATCCAACGGTTCGGAGATCCTCACCTACGAATACACCAAGACAGTCGATAGCGATTTCAGCTTCTTCATCCTCTTCGACGCCGACGACCGCAGAGAGGAACGCACGACCTACATCTTCGAGATCGAAAACGGTATCGTCACACGATACTGGAAGAAATAGAAACCGGCACATCTTGTCTGAAGGGAGAACGCTATGGCCCAGGAGAAGATCAACGTCGCCATCGTCGGTCTCGGGTTCGGCGCGGAGTTCATTCCGATCTACCAGCGCCATCCGCACGCCAACATGTACGCCATCTGCCAGCGAACGCGGGCCAAGCTCGACGCGGTCGGCGACGCCTTCGGCGTCGAAACGCGGTACGACGATTTCAAGAAGCTGCTTCGCGATCCGAACGTGGACGCGGTTCACATCAACTCGCCGATTCCCGACCATGCCTGGATGTCCATCGCGGCCCTCAAGGCCGGCAAGCACGTCGCCTGCACGGTACCCATGGCCACGAGCATCGCCGACTGCAGGCGGATCGTGGACGTCGTTCGCAAGACCGGCCTGATGTACATGATGATGGAAACGGTGGTCTATGGCCGTGAGTTCCTCTACATCAAGGAACTCTACGACACCGGCAAGCTCGGCAAGATCCAGTTCCTCCAGGCCAGCCACCAGCAGGACATGGACGGCTGGCCCAACTACTGGCCGGGACTGCCGCCGATGTGGTATGCGACGCACTGCGTCGGGCCGATGCTCGCACTGACCAATGCAACTGCCGAGTACGTCTCCTGCTTCGGCTCGGGCACCATCCGCGAGGAGCTCATCCCGTGCTATGGCTCGCCCTTCGCCGTCGAGACCACCCACATCAAGTTCAAGGACAGCGACTTGACGGCGAGGATTTACCGCTCGCTGTTCGACGTGGCCCGTCAGTATCGCGAGAGCATCGACGTCTACGGGTCGAAGAAGTCGTTCGAGTGGACGCTCGTCGAGCACGAGCCGCACGTGCTGCACACCGCCAAGCTGCCCGAGGCAAAGATCCCCAAGCGAATCACCGCCCCCGACTTCGCGAAGCGGCTGCCCGCACCCATTCGCCGATTCACCACCAAGGGCGTGTACGACCTGGCCAAGAAGGCGCACCTGAGTTTCACGCAGGGCGCCGGCCACGGCGGGTCGCATCCGCATCTGGTGCACGAATTCGTTACGGCTTTGGTCGAGGGCCGCGACACGTTCCCGAATGCCCGCCAGTCGGCGAACTGGACCTGTGTCGGGCTCTGTGCACACGAGTCGGCCCTGGCCGGCGGCAAGATCGTCAAACTGCCGGCGTTCACAATCGGTTAGCTGCTGCGTGACTATGGTCTGTACGCCGCAAGTGAGATATGTCATGCTGAACGAAGTGAAGCATCCGGCCTGCGACCGAGAGGAATCTCTCGCACGATACCCCGATCCTTCGCTGTCGCTCAGGATGACGGAAGAGGGCAGCGCAGTCCTGCGGAAGTGCCGCATGTGACTGTCCAACCCGTTGAGACAAGGAGATTGTCGGATGAGCATGCTGAAGACAGTGCCGAATGGTCCCACCCGTCGGGGCTTTCTCAAGGCCTCGCTCGCGGCGAGCGCGGCCCCATGGTTCGTGCCAGCGCATGTGTTGGGCGCTGCGGCTCCCTCGAACAAGGTTACGCTCGGCGTCATCGGGGTCGGCGCCCAGGGCCAGTACGATATGCGAAACTTCCTCTCGCAGCCCGACGTCCGGGTCACCGCCATCTGCGACGTCAACCAGCGGAACATCGCCAGTGCGAAGGACCACATCAAAGGCGTGTACGGCAGTCCCGATGTGAAGGTCTTCAAGGACTTCCGCGAGCTGAACGCGGACGCCTCGATTGACGCCGTGCTGATGGCCCTGCCGGTCCACTGGCACAGCGTCCCGTCGCTCGACGCCATCCTGCACGGCAAGCACATCTATCATGAGAAGCCGATGGGCATGTCGTTCGTCGAAGCCGTCCGCGTCCGCGACGCGGTGCGGAAGAAGGGCATCGTCTTCCAGTTCGGCACGCAGCAGCGGTCGGACCTGAAGTTCCGCTGGGCCTGCGAGTTGGCGCTGAACGGACGGCTGGGCAAGGTCACGGACGTCCACGTGTCCGTGCCGGGCGGCAAACATGGGGACGCCATTCCGCCACAGCCCGTCCCGGACTACATCGATTGGGACCGCTGGGTCGGGCCCGCGCCGATGACCAGCTTCAACGAGAAGAAACTCGAACGAGACAACCACGAGAACATCAACAACTTTTCGCTCGGCATGATCTCCTGCTGGGGGATTCACCACATCGACATCGCCCAGTGGGGCAACGGCACGGACGCCACCGGCCCGAGCACCGTCCAAGGCACCGGCGTCTTCCCGCCCGAAGGGGCATTCAACACCATCGAGCGGTGGAACGTGCGGTTCGAGTTCGCCAAGGCCGCCCCGGTGACCTTCGTCCAGGACGGCACGGAAGGATTCCAGCACGGCATCAAGTTCATCGGCGAGACCGGCTGGGTCCACGTCGATCGCGGCACGATCACCGCGCACGACGAGCAGTTCCTCCGCGATCCGCAGAACAAGTACGACACGATGCCGATCAAACTGCCGATCAGCACAGACCACGTCCGCAACTTCGTCGACGCGGTCAAGACGAAGGCCCGCGCGATCTGCGACATCGAGACCGCGGTCCGCTCCGATACCCTGGGCCAGATCGCGTTGATTGCCGTCAAGGAAGGCCGCAAGCTCCGCTGGGATCCGCAGGCCGAGCAGTTCATCGACGATGCCTCGGCCAACGCGATGCTCCAGCCCCGCCTCTTCCGCGGCCCGTGGAAGCTGGCGGAGATCTGAGATCGCGAACACGTGTGGAGCCTGTCATCCTGAGCACAGCGAAGGATCTGGCCCGAGATCGAGAGTGACCTCTCGCACGACGCCCGGATACTTCAGCTCAGCCTCACGATGACAGGAGCTGTGCTTTCTGCGAATCACCGGGACGGCCGTGAGCCGGAGAGGGACTCGCTCAGGCCCGACGTCGAGACCGAGCCCGTTCAAGAAAACACATCGGGCCGATTGAGGACATCGAGAAGCGGTGGTACAATCACCTCTCGAATCTGAAACAACAACTGGCGGGCCAGGTGACACCGAGCACGAAGCTCGTACCCGCCGGGGCAGCCAAAGACAGTAAGTAGTCACGTATTTGAGGGGAGTCACGGTATGCGGAAATCGACGGTACACTCAATCGTTCTGGTGTTGTCGCTGGTTGTCCTGGGGACATTCGTCTCGTCGAGCATGGCCCAGGATCTGGCGGGCCTGATGCAGGTCCAGCCGGGCCGGTCCAAGGCGGTGACCTCCTCCGATCCCGACCCGAACAGCAACAGCGATCGGACTCGCTACATCACGCCGGGAGAGACGAAGGTCCTCGCGGACATCAAAGGCCCGGGCATCATCAACCACATCTGGCTCACGTTCAATGAGGCCCGTCCCAACTGGCTCGAAGCAGGCGGCTCCGCACGACCCGACGAAATCGTCCTGCGGATGTACTGGGACGATGCGAAGGAGCCTGCGGTCGAGTCCCCACTCGGCGATTTCTTCGGCGCCGGGTTCGGATTGCGACGCGAGATCCGCTCGGTCCCCGTCCAGGTCGAGGGCGGCGACGGATACAACTGCTACTGGTCCATGCCCTTCCACAAGCGCGCGATCATCACCGCGACCAACGAAGGCGCCAAGAACGTCCGCAGCTTCTATTACCACGTCGACTACTCCGAACAGCAGAGTCTGCCCCCTCAGACTGCCTACTTCTGCGCCCAGTACCGCAACGAGTTTCCGGAGAAGATGGGCAAGGACTACCTGATCCTCGACGCCCAGGGCCAGGGACACTACGTCGGCACGGTGATGTCCGCCCGGTCGCGAAGCCCCTTCTGGTTCGGCGAAGGCGACGTGCGAATGTACGTGGACGGCGACAGGAAGCCCACGATCCAGGGCACCGGCACCGAGGACTACTTCCTGATGGCCTGGGGACTCAACGAGGCTCTGTTCCCCTACTACGGCTGCACCTACATGAGCACGGACTTCGAGAACCTCGGGACCGAATACTGCCTCTACCGCTGGCACATCGCGGACCCGGTGCGGTTCACGAAGTCGCTGCGATTCGAGATCGAGCACACCGGCTGGATCACCGGCGACGAGACCACCACGGGCGAAACCTGCGGCCACGTCGAACGCGAGGACGACATGGCGACCGTCGCCTTCTGGTACCAGGTGGGCCAGCCGAAGCGGTTCACGACCCTGCCGCCCTTGGCGCAGCGGACGTTCCCCAATCTGGACATCATCATCGAGGGCAAGACGCTCCTGCCGACCGCCCAGCACTCCGCCGGCGTGCTGGAGCTGCAGAAGGGCTACGACTGGACCGGCGACGGCCAGGTCCGCTTCATGCCCGCAGACAACGAGCCCATCCTCGAAATGGAGTTCACGGTGGAAAAGGCAGGCTATCGCGGCCTGATCCTTCGCTTTACCTACGGCGAGGACTACGGCGTCTATCGCGTCTTCCTCGATGGCAAGAACATCGGCGAGCCCGCGGACTACATGGTGGGCCAGAAGCTCGCCGACTGCGACTTCTACTCGCCGACCCTGCACGTCAAGGAGAACTACTTAGGCAGCTACCAGTTCACGCCGGGCAAGCACACGCTGCGTCTGGTCTGCGTAGGCTCCAACCCGCTCAGCAAGGGCCGGACGGTAGGTCTCGACTCCATCCGCCTCCGCGAGCGCTGGGACAAAAAGCGAAAGCCTCTCCAATAGAATTCACCACGGAGACACAGAGGCCACAGAGCCTGAGGACGAAGGTGAGAAGGTAAGAAGTTGAGAAGGTGAGAAGTTCGGACGGTGAGAGTGCCCCACATGCACCACTGACAGCCGACGACCATTCTCGACGCGGATTTCTGCGCATTCACACGGATTCGACCCTGTCATTCCTGCACTGCAGTGGCGCAACATCTTGTTTTCTTGGCAAGCATTTTGGCCTGATCCGGTCCTCGCCTCGTCGCCTGCCTGGTGTCGGGACCGCACCGTAAGACCGGGGGCGGTGCCCCCAAGAGACACGAACGGCCCCCAGACCCGATGAACCTGCGCTTTGGTTGCGGCCGAAGGCCGCGCCAAGCCAAGCAGGAATCCAGGAACCGTGGGATTGGGCGCGACCTGATGAATGGATTCCCGCTTCCACGGGAATGACAGCCCACGGCCTTGCTGGGCCTCCATCACATCTGCGTAGACACGGATATGCACCCGCAGAGCAGTCGCAGGTTCGTTTGTGCAGCCTCGACGCTGGATGAGACGGGCGCCGCACGGCGTTTCGTAACATGGGCGTCCCGCCCATGATTCCGGACCACGGGCAAGATGCCCGTGCTACGCGATGCCCTCACGGGCACAGCACGGACCACTCTGTCGAACCGGCATGCCATTGCCCCGCTGGCTCTGGACCGCCCGCCATCACTGTCTGCGATAGGTCAGGGTCGCGACGTCCGGCCTGTCGGGCAAGGCGATCCTCAGGCCCTGGTCGATCAGCTCTTGCCCGCTGTGCGATTCCTGTTTGCCGGTGGCGAGGTCGGTCACTCTGTACGTCGCCTCTGCGTCCAGACCCCAGAGGCGCAGACGAGCGGATTCATAGTCGCTCTCGTGTCGGCGGAATGCCTGCACCAGCCCCTCGCCCGTCTCCGGACGGTCGAATTGCCATGCCATCCATACGCTGTTGTCGCGGGTCCATCGCGTCAGCGGGTAGAAGTCGCCGTAGTAGTTGGGAGCGATCTGTCGCCACTGGCCGATCAGGCGGCGCAGGGCCGGGTAGTCCAGGTCCTTCAGACGCACGTCGATGCCAAATCCCAGGCCGGGCGCCGCGTTGCTCCAGAAAGCGTAGGGCTCGACCGGGGTCGGCCCGCTGCCGTAGTAGGGGGCGTTGCGCGTGGCCACCGTGCCGGTCCCGTGGTAGGGCAGCCACATCGACAGGCCGTAGGTCATGCATTGATGGCCGGTGGCCTCGTAGGCGTAGTCGCTTCGCCACAGAGGCACCGCCCGGCGCATCGTCTCGACGTCGTTGCGACGCCCGCCGCTGGCGCAGGAGTCGATGAGCAGCGAGGGGTGCCGGCGGAGCAGCTCGTCCCAATAGGCGAGGTAGCCGGTGACGTGCCGGATCTCGGTGATGCCCTGGCGGTCGGGTGCGTCCGCGCCGCGCCAGTAGTTCAGCGGGTCCATATTGAAGTCCTGGCGGTACAGGTCGATGCCTTGCGAGTTCAACAGGCCGTCCACGTGCTCGGTGAGCCACTGCCTGGCCTGGTCGTTGCCGAGGTTGAGCAGGCCGCCTTTGGCGCCGCCGAGGACCCATTCGGGATGGTTGTTCGCCAGCCAGGTGCCGGCGGTCACCCGTTCCGGCTCGAACCAGACGAGGATCTTCAGACCCTTGCTGTGGGCGTGGTCGGAGACCGCCCGCAGGCCGCGCGGGAACCGGGCCTTGTCCACCTCCCAGGTGCCGACGCGAGGCCAGCCGCCGCCGTGATGCACGTACCAGCCTGCGTCCATCCACCAGTAGTCCAGCTTGATCCCCTCCTCAAGGTAGCGGTCGATGAACAGAATTTGCCTGGCCTCGTTGGCGTCGATCATCTCGTTGTACTGGCGGGAGCTGGAGGCGAACAGCTTGGCCGGGGGCAGGACGCCGTCGGGCTTGGGCATCGAGTGCGCCGTCATCCAACGGCGCCAGACGTTCTGGGCGACCACCCAGTGGCCCTTCCAGAACTGCACGACGATCAGCGGGCTGCGGACCTCCTCACCGGCAAGCAGCTTGAAATGAGTCAGCTCCTGGCCGGCCGACAGGTGCAGGCCCTTGGCCTTGTCGCGGACGAGTTCGGCTGCCCACTGGCCGGGCCAGCCGACGGAGACGATAACGCCCTCGCCGCCCCATTCAAGGTTGAAGTAGGACCAGTCGGTGTTGGTCGGCCGGCCGCCGGCGCCGCCCAGGTGCTTGCTGACGCCGGGACCGAGCGTGGTTTCCAGCGGGCCGTAGTCGTTGCCGTTGGCGGGCGAGCCCACGTTATGGTGCAGCAGGAACTCGCGGTCTCCGCTGCGGCCGATCTGCACGTCGAGCGCCTGGATGTTCTCGATAATCGGGGTGTCGGTCGAGCCGGTGTTCTTGAAATAGAGCGTCCATTCCGCGGTGGGGAAATCGCTGTAGGCGACGATCACGCAACGGACCTGCAGGCCGGTCGCGGGATCGGTGTAGACCAGCGTGTGCCGGGTCCGCTGGGCGTCGAGCTTCTGTACGTCCCGAGCGAGCCGCCAGGTCTTGAGCAGTTCGCCCGATGGTTTGCCGTCGTAGACGAACGAGAAGGGGGGCTCGGTGGCGGAGATCGCCTTGAGACCGGTCTTTCCGAGAGGCAGATCCTGGAGTCTGACGCTGCTGCCGTCCTGGAGCTGGATCCTCGCATCGGCCCAGAGAGCCTGGTCCCAGCCCCGTCCGTCGCCGCCGTCCTTGACGCGGATCTCGAACTGGCGGGCGTCGTCCAGCGGAACGTCGATCGCGCGGGCGCCGTCTTTCAGACGCATCACAGGGGTCGTCAGGACCTCCTTGCTCTCGACGAGGACGTGGAAGGTCACTGACCCGTTGCCCATCGTCGCGCCTCGCTGGGTGTCGTCGTTGTTCTCCAGCCCGACCTCGGCGACGAACCGAGCCGCCGGGCGGTCCAGGACGACCAGCAGGTGCTTCGTGGAGTTGAATGCCAGGCCGTTCGTGTAGGTCTTGTCGCCAAGCTGATAGGGTGTGCCGCGCCAGGACTGTCCTCGCGAGACGCCGTCGGACGCGTCCTCATAGAGCACCTCCAGGTGCGACGGAGGCGCCGCCTGCTGCTGATCCAGTAGCGCATCCATCCACCGTCCGCGGAGGCCGAACTCCTCCGCCTGCGGTACAACCGCCTGTGTTGCCACGCCGATGAACAAGCTCACCAGAAAGACGCTGCCGAGACCGATTCGCGACATCATCATGTTTCTCCTGAGGTTCGTATGTGTCTATCCCCTTTCTCTGGAAACCGCCTGGCGTCAGTGTACCGCCATCCCAAGCGGGGCTCAACAGGCATCTCCTGGGCAATGAGAGGACTGTAACCGCCATTTTCCGGTGTCTGGGCATGGTTTGTCACCGGTGTCACCAGCAATTCTTCATTGATACTCTGGGAAATTCGAATTGCATCCATATAGGATAGGATGGAAATCTCCGGTGACACTGGTGACACCAGTGACGAATGCATCTGTCGCCGCCGAGGGCAACCGAGAATCCACCTGGCCGTCCAAATCTGCTGGCGTCCTGCCAAGATGGGAGGGGTGGACGTTATGGTGCCTGCAGACGGCCGGCAGTCGGTCCGGACTGCACGCGCCAAGTTCCCGCGTGGACTGCCGGGGTCGTCGCGAGATCAAATTCTCTTGACCGGGGGCGGATTTGTGCTTAGATATCCCGCTGGTTCAGTCCGAAGGCCGGCGCCTGTGGGTATGTGCCCCTGCGGTTGCCGGTCCCATCTTCAGACAATAGACTACGCATTGGAAAGGTTTGCGCAGATGAAGGTTAGCCAGAGAGCCCAGGCGGTTGCTCCGTCCGCGACGCTCGCCGTCACGAATCGGGCCAAGGAACTGAAGGCCCAGGGGATCGATGTGGTGGGGTTCGGAGCGGGCGAGCCCGATTTCGACACGCCGGACTACATCAAGGAAGCCGCCATCAAGGCCCTCAAGGAAGGCAAGACCAAGTACACGCCCGCCAAGGGCATCCCCGAATTGCGGGAGGCCATCGCTGCCAAGCTCAAGAAGGACAACGGGCTCACGTACACCGCCGACCAGATCGTCGTCAATATCGGCGGCAAGCACTCGGTCTACGAAGCGATGCAGGCCGTGCTCGATCCGGGGGACGAGTTGCTTCTGCCCGCGCCGTACTGGGTGACCTATCCCGAGGCGGCCTCCCTGGCCGGTGCGACCGTGAAGGTCCTCGAAACGGACAAGGCCAACAGCTACAAGATCACGCCGCAGCAGTTGAAGAAGGCGATCGGCCCCAAGACCGCCATGCTGATCCTCAACTCGCCCAGCAATCCCGGCGGGTTCACCTATACCCCCGACGAGCTTCGCGCCCTGGCCAAGGTGCTCGAAGGCACGAACGTCGTCGTCATGTCGGACGAGATCTATGAAAAGCTCATCTACGGCGACACGAGATTCATCAGCTTCGCGGCCCTGAGCGCCGACGCGTACAACCGCACGCTGACCCTCAACGGCCTGAGCAAGGCCTACTCAATGACCGGCTGGCGTCTCGGCTACACCGCCGGTCCGCTCGACGTCATCAAGGCCATGTCCCGGCTGCAAGACCATATGACCAGCAACCCGGTCACGTTCGCCCAGTACGCGGCGATCGCGGCGATGGGACCCCAGTCCGCCCAGACCATCGAGAAGATGCGCGTCGAGTTCGAGAAACGCGGCAAGTACATGGCCGAACGCCTGCGGGCCATGAAGGGCGTCGAGTGCACCGAGCCGACCGGGGCGTTCTACTGCTTCCCCGACGTATCTGCGCACTACGGCCGGACCGTTGGCGGCGTGAAGATCACCGGCAGCATGGACTTCGCCAAGGCCCTGCTCGAGCAGGGGACCGTGGGCGTCGTGCCGGGCCTGCCCTTTGGCTGCGACAAGAACGTGCGTCTGAGCTTCGCGACCTCGATGCAGCAGATCACCAAGGGCCTCGACCGCATGGAGAAGTGGCTGGGTTAACTCGGCCGTCCGTGTTTCGGGGCGCTATCCGATAGTTGGGAGATTGCTTCGCTGCGCTCCTAAGAAAATGGGTTCTACAACGGATGCGGAGAATTGTCACAAGGGTCGTAACTGGCGTAGCTTATGAATGCACTGGTCGATGAACCCATTTTCTTCCACCCACCC
>JAXDBU010000156.1:0-13641 GCA_034678485.1 Sedimentisphaerales bacterium | reverse complement strand
CAGCTTGAAGAGCTTCTGAACGATCTGGTCCGGGTTGTCGAAAGCCGCCAGAGGCTGGTCCGGCGGAACGATCGGATGGACTCCCAATCGGGCCTCGCTGAGCGGCTTAAGGAAGATCGTGTCGTCCACGATTTCCGGCGTGAAACCCTTCATTCGCAGGGCGCTGTAGATCTTGAGCAGGGCCTTGCTCCGAGGCAGCTTCTCCGGCGCATAGATGGTGATCTTTTGCTTCATGGCGTCGTCGCTCGGGATGACGGTCTTGCCGGTCCACTGGGCGATCTTCTCGATGATGTTCTTCATCTCGACATCCTTGAGGTTGACCGCCTCCAGTGGATCGTTCGGATCCTCCGGAACCGCCGTCTTGGCGGATTCAGCCTCCGGGGGCTTGGTCTCCTCCGGCTTGGTCGGCTCGCCGGGAGCACCGGCCTTCGTCTCCGCCCGGTTCGGGTCTTGGCCCGCCGGACTGTTCGGATCCTCGGGCGTCTTGTCGCTCGCAGGCGAGTTGGGCTCGGTCTTCTCCGAGACCTGCGATTCATTCGGCTCGTTGGGATCGGACACTTTCCGGCCCGATTGAGCCCCCGCCTTCTGTTCGACACTGGGCAGGTCCAACGCCGGCGGGTGGAAACCTACCCACCAGATGATGACGCCGGCCGCGACGAGGACCAGAACCCACAGGACTATCTTTGACCGTTCCAATGTATCACCTCACTTCAATCCAGCGTTTGCTTATGATCCAGCAATCTACTCTCACCGGCTGTTGGGGTCGGAGCCGGCTTTCTCGCCATGGGGTTGCGCGTTGGGATCTTGGGGCGTGAGGATCTGCACGGCCTCCGTCTTTCTCACAGATCCCCTCCGAACCGTCTTGTCGCCCGGCTCGGCGCTGAAACGCTCACGGACCTTCTCTCTGAACTGCTCTTTCTCTTCTTCCGTCGCCGAATCCATTTTCTGGAGAGCTTCCTCGCGTTTGTTCTTCAGTTCTGCCCTGGCTTGCTGCGAGTCCTGTGTCCCTCCGGTTCCCGGTTGGTGCGACAGTTTGGCCGTGTCCTCATGGACCTGAGCTTCATTCACCTCCGCTGCCGGAGGGACTGAGGAGGCAGAATCCCCCATCCTCGCCTGGCGAATCAGCAGACCGACAGCGTACGCAGCGACGAGCACCGCTCCCACAATAACGACCGTTACGATGGTATTCGACGACTTCATTCCAACGAACCTTTCTTCAACACGAACTACTGAGGTCTTGCCTCAAATCTCTGACGCATCTCCTGCCTGGCCCGTCTTCTCTCTTCCGGGCTCATGTTCTGCATTTGCTGTCGCATCTTGTCTCTTTCCTCGGGAGACAGTCCGGCCGGCGCCCGTCCCGGCGGGCCCCCGCGAGAGCCGGTCACAACCACCGCTGGTCCCCCTTCGGGACGCGGCCTCCCGCCAGGTCGAGCGGGGCCCGAACGATCAGGCTGTCCCTCGCCGCTGCTCGAAGCGATGGGAGAGAACTCCTTTTCCTGGCCATCCCAGACGATCCGCACCCTCGTCGGATCGATCGCGACGATTTTCGCATCCCCTATGCTGTCGCCGACCTTGTGCCACTGGCCGTTGATCCAGGCCTCGTCGCCCAGGATGCCGGCCACCTCGCTCACCGGGTGCTGTCTCGGCGGGACCGCAATGAACAGGTTCTTCTTCTTCAACTCGTCGGCATATGCCTTGGCGGGGACCAACAGCGTGCCGACATCGTTGACGTTCCACCCGTTCGGGTCCACCTGGATCGCCATGGCGCGGGCCTGGGAGGACGACGTGACGAACCCGGCAATCCGAAGCAGAATCAAAGACCCCAACAGCACCGCCACAGCCAGCAGGCCGCGGGTGTAGAACTCGGTCTTGTCGTGATGTCGCTCATCGAATGTCATCGATATGTGTTTCCATCTGATCGACCACCCTTTGCTTTTCGCTATCGGACATCCGGTTCCATTCCTCTTTGGCTTTGGCCTTCTCCTCCTCGGAGGCACCGTTCCACTTCTCCAGCAGAAATGCCCTCATTCGAGAAGACAGTCTCACACCCATCCACCCGAGGACATCCTCTTCTTCCACGGGCTCCGGCGCCTCAACCTTCGCGACCTCCGCCTTCACTACGGGCTTGGGCGCCTCAGGCGTCGGCTCTTTCTTGACCTCCTTGGGCACCGCCGGCGGGGGTGCCGGCGATTCGGAAGGAGCTGCACCGAACGGCGTGAAGTTCTGCTCCTTGCCCTCCCACACAACCTTCACACAGGTCGGTTGAATGTCGATGATCTCCGCGTCACCCACCTTGCCGCCCACCTTGTACCACTGGCCCGCAATAAACACCTCATTGCCGAAGATCCCGTCCACCTGTTTGATCGGGTGCTCCTTGGGTGGTTGCTTGACGAACAGGTTCTTCTGCTTGATCGCATCAGCCGTCTTCTTTGTCTGGTTCATGCACTCCGTCAGCCGGTTGGGGTCCTCCTCCACCCGGGCCAGACCGGCGAGGCCCCGCATCCGTTCCCGCTCGACGTAAAAGCCCGCCACTTTGGCAAAGGTCGACGCGCCGAGCAATACCGCTGCCGCTGTCAGGAACAGCGGCACTCGCTCATCTCGATGGATATCGGCTGTTTTCACCTGGATGCCTCAATGAATGTGCCCTTGTTCTGCAACGCACGCGGTCACTTGACGAACGTACTTACAGTCACATCGATTTCGACCTCCTTGTTCTTTCTCTGTTCCGGCGGGTCCTTCGTATCACACTGGATCCGCAGTTCCTCTACGCCGACGAGATACTGGTTCTCGTTCAGGCCCGACAGGAAATCCAGCACCTGATCCAGCTTGCCTTTGCCTTTGCACTTGATCTTGAGAACCTTGTACGCGACGCCTTTGGGCTTCTTGACGGGGAGAAACTGTAACGGCTCCGTATTGATGCCGGCCTTCTTCAACTGCTCGTGCAAGCGGTCCCGAAAGAGAAACTTCTGCTTGTCTTCCGCCTGGGGAGCCTCGCACACGGGGACCACGGACGCCAGGGCAGCCTGCCGGCTCCGATCCATCTCCACGTCGGCGACCTTGCGCTTAGCCGAAACCAGGGTGGCCCGCGCTTCAGTCCAGCGGTCGTATCCCTTCGAACCATACGTGAAGACAAACAGGGCCACCGCCGTCGCCGCCCCCAGCAACAGCACGCGTTTCTCTCGTATATTGAGCTTTCTCACCGTCAGCCTTCCAGTTCTTCTCGTTTACCGTCCGCCGCTCGCAGCCTGTCGTACAACGCGGGTATTCTCTGATCCTGAATCATGCATGACTACAGGGCAGCCCCCTTCTTCGTGAATTCCTTGTAGTCGAGTGTGATCGTGAACTTGATCTTCTTGGTCTTGGCGTCTCGTGCGGCGTTCGCGATCTCGGCATCCTTGATCCCCTTCTGTTCCCGCAGATTCGCCTGGAATTTCCACATCTGTTCCGGGTTGTCCGCGCGCCCAGTGAGTGTGACCGTCTGTCCTTTCTTGAAATGCATGCTGTCCAGAACAATCCCGTCGTTCTGCCCCGCGTTGATCTCGGTCAACATCTCCAGAAGATCCGGCCTGTGGCGTGCCACGGTCTTGACCAATGCCTGCTGCTGCAGTAACGCCTGGAAATCAGGCTGCTTGACCAGCTCGTCCCAACGCCTGGCGCTCGCTATGTCCGTGAAGTAGGCGGTCAAGAGCAACGCGATCAGCATGACCACAGCGGCAGCGCCCGCCAGAATCACGGATCGCCAGGCGGAGGCGGCCTTCTTCTGCTCCTGCTCTTCGAGCACGCGGTCGAACAGATTCAACGTCGCGGAGGGCTTCTCCAGGGCAATGAGGGCAAGCCCCAACGAGGTGCGGTACTCGTACGCTTCGCTTATCCCAAAGTCTGCCGGCGTCTTGAGACGCTCGATCAGGGGCACGCTCACACGGGCCGGCACACCGGCGGCCCCCAGCATCTCGACGATTCCCTGAATCACCTGCCCCCCGTCGGAGAGAACGAATACAGGCCGGGAACTCGTTTCGTCCCAGCCGAGCGACGACAACAGGATCCGCAGGTCCTGCGCGAAGCGGTCCAGGGTCTCTGTGGGCCGGACGGTCTCCCCGCCGGACGCCGCGAGACCGGCCATCCCCACGTCGAGCACGCCCGCTCGCGTGACCAACCCATTCTGAACCAGGCACACTTGCGCATTCTCTTCGCCCAGACTCACGAGGAATGCCTCTCGCTCTCGTTCGGCGAAGAACTCCTGCCAAGCCTTGGCCATCCCTTCGCAGGACAGGAAGATATGCCGGGGTCGGAAGTCCCGCACGTTGCCGACGAACTTCTGGACATGTTCTTTCCGAACGGCTGCGATCGTGATGTCCATGTTGCCGTTGTGCGATGGGCTCGTCCGCCAGGCGACCTCAATCTGATCCGGCGGCAACGGCAGCAGTGACTCCGCCTGCATTCTCACGATGGCCGCCATCTCGTGGTCGTCTACCGTCGGCGCGCTGATTCGGTAAAACGCCACACCAGTGGAATCGAGACCCACCACCGTCGGCGAGTGCCTTTTCGACACCCTGTTTCGGCGATCCGCGTCCGACGTCAGTCCGCACTCGGCCGCGAAACCGCTCCACGTCTGGTTCTCCGCCGGCGCGCTGCGGGTCCACACAACCTCCACATGACCGTCGAGCCTGCGGACTTCGATGGCCCGGAATCGAGCATCTTCCTTTGTGGCCGCGATCACCGAATGAGGAGTTCTCTCGCCTTTACTCATCAATAGTTTGCTCCCTGGTACCAGTACAGGACCACGCATGGCGACGCGCTGCGGTCCGCGACACACTCCGTCCGAAAGCTCGCCCCGCTGACCGCCGCGGCGGCAAGACATTCTATCGTATACACATCCGAGCGAACGGTCACCAGATCGGCGATGGCCTTGAACCGCTGCACGGTCATCGACTCCTGGTTCAACAGATCGGCAATACTCGTGAACCCGTACAACAGGCTCGAGCGATCCGCAACGATACTCTGGGCAATCTGACGGGCCTGATCCTCCAGGCCGAGGAGCGCCGCCAGGACTTCCAGGGGCGCCGTGTTGATGTTGATCTTCCCCGGGATCTTGTCCTCGCCGGAGATCGTGATGCGATCGGCGATCCGACTGAACGTCTGCGTGTCGAGCGGCTCCGCCTGGTCCGGATTGCCGCTCGAACCGTTCGAGGAGGTCTTGGGGCTGTTGTCGTTGATCAGGTCCGCGATGCTCCTGTACCCCCTGCCGCGATTGTCGACAATCCACTTGGCCTGCGGGGCCTTGAGGTCAAGCTGGTTCTGGAGCTGCTGCTGATCCGCCTGGTTGATGTTGATCCGCTTGTCCCCATTCGCATCGACGTTCTTCTCATAGGAATAACAGGTGAGATAGGCGACCCAGCCCCGGTCGAGGTGGTCATCGCCGTTGTCGGACGGAGGACTCAGATCCCCATCCCGCTCGTTGGAATCGAGCAGGCCATTGAGGTTCGTATCCTCGCCGTACAAGGACGCTTCCGTCACTCCCTTGACCAAAAGCAGCTCTCGAACCGTCTTGAACGGACCGTTGCGAATCTTGTAGGGGATCGGCAGATTCTCGTAGTACCCCGCCTCCGCACCGTTGCTCCGCGGCTCATCGTCGTTGTCACGCCAGTCCAGAATCGCGTCCGCGACCTCTTCCTCCATGTGCGGTAAGGCCATGAGATGATCCTTCGTGGCGGTATTGATGTTCAGTTTGCCGGCTTCGTCGATCACCCGCACGCTGTATCGGCATCGCTCCATCGCGACGTTGTTGAAATCTTCGTCGTTGTCGCTCCAGAGATCCGACAGGCAATCGCTGTCCTTCAAGTCCTCGTTCAGGACGGCAATCGCGTTCTCCAGGCCCGCCCGGCAGGCCCACTTGCAGCGGACCTCATCCGTCGCGGCCATGGCCATCTTCATATTGAGCCGGCCGGTCTGCCCGACCACCGCGACGATCTCCGTCATCACCGCGACCATCCAGAGCACCGCGACCAGGATCAGCCCTCGTCTTTTCACATATCCTCTTGCGTCGCAGGCGGGCCACGGGGACAGCGGTCTGCCGGTGACATGCGTCACCAGGGGCGAACCGAACAGACTCCTGTCTTCTGTCGTCCTCATGGCTGCCGTCCCCTCTGCCCCGGACCGCCTTGGTTCGGATTCATGTTGCCGCTGCTCTCCGGACTGCCGGGCTCCCCGGTGGATTCCTCAGTCGATCCCTCCTGACCTCTCCGACCTTCGGATGATTCGCCCTCTTCGGCATTCCCGGAAGAGACCTCCATCATGCGCGGAAAGGTTGTGGTGAAGGTCTCCAGAACAGGATCGCCCTTCTCAGGAGTCGCCGTTCCCAGGGTGACCTCGACCAGTCTCGGCAACGTCCGCATTTCCTCGGTCCATTGTCCCACCCACTCCTGGCCGTCATAGAACCGAATGTAGAGAACCGCGATGTTCTCGGCGACGGGCGTCAGGATGCCGCCGGCCTCGCGTTCTTTATCCGGATTGGGCCACAGGCGCCGGAAAAGGACCATCGACTCATCCGATCCACTCACGCCGCTGTCGAGTTCTCCCTTGCGCCCGAGGAAGTACTCGACTTCATAGACATCGCCCTCCGGCTGATCGGCCCGCGCCTTGGCTCGTCCCACTGTGTAGAACGTCAGAAATGGCGGGCCGGTCGTGTCGGAACCCTGCGAGGCGCCGATCAGCTTGATGTTCTCGGGGTCCGTATCCCGGTAGAAGTTGGCCAGGTCCCGCGCCAGCATCCGGGCGGCAAAGCGGACCTCCGCGTTCACCTCGCTGACCCGGCCGACCGTCTCGGCGGTGCGCGAGACAGCGTTCACCGCACCGACTGCGACGATTGCGATGAAGCCGCTGAGGGTCGAAGCCACCAGGACCTCCGCAAGAGTAAACCCATTGTGCCGGACCTGCGTCATCATGCCTGCGATTCCTCCGTGCCGGTTCCCGTCGCTTGCGACGCACCATTGAGCATCGTCTGAACGGTCACACGATAGGGTCGCTTGCCTTCCAGCCACATCACGGTAATCGTCACAAGATACAGATTGTCCGTTCCCATGTACTCGGTGGTCACGACCCAGTGATACTCCAGACCGAACTGGTCGTTGACACCTTCCATCTGACCGGCCTCGATGAACTGGTCGATTCCCACCTGGTCGATGAGACTCAATTGCAGGTCGATCACCGAGGCAGCCAGTTCGTAATGCTGATCCACCCGCGCGTGCGTCAGCGTGTTCGTGCCGATGGCGCCGAGGGTCAGCACAGCCCCCGAGAGGATCACACTGGCTGCCAGGATCTCAACCAGGTTGAACCCGCGGGCTCTGACCTTCTCCGTTCTGCAGAACACGGGATTCGGCACGCTGCTCATTCCTGCACGTCCAGATCGATGCTTGCTGTCTTGACATCCGTCGTGAGGCCGGGGTAGAGACTGGCCTTGCCCGTCGCGGCGACTACGGCGATCGAGTAGTGGTGCTTGCCGTTGCCGATCTGTACAACCGCCGACTCGGCGGAACCGTTCGGCAGAAAGACGATCTTCTGTTCCGAGCCCATCTCGTCCGACGACGCGTCCAGGTACATTTCCAGCCGGACATCCTCGAACTTCACGTCGCCCTCGAACCGCACCGGTTTGCAGAAGTAGTCACGGACCGGGACCTTTTGCGACTCGCCCGTCTCAGGGTCCGCCTGGGCAGTCGCCAGGAGAAAACCCTGATTGTTCGGATCGATCTGAAGTTCGTACGGCTTCTGCTGCTCGATGGCCATGATGCGCGCATAGCGGGCCATCAACAGAAACTGGCGAGCGGCTTTCTCAACGAGCAGCTTCTGGTATGCGCCCACGCAGTATCCGCCGCCCAGACCACCCAGCATGGCAATGATGGTCACGACGAGGAGGATTTCCGTGAGGGTGAACCCCCGCCCTCTGGAGTGCAATCGACGTCGTCGGCGCACATTCATGTCACGATCACTCATTAACGATGTCCGCGTTTTCGCCTTCGCCCCCCTCCTGGCCGTCGGCGCCATAACTGATGAGGTCGAAGCTCCCGACGTTCACCTGCCCTTCGGCAAGGTACTGGTACTCGTTGCCCCAGGGATCGAGGATCTGGCTCTTCTTGAGGTATGGGCCGTTCCACTTGTCTTCCAGTTCGGCAGGCGGCGCCAGCAGACACTCCAATCCCCCCTCCGACTCGTCCGGCAGGCGTCCGCAATCATACTGGAACCGCGCCAACGAATCTTCGATGATCGCCATCTTCGCCCGCGCGAGATCGGCTTTGGTCTTGCCCATTCCCTTGAACACACGGGGCACCAGCATGGTCGCCAGCATCGCGATGATCCCCACCACGACGAGCAACTCGACCAGCGTAAAGCCCTTTCTCCGTTGTCTCATGTGCTTCATCCAACTGCCTTTCGCATTGACCACGATAACCTCACGACGTTGCGATCATTTCCCCGAGCGTCCTGGTCAGAACGTTCCGGCGCTGAGCGACATCATCACGATGGGCAGCAGCGCCGCCGCAATGATAAAGCCGATTATCAGCGCCAGGACCAGAATCAACAAGGCGGGAAAAACGGACATGAATCGGTTGATCGCCGCGTCGGCGTCTGTATCGAACGTCTCCGCCGCGTTCAGCAACAGCTCATCGAGCTTGCCGGTCTGCTCGCCGATGGCGACGATCTGCACCAGCAGCGGAGGAAAATGGCCCGTTTGCTCCAACGGCTCTGCGAGGGATTCGCCACGCTTGACCTCATCGGCCACCTCGTCGACCGCACGGCCCAGCATTTCGTTGCCCAGCGTGTCGCGGACGACCGCCAGCGATTCCAGGATAGTCACCCCCCCTTTGGTCAACGCGCCGAGCGTACGGGCAAACCGCCCGACAGCAATTGTCCGCAGGACTGCTCCGAGAACCGGGATCTTCAGGCGAAAGGCGTCCCATTGCACCCGACCGGTGGTTCTTTTCCATTTGCGAAACATCGTCAGGCCGCCGACCAGGACCGCCAGGACGATCCAGCCTCCGACGCTCGTGAACAGAGTTTGCAGAAAGTGGCTGGACGCCAGGAGCACCCGGGTCGGCAAGGGCATCATCGCCGGGCTCATGTCCACCGTCCCCAGGATCTTGGGCAACATGACGGTCACCACAAGGACCGCGGAGGCGATGCCCAGGCACAACACGAAGATCGGATAGGCGGCAGCGGTCTTCATGTTGGACTTGATCTTCTCCTCACGCGACAGGATCATCGCCAGTTGCGTGCTGGTCTGTTCGAGGATGCCCCCGGTCTCACCGACACGGATCATCGACAGATAGAGAGGGCTGAACACCCCCTTGTGGTCGGCCAAGGCCTCCGAGAGGGATTTGCCGCCGCTGACCGCCTTGGTTAAATGCTCGAACATCCGTTTCATGGCGGGTTTCCGCTGCTGCTTGCGCATGAGTTCGAGGCAGTTGAGCAGCGGAAGGCCGGCCCGCACTGCGGTGCTTAATTGCGTGGTCATGACCAGCACGTCCCGGCTCGAGACGCGGCCGGTTCGAAGGTAACCGACCAATCCGGATGCGCCGGCCGCCCCAGCGGTCTCCGGAGACGATTCGGCCTTCACGGACGCGGTGTGCTCCTGGCCCTTCTCCATCAGTTCCATGACGAAATGGCCGCGATCCGTCAACGCGGTGACCGCGCTTTTGCGGTCCGCTGCATCCACGACACCGGCGATGTGAACGCCGCCTCGATCCACTGCTTTGTAGGAAAACTGGCCCAAGGTCTACCCCGCCTGGCATTTGTGTTTCGTCGAACAGCGGCACGCGTCGCCATGACTTCATCGGTTGCGATCAATCCTCTTCGCCGATGGTCTTGGCCACCCGGAATATCTCTTCCGGCGTCGTGATCCCCTGCAAGACCTTGCCGATGCCGTCATGCACCATGCTGATGTGGTCGGCCGGAGCTTCTCTCATGATCTGCTCGGCCGACGGACGCGAGGCGATCAATTCCCGGATTCGTCCGGTGATCCGAAGCAACTCGAAAATTCCTACTCGCCCGGTCATCCCCGTCTGGTTGCAGTTGTCGCATCCGACGCCATGGTGGAACTTCATTCCCGGCTCGGCCTTCACGGCCCCGTTGAGACTCTTTAGAAGGGTCTCGTCCGGTTCGTAAGGCTCCTTGCAGTTCGGGCAGATCTTGCGCACGAGCCGCTGTGCGAGAATGCCTTCCAGCGAGCTGGCCAGCAGGAATGGCTCGATCCCCATGTCAATCAGTCGAGTCACCGCCCCGGGCGCATCGTTGGTGTGCAGGGTCGAAAAGACCAGATGGCCCGTGAGAGCCGCACGAATGGCAATTTCGGCCGTCTCCCGGTCGCGAATCTCGCCGACCATGATGACGTCCGGATCGTGCCGCAGGATGTGCCGCAGACCCGTCGCGAACGTCAGGCCCCGCTTGGGATTCACCGGCATCTGGTTGATCCCTTCCAACTGGTACTCCACCGGGTCCTCGATCGTAATCATCTTGACTGTGGGCGTGTAGATCTTGTTCAACGCGGCGTAGAGCGTGGTCGTCTTGCCCGACCCCGTCGGCCCGGTGACCAAGACAATCCCATGGGTCTTCTTGAGGCACCTGAAGAAGCCCTCCAGGGTCGCATCGTTCATGCCCAGATCGTGCAGATTGATTAGTGAGGCCGACCGGTCCAGAAGTCTCAACTCAACCGCCTCCCCGAATACGGTGGGCACGGTGGAGACGCGGATATCGATCTTGCCCTTCTTGCCCACGAACTCGATGTGCCCGTCCTGCGGGACGAACCGCTCGGCGATGTTCATGTTCGCCATGATTTTGATGCGAGAGAGGATCGCGGCGTGCAGTCGCTTCGAAGAGGGTGTCTTCTCCACGAGAAGACCGTCGATCCGGTACTTGATCTTCACCTCCCGGTCGAACGGCTCGATGTGGATATCACTCGCGCGAGACTCGATTGCCTCGTAGATGATCAGGTTCACCAAGTTGACCAGAGAAGGCTCTCGTGCCAGCTCGTGCAGCTTTGCAGGCGAGAAATCCCCGTTGGTCGTGTCATCATCCACAGTCTGCTCCACCGGCGCCAAGTTGTCGAGCATCCGAGCCACATTGCTGCCGTAGAACTTCAGCACGGCATGTTCCAGTTGCACCGGATCCGCGTAGAAGCGCTGAATCAGACAGCCCGTCACCAATCGCAGGTCCTCCGTCACCTGCAGTTGGAGGGGGTCCGTCATGGCCACTGCCAGACGGCCGTTCTCCCGCCACAGAGGCAGGACGTTGTATTTGCTCACGAGTTCGGCGGGCACAAGGCCAATGATCTCCCCGCCGATGGAGAGCGTGGACAGATCGATCCGCTCGATCCCTGCCTGGACCGCGAGCGCCTCGTTCAACTGGGCCTGTGTTACATACCCCAGTTCCAGAAGGATCTGGCCGAGTTGTCGGTGCTTGACCCTCTGTTCGGCGAGAGCGACACCCAGATCGGCCTCATCGAGATAGGCCCTTTCACAGAGCAATTCGCCCAGCTTCTTCTTTCGAATCGTGCCGCCGTGTGGGTCTATCCCCATCGCGTAACCTCGAACGGGCACACCAGCAGGCCCGCAAGTTCATACAAAACAAGTGTTTACATTTCACACACCGTGACTGCTGTCGAGAAACTCCCTTCCCGCCATCACCGGAGACTCGTTGCCCAAGCGAAGAGGGGCCGATGCGAGGTCTCGCCGAAATCCCCGGTGGTCGCATCCGTCGCATCACCGGACTCCCCTGGGTAGGCGTCGGAGCGAAACCAGACGACAAGTCCCCCACAGCTTATATAATCAGACGCTCTGAGATCAACGTTTGTTACACAAAAATGCATTTTCGACCCCGCTTGCGGGCAAGAGAATGCCCCGCGGCACCCGATCCAACAAGGGCAGAAAAAATCAGTTGACACTCTCAAGTGCTGTCAGGACAATGGTATGCATTGAGACGGTCTCGCTGTCAGGCTTTTGACTGGAGGGCGGCAAGGATGCTTGAATCCAGGCACGGAGTGGGTGGGGCACGGCCATGTGTCCGTCGTCTGTCCTGCGATTCGACAGCGTCCAGGCACGCGCTGATTACCACAGGTTGGCGTAGAATTACCCCCGTGCTTGCGTCGAGACCCATGCACGGTGAGTCCCAACGAGTGAATCGTGGTCATCACAGCAGGTTGGAGGTGGCGATATGAACCTGGAGAAACGGCAGCCGTCCGGCCGCGAAAAGGATGACGCGTCGGTGCAACTGCTGGAGACACTACGAGAACAGTTGTATTCCTCCAACATCTCCACTGTTCGACAGAGTGCTTTTCGCCTGTCCTGGATGCAGGAGGATGGCCTCGAGATCTTGCGCGAGGCGCTGCTCGGCAACACCTCCCGCCAAGCCAAGAGCGCCGCGGCCTATGGACTCCGGAAGATGCGCGGCAGGATGCGAAAGCGAGCTGAGGCGATCCTGATCGAGGGAGCCGCCAGCGCCGATCACACAACAGCGGACGTCTCCCGCAACGCACTGGCAGTAATCAAGAAGAGCAAGACCCCCCCTGTCAAGCAGGCCCCGCACGCGAAGAGCAAGCAGGCAGGGAAGTTCGAAATCAGGGAGATTGCATCCAAAACACATCGGCGCAGACAGACGCACAAGAAACCCAAACGATCCGGCGGCCACCCACCCTCCCGCAGACACTGATCTGGACTTCGCTCCCATTCATCTGCAGTCGGCGTCGGTCCGAATTGCGACCCATTGGCTCACACTGTGAAATTCTGTTCTTTTTTCTGACTTTCCACTTGACATTACCGGCCCATCAACAGAGAATGCCATCGAAATGGCGGTCCCTCAATGGAGGAGGGCCAGCCGAAAGCCACCATGGATTGGTGCGCTTCCCAAGGATGTTGGCGTAGGAGTTATGGTGCGCCAGATGACGGTTGCCCAAAGCACAAAGTGCAGGCGCCGTGGCAAGGAGGCATGGAGTGATACTCTTCAAGGGGGTATTTCTGCCGACGCAGGATGCGCCGCCGCTCAGTGACTCGGCGGTCTGGGTCGGGTCTATCCCGAGGTGGGCGACTTGTGCCAAGCTGTCACTCCTAAGACCCCGCCCGTTGCTGTGCGCAGCGGCGGTAGTCCGTCGTCTCCTCCACTCGTCGATTCCGATGCGCCAATCCCCCCTGTTCGCTCTGTCCCGGCCGACGATCCCCATCGGGCCAACTCGTCTTCGCCGGACGCATAGGCGATGCCCTGCCCAACATGCCGCCGGAAGGCACTACACGAGTCAGTGTGAATATCCTGGAGCCGGTCCCATTGCAGTCGCAAGGGGGCCGGACCCCATCAAGCGAAACCCGAGGAAGACACAGAGCCGAGCCTCTCAATCTACATGGCAGTGTCATCCGTGGGACATGCGAGCCAGAGATTGGAGAAACCGAAAGCACGAAGAGCCAGTGCTTCGCTGCGACTGGGACCTGCGATTTTCATTCCCCCAAGGCAGTCGGTGTCTTCTGCATTCCGATGCGCTCGCTTTGTCGTGGGTCGATGGGTCAGGGAGGACCCGTCGATCCACTGGGTCTGGCGCCAGGGGAGCCTGCTCCCTTGGCGCCGACCGTTGACCGAGCACCCCAAGACAAGAAAGGAGGTCTCGAACTCACA
>JAXDBU010000155.1:0-24433 GCA_034678485.1 Sedimentisphaerales bacterium | reverse complement strand
AGATGCTGTCGTCCCGAGTCGCCCAGCCGCTTCGCGCCCGGTGCCGGGAAGGACACGAGCGTCTCACGAAGCTCATCTCCCTGGAGGTCCACCTCTTGTCAGCCGTTCACTCTGTTCAGGGCAGGCTCTGAGTGTTCCGAAGGAACCTGGCCCGGGAAGTGGAAAATGCGTCGCGACTTCGGATGCCACATCTCCCCCGGGGCCCGGATGCTTCACTTCGTTCAGCATGACAAGAAAGGCAGGGGCGTCCCACAAAACCCGTGCCGTTGGGAGCAACAGCGAAAGACCTGGCGCGGACGGCAAGACAGACTACGTTGATGTTCGTTGCCCAGACGCGTCCCTGCGTTCCGCATCGCGATCGCGCCGTGGTTGCGGGAGAACCTGGTGACGCCGGCCCTCTCCGTTCGATGCCTTCGCGACGCTCCACGAGCGGACAGTCATCTTGTCTACCTCCAGGACCTCAGCCCGACGGACCCGCCAGTTCCCGTCGGGTTGTCTGCGAAGGTGGAACTGGAGGACGACCATCGCACTGGGCTTGTAGCTCTGGGCCCAGATGCTGTCCTTGTCGAACTGCACGAGCACGGTGAAGGTCGCCACTGCTTCCGGCGGCGTGATCTTCATCTCGGACGCGATCTTGCGGATTCTCTCGATGGCCGGGGGGACCAGGCGCGCGCGACAGTCACTGACCGCAGCCTCCTTACTCTCATGGCAGGAGTCCCTGTAATCCTCGCTGAGCAATCGAGCGACAGCGGAGCAGTCCTCCTGTTCAACGGCCTGGATGCCTGCCTTGACGAGTTCGTTGATCTTCTCGATGTCCGTGGCAACCAGGGCGTCCAGCCCGACAGCCAACACGGCGACGCCCAGAGGCAGCAGCCATTGCCACGCCCGTCTTTTCTCGTCTGGCAGGATGGCGCGAACCGTCAAGACCACCAACAGGACGATGACCGCCGCACCCAGCAGCGTCCACGGCTGCCCAAAGACATCCCACATACCAAGCCTCTCTCCTGAACGTCGTCGCTATCGTGACATCATACAGATGCGGTATTCTAACGTGGACGACGGTTGAGTACAAGGCCAGTGCATCGGCGGGTCCAGGCGCACCAGAGAAGCGAGTCCATTCCCGGCGCGCGGGTGGACTAATTCAGGGATTTGTATGGGAACCCCTTCGCCATATACTCGGCATCCACCTTGTCGTCGGCTGGCGGATTCATGCTGAAATTGGACGTGGTGAACGACGCCGGGTTGTCCATCGCTTTGTGGCACCAGTCGATGAGGCTCTGGCTCTCCCAGGTGTGCATCTCGGCGTGGCCGTCGGCGAAGCCGATGGTGCTCTTGTTGTTGTGCCACATCGCCAGCGGGTCCGTCCAGGCCTTGGCTCTGACTTGCATCAGCCAGGACCCGATGTTCTCGCCGCGTGTGTCCATCTCCTCGACGAAGACGTACTGCAGTGCCGGCTTCTTGAACTGCGTGTAGACCTTGATGGGCGTGAAGCCGGACGTCTCCCCGTTGGCGCCGCCGGCGATGGAGAATGTTCGATAGGCCACCGGGATCGAGGCGCTTTCCTTCCGCGGGTCGGCCGGGCAGCGGTAGACCTTGACTTCCTCGCCGACGTATTTGTACAGAAGTCCATTTCGGATGGCTTGTTTCTTGACTTCCCAGTTGCCTGTTTGGGATGCACGGAGGACCCAATTCCCCGGGTCGGTATGGCCGCCGACGATCTTGCCGTCGAAATCGTCCTTGTACAGAAGCCAGCCTAAGCAGAGCGTTCGCGTGTTGCTGACGCAGTGGACTCGCTGGGCCTGGTCTTTCGCCGCTTGCAGGGCGGGCATCAGGATGGCCATCAGGATGGCGATGACCGCGATGACCACCAATAGTTCGATCAGCGTAAACCCTCTCAATCTCATTGACTATGTCCTTTCTACCTTACCAACGAACCCCATCGCACGGGTCGGCCTTACTACCCAAAGGTCCCTCGGGCGATCAGTACAGTATGTCTCTTCTACAGCATCTGTGAAGATGCTCCGTTTCTACGGGTTGTTCCCTTGCTTCTTCCGACGACGCGTCAGGGATATGCCTGTGTCCGGGGGCGCCGGTCTCTCAGTAGGCCGGGGCGCTCTGCGATGTGTCCAGGACCTTCTGCGGGAATCCGGCGATCATGAAGTGCAAATCCTCTCCCTGGCCGGGCGGGACAGGGTAACAGGGTACTTGCTTGCGCGACATCTCCATGCTGCTCTCATCCACCCAATGATGGATCTCTGCGTGCCCATCGGCATAGCCCAGCGTGCTTCGCGCCCGGCTGTGCCAAATAGCCAGTGGATCCACCCAGGTTCCGCCATAGGGATTCAATACCCACGAGCCTCGATTCCAGCCCCTTGGATCGGCCTCCTCCACAAAAACGTATTTGGTCGCAGGCTGAAGGATATCGGAGTATTTCTCAGCCCGAATATAGGCATTCTGCCACGCCTCGCCATTGGCGCCGGCCGCAACGGAATAGCTGCCATAGGACACTTGGCCCGGGATCAGCTTCCTCGGGTCCGCCGGACAGCGATATACATCCGCGTTCTCACCGGCGTAATGGAACAGCGCACCCCGACGGATGCCTTCTATCTGCCGGTCGAGCATCGTTCCGGGTCCCATGGGTCTCTGGACCCAATCGTAGGGGTATCTGCCCACCTGCCCACCGACGATATGGTCGTCGTTGTCGTCCTTGTAGAGCAACCACGCAAACGAGAGCGTCCTGAGATTCTGGGTGCATACCGTCCCCTGCGCTTGATTCCGCACGCGCATCAGGACAGGGACCGACAACGCCATCAACAGGAATACGACGCCTACGACGATCAGCACTTCGAGAAGCGTCAGCCCTTTTCTTGCCATCGGTATCCTCCAATGGGGCAATGCAGGCTGGCAAGTTCATTCTGCAAAGATACTCAACCCGACACCTTTGAATATATCGCGGCTTGAATACCCTGTCAATTGTTTTCGGACGGAATCCGCTCTTGGAGAATTGGTCAATTCCGCAGGGCCAGAAGCGGCGAAGGCATACGCCCACGGCGCTGGATGAACTTGGCGGACGAGTGCTTGGTTGTCACCTTCATGACGGGGGCCGAGCCGAGCAAGCCGCCGAAATGGACGATGCTGCCCGGCCTGGCGCCGGGGACCGGGACGATGCGAACGCTCGTCGTCTTGTTGTTGGCGACCCCGATGGACAACTCATCCGCAATGATTGAGGAAATGACTGCCGGGCCGGTGTCGCCGGGCACGGCGAACATATCCAGGCCGACCGAGCAGACGCTGGTCAGCGCTTCGAGCTTGTCCAGGCTGAGGGTCCCCGAACGGACGGCTCGGATCATGCCGGCGTCCTCGCTGACCGGGATGAACGTGCCGGAGAGACCGCCGACGTTGCCGGAGGCCATCGCGCCGCCTTTCTTTACCGCGTCGATCAGTAGCGCCAGGGCTGCGGTCGAGCCTGGGCATCCCATTCGACCGACGCCCATCGCCTCGATGATTTCCGCGACCGAGTCATTTGTAGCGGTCGTGGGAGCGAGGGAGATGTCCACAATGCCGAAATCGACCTTCATCAGACCTGCCAGCTCCCGGCCGATCAGCTCGCCTGCCCGTGTGATTTTGAAGACGGTTCGCTTGATGACCTCGGAAAGCTGGGTGAGGTCGCAATCGGGGTTCTGTGCAACCACATTACGAACGACCCCGGGACCGGAGATGCCAATGTTGAGCGAGTAGTCGGGCTCACCGATGCCGTGATGGGCTCCGGCCATGAACGGGCTGTCCTCGGGCACGTTGGCGAAGACTGCCAGCTTGGCGCAGCCGATCCCTTTCTCCGAGCGATGGGCCAGATCGCTGATGACGTGTCCGACCTTCACCACCGCGTTCATATTGATGCCGGCCAGGGTCGATGCCAGGTTCAGGAACCCGCAGACGCGATCCGTCTCGGACAGGGCCTCAGGGATCGAGTCGATGAGGTTCTCTTCCGCCGCTGTCGCGCCCTTCTGGACCATCGCGCCGAAGCCGCCCAGGAAGTCGATGTCCGCCTGTTTGACCGCGGCGTCGAGGGCCTTGGCGAACTTCACGGCGGTGATCGTCTTGCGCGGCAGGGGCTCCAGCAACAGCGATGCCGGCGTGATGGAAATCCGACGGTTTGTGATCGGAATGCCGTATTTCTGCTCGAGCGTGTTGGCACAGTGGTTTAGCAACTGGCCTTTCTCCACGATGCGAGCCTGCGCTTGGCGAATGAGCCAGGCCAGATCGCGGTCAACACAGTCCTTCAGGTTGACGCCGAGCGTGACGGTGCGGATATCGAAATGATGGTCCAGCGTCATGCGAACGGTTTCAAAGACCTCTTCGACGGATATCCGCATAGATCAGACTCCCACTTTCCGGAAACCCACTGTTTCAGACCCTGTGCATTGCCTTGAAGATGCTCTCGTCCTGGATGGAGATGTTGAGGGCCATCTGCCGGCCGATGCGGTCGAGTTGCCTCTTGATCTGACTCATGTCCATCGTGGCCTGCCCGATGTCGGCTGCCATCGTCATCACGAAGTAGTCCTCCATGATCTTCTGATTGACGTCGACGATGTTGATGTTGGCCTTGGCCATGGCGGTGGCGAGCCGGGCGATGATGCCGACTCGATCCTTGCCGGTAACCGTCACGATACAGATCTGACTTGCATTCTGCTCTGGCATGGAAACCTCTTGGCATTGTTGATCGACGATGGCCGCTTGTTGATTGGGAGAGCCGACAACGGAAAATCAAACATCACAAATCGTCCGTTCAAGCCTCCGGCTCCGCGCTGAAGTGCGCCAGCAGCGATCGGGTCTTCTTGTGGTCGGTCATGTCGGGCAACAGCGGCGTGACGGTGACGTAGCCTTCCGCCAGTGTCGTGGTATCGGCGGGTTCCTTCTCCTCGCGGTACGCCCCGCCGGACAGGAGGTAGGTCATCTCGTCGCCGGTATTGCCATGCGGCACGTAGTACTCGTGGAAGCCCGATGTGGCCTGCGGGACCACGCGGACGCCGCGAGGCCGCCCAAGGGATAGCCGGGGGATGTTGATATTCATTACGTCGCCGACGTGCAGGGGAAGCAGTCTCTTGAGCACGGCGATCCCCAGCTCGGCTGCGCCGTCAAAGTCGGTCTGGCTCTCGGCTGCCACGCTGATCGCCGCCGAGGGGATTCGCAGAAACGCCGCCTCCATGGCGGCCGCGACCGTTCCTGAGTAGTAGACGTTGATCCCCACGTTGGCGCCGCAGTTGACCCCGGCCACGACGAGGTCGAACGGCTCATCCACGAGTTGCATGACAGCCAGCTTCACGCAGTCGGCGGGTGAGCCGCGAACTCCGAAGCCGGTGAACAGGCCGTCGATAGTCACTCTCGTACAGGCCAAGGGTTCGGTGAACGTGATGCTGTGACTGGCGCCGGACCAGCAGTCCATCGGGGCCACGACCGTCACGTCGCCGATCGCGACGAGTTTCCGGTAAAGGGCTGCCAGCCCGGGAGCAGAGATCCCATCGTCGTTCGTCAGTAGTATTCGCATCGCTGTGTCAATTCCCATCCGCGCCCGCGCAGAGCGGGCAGTCGGTTCATTCGATTGTCCGTGAAAGATGTTGTCGGAAGGACGCCACCTGTCATCGTCATCACTTTACGCGAGGCATTGTAGCAGACCGGTAGCCTGCCGTCAATTCGCTGCCCGGCAGTTATGGAGCGGACCATTGAGCCTGATCGAGTCAGGATGTACCATGGGACGCAGAACGCCGTATCCTGGAGAACACGGTCGAAGGAGATGCGCAGATGGAGAAGTGTGCACCAGGGAGAGAGGTTCGAGTGATGAGCCGGGAGGAAGTCCGTCGGGTGGACGCCTGGGCGATCCAGGAGGTCGGCGTGCCCGGCGTCGTGCTCATGGAGAACGCCGGACGCAGTTGCGCCGAGCTGGCGATGCAGAAGCTCGTTGCAGTAGCCAATCCCAGGGTCTGCGTCGTCTGCGGCCTGGGCAACAACGGCGGCGACGGCTATGTGGTCTCTCGCCATCTGCTCAACGCCGGCATCCCGACGCGGGTCGTCCTCTGTGGCGACCGCGTCAAGGTCCAGGGTGACGCCCGAGTCAACCTGGATGTCCTGGAGAGGCTCGGGCACCCCGTGGAATGTCTGGACCCGGGCGACGGGGACACTATTGTGCGTCTCCAAGCCCTTGGAGGCGAGGCGAGTCTGATCGTCGATGCCCTGTTCGGCACGGGCCTCCACGGCGAGTTGAAACCCGCGTATCGGGCTATCGTCGATACCCTCAACACGCTGGGGCAACCGATTCTGGCGGTGGATATCCCTTCAGGTCTCGATTGCGACACGGGCGAGCCGCTTGGGGCTGCGATCCGCGCCGCCTGCACCGTGACCTTTGTTGCCGTCAAGAAGGGCTTTCTCTCCCCGTCCGCAGCGGAGTATGTAGGGGAGCTCCACGTAGCGTCCATCGGAGTGGAGCCACCGGGTTGAAACAGAGAAGGCCGCCGAAGTTGCCATGCTCTCGGTATGGTCGCTCCGGCAGCCTTGGATGCCATCGTCCGGCCTATCGGCCGCGACGCGTGTCCGCAACTTCGTTAGAATGCGCCTGCCTTGTTCATCTGCGTAGCATAGCCGGTGAAGTAAAGGAACCGGTCGTAGTTGTAGATCGGGACCCACAGCGACTCGGCCTGCTTGCGGATTTGCTGGTAGCGCTCGTTTGCCTGGCGGATGGCGTTGTACCTGTCCATCGCGAGCGGATCCTCCGTCTGCTGGGCGAGCGTCGGTTCGTCGGGAACCTTCGGCTCGGTGCCAAGAACGACGTAGTCCGTGTCCGCCGTGACGTTCTGGGCGACGGTGCCGCCCCATCGCTGAACCAACGCCTCGATTTTGCGAATCCCGTCGTAATCGGTCTCGCCGTCACGTTCGAGATCGAACTCTCCGGCTATGACGAACTGGTTCCTGCGATCGGCATCCCAGATGAGATTCGCCACGGCGTCGCCGACGTGGATGGGGTTCTTGCGCTCGGACGCGAGAATCCTGGCTGTTGCGACTCGCGGCTCTATGGCCAGCACCTCGACCTGGGCCTTCGGCCTGCCGTCCCGTGGGATTCCTGCTCCCTTGTCGTAGATCGAGAACGTCAGGCCCCGGTAGATGCGGTCATCGGAGCCGAGGTTGATGTGGATGATGCCCGCCGCTTCGTCCACCAGGATCACTTCGCCGTCAGGCCGGAAAGCAGGGGCCTCCTGGTCCGGCGCGGGCTTGATCTCGTTGACCGCCGCGAGGGCGCCCACGAGCCGGCCTTGGGCGACGTTCAATTCCGCCTGTGTTTTGAGCAGGTCCTGTCTGAACTGGGAGCCCTCGGCCCGCGCAGCTTCGAGCTGGTCGAACAGGGTCTTGGCCCGCTCGTCGGAATTCTGCTGTACCACGATCCGCAAGTCGTTGTAGTCGCTCTTGATCTGCTCGACCTGCTGGCGATACTCATCGACCTTTGCCGTGAGGCTCTGTTCGGTCTCCTGCATGGTCTGGATGGCGTCATCGTAACGCCCGCGGAGGGTCGTCAACTGTTGTTCCGTGGCAGTCTTCTGACCGGTGGTCTGCTCGAGCTTGGTCAGCAGTCCACCGATGAGGTCCGTCAGTGCCACCTGGGCCGGCTTGGCGTCGTTCGGATCACCGGGATTGTTGGGGTCGGTCGCGTTCGGGTCTATCGGACTCGGCGCCGTGGGCAGGCTGATGAAGGCCGCCGCCCTTTGGAGCAACGGGTCGATCAGCCGGATCGTGCTGGAAGCCTTCACCTCAGCAGTCGTCGCCGGGATGGGCGGGCCCTTGACGAGCAGAACCAGCGCGTTGAGGTGCTCGACGACCGTTCCGAGATTGCTGCGCCCGGGCATCTTGGTGCCGACAATGCCTCCGACATTCCGGCTCTCCTCCCGGCTGACCAGTAGATCCATGTCTACCTGGAGAGCATCACGGGTTGTGCGGAGCTCTTCGGCCTTCACGTAGTAGATCACTGCAACCGTCGTCGCAGCGATAAAGAGCCCGACAAACGTGATAAGGGTGTAGAGCATGGCATTGCTTTGCCGTCTTTTGCCTGGAGGCATAAAAAAACTCCTTGGTCAACGAGAGTATCTCCCAAAACTGCCAATTTAGCCATATTATCGCCTTTGCAGGGTCAGGAGTCAAGAAAAAAGAAAACCGCATCCCCGACCGGCTCGGGGCAGTGACATGGGGCTCAGCACTCGGTCAAAACCTGCGTCAAACTGCCGATTGTGTCGATTGTGCGTCTTGGCGCGGCGTCGGGCGACGGCGCCTGCTCGTGGTGGAGTCTGGCCGGGCGCAGGACTTGAATGGTCAACAGGCCCAGCCGATTTGGAGCGATGAAGTCTTTGGCTTCGTTGTCGCCCACGTAAACCGACTCCGTCGGGCGAGCCGCGAGGGTCTCCAGAAGCCTCTGGAAGCCCAGCGGAGAGGGCTTCCAGTGCTCCCGTCCGAGTTCCTCAGTGTAGACGATGGCCTGGAAGTGGCGCGCGATCCCCAGGGCTTCCACCTTGAGACGCTGGGTGGGCATGTAACCATCCGTCAGGAGCGCGAGGGTGTGCCGGTCCTTGAGTTCCTCAAGGACGCGGCGACTCTCTGCCGGCAGAGCGAGAGTGGGGTCGTGGGTGCGATAGATCCGGACCAGCCTGCCAACCTGAGCCGGATCGGCAGGGATGCCCAGCTTGGCGAGCGCGATATCGAACGTCGAGCCCCGACAACCGCTGGTGAAAGCCTCCCAGATTGCACCGTAGACCTCGTCCGCGGAGTGTTTGTCCGATAACAGGGCGACGTCTTCCGCAACAGCGCGGAATCCGCTTCGACAGAAGTCGGTCTCATCGTAGAGCGTGTCGTCGAGGTCGAAGATCACCGTCGTTATCATACTGGTTGCCCAATGCCGGGACACTGCGTTGAGTCGCTCGGTAAACCCTATGTCGATATCGGCTGGTTGTCCTCATACCTGTGAGAGATGAAGCGACTTGGCCGTCGTCTGCCGCGGCTGCGGCGATTGTGCGGTGCGGCACAACAAGTCCGCGTTGGACGCTCTTGCTTCCAGGGAACGAGCGGACCCCGTACAGTTCTCGGACTGTGGTTTGTCGACGAGAGCCGCGCCGATATGGGAGATTACCTGTTACGTGGTGGGCTGTTGGGGGGATTGGGTCTGATACAGGATCTTCCCGACCTCGTCGATGTGGTTCCTGCGTGGTTCACGGCGGATCGTCTGATATGCCTTGACGTCGAAGGTACAGGGCAGAGGCAGTTCGTCGAGTTCTCGCGCGATCCGGCCGACGAGGGACCTGTCCACGTCCCCCCACAGGGCCAAGTCGATGTCGAACTGGTCCTCGAAGCGCCCCCATGGCTCTGGAACCGAAGACGACCACGCGATCAACCTGCGGATGTCTGGCAAACACTCCGCGAATGAGCCGCAGAGCATCGTTCGTCAGCCCAAACCGCTTCACTTCAGTGCTTCTGTCTTTAACCATGAGAATACTTGTTCCCGGGCCCGATCGAAGTTCTCGAACCTCTGCTGCCAGCGAATGCCGTTTCCCATCCTGAGGCTTCTGCAATGGCGTTCTGTCGGCATCCTATCAGGACGTTGCGAATGGGGCAGAAACTATGGTCTTTCCGGAAGTCGGTCGGGTGGATATAGTCTATGGCTCGGCGTGGGCGTCGCGGCCAGGGTGGGACCGCGTCGCGCTGCCGGACCCAATGCCAACGTCAGTAAGGAACCAGGAGAATGGTGAACCACAGCGTGTATATCGACCAGTTGGAGGACCATGTCGGGCAGGAAGTCACCCTGCAAGGCTGGCTCTACAACAGCCGGGCCAGCGGCAAGATCCAGTTTCTCATCCTCCGCGATGGCACCGGCCTGTGCCAGTGCATCGTCGAGAAGGGCAAGGTCCCGGACGATGTGTTCGAGCAGCTCAAACGCCTGGGCCAGGAGTCGTCGCTGGCTCTGACCGGGACCATCCGCGCGGACGAGCGGAGCGTCGGCGGCCACGAGATGGCAGTCACCGGCGCCCGCGTGATCGGCGTGTCCGAGGGCTACCCCATCACGCCCAAGGCTCACGGCGTCGAGTTCCTCATGCGCCACCGGCACCTGCACTTCCGCTCGCAACGCCAGTGGTGCATCGGCAAGATCCGTCACACGGTGATCGACGCGATCCGTCGGTACTTCAACGACAACGGATTCGTCCTGATCGACACGCCGATCTTCACCACCATTGTGGGCGAGGACCAGACCTCGTTGTTCGAGGTGGACTACTTCGGCCGGACCTTGCACCTGACGCAGACGGGCCAGCTCTACGTCGAGTCGGCCGCGATGAGCTACGGGCGGGTCTATTGCTTCGGGCCCACCTTCCGCGCCGAGAAGAGCAAGACCCGCCGGCACCTGACCGAGTTCTGGATGGTCGAGCCGGAGGTGGCGTTCACCGACATTGACGGCGTGATCGCGCTGGCGGAGGGCTTAGTCTCCTCCATCGCGAGCCGCGTCCTGGCGGACAATCGCAGCGAGCTGGAGGCCCTGGGCGCGGACATCGCGGGTCTGGAGCGGATCAAACCGCCTTTTTATCGACTGACGTACACGCAGGCGGTGGAGATCCTCAAAGGTCCGAAGGCCTGCGATTACCTCGCAAGCGAGCTGGAGGGTCTCAAGAGCAGCAAGCAGCAGATCGAGACGCGGATCGCGGACCTGCAGAAGCAAGAGTCCGGGCAGATCAAGCAGTGGCAGAAGGACAAGATCGCGGCCGAGCTGATCGAGCTCAACGCCGAGCTGGACGAGGTGAACACGCGGATCGAGAACAATCCCAAGCACGCCCAGCTCGCGGCCGAATTCCCGTGGGGCAAGGACCTTGGCGGCTCCGACGAGACGATCATCTCGATGATGCACGACAAGCCGGTCTTCGTGACGCACTATCCGCGAGAGGCCAAGGCATTCTACATGCGGACCGACCGGGACAACGAGAAGGTGGTGGAGAACTTCGATCTGCTGGCGCCGATGGGTTTCGGCGAGATCATCGGCGGCTCCGTCCGCGAGGACGACTACGAGCGCCTGCTGGCCCGGATCAAGGACCAGGGCCTGAACCCTGAGACCTACGACTGGTACTTAGACCTGCGGAAGTACGGCACGGTCCCGCACGGCGGCTTCGGACTCGGCGTCGAGCGGACCGTCGCCTGGATCACCGGCGAAAAGCACATCTGCCAGTGCATCCCCTTCCCCAGGATGATGGACAAGGTCTACATCTAATCCCGTTCGTAGTGACGCCGTGAGGCGTTTCTTTGCGTGTTGTGAGTCCCGCTTCTCACGATGAGGGTCGGCCTGTGGAGCATGTGCTAAGGCACACATCCTGGATTGAGCCAGAATTCATTGAAATTCCTGACTCGCGGTGTAGAATGTCCGCATGTTCATCGTGCAGGGCATCACCCTGATAGAAGGAGACTCGCATGGGCAGTCAACCGGACACCATAACCAAGATCGCTGTTCGCGGTTTCAAGTCCATCGCGGATGAACAAGAGATCGAGCTACGCCCGCTGACGTTGCTTGCCGGGGCAAACAGCTCAGGTAAGTCCAGCATCATGCAGCCCATTTTGCTTCTCAAGCAGACCCTTGAGGCACCAAGCGATCCTGGACCACTGCTTCTGGATGGGCCCAATGTTCATTTCACATCGGCGGACCAACTCCTGAGCAGGCTGCCAGGAAAGAAGAGGACGCTCGATCTGCGTATGAAAACCAGATTGTCAAGTGGTCGCGATCTTGAAGTGGTTTTCAAGCGTGCGAAGGGCGCAGGGTTTGATCTCACCGCACTGGAATCCAGCCGCGACGTGGGAAACCTGCGAATCGTCCCGAATATGTCTCATGATGAGATCCTCAGGGTCCTGATAGAGTCCGAAAGTCAGCTCTCTACGGAGTCTCTGCAGGGTCGGCTGTGGTCGGTTTACCGGGAACGGTGTTTTCTTTCTTTGCGAGCTGGTGAAGACAGACGTCTTCTGAGCGTAACGACCATCTCGTTGGCAGGCGAGCTGATTCCTTGTCTGCAGGCGTTGATCCACCTGCCTGGTTTGCGAGGAAACCCGCGGCGCACATACCCAAAGAGAGCCGTAGGACCGTTCTTCGCCGGGACTTTCGATGACTACGTGGCCAGCGTAGTCGCGCAATGGCAATCCGATGAAGATCCTCGCTTGTCACTGCTTGGGGCGTCTCTTGAAGATATGGGATTGACCTGGAAGGTAGAGGCACAACCCGTGGATGATACGCAGGTTGAACTTCGCGTGGGGCGTCTGCCTCATGCTGGAAAAGGCGAGGAACGTGACCTTGTGAATATTGCTGACGTTGGCGTCGGCATGTCACAATCCCTGCCCGTCGTGGTGGCCTTGGTTGCGGCAGAACCGGGACAGGTCGTCTATCTTGAGCAACCCGAAATACATCTGCATCCGCGGGCACAGCGGCGACTCGCCCATGTTCTGGTGGATGCGGCTATTCGCGGTGTCATTGTCGTTGCCGAGACGCATAGTTCTCTGCTTCTGAGGGAGGTCCAGACGCTTGTTGCCACGGGGAAGTTGGCCACGGACAAGGTCAAACTGCACTGGTTCCGCCGGCAGGAGGATGGGCGTACGATTGTAACGCCAGCGGACCTTGATGAGAATGGGGCTTTTGGTGATTGGCCGGAGGACTTTGACGAGGTCGAGCTTGATGTGGAGAGGGCCTATCTTGATGCGGTCGAGCGCAAAGGGGCCCGCGAGTGAAGGCCAAGCAGTCCAAGCTTCTGGTGGTGGACGCCTCCGTAGCCCGTTCGGCTGGTGAAACCGAACACCCCGTGTCGGCCTGTTGTCGCGAGTCGCTTCTGGCTATCCTCAGCATCTGCCACCGTGTCGTCTTGACGGAGGCGATCCGACAGGAATGGCATCGTCATGCGAGCAAGTTCACCAGGAAGTGGCTTGTCAGCATGTATGCCAAGAAGAAGGTGCCTTCATGCAAGGAGGTACAGTTGAACTGTGTGAACAACGCCTGCGAGGGGCTTTCCTCTGGCGAGCAGGAGGCACTGAGAAAGGACCTCTGTCTGATCGAAGCAGCTTGTGCGGCAGACGGGATCATCGTCACACGGGATGACGTGATTCAGAGGATATGGGAGAAGTGCCGGAGGCAACTTGGCGTCCCCAAACCCATCAGATGGATCAACCCTGTCACGGACGGAGTCCAGGCCTTGGAGCAACTTTAGTTCGAGCAGGACCGATGGGCCCGCGAATGCCAATCGGATTGGTACAATCCAGAGCAACAGGTGTTGATTTGACTGCCTTTGAAGATTGACTGAGATAGGATCGGTGGTGTTTCTTTCTGTGCTCGCAGGCCAGGGCTATGTTAGAATGGGGCAAATGCTCGTGGGGGGGCAATTCCGGCGGGCTGTTGGCGATATGGTCAGGTGAATACCTGGGGGATGGATTGGGTCTTGATGGGACCGACTGGAAGGAAGGGGTGTGCTCTATGAGGAATCGCGGAAAGTCCAATGCTCACGAAGTCCCTGCACCAACCGGCACGTTGGAGAGGGTTCGCCTTCGGCGGTTCGTCGGGTTCGCTTGTATGGCTCTGGCTACCTTGCCATTGACGGCGGTCCGAGCGCAGGTGGACCCGACCCGGTTCGAGAGCGACATCGTCGCGTTCGAGCAGGCCGATCTCGTGAGCCCGCCTCCGGCGAATGCGATCCTATTTGTGGGTTCGTCGAGCATTCGAATGTGGTCCGGCCTTGCAGCAGCGCTTCCGGATTACCCGGTCATCAACCGCGGCTTCGGCGGTTCGCTCATGAGCGACCTGCTCTACTACTTTGATCGCGTGGTGGCCGTGTACAGGCCGGCGCTGGTCGTCGTGTACGAAGGCGACAACGATCTGGCCGGGGGCATGTCCGTCGACGACGTCTATGCGGACTGCATGGAGTTCCTGGCGCTCGTTGCAGAGAAGCTGCCCGGGACGGAGGTGGCGTTCATCGCGACGAAGCCCAGTCCGAGCCGGGCTCAGTACCTGGAGGTGACACGGCAGTTGAACACACGGCTCCAGACGCTGGCCGAGCAGGCGTACCATCTTTACTACATGGATGTGTTCACGCCGATGCTGGGCACGGACGGCCAGCCGCGACCCGAGCTGTTCGGCTCGGACATGCTGCACATGAACGCCGATGGATACGCGCTGTGGCAGTCGGTGGTTGAGCCGGTGTTGGACGAGTGGTCGGCCCACATGGGGCAGACCCTCCTGTTCGATTTCGGCTCATCGAGCACGCCGACCGCAATCGGCGACAGTCCCAACGATCCCGCGAATGCCTGGAACAACGTGACCGAGACGATCGGAGCTGTGGCCGATGGCGAGTTGTTGGACTTGGTGAATACCCAGGGTTCCTCGACCGCGATTGGCCTGAGGATCGTGATCCCATTCAGCACAGGCGGGCCCAACAGCAGCGGTACGCTCGCCTCCACGCTGTTTGCCCCCAATGTGACTCGCGACTCCCTTTACGGCAACACAGAATCCTGGGGCGGCGCGACCAATGTGTTCCCCAGCTTCAAGCTGGTCGGGCTGGACCCCAACCGGGTGTACAACGTCACGTTCTATGCCTCGCGGACCGGAGCGAGCGACGTTCGCGAGACAGGGTACACCGTCGCCGGTGCGACGACCGCGTGCGCTGTGCTCGACGCCGCGAACAACGTGGACAAGACCTCGCAGGTCGTGGGAGCGGTCCCCGACGCCGTGGGCGAGATCACGATCAGCCTGGCGGCGACCGCGAACAACAACAACGCGAACCACTTCATCTACCTCGGCGCCATGGTGGTCGAGGAGATCCCCGAGCAGAAGCCCATCGTCTTCTCGCAGGAGCCTGCGAGCCAGACGGTGATGGAATATCGCTCGGTCACCTTCGAGGCGGCCGTGGACAGCACAGGTCCCTATTTCATCCAGTGGTTCAAGGATGGCGAAGCGATCCCCGGCGCAGACGAATTCAGCTACACGATCGATTCGGTGACGCTGGACATGAACGACGCGGTGTTCACCGTCTGTGTGAGCAACCTGCTCTTCAGCGCCCTGAGTGCAGAAGCCGTACTGACGGTTGTTCCGGATGTGAACTCGCCGGCGCTTTTGTCTGCAGATTCCCCCAATGGCCTCACGATCAATCTGTCTTTCGACGAGCGTCTGGACCCGGAACCGGCGACGGCGGTCGAGAACTACAGCGTGAACGAAGGGCAAGTCGGCGTCCTCTCTGCCGAGCTGGACGCGGAGGGCCGAGTCGTGACTCTGACGTTGAGCGAGCGTCTGCTGGGCGCGTTCAGCGTGAGTGTGACCGGTGTGCGGGATCTGGCAGGCAACGAGATCGCCGCCGGCACCATGGCCACGGGAGACACGAGTCCGGAGGCGCTGCTCTTCGATTTTGGCTCTGCCGGCACGCCCACCGAGGCCGCGGACGACCCGGACAACTCGTGGAACAACGTGACCGAGCAGGTCGGCAGCTCCTCCACCGGCGTACTGGCGAACCTGGTGACCGTCGACAACACCGTAACGGAGATCAGTCTGGTCATGGTGAGCCGGTTCAACGGCGCCAACACGAATGGGACGCTCGCTTCAACCGTGTTCCCGCAGGAGGCCACACGAGATTCGCTGTACGGCAACACGGAGCTCTGGGGCGGATCGAGCAACATCTTCCCGAGCTTCAAGCTGACCGGGTTGGACACCGGACTGACTTACGATTTCACCTTCTATGGGTCGCGTATGAGCGTGAGCGACTGCCGGGAGACAGGCTATACCGTCGTCGGTGCCACCTCGGGTTTTGCGGCGCTGGACGCCGGGAACAACGTGGACCAATCCGTCCAGGTCACTGGGATTGCGCCCGACGCATCGGGAGAGATCAAGATCAGTCTGGCGCCTACCGCCGCGAACAACAACGGTTACCATTTCACCTACCTGGGCGTAATGAAGGTGCAGCCGCAGTTGCCAGCCGGGCGGTAATTGCACAGGCAGTCGCCGATCTTGATTCGTCGTTCGGCACGGCCAAGTCTGTTTGACCGTGCTTGCTTGGGCACGTTCCTTGGCGGGTGAAAGCGTGCGCATGGCAGGCGTCCGATCTACGTTCTCGTGTCACAATTGCGTTGTAAGCTGCAGCTCCATAAGTTCCTTTGCAACAAGAGGTTGCCTCGCACAGCCTATCAGGCTGGGAACCGCGAGATCCACGGCCAGGTCCGGTGGTTTCTTCGCATCTCGGACCATGTTTGCGAGCATCTGCTATCTGAAGCTCGGAATCTTGTAACAGGGGGCCGGTCGCTGCGTCTAATTGAGGAAAACTGAACGTTGTACTGATGCGAAGGCGGTATGGTTCCATGGCAGCAACGGAGAGAACCCAGGGGGACGGCGTTGAGCTGGCGACGGGACGGAACCCGGCGGAGCCCGCGACGACCGTCGATCACGGTCAATTGATTGCCAAGCTCCATGACGGGTGTGCCAGGCTCAAACGCCAGGTGCATCAGGTCATTGTCGGACAGGATGAGGTGATCGACTCGGTGCTCTGCTGCATGCTGGCGGGCGGGCACTGCATCGTGCAGGGGGTGCCGGGACTGGCCAAGACGCTCATGGTGCACTCCATCGCGGACGCCATGAAGATGCACTTCAATCGGATTCAGTTCACGCCGGACCTGATGCCCTCGGACATCACCGGCGCGGACATCATTCAGCGGGACCCCCAGTCGAAGCAGCGGAGGTTCGAGTTCGTCAAGGGCCCGCTTTTTGCGAATATCGTGCTGGCCGACGAAATCAACCGCACGCCGCCCAAGACGCAGGCGGCCCTCCTCCAGGCGATGCAGGAGCGCGAGGTCACCATCTCCGGTCGGACGCACAAGCTGGTCGAGCCGTTCTTCGTGCTGGCAACGCAGAATCCCATCGAGCAGGAAGGCACCTATCCGCTGCCTGAAGCGGCGCTCGACCGATTCATGTTCATGGTCTACATCGACTACCCGACCGCCAAGGAAGAGCACGTGATGGTCAAGCAGACCACCACCGGCAAGAAGCACTCAATCACCCCCGTGCTGGATGCGGAGGACATGACGCTGTTCCAGGAGATCGTGCGGATGGCGCCGGTGAGCGATACGGTGATTGCGTACTGCATCCGTCTGGTGCGGGCGACCCGTCCGACCGATTCACTGGCGACGACCATGGTGAAGAAGTACCTCAAGTGGGGGGCCGGGCCGCGGTCCGGGCAATTCATGACGCTGGGGGCGAAGGCCCTGGCGCTGACCCAGGGCCGAATCACGCCCAGCTTCGAGGACGTCAAGGCAATCAGCAAGCTGGTCCTGCGCCATCGCGTGATCCCGAACTTCAACGCGGAGGCCGATGGAATCAGCATTGAAGCAATCGTCGGTGACCTGCTGGAGAAGGTGGCGGCGCCGAAGCAATGAAACTCGTCGCGCGTCGGGTGGGGTGCGCAGCGACACGCTCGACGCACGACAAAGGCGGAATCACGGCCGTGTCGAATCGTGAATATCTCGATCCGATCTTCTTGAACAAGCTGGCGAACATGGAGCTGATCGCGCGGTGTGCGGTGGAGGGTTTCTTCTCCGGCCTGCACCCGAGCCCCTTTCAGGGATTCAGCGTCGAGTACAGCGACCACCGGGAATACCACCCCGGCGACGAGGTGAAGTTCGTCGACTGGAAGGTCTTCGCCCGCACGGACCGTCTGTGCATCAAGCGATTCCGCCAGGAGACGAACACGACGGTCTACATCCTGCTCGACATCAGCAAAAGCATGTCCTTCGCCAGCGGTCCGACGCGGAAGATCGACTATGCCTGCTACCTCGCAGCGGCGCTGAGCTATCTCATGCTCAAGCAAGGCGACAGCACCGGGCTGATGCTGTTTGCGCAGAAGGTGATTTCGCAGGTGCCCCCGGCGTCGCGGCGGACGCATCTCCATGCGATCCTGCAAACCCTCGATCGGCACACAACCGCCGGCCAGACGAACCTGGCGACGGTGCTACACGCGGTCGCGGAGACGACGAAGCGCCGTGGCCTGGTCGTCCTGATCTCCGACCTGCTCGACGACGAGGACGACATCTTTCGCGGCCTGGCCCACCTGAAGTTTCTCAAACACGACGTGATCGTATTCCACGTGATGGACCATCAGGAACTGAACTTGGAGTATGAGGGCCTGATCCAGTTCGAAGATCTCGAGTCGCCTGACAAGATCCGAACGTATCCCCAGTCGATTCGGACGGGCTATCAGCAGCGAGTCGCCGACTTTCTGGACCATGTCAAGAAGACGCTGGGCAAGAGCCGAATCGATTACTGTCTCCTGGAGACTTCCGAACCGTTGGATCGGGCGTTCATCGCGTATCTGATCAAGCGAAGGAGGCTGATGTGAGTTTCCTCGGCTGGACCTTTCTGTTCGGCGCGGTGGCGGTTGTCGGGCCGATCTTCGCGCACCTGCTGTCCAAACCGCGCTTTCGGCGCGTGCCGTTCACGATGGTCCGGTTCGTCCGGGCCGGTCAGCACGAGAGCCACTCCCGACGCAGGCTTCGCGATCTGCTGGTCCTGCTTCTTCGCTGCATCATTATCACCTTGATTGCCGTGCTGTTCGCACGACCCGTGCTGAACGTGAAGGCCGCACCGCAGCCGCACAAGGCAATCCACTACCTGGGTCTGGATGATTCGGCGTCCATGGCATATCGCGATGGCGGATCGACCCTGTTCGAGCGAATGATCGACAAAGCGGTCGATGCTGTCCGGCAGGCACCGGGTGATGCGTTGTTCGGCGTCTATGGTCTGGCTTCGGGCCGATTGAGCGAGGGACTCACCGGCAGTCAGGCGATTGCCGAGATCAAGCGTCTGCCTGTCGTGCCGAAGCCGGCGCGTCCGGCAGACTTCATCCAGGCGCTTCGGCAGGCGGCCGAGGCCGCTTCCCCCGGCGACAGGATCTCTGCGGTCGCTCTCAGCGACTTCACGCCGGCGGTGCTCCGCGAATTCGAGCGAGTTCGCGAACCTGCCGCCGTTGCGGAGCTATCGTACGAGATCCTCGCAGCGACGAGATCGGTGAGCAACGCCGCTGTTGTGGAGGCCCGCGCGATCGGGCTGGTGGAGAACAAGCTCGATGTGGATGTCATGGTCGCCAATTGCGGTGACGTGGAGCAACATCGCAAGCTGACCATGATGAGCAGGGACCGATTGCCTGTGTCGTCCGACGTGATTGTCGCTCCGGGCCGGCGCCGGCTGGTGCGGATGCAGATGGACTTGGGTCCTGTGGCGCAGGGAGCTACCCCGGCCTGCCTGCCGGTGGAGCTGAATCTGGAGCCGGGAGACGGCTTGGCTGTTGATGACGTGTATCGCGTCGCGATTTGTATCCCACAGACCGCAACCACCAAGATGCTCCTCGTGGATCGTGCGGAGGAAGCATTCCTTTTCGAGACGGCCATCCAGGCCCTCGCGCGGCAGGGTCCGGCCGGGACGTTGGTTCTGCGCAAGGTCCGCGCCGAGCGGCTACAAGCGGAGGACCTCCAGTGGGCGGACGTGGTGGTTTTCTCGTCGCTACCGAGGGATTTCACGTGCCCGACGGCTTTACTGAGAAGCCGGTTGACTCGCGGCGGCAGGCTCATCTTCTTTGCGACGGACATCGGCAATTTGCAGGTTTCCGAGCTTCTGTTGCGCGAGGGACTGCTGGCGGCGCTACCCCAGAAATGGGTTGGAGGAATCGCGTATCCCGAGCCGCAGCCGGTCGCCGGTCGTTCCATCTCGCTGGGCGAGCAGGCGGCCAAAGCTCTTGCGAACTACCGATTCGACAAGATCGCATTGACGGGGCATTGGCAATGCCAGGTCCCGACGGAAAGCGAGTGTCTCTGGGGGCTCTCCGGCGGAGCTGGGTTTGTCTACGGACGATCCTTCAATTCAGGCTCGACGATCCTGGTGAACACGAGCATCGACGGTTCGCTCGGATTGCTGGCCAAGTCCGGCGCATGGGTGGCCTTCTGCCGATTCCTGGCGGGCGAATCGGATCGAGTCCGCCAGTTCTGCTTTCGCGTAGATGAGCGGCCCGTGCTGAACCTGCCCGATGCCATGCGAACGCCTGGTCGTACCGCTGTTGCCATTGAGACGTGTGAAGGGGGGCGGGCACAGGCAGCGGTCGAGCGGGGGCGAATGGTCCTGCCCCCGGCACGCGGGATGGGCTGGACGAAGACGCTCGACGAGCCCGCGATCTGGGCCGCCGTCAATTTGGCCGAAGGCGAGACCGATATGAGCCAGCCCGAGGCGCAGGTTGTCGCCGATGCGATGACACGTGCGTTTGTGACGGGCGCCGGCCCAAAGCGGACGACGGTCCGTGCCGGCACGGCGGTCGAGCGCAAACCCATCTGGAAAGGATTCGCCTGGGCAGCCATCCTGCTGTTGCTCGTGGAACCGGCGATCGCAAACAGGCTCAGAAGGTGAGTGCAGTAGAACGTGGCTTCTGGTGTTGATGACATCTTGAACAGCCTCATTGCCCGAGTGGGTCGGGTGCGATGGTGGTTGCTGGCTCTCAGCGTGCTGTGGATCGCGGCGGTCGGACTGGCCTGCGTGTCTGTGTACATCGGCCTGTATGCCTGGCTCGATCACCACGTTCATTTTGGTCCGCTCGGTCGGATGGTGGCGTTGGTCCTGTTCATTGGGATGATCGCGGTCGGCCTGTATTGCATCGTCCGGGTGCTTCGACGTGATATGACCTACACCCGTGCGGCCAACTACATCGAGGGCAAACACAGCTTTGATCAGCAGCTTGTCGCGGCCGTCGAATACTACGAGGGCAAGGGCGATTATCCCTATTCCAGAGTTCTGGCAGGTCAGCTCGTTCGGCAGGTGGACCTTGCAAGCCAGGGATATCGCTTCGATTCGACAATCCGGCGATGGCACGGCTACCTGCTCGCGGCGTTCATCTTGCTGTGTGCGTGTCTGGTGGGGCACTTCGTCCGTCAGAACGTGCTCTATCTATCCTCCTATCTCGCCCGGCTGGTTCGTCCGTTCTCTGCGGTCGAACCGGTGCCTGCGACAGTGTTGACGCCTGCGACGCAAGACATCGTTGCAGGGGTGGATACGCCTGTCCGACTCGATGTCGAGGTGCAAGGTCGTGTGCCGGAGTCGGTCGAGCTCGTCCTGACTCGGCGCGATCCGAACGATGCCAACGAGTCGTCAGGCCAGGCTGAGCGGATCAGGATGACTCCCACGACCAACGCGGATGGCAAGACGAGCTTCACGGCAACGAAGTCGTTCGACGCCGCCTGTCGGCTCGAGTACCGGTTCGAAACGCCCGATGTCCGTTCGGACCCTCATGCGATTCGCGTGTGCGAGCTGCCTTCGATCCAGCGCGTTGTGGCGAAGGTATTCCCGCCGCCCGTGCCGGAAGAGGATGGCGATCGGAATGCGGACGGGGCGCCCGCAGTTCAGGCGATCCAGCCATACGAGCAGGAGGTAACGGACCAACCATTGGCCGTGTTGCCGCATAGTCGAGTGGAGTTCGAGGCACAGGCGTCCATGCCGATGCGCGAGGCTGTGGTGGTCGGACCCGATGGACAGCCCAGGGTCCAGTCGCTCGATGGCGCCGATCACTTCGGCTTTGAAGTGACAGCCGATCAACCGTCCTCTATCCAGCTCAGCGGTACCAGCATGGACGGCCTGACGAGCAGCGAGACGAAGGAGGTGAAGATCGCCGTGAAGTCGGACGAGCCGCCGCAGTTCAAGCTGGTCTCGCCCGAGGGCGACTATCTGACAACCGATGTCGCCAGCGTCCCGATCGCGTTCGAGGTCACGGACGACTTCGGCCTGGATAACGCCCAGTTGATCTGCGAGTTTCCAGGAGAACCGCCCGTCGTACTGGCGTCCGCTTCGCCCGAGAAGGTCAAACAGTGCTCGTTGACACATGTTCTCGAACTGGAACAGCACGACTTGCACGTTGGCGACGGGATTCTCTTCCACGCGAGGGCTCAGGACGTGCGGACCGGGCACAGGCGATCCGATGCGAACGCATGCAGCGAGATCTACTTCATCGAGATCCGCCCATATCGTCAGTATTGGCATACACAGGCGGCGAACAACTCGCAGGGGAATCCCGGTCCCGTTGCGGAGGACCTCATCACGATCCTCGAGTACACGCGAGCGATTGTGAAGAAGACCTGGAAGCTGGCTCGCTCGCCCGGGACGGCCGAGGAGGAGCGCTCGAAGCTGGAGGCTCTGACTTCCGACGTGCAATACTGCGCCGGGCGGCTCACCGACATCCGCGACGATCCCGAGGCGAAATTCGGCGAGGGCGACAAGGCCGTGATGAACGAGATTCTAAAACTGTATGAGCAGACCCGAGGACATCTCGACCGCCGTGACGCCGCCGGGGCGGTGCCGCCCATTCAGGAGGCCTATCGCATTCTCCGCATGTTCATCGACGAGATGAATCTGAAGTGGAATCCACCCCAGGACAGCCCGAGCGTACCACAAGAGACGCCCGAGCGAATCAAGCTCCAGGAACAGCCGCAGGAGCCTGAGGTGGAGAAGGAGCGGATCGAGAACCGTCTCAAGGAGATTCAGCAGCAAATCGACTCGCTCGCGCAGCAGCAGGAATCCCTGAAGGCTGACGCCGCCAAAGCCATCGAACAGGACAAGGAGGCGAAAGCAGCGGCTCAGTCCTCGCATAAGACCGAGCCCGCAGCCGGCGGCAGCCAGAGCAAGGGACAAGAAGCAGCCCAGGCGTCTCCACAAACCGGTGATTCTCCCGGCTCCGAAGGATCGGGTGACAAGACCGAACGGTCTCACGGCGAGCAAGCGGGGCAGGCCGGTGGCCAGCAGGGCACGCAGTCTGCGTCCGGCCAGGGGGGACAATCGACCCAGGGACAGAGCGGCCGGTCGCAGGGTGAACAAGGCAGCAAGTCCGGGAGCGGACAAGGCAGTCAACTGGGCAATGGTCAGGGTGGCGAGTCCGGCCAGGGGGGGTCTTCCGAGGGGCGACCCTCTTCAAGCTCCGGCGAAGGGTCCGGGTCGGCTTCGGCCCAGATGGATGCGCGGATGCGCATGCTCCAGGCAAAGCAGAAAGCCCTACGGCAACAGGCATCCGAGTTGAGCCAAGAGGTTGGCGGGCTATCCGAGTTGGGCCAGTCTTCTTCCAGCCGCACGAGCCGGCAGGCAAAGGAACATCTGGATCGGGCGGTTGAGGCAATGGGACAATTCGAGGAACGATTGGCAGACGCTCGCTATGAGACGCTCGATTCAGAGCAGACAGCCCAGATGACGGAACCGGCGGAATCGGCGTCCCGGCAACTGGCCGACGCCGGACGGGCAATCCAACGGGCACTTGCCTCCGAGGGGCAGGATGCGCTCGACAAGGCACAAGAGATGGCGGAGCAGCTCGCCAAAGACGCGGAAGCATACGACGAATCGCTCAGCGAGGCCGACAGACAGGAGATGATGGAGCGTCTGGAGGCGGCGGAGCGGCTGCTTGAAAGCATGGCCGGGGCACGCGAAGCGATGATGTCCCGCGGTGGGGGGCCGGGTACCAGCCACGTCCATACGAACGATCCGCACACCCGTGCGGCGGATACGGCACGGCTCCTGGCCCGCCAGTTCTGGTCGCTGGCGCTGGAGGCGAAGAAACGCCCGGGGCGGGCCGTGGAGGAGGAGGCTTCCGACGTCGAGTTCTTCGAAGCGGAGAACGACTTCTTCGAGCAGGCCGCCCGGTTCCGATCGCAAGGGGTCGAGAAATGATCTTCACGGACTATCCGGGACATCTCGTTGCCCTGCTTCCGGCGCTGACGTCGGCCGCGATTCTCTTCGTGGTCTTTCGGATGGGCCAGTTGGGAACACCGCAGCACAGAAGATATCGCTGGCTCCTGGCGGGGATGCACTATGCGACGGTCCTGCTGCTGCTTGTGATTCTCTGGAATCCCTCGGCCTGGCGACAGAAGGAGGTCTTCGGCAGGAACACGGTTCTGGCAGTCTTCGACACGAGCGAAAGCATGTCCGTCGCCGACGACGGACGCGTCTCCCGATTGGACAAGTCGCTCGCGAGGTTCGCGGAGTGCCTCGACGCGCAAGGCAGAGCGGGCCCGGAATACAGGGTCTACGGCTTCGATGGGCGGGTCTACCATTGCGGTGCGACGAACCTGCTCCGGCGGTGGGGTCCGCAGAGCAATCTGCACACGGCGATCTCGCTGATTGCCGATTCGACAGGGGGCGGCGTGGATAGACCAGCCGGCGCGGTCATTTTCACGGATGGCCGGGCCGACGAGCAAGATCCGCGGCGCTATCTGCCGATCCAGGCAGACGATGTGCCTGTCCTGGTCGTGGGAGTGGGTGCTCGCACGACGCGGCCGGACATCGCGATCAAGACCCTGTCCGGCCCGGCGATCGCCTGGGTCGATACGCCGTATGATATGGCCGCGGTGGTTA
>JAXDBU010000154.1:0-5770 GCA_034678485.1 Sedimentisphaerales bacterium | reverse complement strand
TCGACGGTCTTCAATTGACGATTTGCGATTGGGCAATGTGCTTGTGACCCGCCAAATCGTAAATCCTCACACTTTCAGGCCGGAGATGGTGGCTTCGAAGGCGAGATTCCCGGAGACAAGCCCCTGGACGTCGCAGGTGTATCTTCGGCCTCGTCTGGCCTCGGTGATGTGGCCCAGCAGGTGCAGGCGGCACCCCGGCTCAATGGCGGCCCGGAACTTCGCCCGGTCGATGCCGCCGAACCCGACGAACCCCTCTTCCTGGTAGATCTCCTTGACGAACCAGCTCAACAACTGGGCGGCGGCCTCGATCTGGATCACGCCGGGCATCAGGGGCCGGCCCGGGATATGGCCTCGCACCCAGAACTCCTTATCTGTAACGTCCTTGTAACCCAGAACACAGGCGTTATCCTTGTCGTACCAGAGGATGCCGTCGAGATGTTGCATCTCGAATCGCTGTGGATTCACCCGACAGACCGCCTCTTTGTCGAAGAGGGGCTTTGCATTCAGATCGATTTCGGTCAAGTCAAATAACAGAGCCGGCGGCATGGTACACCTCTGAGTGGACACTCCACATACGACACCCCCGTGCCGTTGGGATATGCAAAGGGGAAAAAGCCGTCTCACGGGTCAGTCGCCGCCGCATCGCCTGGTTGCGGGGGCCGTCCGTAGGGACCCGTCGTATCGGGCCTTCAGTCAGTGGATCGAATCTCAAGGACGCGGTTGCGAACAACCTGGGCCGCCTGCTTGATCGTCTGCATCTGCTTGCGAACACGCGTGCCGGCGGCCTTGTTGCCGCCCTCGGCCTTGTTGATATCCGACTCGATTTCCGCTACCAACCTCTTCAGATCTTCATATTCCTGCATTGAACAATCCTCCATTCCTTGGATTGAGATTGCGGAGAATGTAGCCGTGCGTTGGCCTACTGTCAAAGAAAAACCGCGTTCTTGCGTAAAAAAACGCGACAGCGCCGAGCATTCGACGGGATGATTGCCGTGCCGCGAGCAGATCGTTGCCACCGGCACAGCACTCGAGCAAACCACCATTTTGCGTCTTGTCGCGAGAGCGGTGTCTTTCTCATGGACAACGCCCGACGTCAGCCATAAGCTGCGAATCATCTCGGACAAGCTGGCGAAATGAAACACCGTGTGAGTAACTCGAGTCAGGAGCAGGCACGCACACCCCGTTCATCGAATATCCCAAGCACAAGGAGGCCGTTGTGAGGAAGTGCATCTTAGGTTCGGTGTTGCTCGTTCTGGCATTCTGTCGGCAGGCACTACCTGAGGCAACTGATCCCGGCGTGAAGGGCCTCGAGCAGACCCTTCTGCAGGCCATGCCGCTCGACCTCACGAACGTTCGACTGACGGGCGGTCCCCTCAAGCACGCCCAGGACCTCAACACCAGGTACCTGCTGGAGCTGGAGCCGGATCGGATGATGGCGGGCTACCGCCTGCGAGCCGGTCTGGAGCCGAAGGCGGAGGGCTACGATGGCTGGGACACGGTCAACGGCAGACAGTTGACCGGTCACATCGCGGGGCACTACCTCTCAGCGGTGAGCTTGATGTATGCCGCGACCGGCGACGCACGATTCAAGGAGCGGGCGGATTACCTCGTCAGGGAGATGAAAGAAGTCCAGGACAAGCACGGCAACGGCTATCTTGGCGCCCTGATGGGCACTCGTCCCGGCTCGCAGCGAGGTCCCTATGGCGAGACCCGCCCGGAGGACCTGCTCGACGGTCAGGAGCTCTTCCAGCGTCTCTCGCAGGGTGAGATCCGATCCAGCGGTTTCGACTTGAACGGGATGTGGTCGCCGTGGTACACCCTGCACAAGACGTATGCAGGTTTGCGGGACGCCTATCGCTTCACCGGCAACAAGACCGCGCTGCTGCTCGAGATTCGGTTCGCGGAGTGGGCGGAGGAGATTCTCGCTCCGCTCAGCGCCGCGCAGATCCAGCGGATGCTCAACACCGAGTTCGGCGGCATGAACGAGATCCTGGTGGACCTCTACGCCGACACGGGCGACAAACGATGGCTGGACCTCTCGTACAAGTTCGAGCACCACTCGTTCATCCAGCCGTTGGAGCATCACATCGACAATCTCAACGGCAAGCACGGCAACACGCAGATCCCCAAGCTCATCGGCTCGGCCGACCGCTTCGCCTACACAGGCGGCGCCGCGGACATCATGGCCGCGGGTTTCTTCTGGGATCGAGTCGTCCGGCACCACAGCTTCGCCACCGGCGGGAACGGCAAGGACGAGTACTTCCACGAAGCCGACAAGCTCAATGCGGTCAAAGACGGACGCACTGCAGAGACATGCAACGTCTACAACATGCTCAAGCTCGCGCGACGGCTCTTCGCACTGGAGCCCGATGCACACTATGCGGATTTCATGGAACGTGCCCTGTTCAACCATATCCTTGCGTCCATCGACCCCAACGACGGCAGAACCTGCTATATGGTGCCGGTGGGACAGGCCGTCCAGCACGAGTATCAGGACATGTTCCACAGCTTCACCTGCTGCGTCGGGACGGGAATGGAAAGCCACGCACTGCATGGCGACGGCATCTACTACGAGGCCGGCGAGAAGCTCTGGGTGAACCTCTACGCACCCTCGACAGCCGCCTGGGCCACGGCGGGCATCAGGTTGACCGTGGAGACCGACTTGCCCGAGGGCGAATCCGCGACGATCAAACTGGCGGTTCAATCGCCCAAGGAGTTCACTCTGGCGTTGCGCAAGCCCTACTGGGCAGGCGACGGTTTCTCGGTCAAAGTCAACGGCGAGCCTGTCCCGGCGGGCGTGATCGATCCGCTTCGCGATGTCCCTGAGTCCGGTCGTCCCGCCGGCTTCCGACGAGGTCCCGACGGCAGCCGGACGCCGCAAGGTCCGAGCACCTTCGCCGAGATCAAGCGGACGTGGAAGACTGGCGATGTCGTCGAGCTGAGCCTGCCCAAGACGCTCTACCTGGAGCCGACCCCCGACAATCCGCGCGTGGCCGCGATCCTGTGGGGACCGCTCGTGCTCGCGGGCGACAGCGGCCCCGAGCTTCACGGCCCTCCAGGAAGACGCGGCACAGGCCAGCCCACGGTGCCGGTATTCGTCGCAGCCGACAAGAGCATCTCCGAATGGCTCAAGCCCGTCGAAGGCCGGCCCGGCGAATTCCGCTCCATCGACGTCGGTCGCGACAGCCGCGGCAACGATCAGGAGCAGGAGGCATCACTCCTCCCCTTCTACCGGCTACACAATCGCCTGTACACGATCTACTGGGACCTGTTCACACAGAGTGAATGGGAACAGAAGAAGGCACAGTACGCGGCGGAGCAGGAACGTCAGCGAAAGCTCGAGGCGGCAACCGTAGCCTTCGCCCAGCCCGGCGAGATGCAGCCCGAGCGAGACCTCAACTTCCAGACGGGCGACGAAAACGCCCGCCCCATCAACAATGAAGGCCGACCCGGACGATTCGCAAGAAGCTGGTTCTCTTTCGCGATGCCGGTGGACCCTGCACATCCCGCGAAGCTGGTCGTGACTTACTACAGCGCCGAACGACGCAGAGGCCCGGCCCGGTTCGAAATCCAGGTGGAGGGCCAGCGTATCGGCCAGGAACAACTCGAGAACAGCGAGCCGGCCCGGTTCTTCGACGTCGAGTATGCGATCCCTGCCGGCCTGATCCAGGGCAGGGAGAAAGTCACCGTGCGGTTCCAGGCCGCCGAGGGCAGCTCCACGGCAGGAGTCTACGGCATCCGGATCATCCGAACTAATGCCCAATGATAGCGTGAACAAGCATCAACCTTTGGCCAAGGAGGATATCTCTTGAGAACTTCAAACCTGCTCTGCATCCTGATGGTATTGGCGTTGTGCGGCTCATCGATCGCTCAGCAGAGCGAGAACTCATCGCGCTTAGGCGTAAATCTCGCCGTTGTCGCACAACCATCGAGTTCCTACGTCTCCGGCGATACGAGGAACACGGCACTCAACGATGGATACAATCCCCGGAACTCGCAGGACAACCATCCGGCCTCCTACGGCAACTGGCCGACGCGCGGGACCCAATGGGTGCAGTATGAGTGGAGCCAGGCCATCAGTACCGCGAAGATCGACGTCTACTGGTGGGCGGACCGCCGGGGCGTGCATGCGCCCAAGGCTGGCCGGCTGCTGTACTGGGACGGCAGCGCGTTCGTCCCGGTCCAGAACGCATCCGGCCTGGGCGTCGCGGAAGACCGCTATAACACGACGACCTTCGACGAGGTCCGCACGACCCGGCTCAAGCTCGAGATCGACTCCGACGGCGAGTTCTCCACCGGCATCCTGGAGTGGAAGGTCTACGACTCAGGCAAATCGCCCGAGTTTCCTCCCATGGTCACCGCGGGCATCGACCGCGCAGTGGTTCGCGGCGGCAAGACGTACCTGCACGGCGCCGTCAAGACTCTCAAGCCCGCCGACGGATCGGATGCAATCGTCTGGAGCAAGGAGTCCGGGCCGGGCAAGGTCACGTTCGACAACGCCAACGCCGCGGTCACAACCGCGACGTTCTCCAAGACGGGCGACTACGTCCTGAACCTGTCCGCGGGCAAGGGGAGTCTGGCCAGTTCGTCCACCCTGAACGTCAAGGTGGTCTCGCCCCCGCCCGCCGATCGCCTGGACGTGGTCTATACGAAGAAATACAAGATCGACAACCCGCTGTGGAACGCAAGGGCCAAGGCGCTGATCGTCAATTGGATTCCCCACTGCATCGAGAAGAACAACGACCCGAACCTCCGCGAGGGCGGCATGAACAACTTCGTCGAGGCCGCCAAGAAACTCCGTGGCGAGCCCGCCAAGCAGCACATCGGGTATCCCTTCTCCAACGCCTGGGTACACCAGACGGTCGAGTCGATCTGCATCGCACTGATGGTCGATCCGCACGGCGATCCCGAGATGATTCAGGCCCAGGAGAAGATGAAGGCCACGCTGGAAGACTGGATTCCCAAGATCCTCGCGGCCCAGGAGCCCGACGGCTACCTCCAGACCCGCTACACGCTCGGCTCGCGCGGGGATCGCACCAAGCCGGAGCGATGGAGCCCCTACCTGAGAGGCGAGCACGAGGGCTACGTCGCAGGCTATTTCATCGAGTCCGCGATCAACCACTACACGCTGACCGACGGCACGGACAAGCGACTCTACGACGCCGCCAAGAAACTGGCGGATTGCTGGGTCGCCAACCTCGGGCCGGGCAAGAAGGACTGGTTCGACGGGCATCAGGAGATGGAGCAGGCGCTCGTGCGGTTCGGGCGGTTCGTGAACGACATGGAAGGCCCCGGCAGTCATGGCGACAGCTACATCCAGCTCGCCAAGTTCCTCCTCGATTGCCGCCGGGACGGGAGCGAATACGACCAGAGCCATGCGCCGGTGCAGCAGCAGTACGAAGCGGTGGGCCACGCAGTCCGCGCCGCCTATAGCTACTCCGCCATGTCGGACGTGGCCGCGGAGACGCACGACACCGACTACCAGAGCGCCGTGATGAGCCTCTATGAGAGCATGGTCAACAAGAAGTACTACGTCACCGGCGGCATCGGCAGCGGGGAAACCTCGGAAGGCTTCGGCCCGAACTACTCGCTGCGGCACGAGGCCTACTGCGAGTCCTGCTCGACCTGCGGCCTGATCTTCTTCCAGTACAAGATGAACCTCGCCTACGGGGACGGCCGGTACGCCGACCTGTACGAGGAATCGCTCTACAACGCCCTGCTCGGCTCGGTGGACCTGGCCGGCCGGAACTTCTACTACCAGAACCCGCTG
>JAXDBU010000153.1:0-58178 GCA_034678485.1 Sedimentisphaerales bacterium | reverse complement strand
GTCAATCCCCGCTCCGCGCTTCACGCACGACGCTTGACGATCTATTCCGTGAAGGTGAGCGACTCCTCCTGGGATGCTCCTGCGACGGTGGTGATCCGCGTGTGGCTCACGTGTCGAGGCCATCCGGAGGACAGGTGCAGTGCAAAGCGGGCCTCGTCCCTGACATTGAGCGAGCCGCCGGTTGTGCCGGACGGAAGGGACTTGCCCATGCGGGCGGCCAGGTCCTTCATGGTCCTTTCCAGCACCTGCGCCCCGGCGACCGGATCGATCTCCTGGCGCCACGTCACGACCGCGGTGTCCGACGAGGAATCGGCTTTTTCCAGCGTGAATGAAGCGCGTGTGGGGAACGGATCGCCGCCGAACGGATTGGCCAGCTTATCCTCGTATTCCCGCGGGCAACCCACGGCGTGCTCCAGGCCGAGAGGCATGAAGAACACCTGGGACACCCGGGTGAACAGAATCTCGACCTGCTGCCTCGTGGCGAGCATGGACAGAAGTTGCCGGCGAGTCCTCCGGATCATCGTGTCGTCGATGCCGGCCTTGCGGGCCGCCTCCAGGGTCGCATCGACGCTCTCTCGGGCCGTCGCCTGGAGTTGCCGCCAGTTCTGCACGCCGCGGAGCTTCGTCCGGGAATCGAACTGAAGCACTATGGTGACGCCGCAGGTGAGATCCGTCACAGCCCGCGTGAAGAGGTCCATCGCCCGGTTGGGATCGTCGACCCGGGTCTGTCCCGTCGTCCAGCCAATGAGATAGCCGCCTTCATGGACATCCAGAACCTCAATACGGACCGATGTCGTGCCTTTGACGCGCACTGGGATGGTCCCGGGTCTGGTGCGGCGGCCCTGGACCATCGTATAGGTGCGGCTTTCGCCCTTTTTCCAGTGCGGCATCAAGGCAATGGTATGGGCGTCCGCCTCGACCCGAAGGCAAGGCGCCGGACCGCAGACCAGGAATATGAACACAACTACCGCTATCGTCCTGTTCACAGAATCACAACTCCCGATATCGTCCACTGCTGCTCTCGAACAACAGCTCCGCGATGTGACCCGATTTTCCCCCCGTGGCACCCCCGCCCTCGGGGGTGTTCATTCCCCAGCCGGGGGCGGCTGGGCCACATGTCCCGGATACTACCGGATGAACCCTTCAATGTCTATCTCTTTCAGGTCGGGCATAGGGTAAAATCCCCTCCGCCGACGTCATACAGGTGACGATCGATTGGCAGACGACGTGCTGGCGAGTACGCGATGCTCGAAGACAGAAGACTGCTGAAGCGGTTGAAACACGGCGACAAGGAAGCCCTGCGCTCGATCTATGAGAAGTACGAAGGCGATCTGCTGACCCTGGCGGCCAACCTCCTTCGCGATCCGGCCACCGCCCAGGACGTGGTCCAGGATGTCTTCCTGGGTCTGGTCCGCTCGGCGCCGCGTCTGGAACTCCGCCGGACGCTGCGGGCGTACCTGGCGACCGCGGTGGCCAATCGAGCCAGAGACCACTATCGCAGGCAGGCGAGGGAGCGATTCATGCCTCTCGACGATGCCGGTCCCGTCCCGGCCGGATCGGACGGGCCGGTGCAGATGCTGATCCGCAGCGACGAGATGCAGCGGCTTCGCGCCGCGGTCGAGGAGTTGCCCTACGAGCAACGCGAGGTCCTCATGCTCCGCGTTCACGCAGGGCTCAAGTTCCGCGAGATCGCGAAACATCAGCAGGTTTCGCTGAAGACCGCGATCAGCCGGTATCAGTACGGATTGGACAAACTGCGTTCGATGTTGAATGGCGAGGTGTCAGAATGAGATCGAACGACTCGTTGGAAGACATGCTTCGGAACCTGCGTTATCAATCGACTGCCGACGGGCAGCGGGAAACGCTTCGGAATATCTCTCACGCAATGGATGAAACGCACGCACACGCGCCGGCCTGTGGCCGGTTGGGAATAAGGAGAATCACCATGTACACTCGAACAGGGAAGCTCGCCCTCGCGGCGGCTGTAACATTGATTGTGCTGGGAGGCGTCACGTTCTGGCCCTCCGGCCATGGAAGCAACGGCCAATGGTGGCTCGGCGCGCCGGCCGCCTGGGGACAGGAACTGCTCCGTTCGCTCGACAAGATCGAGGCGGTGGTCTACCGCCAGCGGGCCGGTCAGGCAGGCGACTTCGGCCTCCCCGAAATGAACGTCGGCTGGGAGCTACGCTACAATGCGAAGGATTGCTATCGCCGCGACAGGTACGACGACGGCGTGAACATCATGAACACCCAGTGGGTCTTCCGCGACGGGAACGACTTGCGGATGATCGAGGTCTCGCACGAGTACGAGTGTTACTTCGAGAGGGAGAACGAAGCCTACGGATTCGTCGAGGACCCGGTCGAATGGTTGCGCTCCTACGTGCAGCTCCTGGACCGCGCGGACCGCCAGCTCGACACAGAGGTGTTCGACGGCCGCGAGTGCGTCGGCTTCGAGGTCAGCGCCGCCAGGTACGGTGACAAATCCAAAGGCAGGTTCGACCGCATCTGGTTCGACACCGAGACGAGACTTCCTGCTCGCATTGAGCAGCACGGCTTGGATTTCGGTCTCCATGCCGGACAACCCATGGTCATCATCCACGACCAGTTCCAATACTACGCGCAGGTCCCTGCGGATCTGTTCGTGCCGGCGATCCCCGAAGGCTATGTCAACGCGCATCCGGATGAGGTTCGTGCCGCCAGAGATCGACAGGTGAAAGGTGAAATGGTCTACGCGGAGGTCCCCGACGGTTTGCGGGAGCGAATCATCGTCGCCCTGAAGACCGTGGATCGCGGGTCCTACCGGGAAGCAATGACCCACGCCGACCCGGAAGGAAACACCGACACGCACTTCCCAACGCGCACCTACTTCGTGAGAAACGCCTGGCGCACCGACCTTCCGGACAAGGGCGAGGTTCAGATAGCGCATTGGTACGTTCTAACGGGGGCCCTGCCGGAAGGCCCGTTCGAGCTCGCGGATGACTTCAGCGTGCTGGAAACGATGGTGAACTACTGGGAGAAGAACTATCGGACCATCGACCACACGGAGCAGCATCCGCCCCGCCATCCGGTGGCGCAGATCCTCTTCACAGCAGGCCTGATCACCATGGCCGACCGGTTCCACGACTCCGCGCAGATCGACGGCGTCGAATGCTTCGGGTTCGACGTCAGCGCGAAGAAGTACGGCGACAATCCCGACGGCGCGATCCACCGTATCTGGTTCGACGCGGCGACTGCCCTCCCGGTGCGCATGGAAACGCACTGGCCGCAACGCGACGGCAGCGGGACTCTCACAACGATCCTGGACCAGTTCGAGTGGAATTCCGCTCTGCCCGAGGATTTGTTCACACCGCTGATCCCGCCGGGATTTCAGCAAATCGAGAAATGACAAGGGGGCCGGGCCTTCCGGCAACTCGTAACCACCTGCCAGTCACCCTCCAAAGGCCGAGTCGCAACGCTCGGCCTTTGTGTTGCGCGGGCGGAATCTGTCCGTCTATAATGGTGATGTGACAAGGCACGAGTCGGACAGGAGCCTTCATTGGGTGACCGGCGGACAGAGCTGCTCGAATTGCTGGATCGATCCGGGGCGAGTCTCTTCGCCCTGCTGACGAGGCTCACCCTGCGCCAGGACGTGGCCGAAGAACTGATGCAGGACCTGTTCCTCAAGCTCAGCGCCGCCAGGGATCAGGGCGGGATCGATTGCTGGTACGCCTACGCCCGCCAGACGGCCATCAATCTGGCCTTCGACTGGCGACGACGGGAACAGATACGCCAAGCCTGCTCGCTCGACGAATCGTTGGACTGTGTCGCTCCAATCAATTCGCCGCTCGGCAAGTTGATCGAATCAGAGGAACTGGAGCAGGTCCTTGCGGCCATCGACCGGCTTCGCGGCCTGTCGCGAGAGGCCTTTGTCCTGCGGTACATCGAGCAGGAATCGTACGAACGGATTGCCGAGCAGCTCGGCAAGACGCCGCATCACGTACGAGCCTTGTGCTCCAGAGCGATGAATGCGTTACGCAGTCATGTGTTGAAAGACGGAAAGGAGGTGCAGCATGTCGAAGATGAATGAGAACGAGCTTCGACGGCGTCTCGATCTGCTCTCCGAAATCAAACCATCGTCCCAGGCCACCGGTCACACCCTGGACCGGGTCCGACGGACGTTGGTCCAGGTAAACAAGCAATCCGATGCTCGCCCCGCGAGCTTGTGGAGAATCATCATGAAAAGCAGGATAACAAGACCCGCTGCGGCCGCCGTTGTGATTCTGGCGGTCATGCTGGCGATGACGAGTGATTGGCTCAAGATGACGACGCCTGCCTTCGGCCTGGAGGAAATCAGCAAGGCCATGAAGCAGGTGGAGCATGGACACCTTGTTTGGAAAGTCGAAGAATCGAATCTCGATGCGGAAACCGCCAAGAAGATGAATCTCGGCGAAAGGGAATCCTGGAGCTCGCGCCATCCGCCGCGTCAGATTGAGAAACGCGACGATGGGACGATCACCTGCACGGAAGAGGATACGGGCCTGGTGTCGCGATACGATCCCGCGAGCCATGTCATTGTCGTGGAGCGGGGGACGGCCACCTCTGCGGAAGATCTTCAGATGAATGCGTTCGACCGGTTTACCAAGGAACTGGTCGAACTGAAACAGCACGGCGCCAAAGTGGAGTATGGCAAAGGGGTCTATGAGGGACGGCCGGTAACGACGATCACGGTGGACTACAACCCGCCGGGCCGAATGCGCAGCATCTTCTCGCTGATGGTCGATCCCGATGCATATCTCTTACGCCGATTGACTCTGGAACAGACGATCGCGGACAAGGGGTGGAGGGTACTCGTATCGGCAGTTGCCGACTACCCCGATTCCGGCCCGACGGACATCTACGAGGCCGGTGCGCCGCGGGACGCCAAGGTCCTGGCGGCTGATCCTGCCATTCAGAGCGGACCGGACGTCCAGTCCCTCAAGCTCCTCGCACAGTATGACGCCGCTCGGGAGCATCTGCCCAAGCGGTGGATTCTCGTCGCCGTAAGAACAGAGGCGGACGACACCATCAGAGATGTCACGATCGTGTATGCGGATCACCAGAAGGAACGCTGGGAGCATCGTTCCGGACCTTCTGGGCGGGCCAGAACGCCGGCGGATGCGATTCCCATCTCCCAGGGCTTCAAGGCGATCCTGGAGTGGGCGCACTCGCGGGGGTACTCGCGCCTTGTGAAGTCAATCTATGATGGGAAGTACAAACAGAATGTATCGTACTATGATGGAGCATGGCATGTAGAGGATAAGAGAGAGGTAGATCCGAAGTACGGGTTCTCAGGCGAGGGACTGTATTATCTGGGCTGGCCCCGGGCGGTGGGCAGGATCGTTGAGAATGCCTATGCCTCGCAGCGGGGGCTCTTCTGTATCGAGATCCTCGGCCGTGCCAATGTTCAACAGGGCAAGCTCATGGAGCCCGCACGAAGGACGCTGTACTATATCGATCCCGGTCGCGACCATATGTGCGTTCGCCGGGAAATCTATGCGTACGATGTGCCGGCCGATCAACGTCAGGCGAAGGTGGACGAAATGGATTTCAACCCCCACGCCATTCCTTCCAATCCGACCTCGATACGAGAGGTGGTGGAATTCGGCCGCCTTGAGATGGGGCAGTGGTATCCCTCACTGCTGCGGGAAGGACGGGCGATCCGGGATGATGCAACCGGCCAGTGGGGACCGGCCCCGCAAGCATCGTCGATCCGTGTCTACATCCAGACGGATCCCGAGTTCGACGCAGGAGTATTCGATCTTGATTGCCCTGGATGGCTGCCGTAACGGAATGCTTCACAGTCTTTCGAGAAGCCGGGCGCATATGCCCGGCCTTTGTTATTGCTGGTGACGTTGCGGGCTGCTACTCTATGCGGCGACATGAACGCCAAGGGCAGGAACATCGTGCTGATCGGGATGCCTGGTGTGGGCAAGAGCACCGTGGGCGTGCTGCTGGCCAAGGCCCTCGGGATGCATTTTCTCGATACCGACGTTTTCATCCAGGCGGCGCAGGGACGGTCGCTGCAGGAGATCATCGACACCGACGGCCTGGCGACCTTCTGCAAAATCGAAGAGGACTACGCGACCTGCATCGACCTGACCAACGCGGTCATCGCCACCGGCGGCAGCGTCGTCTACAGCGAGCGAGCCATGCAGTCGCTCGCTGAGCACGGTGTCATCATCCATCTCGACCTGCCGGTCAAGCGGATCGAGCAGCGCCTCGCGAACCTGCCCACTCGCGGCGTGGTCATGGAAAAGGGCCAGACCATCCGCTCCCTCTACGCCCAGCGTCAGCCCCTCTACCGCAAGTACGCCCAAATCACCATCGACTGCACCGACAAGACCCACGAGCAAATCGTCGTCGAGATTAGTGAGACGATTTGACTGTATATTGGATATGCACGGACTGCGTTAAGAGCGGATGCGCTTGATGCGTGCCTGAAGGCCGGGCAAATCACGATGGAGAATCTGCCAAATGATGTCGAGGTCGATGCCGAAGTACTCATGTACAATCCGGTTGCGCAACCCGACAACTTTGTGCCATTCGACATCGGCATGGCATTCCTTGAATTCGTCTGGGAGACGATTGGCAGCTTCGCCGAGGATTTCGATGTTTCTGACCACCGCATCAACCGTCTTCTCATCATGGCTGAAGGAGTCAAAGGACATCCCGCCGACGTAACGCAAGATCCTCTCAATGGCCTCGCAAATGTCGTTCAGCAGCAAATCGACGGGCCGTTTAGACATAGATCAGTTCTCGCTCGATCACCTTCCAGCCGTCAGGTTTGACGGCCCGGCTGGATACCACGTCCGCCCGCATGCCCAGGAGTTTCTCGATGGTCTCGCACAAGGTAACAAAATCAAGCCCGATGGAAGGATCGACCTCCACCAGGATATCCACATCGCTGTCCTCCCGCTGATCCCCTCTGGCATAGGACCCAAAAAGAGCCAGCCTGCGAACTTTGAAGCCCGCCTGCAGGCGACCCTTGTTCTCGGCCAACACCTTCAAAATTTGCTCTTTCGTCGTCATAGCCGTGACCCATCTCCTGTCTCAGTCGATTATATCCTGATGCGTAGAGCAAACAAGGCGTCGCGACTGTTATATTGGTGAGAACCGATGTTCTCGACGAAAGGGCCTTTTCGGTGATGGTGGAAGACAGGTTTCTGGTCTGGCGGCTCAACCGCGGCGACGCGATGGCGCTGTCTCGCGTGTACGAGAAGTACCGCGAGGACCTGCTGCGTCTGGCCGGCTCGATGCTGAGCGACCGGGCAGCGGCTGAGGACATTGTGCAGGACGTCTTCATCCGCTTTGCGAGCTTAGCTCGGACGTTCCGACTGACCGGCAGTCTGAAAGGGTATCTGGCGACGTGCGTCGCCAACGCGACCCGCAACCAGATCGTCGCCTCCCGCCGCCGGGAGACGGCGGGGCTCGACGAAGCCCTGGGTCTGGCGTCGGACGGGGCGCTCCCCGATGCCTGGGCGATCTGCAGCGAACAGTTCACGCGGGTCGGCCGGGCCATGTCGGAATTGCCCGTCGAGCAGCGGGAAGTCGTGACGCTGCACCTGTACGGCGATCTGCCCTTCCGCCAGATCGCCGCCTGGCAGAAGACATCGATCAAGACCGTTCAGAGCCGCTATCGCTACGGCCTGGAAAAACTGCGGTCGCTTTTGAACAGCGAGGTGGAAGAATGAAGCCTCTCAAAGACATAGTCCGGCTCATCCGGAATGCACGGATCAAGACCGCGAACACGGCGAACGCTCGCGTGCTGGACAAGATGCGTGCAGCGTACGACGATTCCTCGCATGGGCACACAATAACGGACACGGGGGGTCACGTCGTCCGGCTGGCCATCGCAGCGGCGATCCTCGTCGCGGCAGGGGTACTGATAAGTCATCTTGCTCAATTGGCCGGCGGCAATGTCGCCTGGGCCGAAGTCACCAAGCGGTTCGAGGCGGTGCCCTTCTTCAGCGTTTCGATCTACATGAAGGACGACGCGACCGACGAGCCGACACAGATGGACTTGTGGATGAGTCAGGACGGCCATATCCGACTGCGGATCGCCAAGCACGTGGTCTTCGCCTACGACGGTCAAATCAAGGCATATGATGTCGCGTCGCGTCAGGCCGTGGAGCCCGACGAGATGGCGAAGGTCTTTATCGACAAGATCGGCCAGGCGGGGGAATTCTCGCTCGAAGCCATCATCGACGTCATGTTTGGAGGCCGTCCGACTGATGTCACGCCGCTGGTGAATCCGGACGCGGTGATCTCGGAGGATATGATCGTCTTCGATGTGGCCCTGCCCGACACGCCGGAATGGGTCCGCATCTGGGCGCTCCGCGAGAGCCGCCTGCCCGTGCGAATCCAGATGTGGGACCCGCGGGACGGAGCGAGCACCGATGCAGTTTTCACCTACTCCAAGGAGCAGCCGACGGCGTTCTTCGATCCGAACGCCTTCAGCGGCGTGCTCCAGACGCACAACGCCAGCAACACGGGCGTGGTCTACGCCTTCCAGGTCGATCCGGGCGGCAAGAACATCACGCCGGAGGCGATGTTCCAGCAGTCGGGCTACCACATGCCCGTGGTCAAGCAGGCTGGAATGACCGAAGACGGCGCCTTCTGGGTCCTGGCCGAGCAGGCCCTCAACCGGATGCCGAATGGGAACCCGTTCTACGGCTTTCCCCGCGTCCAGGACGATCTCGGTCGGACCTACGTCAGCGCCGCCGGCAGCCACCGGTCGCGCGACGACGCCTCTTTGAACATCTTTGTCCCGCTCGACTTTCCGTTCGACGGAAATCGGCCCTCGCGGATCACCCTGTTCTGCGAGGCGCACGTTCAATGGCCCAATCCGACGCCCGAACTGGTCGGCACCGTCGAGCTGACCCAGTGGGACCGCAATGCTCCGTGTCCCGATCTGTCTTCCGGCGGCGACAGAAGCAGCCTGGAGTTGAAGCTCTCGCTCGCCGACCAGCTCGACGCGCCGAAACATGCCGGCCGCCTGGCGCGTCTGCTGGCGACGATTCCGAGTTGGAGCGAGCAGCCGGAGAACGAGCGGCTGCTGACATTCTGGATTCGCCGGGCCGACCGGCAGGCGGATTTCGAGGAGGCCGTCAGGATCGGCCAAGTCCTGACCCCCCTGCTGCTCGCCAGACCGCGGGGCCAATCGAGGTACTCCTTCACCGAACACCTCGTCGCCCTGGCGGCAACGAACCGACTCGACGAGGCCAAGACGCTCTTCGCCCGGATCGACGGCCTGAGCGAACCAACCCCGAAGAAAGAGGAACGCTACTATGGCATCTATGTGGAGGACCTGATCGAGTCGTTGGCGGAGAATTCCGGCCTGTCCGCAGACCAGATTGGCGAAGTGCTCGGCTTCGACATCGGCACGAACGATGCCTACAGGCAGGCGGCCGAACGAGGCAAGCGAGATGCGGGCTCGGCTGAATCCGACCGCCAGGTCCAGGAGCGCCGTGCGGAACTGGCTGCCTACTACCAGGGCCATCCGCTGCCTGAGAAGGCGGAACTGATCGATCGTACGCGCGACTGTGAGATCTACCTGGGCGGGGAGAAGAACACGCTGCCGGGACATCCCGGTTACCGAATCCTGCCGATCAATTGCGGAATCAGCGGGGTCGTATCGAATCTCAGGACCGTCGGCGCCGACCAGAGCGACGCTCGCAAGGTCCATCCGTACCAAGCCGCGATTCGATTCGCCGGGGGACTGGAGGATCGCAGGTTCAACGCGGATCTCGTGTACAGGGAGGGAATCAAGCTGCCGGAGTGTTTCCGGCTCGTGCTCGCCGCCCGCGGACTGGAACTGACGACGGAGGCACAGGCGGTGCAGGAGGTCTTTGTCGCCCGCTACGACGGCCGTCAGCTCAAGAACTGCCCTGCGGTCCGCGTCCCCTGGAACGTGGATGCGGAGGACAAAGGTCTCCGCGCGTGGAGCGTCGCCGATCTGCTCGAGGTCTTGTCGCAGCGGATGCCGCCGGGTTGCTACATCCTCGATCAGACGAACCTCGACAAGTTCGTCTGCGTCGGCAATGGAGATCCGACCTGGCAGGGCGCCGAGGGCGTCGAGCAGGCGAAGCGATGGCTCCAGGAGCAATTCGGCATCACCATGGCCAAGGAAGGCCGAACGATCACAACCTACCGCATCCAAAGGAGAGCACAATGACCCGTGACATTCATGGATCGAGCGAAACTCGTTGCGGCTTCACGTTGATCGAGCTGCTCGTAGTGATCGCGATCATCACGGTGCTGATGTCGGTGCTGGTGCCATGCCTGCGGAAAGCGAAGGAGCACGCCCGGCGGGTCGCGTGCCAGAACAACCTGCACCAGGGCCTCATCGTCGGCAACCTCTACGCGAGCGACTTCGACGGGTTCCTGCCGGAGGGCAACATCGTCGACAAGTCGGCCTCCGGCTATAGCAGAGAGTGGGACAAGGCCGACCTGTTGACCTTGGTCAGCTACAAGACGATGCTGGCCTTCGGCAACTACGGCCTGACGGAAGAGCATGCCACCTGCGAGACCGCCCGCAAGTACTTCGAATCGACTCCGGACTGGCTCAGCCCGCTGCCGGCCACGCGGCCCCTCGTCTCGACCGCCCATATCGGCTGGATCTATTGGGGCAATCGCGGCAACTGGACCGACGCCAACACCGGGCGAAAGTACATCACCGCCAGGAAGGTGACGGACAAGCCCACGTCGAGGACGCTCGTCACTTGCTTCTGCTACAACCGCTACGACGCGGTCGGCGCGGGCGGCCAATGGCCCGCCTGGTACGCTTCGCACGTCGGAGCGACGTTCCAGTACGCAACGGATCGACCAATGAAGCCGACGCCGGATGGCCTCGTCGTCGGGTATCTCGACGGCGCCGCGCGGTTCGTCAAGTGGGCGGACCTGACCCCCAGCAATCATGAAGGCGACTACATCGTCTACTACGACAGCGAGACGTAAGTCACCGGACTTCACCACGTGGGTCAGGCCTATGGACCCACGGGCGGCGTTCGTGAAGAGAATCCCGTGGTCTCGCCCTCGGAACTGCAACTGCTTTCAGGAGCCGAATTCCTCTTGACAGTCTCCGTCCGCGTTGTCATAATGGTTCCATATTGGAACCATTGGAGTAGCCCGATGCCTACGATCACGTTAAAGAACATCCCGCCCGAGATCTATGAGAAGCTCAAGAGAGCCGCCCAGATCAGTCATCGGAGCATCAACAGCGAGATCATCGCGTGTATCGAGCGGGCCGTCAGCTCGCAGGAGATCGACCCGGAGTTGGTGCTGGCCAACGCCCGCAGACTGCGAGAGAGGACGACGGCCCATCCGATCACCGATCGCGAATTTACCCGAGCGAAGGCGGCGGGTCGCCCATGATTGTCGTCGATACAAACGTCATTGGGTACCTGTATCTGGCCAGCGACCATTCCACGCAGGCAGAGCAAGCGTTCTCGAGAGACCCGTTGTGGACGGCTCCCTTGCTCTGGCGAAGTGAACTGCGCAATGTGTTGGCCCTTTACGTTCGGAAGAGGCGGCTTAGCCTGGCAGATGCCCAACAGGTGATGGAAGAGGCTTCGCGCCTGATGCGGGGTCGCGAGTATGAGACGGTGTCCCATCAGATTCTCGCGCTGGCATCGACGAGCGCCTGCTCAGCCTACGATTGCGAGTTCGTCGCACTGGCCAAAGACCTGGATATCCCGCTGGTCACGGTGGATAGACAGGTCTTGAGCGAATTCCCCGATGTTGCTGTATCACTGGCCGAGTTCATTCGTGGGTGATTACAGCTTCCACGCCTTGGCGAAGGCCTTGAAGCTGCGGTCGTAGGTCTTTTCCACGTCGTCCGGGAAGCAGCACGCGGGCAGTTGTTTCGACGACAGGTGGTAGCTCAGGCACTCGCAGCAGACGCCCTTGTTGCTGCAACCGGGATACGAGCAGTTGCAGTTCTCCATGTTCCTGGCTTTCCGGCATTCCATAGGGTCTTCATCTCCACTTGCGTTTCGTTTTCTCGAACGGGTTGCCCATGATCCTGTAAACGGTCGCCCCGCACTCCAGGCACCGCCACTCGCGAGTCCGGCGGGCATCGCGAATCCAGAAGACCGCCCACAGCCCGGTCAGCAGCGTCAGGATCAGGTGCGGGACGTGGTTGATCCCCTGCCGGCCCACCGGCGTCTGCTTGAGGCATTTGCCGCAATAGCCGCTGGCCTCCTCGAACCGACTGAATCGCAGTATTGCAGGCATCGCCATCGTCGCTTGAGTCACCGAAACCGTTCCACGGAGTTTCAGTGTAGCAGGGCCAATCGACAAATGCAAACCGCTCCGCCCACGCGCCGGTCCAAACGGTGCACGACTATATCTGCACGCGTGCAACAAGGATTCATGGAAACCCTGGAATGTCATTCCCGCGCAAGCGGGAATCCACTTTCTGGAACACGCCGCACGCTGCGGTTCCTGGATTCCTGCTTGGCTTGGAGCGGCCTTCGGCCGCAACCAAAGCACAGGTTCATCGGGTTTTGAGTCCGCTCGTGTCTCTTGGGGGCGCCGCCCCCAAACCCCCGGCATTTGACGCATTGGGCCAAGAGCATGGGAAATCACAGCGCCGGACTTGCCCCTCGACACGCCTGCCCGTCATGCTGCTGGCGGAAGGCGAAGAATGCCGGGGGGCCGGGGGCAGCGCCCCCGGTCATACGGTGCGGTCCCGATGCCAGGCAGGCGAGGAGGCGAGGACGGGATCAGACCAAAATGCCTGCTAAGAAAACAAGATGTTGCGCCACTGCAGTGCAGGAATGACAACTGCGGGGCAACGCCTCGTCACTCTGCGGGAGGTCGCAACCACGGTCATGCACGCCGGTCGAGATCACCGAAGCTTGAAGACCGTCCCATCCCCCGGGCGGATCAGATAAGGGTTGCCTGTCCCCTCCCAGGCGATCTTCATCCTGGACAGATGCCAGCTCGCGCCCTTGTCGCTGTTGCCCTGGAAGAACAGGTGCATTTGTCCGTCGCGGTCGGTGAAGACGCCGGGATGGCCGGACTCGCTGGCGTTCCATTCGCCCGCGTCGCCGTTGGGCAGCAACGGCTCCTGAGAGAGCCGCGTCCAGGAGACGCCATCGGCGCTGACGGCACAGCCGATCTGCTGCGGCTCGTTGTTGTACCCGCCGGCATAGAACATGAACAGCCGGCCATCGTGCTTGCAGACCGAGGGGGCCTCGATGCACTTCTTCTCCCACGGCAGCCGCGGTTCGAGAATCGACGCATCGCACAACTGGGTCCACTTGTCCCGCCCATAGTCCGAGTCCGCCGGCGCCCAGGCGACGACGAGCTTCTGAACCTTCATCTCCGGATCTCGCGTGGCGCAGTATAGCAACAGCCGGCCCTCGTGCTCGATCACATCAGCATCGATGGCCCGCCCGCAATTCCAGTCGCCCGTCGGGCGGAAGATGGGGTTCGTCGCGTTGCGTGTGAAGTGGATTCCGTCCTCAGAGACCGCGTGGCAGATCGCGTCGTTGCGCCCGTTGCCGTAGGTCTGGTAGAACAGGTGGAGTCTGTCGTCGCGGACCATCGCAGCGGGTGCGGCGAGCCCCTTGCTCTCGCAACCGCCCGCCGGGAGGATCTCGCCCACCTTCGTCCAGTGCGTGAGGTCGGCGCTCTCGGCGATGCCGACCGCCCATCCGTCCGTGCCTCGGTTCACCGAGTAGTACATCAGATACCGCCCCTTGAACCACTCCACATCGGGGTCCTTGGCCAGCGACCGCCCGTGGGACGTGTCTGTGTAGTACATCTCGGGCTGTGCGCCTGGGCCTCCAAACACAATGGAGGACAAAGCGAGACACAGGACGATCGTGCTTGCGTTCATGAGTTTCCCCTGATGGATTCCCGGCCAAACGACGAGCCGCCCCCACACGGCGACAGCGACCGCCATTGTAGGTCATCGGTCGGAGAACGCAATCGCCTCTCGAGCCGGGTGCGTGATCGTTCTTGCGCGCTCCGATGGCATGACGAGACATAGGCCGGACCCGGTCATTCCTGCGCCAAGCAGGAATCCATGAGCCGTGGTTCGCGACGTGCGCGAGGAACTGGATTCCCGCGTTCGCGGGAATGACAATCCAGGGTCTTCGTGAACCCTGTTGCACATGCGCAAGTACGGTCGTGCGCCCTCTCCAGTCCTCATCGTGTCCGGCATCTTGACTCCGCGGTCGTCCTGGGATAGAGGTTATGCTGTGATGGACTCGGCGTGAACCCGGACGTTCAGGGTCGCGATGAAGAAATGGACTTCTACCGGAGAACCAACATGGCTGGTCACTCATTGCGTACCCAGCGCGGATTGTGCGTCATTTTCACTTGTGCATGTGTCATGGCGGCCGGCTGCCAGTCCTCACAGCCGGCGCCCCGGGCCGAGAGCATCCGGATCTCGGACGATGTCTTCGTACAGCCCATCGCCCCCGGCGTCTGGGTGCACACCACGTACTACGATCTGCCCAACTACGGACGCTGCCCCGCGAATGGGCTCCTCGTCGTCGATGGTCGTGATGCCCTGTTGATCGACCTGCCCTGGACGGACGAACTGACCGCGGCGCTATGCGATTGGATCGCACAGAATCAGGGCGCGACCGTGAAGACGGTGGTCCCCACGCACTTCCACCAGGACTGCATGGGCGGCCTGGAGGAGGCGCACCGGCGAGGGGCCGTCTCCTACGGATTGGACAAGACGATTGAGATCGCCAGACAGAAGCGCCTGCCGGTCCCGAAGATTCCCTATCAATTCCGGACGCTCGTCCATTGCGGCGCCACGGTTGCCCTCGCTACATACTTCGGGTTCGGCCACACGACCGACAATGTGGTCGTCTGGCTGCCCCAGAAGCAAATCCTGTTCGGCGGCTGCCTCATCAAGTCCACGGATTCCCAGTCGCTCGGCAACACCGCCGACGGCGACCTGGCGGCCTATCCGCTCACCCTCCGTAAAGTGCAAGCGGCCTATCGACGCGCGAGGATCGTTGTGCCCGGCCACGGCGACTGGGGCGGTCCCGAACTGATCGAACACACGCTGAAACTGTGCGCACCTCCAAAAACCAAGTCTTGAGAGCGACAATGGGCAATATCGAATACCACACAACCGTAGAAGACGAGCACTGGCGAAACGAGGAATTCCAGTGGGCGAGAGTCCTGGCGGAGGGCCATGCCGCCAAGGGCATGGTCCTGCTGTATCTGCAGAAGGCGTGCACAGCCTTCCACGAATTCGAGCCGGCCTTCCGGGCCGGCGCTCTCGACGCCAATCGGCTCGCCTTCTTCCGCAAACGGTTGGTGAATCGTATCGGACACCTCCTGACCACAATGAAGAACAACAACCTCGACACGCTCGACGGAACGACAGAGGTGAACGAGATTCTCCGTGCCGTCGAATCGGCACAGAGCATGGCGCATCTCGCCGACCTGGCGGAGAGGCTTCACCTTGCCGGCCATACGCTCCTCGACGCACTCGAGCAAGCGGACAACCGCGATAGGAACGGCACGTGCTAATTCCTGGGATGATGAGTTGAGTGAACCGGCGGGCCTCGTGAAGTGACGGAGTCGCGCGCCGCACCATTGACCTTTGATCTTCGCTGCTTGATTTCTCTTCTCACAGCCCGAAGAACCGACAGATCCCTCGGAACAGACGCCAATCGTCGTCGCGGATGTCCCAGAGCGTCTCGAGCGCCCCGACCTGCATCGGCGCCAGGGCGCGGAAACGCAGGTAGAACGCGCCCTCCGTTCGGCGTTCCGACGCAAAGGCCTCCAGGATCAGACCGGCTTGGCGGGTGACAGGGTCGTCCGATCGCTTCATCGCGCGGATTCGCTGCGGCGCGGTCCGCCCATCGTGTTTCTCACGTGCAAGTCGCATCGCGTAGCGCCTCCATGGTCATCCTCGCGTGGAACCGTTCGGCCTGTTCGTTGGCCCGACGTGCGGTCCGTCCAGTCACACGAAAGGAAGTCCCGCAGATCGAACAGGACCCCACGCCCGACCTCACGAAGCGGTTCGCAGGCGTGAGCAGTTGGGCCGTACAGGTCGGACAGATCAGGTCGCCAAAACAGTTCACCCGGCAGCGAGGAATCATAGGACCTCCCGTTCTTTCCCCAGCCGGGGGCGGCTGGGCTACCTGGGGCAGCCCGTCTTCGATGTGGATGCGTTCCGTGCCTGGCTGGCCGCCGCACAGAAGGAAGGGCTGACGGACAAGATCGTGGGGATGGCGAAGGCGGCCGGCGCCGAGTGCATCGCGGTCAGTTGCCCCATGTGCCAGATCAATCTCGATATGCGTCAGCTCGACATCGCCCGAGTCACGGGGAACCGTTACAACATGCCGATCCTGTACATCACACAGTTGCTGGGCCTGTGCCTGGGCATCCCGGCCCAGCAGCTTGGTCTGAACAAGCTGATGATCTCGCCGGCCCGGGTGGTCAACGTCGTCGTCAACGCCGCATGAGGAATGCTGTCGATATGAGTGAAAACGGTCAGAAGAAGGTCGGTGCGGTGCTCGTGCAAGGAGGCGGAATCGCCGGAGTGCAGGCCTCGCTCGATTTGGCCAACTCCGGTTTCAAGGTGTATCTCGTCGAGTGGGAGGCCACGATCGGCGGCATGATGTCCCATCTCGATAAGACGTTCCCGACCGGCGACTGTGCGACCTGCATCATCTCGCCCAAGCTCGTCGAGTGCGCGCAATCTCAACGTCGAGATCCTGACCATGTCCGAGCTGGTCGATCTCCGAGGCGAGCCGGGCAGTTTCAAGGCGACCGTCAAGCGTCATCCGCGGTACGTCGATGAGAGCAAGTGCAACGGCTGCAGCGAGTGCACGCAGGCATACCCGGTGAACATCCCCGACCGCTTCGACCGCAACCTCGGCAAGCGAAAGGCCATCGCCAAGCACTATGCCCAGGCGACGCCCAACATCTTCGGCATCCTCGAAGAGCAAGGCATCTGGACGGAGAAATGCGCCGCGTGCGGGCCTGCGTTCTGCACGAATATGGCGGAGTCTGTCCGGTCACCCGGTGCGCCAAGAGAATGTTGAACGGCCCATACGGCGGGTCCCGCGAGGATCGGTGCGAGGTCCGCCCGGAACGGCCCTGTGCATGGCAGCTCATCTACGCCCGGCTGAAGGAGATCGGCCAGCTCGACAGGCTCCGCAGGATCACGCCGCCGAAGAACCGGCATCACAGCCTCGATGGCGGCCAGCGACTCATCGTGCGCCACGATCACCGAATCTGAGGGGGCGCCGCTCGAACTCCCGCGACACCGGGGACTCCTGTAGGGACAATCAGAGGTCCTCGGATATCAAGCGGTGGTCATTGGGCAAGCGTCGAGCCTGCTGCCGGCTTCGGAGCCTGTAGAGCTCCGAGATGTTGCGCCACGAAAACAAAGGCGTCAACGCTCCGAACTTCGACCGTACCCCCTTGGCGGATCGCAGCTCAATCTGTCGTCTCAAGAGGGCCTGTGAATAGGTCTCCTCCAGCCGGAAGAGACTATCCTGCCAGAATGCCTGGACGCACTGGGAAAGACGTGATGAACAGTCCCATTGCCGGGCTGTCCACGAAGAGGGTCTGCGCCAACCGAGGCACTCCATGCCCATCCAGGTTATCCAGCCGATGCGTTCGAGGCTCAAGGCCTTGAACGCTGCGAGAACCGCGTGCGGATCGGGATCCCTGATTCGCCACCAGACACAGAAATCGCGAAGCCAGAGAAGACGACGGTACTTGTGGTGATAGGCATGCAGGGCGAGGACAATGGCATCATCCGTGTGCGCCATTCTCAAGAGGGGTGGGTGGAGATCGAACGGGCCGGCCCGGCCGATGATGGCGTCGGTCGACAACCGTGTCTGAAAACGCCTTCGATTCGAGGCGGAAAGATGGACCTCGATCAGCATGTCTCCCCTGCGAAACAGCCACTCGCGTCCCTTGTGACGACGACGACGTCCCTCACCCTGGTAACCCAGGCATTCGATTTCACGACGGAGGATATCGAGGTCCGTTTCGTGCACCAGCAGATCGATGTCTTGCACGTAGCGTTTGTCGAAGCCGAAGGACGCCTCCGTCAGATACGTGGGTGATTTGAGAACCACGATCTGCAAACCGTGTCTGTCGGCGACCCCCTGCAGCTCGTTCAGTGCCTGTCTGACGGCCTCTCCCCTGTGTCGGGCCTTTTCGCTGGCCATCCAGGACTGACACTTGATCGCGTCAGGCACGTCGGGAAGGGTGTCCCAGACGCAACACACACTTTCGAGGATTCGATGGCGCTTGGCCGCCTGCAGGAGCCAGGGCCAATCGGTCCCGCGCGAGTCCAGCGCGTCGAGACTCAAACGGCCCTTCCAACTGGCCGCCAGGCTCGCCAACCAGAGGTTCCGAGTCGCTTCGTTGGGTACATGAGGATCTGAGTCCAGCATTGTCGTTTCACTCTCCGGCCGCGAGGCTGTTGACGTTGGAACCTGATTCCTCGCACAGATTCCTCCGCCCAAGCCGGGCAGTCTGTTGTGATTCTACCGCGACGGGGGCCGCAAGTATGCTGTTTTCTTCTCCGCAGGGTCGGGCAGAGGCTGTCGGTTGACGAAACAGCGCGCCTGTCGTATGTTGTGCAGCGGGAACCGGTACTGTCTGTACGTCGCTGCAAGAGAAATGATATGTCCGACCAGGCAAGAGAGGGATTCGACGGACACCGCGAACGAGCCGATGGCGGCGACGTGGCGCGCTGGATCATTCCTTATATCGATCAGCCGCTCGACTTCTGGCATCGCATAACGCAATCGCATCCGAACAGAATCGCCGAAGTCTACTTCCCGCTGCCCGCGGCGATCATTGGGTCCGGCGAACCGACTCAACCGTCGGCGTGCCGCGAGACGCTCCTGCAATCGGGACTTGTGAAGATGTCGGCGTTGCTCAATGCGATGACGTTGCCGCGTCCGGTCGAGGAGATTGCCCCGGCGGTACTGGAGGAGCTGCGACGATTGCGGGGGGAGTATGGCCTGGCCTCCGCCACGGTGACGAACCTGACGCTGGCCAGATCCGTGCGCGACGCCTTTCCGGATATGACGTTGACCGCGTCCTGCCTGATGCAGATTCGAAAGCCCAATCAGGTTGTGATGCTCGACGGGCTGTTCGACAACCTGGTTCCTCCCCCCGAGATCACGCGGGATCTGCCCGCTCTCAGGACACTCAAAGAGGCATTTCCAGGACGCATCCGTCTTCTTGTCAATGAGTGTTGTCTGCCGGGGTGCCCGTTTCGCGTTCAGCATTTCCACGAGATGGGCTGTGACCTTGCCCATCCGCTGTCCCTGTGCGCCGACCTGCTGAAGCGTCAACCCTGGATGCGACTGACCGGAGCGTGGGTGCTGCCGCAGCATCTCCATCTGTATGAGGGCGTCTTCGACGATCTGAAACTGGGAGGCCGGGTGACGCTTCGCACGCCGCAGAAGTATCTGCGCGTGCTGGATGCCTACATCCATCGAAAGCCGCTGCAGGTTGACGATATCGGCGGCGGACCGGCATCGATGCTTATGCCGTTGCCGATTTCGGAGGCGTTTTTCGAGAAGACGCTCTATTGCCAAAGAAACTGTCACGTCTGTACGACTTGCCGGGAGTACTTCAAGGCCGCGGCTCACGATCTGCTGGAACACATGGGGAGCCCGCTGAACAGTGGCTTCTGAAAGACCATCCATTCTGCCTTTGCTCAGGGATCTTCCGGATACGGCACATCCGGACGCCATTGTGTCGCAATGGCGGGCTCTGGAGAACTGGTTCACGATCGGCGAGCACACCTTTCCGCGTCCGGTATGGGCGCAGCGTGGATTCGAGCACGACGGGCCGCACGCCTGGGCGCAGATTGCACAGCGCATTCGGGATCACGTGACGAGCGGTCCGATGTCCCTGTACATTCACATCCCTTTCTGCGAGCGGCGTTGCGGGTTCTGCGATCTCTTCTCCCATCCGTTGCCGAGAAGCCAACGACAGCTCGAGCACGTCTTCGCCGAGGCATTGTGCCGTGAAATGGACCTGTGGACCTCGCTTCCACGATTGGCGGAGCGTCCGGTGACGACGGTGCACTTTGGGGGAGGCACGCCGAACTATCTGAGTCCTGCGGTTCTGCGCCGGATTGTCGGGACCTGCCGAGGCGGTTTCAATGAGAGTCCGCAGACTGAATGGGCTCTTGAGTCAACAACCCGACAGCTCTCGCCGGAGCATGTAGCGGACCTCAAGGCAATGGGGTTCTCCCGCCTGCACGTGGGTGTGCAGAGCCTCGACGACGGCATTCGTCGCCGGATCGGCCGCCGGGACACGCGCGATGTCGTTTTGACCAAACTCCGAGAGGCTATGGCTCAGGGGTTGGTCGTGTCCGCGGATATCATCTACGGATTGCCGGGGCAGAGTGGGAAGAACCTGATACAGACGCTCGAGCTGCTCGCAGACGTCGGCGTACACGGGTTCTCCCTGTATCAGTTGCAGGTCTGCGACAGGAATCGCGCCTTCCTTGAGCGCGCCGGCGCCGGTCGACCGAATCCCCTGCACAACTACGTCCTTTACCAGGCGGCGGAACACTATCTGCGTGGCAGAGGGTATCGAAAGAACTTCTTCACCCACTTTGCCCTGCCTCAGGACAGATGTCTTTACTATCACCACGTCAGCCGAGGGGAAGACCTGCTGGCTTTGGGTCCGACGGCGGACGGCGCGTTCAACGGGTATCTGTATCGGCATCTCAATCATCCCGCCTACACGCAGGCCCGGGCGCCGGCCCTGGAAGGCGGAGTGGAAGAGACACCCCTCGAGCGGACCCTGCGTCCTGTCGTGGCCGAGTTGATGACCGGCGCCGTCACAATGGAATCGCTAACCGGACCACATGCGACCGGCCTTCTGGATGTCTGGCGCGCGTGCGCTTTGTTGACGCCGGGAGAATGCCCCGGGACGTTCGAGCTCACAGCCAATGGATCGTGGCTCATTACACAGATGATCCGACAGCTCCGTCATGAGGCCCGTGTTTCCGGAACATGACCATCCGGTCGCATCAACGGACGTTTGTCGCGGCGCAGCGTATTTCATGGCATAGCAGCAGGCGGGACACCCTGCAGCGAAACAGGGAGGCGGGATCGTTCTTCTCCTCTACGATGTGGCACCGCGCCGGGCACCCACGGACGCAGTGATAGGCCCCCGGACAATCCCGGCAGGTTGCAGACAGGTGATAGGCGGAGCGTCGATGCGCCTCGATCCTGTCCGCGTCCAGGATGAAGGCATCTGAGGAACGATCATAGTGCCCCACGACTGTGTTCGCCTCCATTGCCCTGTTCTTGTCGGGGGTGAAAGGACAGGCGCCGGCCACGTCCCCCGGGATGAGGTGCAGCGTGTGACGGAGCACATTGCAGTACGGACCGTGCAACTCCTGCATTCGAAGGCCGGAGAACGATACGGCGACATCGTGACGGCCGGCCCACGTCCGGGCTTGGAGAAAGTGCTCTATGAATCCTTCCGCATCGCTCGGTCGAAATCCGACGGCGCCCTGGTCCCAGAGCGGGTATGCAGGCTCGATATGGATCGACGTCACCTGGAGACGCTCATACAGATACTCCACGATCTCCTGCTGCCGGCCCACCTGACCGGGCAGGAGCGTCGTGCGCACGTAGAAATGCGAGGACCTTCCCTGAAGCGTCTGAATCGTCCGCTCCACGATGGCCAACGAAGGACGTCCGTCAAGTGTGGGACGCTGCACGTTGTGAATGTCGGGAGGACCATCGTGGGAGACGCTCACGGAGGTGAATTGGTCTGCGATCCATGCGGCTTGGGCCTCGGAAATCAGCCCATTGGTGGCAATGTGGCTCCTCCAGTCAATGCCTCGTTCTTGAGCCAGCTCTCGGGTGTGACGGACGATCTCTTGAAGCTGTCCCCAGTGAAGCGTCGGCTCGCCACCGCCGTGGATCACGATCCAGAAGGGTTTCTGGCATCGGGCACAGGCATCGGCCACGAGTCGGGCGGCGCAGGCCACGGCTTCCACGGAAACCTCCATGTCGCCAGACCGGACGGAATCGATCCGACGGGGGACGGACGACCTGGCATAACAGTAAACGCAGTCGGCATTGCACTGATTGCTCAGGTAGACCGTCAGGCATTCGGGCGTGAAGGGCAGCATCTGTTGGCCGGCCCATCGGGCTTCCACGTCCCGAGCGGCCTTTTCCAGGCGTTCCGCCAACGAAACCACTTCCCGGCCGGGGCCGGCCGTTCCGCCCGACCAGATGCGCGCAAGACCGTGGAACTGCTGTTCCGACACGGCGAAGATCTGTCCCGGCGTGTATACGGCGTATTGGCTGCCGGCCGGGATGCCGAAGAGGGGAAGGGACGGATGCAGTCTCCGGAAGACATCGCACGGGCCGGAGAGCGGCCTGTCTTCTGTCTCATCCTTTGTGTCTGGACGGTCGATCATACACACACACTTCAGTGGAAACTCCTCATGACGTGGGCCAGGCAGCCACCGCTGCACTGTCCGGATCGTTTGTGGTCACAGGCAAGACACGCTTCGTAGATGCCGAGATTCCTGTACGCTCTCTGCTGTGTTCGGAAGTACCTGCACGCGTCATCCCGGTCGCGGAGGTCCGCCAGGCCGGCTTGAGAGAAGGTCGCGAGAGGAAAGCACGACCATACCGAGAGATCCACCCCGATATCCACGATGGGACTGCACGCGAACACCGCGCGCGTGCCGTGAGAACGCAAAAGAGACAATTGTTCGTCCGTGAACATGCACCGAGGGAACCCACAGTCGAATGTCAACAGGATGCCGTGCTCCTGACACGCGCGGGACAGTTCCATAATGCGCGGCGCGGCAGTTCGATAATCCCGTGGGTCGAGCGTTTGGCTTCCATCTCCGCGCAGGCTGGGAACGCCCAGTCCCAGGCGAATCGATCGTCGGGTGTCAAAACGGACGACCCAGTCTACGAGAAAACGCAGATCCTGCGCCGCGTCGCACAGAGTAAAAGACAGCGCCGTGAAGGTGTGGAGCCGTTTCAGAGTGGTCAGGATGTGGTCGCGCTGGGACTGGGAAAGACATTCGTTCGGCGCCGGCACATTAAGACTGATGCCGATGCGAGCCGGGTCAAGCGTGGAGAGATGCTCCACTGCGCGAGCAGGCATCAGGCCGCCGGTGAAGAGCCTGATATGGAGCTGGTGATGGAGGAACAGATCGACGATCTCCGCGAACTTGGGATGAAGCGTCGGCTCGCCTCCCATCAACCCGGCTACAGGTTGCCGCGAGTTCTTGATGAACCGTATAACGTCCAAGACGCGCGAGAGCGGCATGTGCACCGCTGCCCGGTCCACGTCGCTTTCCGGCGAGATCACGAATTGGTCGCGTGCAAAACAGTAGGCACAATTCCGATTGCAGAGCTTCGTTATGAGGACATTGGCCATTGCGTCGGGCAGTGCATTCAGTCCCTCATGCCCGGTCTGCCCGCCACCGGATGAGAACCGAAGGCATGGTCCTCCGGACTGGATCCCGGGCTCAGTTGGGATACCAGTAATGAGAACCGCTGCTGCAGGAGGAGTACTCGTCCGTTCCTGCGGTGATTTCCGTCACGGCCTCGTGTTCCTCCACAACCGGCTTGGCGTAGGGAATATCCGGGACGGTGATCCGGGTGGCCTCCGGCATCTCCGGAGAGACGTCCGTCTCGATCAGGAATCCCTTCTCGACCAGGCTGTTCACCATGCCGAGGACATCCCGCTCGATCTCAGCGGCGTCTGCACCAGAGATCCGGGCCAACTGTTGCACAACGTCCTGCGAAGACATCGAGTGTGTCAGGTAGTCCCATACCAGGGTCGCGGTCTCATTCAGGGTATAGTAGGAACCTGACCTGAGATCCAGCATGATGCTCCTGCCGGCATCCAGCTTCCTCCAACTGACGTGCTCACTCATGATGTAGACTTCGCTCATATCGTGCCTCCTTCTTCCTGCCGTGTCCATGGTGAAAATCCAATAGCCCGGCTATCCAGGCCGCTGTCCCACAATGTCCGACAGGCAATAGGGTATTATCAAACTGCCTGCGCGGTCAAGAAAAATCATTTGCGCCACGCAACCGGTCGGCCATGGGCACCGTCAAGGGCATTCGGAACGCAGGAGAGCCCATCGGAATTCCCGCTGAACCTGTTGCACGGTCCAGGGTCATCCTCTATTATGCTCCTGAGAGGTCTCGAAAGGGAAGGCCATATGGCCGCTGACGTAGATTCACGTTTCGGTCGCTCCGGCGCGATTGGGAGCAGAGTAACCCATCGGCCTCGTCTGCACGTTCAATGGCACATTACCTCCCGCTGCGGCAACCGATGCAAGCACTGTTACATGGAAGACCCCGGCACCCAGGATAGCGAACAGCAGGCGCCGCTGCCGCTCGGTCGGATGATAGAGATTCTCGACAGCATTGACGCGTTCGAACGGACCTGGGGAGCAGATGTCAGGGATTTCTACCTCTCCGGAGGCGATCCTTTTCTTCACGATCAGTGGCACGATCTCCTTGCGGAGCTTCGTAAACGCGGAAAGGTCGTGGCCCTGCTGGGCAATCCGGAGACCTTGACCGTGGAGCGGGCCAAGCGTCTGGCCGATCTGAACGCAGCTTTCTTGCAGATGAGTCTCGACGGTCTGAAGGAAACCCATGACACTATCCGCGGTCGAGGGAGCTTCGCTCGCACCATCGAGAAACTGGAACTTCTGGCATCGTGTGGCATTCCCGGGCACGTCATGTTCACCCTGTTTCCCGATAATGCCGATGAGTTGGTTCCGTTGCTCCGTTTCGTCGCGCGAGAGACTCCCGCTTCGTCCTTTGCATTCGACATCGGCTGCAAGGTGGGACGCGCCTCGAAGATCGGAGCGTGCCTGACGGCTTCCAGGCTCTCGGAGATCTTTGCCGACTATCTTGAAGCGAAAGCGTGTCTTCAAGGGCAGGGACATCCTCTGATCGCGACGGAGAAACCCAATCTTCTGCGACTGAGCCGTCTGACTCAAGGAGCGTTCTTTCCCGTGCGAGCTTCCGGCTTGGCCGTCGTGGCCGGCTGTCTGTGCGGCTGGGCCGGCGTCTCGATACTGCCCGACGGCACTGTCCTGGCGTGTCGTCGCCTGCCCATTCCTGTGGGCCGGATGCCGGAACAATCCTTCGAGGATATCTTCCTGGGTGCCCCTCTCATGAGGAGATTCCGACGACGGGCGTCGTTCGCGATGTGCAGCGACTGTGACTTGTACCCTTACTGCCGCGGGTGCCCTGCTTATGTGTACAGTGTAGCTCAAGGCGATCCTTTTGCCGACTATCCCCTCTGTTTTCGTAGCGAGGCTTCGTCAGCCCGACGCGACACGGCGCCTGACGGACTCGATGTCTCTCTGGACGCAAGCTACGAGGCCGAGTACGATCTTGTCGCGAGACGGTTCTCCACTACCGCGGCGTCTCGGATCCCCCGCCTGCTGCAGGATGAGGATACGAAACGGGTGTTCTTGAACCTGGCGTATTCACCCCAGGACCGCCGTGCCTACCTGGCCGATCCCTACGGCGCCGTCGCAGCCAAAGGAATCTGCCTTTCGGATGAAACGCACGTCTTTCTGATGCAGCACTTCACGAGTCCTTCGGCCTCACTCGCCGACAACGTCGCGCGCGATATCCTCGCCGAAGCGGTTGTGGAACAGATGCTGCGACCGGAGCCCCGCACGGAGAAAAGCGGACTCAGGACATTGATGACTCGAGCCTGGGCGGATGACGCTTTCCGCACGGCCTTGCTGGCGTCGCCGAGGACGGTGATTGAGAGCGCGTTGGGCATCAGGTTGCCGCCGGACCTGGAGATACAGATCCATCAGCAATCGGCGAAGACGCTCCATATTCTCCTGCCGGGCGGGCCCGTCGGAATTCCTGCACCGCAGGACGCGCGCAAGGGCAAGACAAATGGATGATGCCTGTTTTGCGGTACACGGAATAGCCATAAAGATCCATGTTCACGGAGACATCTCCGCCCGGTGGGTCTTTCCATCCCTTTACCGGCTCCCCTGGCCTCTGAGTTCCGAGGCTGCCTGGCACATCGAGGTCTTCTTCGAGGACCCGCCTGCGAGTGTCGGCTTCGCGCCGGGCACCCCGGTTTCCACCCTGCGCATCTGGCCGGACACGGAGGTGCAGTACCAGGAAGATAGCGAAGGGATGTTCCGCGCCTTGTCGCAGGGAACAGCGGCCGTCATGAATCCAATAGCGAAGAATGCGCATCTCTTCACAACGCCTGAAGGAGTCAAGAGGGCGGAGCAGCTCGGACGACTGGTCGTGCAGAAGATGCTGCGATCGGAAGGGTTCTTCGTGGTCCACGCGGGAGCGGTCGAGACTCACGGCGGCGCCGTCCTGATCTGCGGCTCCTCGGGTATGGGCAAGAGCACGCTCGCATTGGCCTGGGCCTCTCTCGGCCGGGCGCGATTCATGGCAGACGATCGTTGCGTAGTCTTCCGCCGGCATAACAAGCTGTGGGCCGGTGGGATCGCCGATCAACTGGGACTCACGTCGAGCACGAGTGCCTTGCTGCACGAGTGCGGCATCTGCCTGCCGAAACCCCTCGGACGGGACGGCGACAAGTGCTTCTATGATTGCCACGATGTGTTCGTTTCCCTGTGCCAGGACCCCTATCCGATCCAGGCGGTGCTGGTTCTGGACCGCACGCCCGGGCAGGAGGAGATGATCGGCACCTGCCCCACACAGGGCGCCTTTGCGGCACTGTGGCAAGGCAGTTTCTATCCGGGCACGGCGCAGGCGATGCAGGATCATTTCGAGGTTCTTACGGAGTTGGCCACGCACGTGCCCTGCTACCGCGTGCCGGCAAGGTCGGCATGTGAGGCCACCGTCGCACGCCTGGATGCGCTCGTCGAGGATCGACGGCCGCAAGTGCATCCCCTGTATCCGCAGGCGCAGCAATGCTCGTTGCGAAGCTCTCCCGATCACGAGGCCAAGGCCACGGAGTCACTGTGTCGCATCCTGTGCGATCCGGATGAGGATGTTCCTTGGGGACAGGCATCGTGGCACGATATCCTGCGATCCGCAGACCGCCACGGCCTGCTCGCCCCATTGGCAGCGGCGCTGGAAGATCGGCCGAAAACCCGTGCTCTGGAACGTCCCCTGAGGAACCTGCTGCGCACCGCCCTGCTTCGTTCCTCCGAGGCCCGCCTGATTCATCGGGACAGGCTGCGGGCCCTTTGCGAGGTTCTGCCCCGCGAGCCGGGTTCGTGGGCCATAGTGAACGGCCCTGCCGTTGCCGAGCGTTTCTACCGAGTCCCGGCATCAAAATACTATCATTGCATCGAGCTGATCGTCGCGTTTGACAAGGTCGGCCAAGTCACTGAAGCGCTGGAGCGATTGGGGTACGTTCGCCAGTCCAATGCTTGGGACGCGCCGGTCCCGCTCGACTGCGACCGGCCCGTCTGGAGAAACAGGATTCATCTGCACGAACTCGTTCTCGCGACGGCGCGCCAGGCCGGCGCCGTCCCCGCGCCTGCAGCCACGTTGACTGCTCCCGATCTGCTGCGTACCGCTCGGACCCTGTCCTACGACGACATTCACGTCCCGGCGGTGAACGATGCCCGGCAGATTCTGCTGTCCTGCGCAGCGGTGATTTCAGAGCAGGCCCGAAGCAATCTGCCCGAGCTTTGGGATGTCACCTCCATGCTGCACTCCGCCAACGACAGCGTATGCGACGAGATCACGGCGCTGAATCGGTCGTGCGACGCATGGCGGGTCCTTCGAAAGGCGATGCACCGAGCCGACTCGTCCTTTCCGGATCGCCGGACGTCACGGCTGCGGACGATCCTCTCCGGGCCCCTGCCATTCTGCCGTGAGGTCCGCGATCTGCCAGTCATCGACTGAATCCGAAGCGTGACGGACCAGCTTCGCCTGGGCGTCCCGGTCCCTGGCGAGCCGGTCGGCCAGTTCATGTCTGCCCAGACGGTCCAGCAGACGACACGCCGACAGGATTCGAGTCTGTACGCAGAAAGGGTGCAACTCGTCTTTCCGCCGCGTGTTGTGCAGGTTGACCAGACAGCCCCCGGCACAATGCCAGCAGCAGAAACACTTGCGGCAAATCGAGCCGGGCTGGGACAGAGCGCGAACTCGTGCCAATACCTTCTCATCCGGAGAGAAGACCTGTCCATTTCGGCGCCAGTGTCCGAGATTCAGGTCGAGCCCCAGAAGCTGCCAGTCATCCTGCTGCATGTAGCACGCGCCGACCTGTCCGTCCGGAGACAGGATGGGGACATCTTTCCCCAAGGGACAGAAGGCCCCACGGATGCGATCGACGCTGGCCGGGGCATAGATCATCGGGACACCGAAGGCCGACGCCCGCCTTGCGGCTTCGTGCACTGCTGGGACGAACTCCCAGGGATCAGGCGGCTCCAGGCCCGCCCGGCTGCTCTGCAGCGTCGGCCTCAGGGTTTCAACACTCAACGAACGAGGATGAAACTCGTTGCAGAACCAGCCGACGTTCTCCGCCAGGCTCTTGAGCGAGGCCTGCGTCACACAGATACGGATCGTCAGATGGGCGGGTCCTTCAGCCAGTCGTCGGGCATTCCGCGCCACGATCTCGTAGCTGCCCTGTCCCCCTGGAAACGGACGATGCAGATCGTGAATCTCCGCGGGGCCGTCGAAGGACAGCACGACATAATCGATATGGCGGGCCACGAGGTCGCACAGGGCGGCACGGTAGCAGCCATTGGTCGCCATCTCGATGCGGTGCCCGAGACCACGCCCGTCGGCACAGCGATGGGCTGCCTTCACCACGGCGTCGACGACCTGGGGCGCCATCATAGGCTCGCCGCCGAAGAAATCGACGGCCAGGCAGTTGCTCTGCTGAGCCACCGCGGTGTCGGCCATCCAGTGGACGGCATCCACCGCCAGGGACGGATCCATGGTCGTCTGCGTCTGTGCAAGGTCCCCGGCGCCAAACGCGCAGTACCGGCAGGCCAGGTTGCAGGCACGTGTGGGAATCAGGCCCAGGAAGTCAGGGCGGAGGGCTCCCGTTCGTCGTGCCGGCTCCGGGCAGGATGGTCGTGACAACGCGTGCACGAGAGCCGCGGCCTTGCCCGAGGTCGGCATCGGCAGACCCTCGCTGAGGGCGATCAACAGTCCTTCGCCGCAGATCGCGGAGACCGAGTGCAACGGCGCGTGAAGCAGCCATCGATCGAAGATCGGAACCGCAAACAGAGCGGGGACGGACGCCGGCATCTTACGACCCTTTCACCAGATGGGCTTGTCCCCGTTCAAGACGGTAGATTCGATCGCAACAGGCCATGACTCGCTCCTTGTGGGAGATCAGGACGATCAGCCGGTCGTGAGCGATAGCGCCGAGAGCATCGAGGATGATATCCTCGTTCGCGGCATCCAGGGCGCTGGTGATCTCGTCCAGGACGAGGACCGACGGTTTCCGGATCAGCGCGCGAGCCAGGGCAATCCGTTGCTTCTGTCCCACGGACAACAGGCAGCCGCCTTCGCCCACCACGCTGTCCAGCCGGTCGGGAAGATCGGACACGAAGCCCCAGGCACTGGCTGCTTTCAGGGCGGTTTCGATGTCGTCCGTCGTCAGAGCAGGATCGGAAAGCAGCAGATTCTCTCTGATGGTCGTGTTGAACAAGAACGGCTCCTGATCCACCAGGGCAAACGACCGTCTGATCCAGTCCTCGCTGAAGGTCGCCAGGTCGCGACCATCGACCAGAATCTGTCCACGCGTCGGCACGCGGAGGCGCAGGATCAGATCCACGAGCGTCGATTTCCCGGCGCCGCTCATGCCCACGATGCCGGTCATCCGGCCCTTCGAGACGGTCAGGTTGATCCCCTGCAATACCATGGCGACGTCGTCATACGAGAAGGTCACGTCGCGCACGCAGAGCGTGGTGATGTCGTCGGGACCCTCGCAGCCGCCTTGATAGGAAGTGTTTTCGGGCTCACGAAGGAAACGAATGATGTGGGCGCAGGCGCCTGCGATTCGCCGGACCTCGATGAATCCGCCGGCCAGCATTTTGATCTCCCGAGCCAGCAGGCCGAATCCCGTCAGTGCGGCGGCGCACAGCGACAGCGACATGCGACCGCCGACGAACTGAGAGTGCAGCAGCAAGAGCACGCCGACCGCGCCGGCGGCAAAGACGATCTCCAGTGTGAACCGATGCAGTCCCGTGAAGATCAGTGTTCTCCTCTCGCTGGCCACCGTCTCTTCGGCAATGCGCCCCACCTCTTCGATCCTCTTGTCCGACAGCCCCAGAGTCCGGATCGTCTTCACGGAGATCAGGCTCTCCAGGACGTAGCTGTGAAGATCGGAGATGCGCGTGAAGGTCTGCCTGACGCTCCGCTCGGTGGATCGTCCGAAACATCTCACGCCGATGAAGAAGAACGGCACCAGTACGATGGAGAACACGCCCACGGACACGTCGGAATAGAAGAGCGCGACGATAACGACCAGGATCGTCGTGCCGGCCTGAAGCAGATTCCGGAAAGTGATATCGATCAGACGGATCACAAAGGGCATCTGATTGAAGGCGGCCAGGCAGATGCTGCCCGACGTGTTGCTTTCATAGTACGACAGCGGCGTGAAGGCCAGGCGACGGACGTATTTCTCCTCGAGACGACGCCGGACTCGGAAGTTGATGTAGGACGCGGTAAGCGTCCCGATGAAACGAAGCAATCCGATGGCAAGGATCACGACCGCCAGGAGCACAAGGTGCAGGTGAAAACGGTCCGACGACTCTTCGAAATCCCGCACGATGTTGCGTGCCAGGAGAATGGGGGCCGCCGAGACCGCCGACAGGAGCGTCAGCAGGAGCCAATTGCCGATCACATACGATCGGTACGGCAGCACCTCGGGGTACAGCCATCTCACGAGGATGCGGAGCCGCTCCAGGAGCTGCTTGTCCAGCCCGACATCATCGTGCTCCAGCTTCTGCCAGGGAGCGGTGTGAGCAGGACGCTGTGTTGGTTTCGCGGTGTACATGGCTGCGGATCTCAAACAGGCGTGCAATCCTCGCGTGCGTGCGGATTCTCCACGAGACGACAGTCACTTCGCGACGCGGAATCGGCGCGCCGTCGGAGGTCGAAGGTCCTTCGGTGGATTTCGGTCTTGCCCGCCGAAGGCATCCATCGTGCGGCTTCCTCCAGGCCGGGACCGGAGACCCAGCAGTGCCCCGCGATCCGGCCCTCCTCTTCGAGACGGCACTCCAGATGCAACGTGACCTCTCGCTGCGTCCTTGCCAGACAGTGCAGCAGGAGCAGGCTGTTCAGGAGACAGCGGTTGCGCCGCCAGTACAGGGTGCACGCGATACGCAGTCGAACGAGCCAGGCGATAGTGCGAGGAGAAAGCGACAGCAGACGAGCTTGTCCAATGGTGCGCTCGATCTCCGTCAGCAGGACCGGGACGGAAATGTGTTTCAGGCGATATCGCCAGCGCAAGGGCAGAATCCATACGTCCCACAGGAAGACCCGCAGGACGTCCGTGGCCTTCGCCCACGGAGCAGCCGAGCGTTCGTACGAGTTATTGCGCGCGTTCTTCATGGCGTTGTGGCGCAGGCCCCTTCGGACACCCTGCTGCCTGTTCCCAAAACATACGATCGAATCTGTCAATCTTGGCTCGGATGTTCCGTTGTTGATCGTGTCGGTATTCATCGCAGACTCTTCGGTAATCCGCGTTCAATCCAAGCGAGTCCGCGACGGCTTTGTAGATCTGCCTGTCGCAGTACGTGCCCTGGTGCAGTCGCACGTGCACGGGATGGATGCCGTGCTTCGCGACGAACTGCTTCAGTCGAAAATACTTCTTCGCCCTTCGACGGTAGTAGTCTATGCCGAAGCCGGTCATGCCTGCGCCCACGCTGTTGCCTATCATGGAGATCAACGAATATCCCGAACGGTCCCGGCCCAGGGAGTAGAACCCAGCGAGAAGGGCCACACCGATCGCGATGTAGGCCAGACCATTCGGCGAAAGGGTGACCACCCTGGCCAATCTGCCAATGATAGACTGGGGGAGAAACGAGCGCATAAGCTAATCTGCGATTGCACGCCTCCCGACCTTCTCCGTTTTGCACAACGAGCCCAGCGTCCGGGTGTCGCACAATCTGTAGAGGCAGTCCTTCATGCACTTGTTGGCATACACTTGCTTGACAAACGCATTGCAGTCGAGCACCGAATATGAGTATGCCTTCTCCACAACTTCCTGCATGATCTCCTCCACCATCCCGCCGTCGTCCAGCATCAGCCAGTGTCCCTGATAGACCTCCGCATCGGGCAGCGCCTGAGCGATTCGGGCCAGGCCGGAGGGATTCACGATCTCGACCTGGCAGATGTCCAGATGCTGGACGCCACTATCTTCGAGGATGGGCAGCATGTCAAACAACTTGTCCCGATAGGGAGGCCAACCGGCGACCTCGATCGTGACCACCGGCAGCAGTTCAGCCGCCAGTTCCACATGGTGATATACCCCGGGCGAGAACCCCGACGCGGAAGGGTTGATGCGGATCTCATCGACTCCCCAGTCCCTCAGTTTCAAAAGGGTATCCCGCGTGAGCAGCGTGCCGTTGGTATAGACTTTGGCCCACCCCCTGACATTCAGAATGTCCCGTTCGATGACACCGCGGAGGTAGTCCAGGTATTGCCGGATCACCGGCAGATAGAACAACGGCTCGGAAACACCCGAGAAATTGTAGAGAACAAACGGCAGTTCCACGCGACGATACGGGATGAAGTACCTGAGGAGGTCGTCCTTCACGCGTTGGGACAGGGTCCAGTCCGTCGGCACGCTGTAACTCGCTCGGACTTCTCGTTCGCAGAAGCAATGGACACAATCCTTGTTGCAGACGTTGGGCAGTCCGGCGTCCTCGCCGAGACGTACGCCCCACGTAGGAACCGGACTGAAACAGCCGTAACAGCCGGGCGAGATCTTGCCGACGTGGGCACAGTGCCCTGCCGCGTCAATCGACAGACCTTTGACAGAAGCTTGCCTGTCGAACTTCCGCGCGTAGGCTTCTTGTATGTCGAGTACTCTCATTGCACGCAGATCAGGACCATCAGACGCCGATCCATAGAACACAGCGATGGAGCCGTCAAAGAGAACGTCGAGCCATGGACACTGTATCAGAAGGGCGACCGTCAAACAACACGGGACTTCGAGACGGGAGACGAATCCCGGGTCGGAGGACTCGCCTGCACTCGATGCCGGACGCTCGCCAAATCCCTGTTGACCTGTCCCGTGAAATCCCGATAATCATCCACTCTCGCTCCCGGCCTCGGACCGTCCGAGACCGGTGAAACGCCGACTTTGATCCGGATGGCTTCTGGATGACCGACACGACTCGCAAACCCCTGACTCTGTTTCTCGATCTGGACGGGACGCTGAGCGATCCCAGCGACGGCATCACCCGGTGCATTCAGTATGCCCTCGAACGCCTGGGGCGGCCGTACCCGCCGAAGGCCGAGTTGGTTCAGTTCATCGGGCCGCCGCTGCGATGGACGTTTCCCCGACTGCTCGGCAGCGAGGACAGGGACTTGATCGACAGGGCGGTGGGCTTCTATCGGGAGCGGTATGGCGATGTCGGGCTCTTCGAGAACGTCGTCTATCCCGGCGTCCCCGAGCTGCTGGAGCGACTGCACACGGACGGCCACCGGCTCTATGTGGTCACCTCCAAACCGACGGTCTACTCGGGCCGGATCATCGAGCGGTTCGGATTCGACCGCTTCTTCCTGAAGGTCTTCGGCCCGCAGCTCGATGGACGCTTCGATGAGAAGAGCGAACTCATCGGGCACCTCCTGTGTGAGTTTTCGCTCGAACCGGGCCGGACAGTCATGATCGGAGACCGGGCCCGCGACGTCGAATCGGGCAAGGACCACGGCACCTGCACGATCGGTGTGACCTACGGCTTCGGCAGCGAAGCGGAGATCGCCGCCGCTGGGCCCGACGACATCTGTCGGCATCCCGATGAAATCCAGCGGGCCGTCGCCCGACTGGCCGCACGACACTGACGCGCCCGCCCGCAACTTCGCGATTCGTTAAGAAATTCTTCATCCCCAACGAACCTCCCCGACGATATATCGTAATATCTATATATTTTAATATTGTGGAATGAAGGGTTGGGATCATGGACAAAGAACTGGCAATCCACGCCGCTGAAGTGCTCAAAGCAGTAGCTCACCCGCTTCGGCTGATGATTGTCGAGTTCCTCCAGGACAAGGAGCACAGCGTCGGGGAGATCGTGGAAACGCTCGGAGAGAAACAAGCACTCACCAGTCAACAGCTCAACCTCATGAAGGACAAGGGCGTGCTCGCCTCCCGACGAGAGGGAACCAAGGTGTTCTATCGCATCCAGAATCCAAACGTAATTCGAGTATTGGGCTGTGTTTACGATCATTGCAGCCTCTCGAAGAAGGCAGAGCGATGAACAGGGAGCCCCTGAGGGCGTAGAGGCATACAAATCACCCCCTGCTCTCGGGGCGTTTCAAGACGACGCCGACGGATGATCCGTCCTGGATTTCGGCTTTTGGGGATTGCAGACATGGACTTCAAACGCAAGATCGTGGAATTCTCGCTGGACCACCATAAGCTGGTCACCTGGATCATGGTAATCTTCACAGTCGGCTGTGCCGCGTTCATCCCGCGGATCAGGGTGGACACAGACCCGGAGAACATGCTCTCGGAGCACGAAGCCGTCCGGGTCTTCCACGAGCAGACCAAGAAGGACTTCATCCTCAACGACATTGTGGTCGTCGGCGTGGTCAACAACAAGGACCCCAACGGCGTGTTCAACGTCCAGTCGCTTCAGCGGATCTACGACCTGACGCAGTATGCCAAGACGCTGCAATGGCCGAATCCGAAGGACCCGAACGAGACCCTCGGCGTCGTCGAGGTGGACCTGCTGGCCCCGTCCCTGGTGGATCACATCAGCCAGGGCGGTCCCGGCGAGATCCGCTTCGAGTGGCTCATGCCCGAGCCGCCCAAGACCGCGGCCGAGGCCCTCGCGGTCCGCGACAAGGCCCTCTCCAACCCCCTGCTGAAGGACACCGTCGTCTCCGGCGATGGGCAGGCAATCTGCCTGTACCTGCCGCTGACGAGCAAGGACCTCAGTCACGACGTGTACACAAAGCTGCGAAACCACATCGCCACGTTCACCGGCGACGAGCAGTACCATATCACCGGCCTGCCCGTCGCGGAGGACACGTTCGGCTACGAGATGTTCATCCAGATGGCGATCTCCGCACCGCTGGCGATGCTGACGATCTTCATCCTGATGCTGGTGTTCTTCCGCAAACTGGTGTTGATTGTCTCGCCGATGATCATCGCGATGGTGACGGTCCTGTCCACGATGGGCCTGCTCATCGGGTTCGGTTTTCCCGTGCACATCATGAGCTCGATGATCCCGATCTTCCTGATGCCGATCGCGGTGGTGGACTCGGTGCACATCCTGTCGGAGTTCTTCGAGAAGTACACGAAGGAGAAGGGCCGTCGGCAGACGACGGTCGAGGTGATGGGCACCCTGTTCGTCCCGATGTTGTACACCTCGCTGACCTCCGCGGCGGGTTTCGCCTCGCTGGCGCTGACGCCGATCCCGCCGGTGCAGGTGTTCGGCGTCCTCGTCGCCGTCGGCATCATGATCGCGTGGGTCTTCACGGTGACCTTCGTGCCCGCCTACATCATGTTCCTCAACGAAAAGGGACTGGAGAACTTCGGCGCCGCGGTCGTCCACGAGCAAAAACAGACTTGGCTGACCCGCCTGCTCCACGGCGCCGGGCGTCTCACGTTCACTGCGGCCAAACCGATCCTCCTGGGGGTGGTGATCGTCGCGGCAATCGCGGTCTACGGCATCACGCGCGTCAATATCAACGACAACCCGATCAAGTGGTTCGCCAGGAGCCACCCGATCCGCCTGGCGGATACCGAGTTGAATCAGCACTTCGCGGGCACCTACATGGCGTACCTGGTCCTGCGGGACGGCGCCGACCCGAACGTCTCTATCGAGTATGTCACCAGCCTGCGGGACCGCCTCCGCGCCAAGGTCCAGGAGCTGTCCGCCGACAACCCCAAGGCGGCGGACCTCCTGGTGCAGGCGGACACCGCGGTGGTGAAGGAGGCATCGAACAAGGTTGCCAAGATGGCGTTTCTCGACAAGCTGTCGGAGTACGCCGAGCAGCAGCAGGCGTCGGCGCCCCAGGAAACGGCGGACGTCTGGTACGAACTGGCGGATTTCTTCGAGTTGGAGAAGGAGGCCCTGAAGCTCTTCAAGCAGCCCGAGGCGCTGCGCTATATCGCCGGCCTCGAAGACCACCTCGAAGGCACCGGCCTGGTCGGCAAGAGCAATTCCATCGCGGACATCGTCAAGAAGGTCTACATGGAGCTGATCGACGGCAAGCCGGAGAACTACCGGATTCCTGACACCAGCGCCGCGGTGGCGCAGAGCCTGCTCCAGTTCCAGAGCAGCCACACGCCCGACGACCTCTGGCACTTCGTGACGAATGACCTGGACAAGGCCAACATCTGGCTCCAGCTCAAGAGCGGCGACAACAGGGACATGGAGAGAGTCGTCGCAGCGGTCGAGGAGTACTTCAAGAGCACGCCCCCGCCGGTGCCGATGAAGCACGATTGGGCGGGCCTGACCTACATCAACATCGTCTGGCAGCAGAAGATGGTCTGGGGCATGTTGCAGTCGCTCCTGGGCAGCTTCATCATCGTGTTCATCATGATGGCGATCATGTTCCGCTCGGCGCTGTGGGGACTGGTGTGCATGGTGCCGCTGTCGATCACGATCGCGGTCATCTACGGCGTGATCGGATTGGTCGGCAAGGATTACGACATGCCCGTCGCGGTGCTCAGCGCCCTGACGCTCGGCATGGCGGTCGATTTCGCGATCCACTTCCTGGAGCGGGCCCGCGGCAGTCACGCCGAGAAGGGTTCGTGGCAGGCCAGCGCCGCGGAGATGTTCGGCGAGCCCGCGCGGGCCATCGCGAGAAACGTCCTGGTCATCGCGATCGGGTTCCTGCCTCTGCTGGCGGCGCCGCTGGTGCCCTACAAGACGGTCGGCATCTTCCTCTGTGCGATCATGGCGCTGTCGGGCGTCGTGACGCTGATCGTCCTGCCGGCCATTCTGACCGTGGCGGAGAAGCGATTGTTCAAGATCGCAGCCACCCCGGAATCCGCGAAGTGCAATTGTGCGTTCTGCTTCGTGATCTCGGTGGCCAGTGTGGTCGTCGTGCTGCTGAACATCTACCAATTCGGCAAGATGGGCTTCAACAGCTTCATGTGGCTCAGCATCATCGCGGTGCCGATCCTGGCCGTGATCTGCGGCCTGATGTCGCGTCGGCAGGCCTGCCGGACCTTGCAGGCACGACAGGAAGAGAAACCGACTGTTTGAATTCGGAGAATCCAATCATGACCGTCGAACGATCCTTACGAGCCATTGCAGGGGTCTTCAGCCTGCTCAGCGTTCTACTGGCCCATTATCATTCCCCCTACTGGCTGCTGTTCACGGCTTTCGTGGGACTGAATCTCCTCCAGTCGGCATTCACCGACTGGTGCCCGATGATGACGTTCCTCAAGAAGCTCGGAGTCCCAAGCCAGTCCCAGAACCATGGAGGTGCAGTATGTTCCACAAGATAACCTCATCGGCGATCGTGCTTTCAGTGGGTTGGGTGGCCGGCGTTGGTTTCGCCGAAGACACGCCGGACGTCCCGACCATCGTGAACAAGGCGAATATCGTCGCCTACTACCAGGGCAACGACGGCAAGTCCACAGTCCAGATGGTCATCACGAGCAAACAGGGCCAGACCCGCGAGCGTCTGTTCAACATCGTGCGAAAAGACGTCCAGGACGGCGGCGACCAGAAGTACTTCGTCTACTTCCAGCGCCCCGCGGACGTGCGCCGAATGAGCTACATGGTGCACAAGCACATCGCCAAGGACGACGACCGATGGCTCTATATGCCTTCGCTCGACCTGGTCAAGCGGATTGCGGCAGGGGACAAACGCACCAGCTTCGTCGGCTCCGACTTCCTCTATGAGGATGTCTCCGGCCGGAATCTCGATGAGGACACGCACGAGCTGGTGGAGACCACCGACGCGTTCTACGTCGTCAAGAACGTCCCGAAGAAACCCGAGACGGTCGAGTTCAGCTACTACAACGTCTCGATTGACCGCAAGACCTTCGTCCCCATGAAGATGGAGTTCTACGACAAGGAAGGCAAGCTCTACCGCACGATCGAGTCGAAGAAGGTCGAGGAGATCCAGGGCTTCCCGACGGTCACCGTGTCCCTCGTCCAGGACCTCAAGAGCGGCAGCAAGACCGAGATGACGTTCAGCAACGTGAAATACGACATCGGCGTCGGCGAGATCTTCGAGGAACGCTACCTCCGCAAGCCGCCGCAGGAGGTCACGAAATGACCCGCGCCAAGACCATGGCAGCCCTCGTCGTCCTGGCTCTGGCCGTGACGTCCAGCGCCCAGCAGGAGCCGAATGAGCCGCAGGAGAAGAGGAGCCCCGTTCGCGAGTTCCTGGAGAAGCACGACATCGAATATCACGGCTTCTACGAGGCCCGTGCCGGCACCCGGCTCCTGGACGACCCCTACGAGGGCAAGGACCTGAGCATCGGCGAGGCCCGATACCAGTTCGATCTCCTTGCCATGCGCGACTGGGGCGATCTCAAGGTCAAGGGCGACGTCTACGGCGACTTCGTCGAGGAGCAGGCAGACTTCGATCTCCGCGAGGCGAACGTCTTCACCCGCCCGAACGACTCAGTGGACCTCAAGTTCGGACGTCAGGTCCTCACCTGGGGCACAGGCGACCTGATCTTCATCAACGACCTGTTTCCGAAAGACTGGGTCTCCTTCTTCATCGGCAGGGACACAGAGTACCTCAAGGCCCCCTCGGACGCGGTGAAGGTGAGCCTGTTCTCCGACGCGGCCAACCTCGACGTGGTCTACACGCCGGAATTCGACTCCGACCGTTACATCACCGGGGATCGGCTCTCCTACTACAATCCGATCCTCGGGCGGTACGCCGGCGAGGACGACGAACTGAGAATATCGCGACGACGGGAGTTCTTCGAGGAGGATGAGACGGCGCTGCGTCTCTATCGCAATATCAGCAACTACGAGCTGGCCCTCTACGGCTACTGGGGCTACTGGAAGAGCCCCGCCGGCTTTGAGGAGACGTTGACGAGAGCGACCTTCCCCGAGTTGTACGTCTACGGCGCCAGCATTCGCGGAACGCTCGGCAAAGGCATCGCCAACGCGGAGGTCGGTTACTACGATTCCGTGGACGACCGCGCCGGCGACGACCCGCTCGTCAACAACTCGGAGATGCGGTACCTCGTCGGCTACACGCAGGAGATCGCCCGCGACTTTACCGCCGGCGTGCAGTACTACGTCGAGCAGATGCTCGACTACGGTCCCTACGAGGACAGCCTCGCTGCGGGCAGCGCACGGGACGAGTTCCGCCATGTCACGACCCTGCGGTTGACGAAGCTGCTGATGAATCAGAACCTGATGCTCTCGCTGTTCACGTATTACTCGCCTTCCGACGAGGACGTGTACATGCGCCCGCTCGTCAACTACAAGGCCAGCGACCGGTTGATGTACGAGGTCGGTGCGAACGTCTTCTTCGGCGATGAGGCGTACACCTTCTTCAACCAGTTCCACCACAACACGAACGTCTATTGCGGCGTGCGGTATAGCTTCTGAAGAATGGATTGCCACAGAAAGCACAGAGGGCGCAGAGAGAGAGGCAGTTGTAGTCTTGCCTCTGTGTTCTCTGTGCCCTCTGTGGCTTCTTGTCTTCCACCGGCGGCGATCAGCTTCGCCAGGGGCGGGTTCGGTTCTTCAGGTTGCTGAGCGTGTCGTTGAGGATCTTGGCGTCCTCGGCGATCTCGAAGTCGAACATGCCGGCCAGCGTGTGATCCGCACCGTTCTCGAAGACGTACTTGAACGCATCCGCCGGCGGGATCGCCCCGGCGGCCATCACCTTGAACGCGATCCAGGGCTTCGTCACGTTCTTCATCACCTCGATGGTCTCCTGCGGGTCGCGGCACCAGTACCCCGGGACCTCGTTGTACGCGCCCTTAAGCTCATTGGGCTTCGGGGCGCTCGGGTAGTTGTGGTGGTGGAACGTCTTGATGTAGAAGTCGGCCGGGATGTTGTGCTTCTCACACTGGACCACCACGTTGAGGTCGTGGCAGCCGACGCCGGAGGGGACGCCCAGGTCCTTGCCGATCTCGACCGCCTTGCGGACGAGGTCCATCTTCCCCTGGGCACAGAGCGGGTCGGAGCGGACGCCCCAGAGGTAGAGGGCTTCGGTGCCCTCGTCAACCAGCTCCTTCGCCATGTCACGATAGGCCTTCATGTCGTCCGTGAGTTCCGCGATGGGGCAGATGATCCACTGGATCTTGCCCCCGTAGCGCTGGCGGTAACGCTTGAGCATCGACACGATCCCCGGCGGGTTGTGAATGGACAGTGTATTGATGCCGTGGGCCTCCGCCAGGGCCATCGTCTCGTGGATCTTCTCCTCGGTGTTGTAGTGGGCACAGAGGTTGTAGACATACTTGAGGTCGCGGCTGTGCGTGTAGTGGGTCAGGAGGTTGCCGCCCAGGAGCATCCGGCTGACCGTCATACTGCCGATCTTGCCGACGGGCATAGTCCCCTTCGAGCCCGGCTCGACCTTGATATCGAGCTTCCCGACCTGCGCGCCTCGGCCTGCGCTGACCGCGAGCACGCTGCCTGCCGAGGCAACCAGCGAGTGCTTCATGAAACTGCGACGATTCACCTGTGACGACATGCGATTCTCCTTGCTATTCGAGCCTTCTCGGATATCAGATTTCAGATTACAGCCGACCGATGGACCAGCGGATCGAACGGGCGACGAGTTGCCGGAAGTTCGGATTGGCGTAGGCCTTGCCGTCGTGGCCGAGCTGGAGGAACACGACGCGATTGGCGTCGGAGGGGCGGACCCAGCAGACGGTCGAGTCGTTCTTCGGGTGGTCGGTCGTCAGCAGGACGTGATTGTCCTTGGCGAACCAGGCGCCCTGGTAGGTCTCATCGTGGATCGTGAAGTCGCTCAGGCCCCTGGTGATCGGGTGCTCGCGGTCGACGACCTTGATGCTCATGTCCATGCCGTGCTGGAACGTGGCGGTCTCGAAGTGGACGCCGTCGATCTCCTGCGGCTTGAGCGGATACTTGACCCCGATGATCTGGCGATAGTCCTCCCAGTCCGAGAACGCGCACTCGGAGTGGTGCAGAGCGACCAGGCCGACGCCCTTGTTCAGCAAGGCCTTGAAGTTCGCCTGTCGCTTTGCGGAGATGTCCTGTGTCATATTGTACAGGACAATCACATCGTAATCCCAGTTGCTGATGTCCTCGAACAGCTCGCTGTGGTCCTTCTGGGCGGCCTCGACGAACTGGACATCGGGATGGCCCTGGAAGACCGCCAGGAAAGGATCGTGCTCGAAGCCGTGCCCGCCGGTGACGACGACGACCTTGATCGGGTCCAGCGGGCGGACCTTGATGTTCTTGAAGTACACGAGGCTCTTGGGATCGTGGCCCTGGATGGCGAACGTGCCCTGGTCGATCTTGCGGCCCGGCGCATCTCGCGGCGGCACCCAGTTGTCCTTCTGCGTCCAATCGGCCGTGACCTTGCCGTCGATCTTGACGACGACGTGCTTGCCCTCGACCTTGACGTGGTAGTTGAACCACTGGTCGTCCTTCGAGGGGGCGTTGTCCATTACGTCCTGGACGTTGTAGAGCCCGCCGGTCTTCTTCCGGTCGCTGTGCGTGGTGTTCACCTGGCATTCGAAGCCCTTGGCCGGCCAGCCGTCCTGCTGATAAACCGTGTGGAAGTAAAGGCCCGAGTTGGACCCCTTTGTCGTCTTGACATCGGCGGTGAACTCGAAGTTCCGGAAGTTGGCCCGGTTCACGGGGCCGACGTAGAACAAGTGGCTGCGGGCGCCGTTCACGACCAGCTCGCCGTCCTTGACCGTGAACGTCCCGTCGCGCTCGCTGGCCTTCCAGCCGTCGAGGTTCTGACCGTTGAACAGGGAGATCCACCCGTCCTCAGTAACGGCGTTCTCTGCGGCGCTGCACACGCCGAACGTCACACAGGCAAGAAGCCCAATCGCGATCTTCTTCAACATACTGTCTTCTCCTTCTCAATCCAAACGGTGCGTGATACGCACCCTACAGACGCCATGGACTCCGTATCGCCCGCACGAGCCGGCGGTTGGCAGCGTCATTATTCACGAATCGTTCCTTCGCCCAGTCCCAGCGGAGCCTTTGCTCAAGCCGAATCGCGATATCGCTGATCTGGCAGAGCGTGTCGGCCTGCACCGCGGCGTCGATCGGGCAAATCGTCTCCTTGCGGCTGCGAACGCAGTCCAGCAGGTTGCGGGCGTGGTTGGCACTTTCATAGAGATGCAGGTCGTTTGGACCCCACTCGGTCGCCAGCAGCTCCTTCGGATGCGCGTTGATGCCCTCGCGGTCCACGTGGACCCAGCCGTCACTGCCTTCGAAGGCGGTGCCGTGACTGGTGGTCCGGCCGTAGCGCGTCTTCCACTCGCCGGGATAGGGGTCGCCGGTGTAGCGCATCGTCACGCCGCTGTTGTACTGGAGCGTGAGGTCCCAGTTCATCGCGGTGTCGCAGACGCCGTCGGGGGTCGGCCAGACGCCTTTGCCCTCGATGGTCAAGGGACACAGGATCTTGTCCCCACCGCCCCAGAGGGCGATGTCGAGCGGATGCACGCCCCAGCCCGCGATGTAGCCCAGCGCGTAGTCCGAGATGAACCACCACCACTGATTGGACTCCCGATTGGGCGTGTAGGCATGGTACGGAGCGGGCCCGAGCCACATGTCGTAGTCGATCCAGTCGGGCGGCGCGACTGGGTTCCTGGGCCCGCCGGCAGAGCTGCCGGGACTCCAGACGTTGATCGTCTGGAGCTTGCCGATCCGCCCGTTGCGAACCAGCTCACACGCGAAGCGAAAGTCCCGGCTGGACCGCTGCTGCGTCCCGAACTGGAAGATCGTGCCGTACCGGTGGCAGGTCGCACGAAGCGCCTGGTCCTCGGCCAGGCTCAGGCCCAGCGGCTTTTCGACGTAGACCGCCTTGCCCGCCCGCGCCGCCTCCAGCGCCACGAGGACGTGCCAATGGTCGCACGTCGCGACGGAGACCACGTCGATGTCCTTGCGGGCGATCAGCTCGCGGAAGTCCGTGTACGTCGCGCAGTCGTTGCTCTTGTAGTGCTCGTCGATGAGCTTCTTCGTCGCCTCGCGGACGGGGGCCTTGAGGTCGCAGATCGCCGCCACCCGGCAGTCGTTCTGCGCCATGAAGTTCCGCATCACGTAGGTCCCCTGCGGCCCGGTCCCGACGCACCCGAGAGTGATCCGCTCGCTCGCAGCGACGGCCCCCGATCCGCCCAACGCGGTCGAGCGAACGACATAGGGGAACCCGACAACGCCCAGGGTCGCACCAACAGCAGACCTGAGGAAGTTGCGGCGTGTGACGTTTCTGCTGCGGATCATGCCATTTCTCCTCACAGACTCCCATAGTCGCATGGGCTTGGGGACCCCAAACGCGACAGAATGCGTTTGGGCACCCCTTCCAGCCCATGAATCCAAGATCACGGGCAGGATGCCCCTGCTACTTCGGCCCTCGGAACAGAGGTTCGAACACCCAGAGTCTAAGCCAATTCCCCCCACGCGGTCAAATCAAAACCGGCCGCGTTCGCAGTGACGCCGTGAGGCGTTATCTTCTCCTCAGGTTCGAAGTGTGATGTATGAAGTCGGAGAAGAGGCTGACGGCTGATAGTACATTCCATGCCGCACACTTGAGACTTCACATCTGAAACTCCCCCGGTCGAAGATATGCCCTCACGGGCACACTACGAACGAGTGGATTCGCTTGCCCATTTCCTCGTTGGAGATCACACGGCCTTGGCGAACATCCGACATCCCCCGCTCGACCATGCGCTCAAACGCCAGTTCACGCAGGATTTCATCGTAGGACGCATCGTCCGGCTGCGCGTCCAACAGTTCCCTGATTCTCTCTTTTGCCGTCATCGGTTTCATGCTCCACTGCTCTTGCACTGCACCGATAGTATAACACTTCCTGGACGTTCCGCCAATACTCTGGCCTGGCGGAATCCACGCCTCCCTGAAGATCCTCAGACTGGTCTTCAACCCCTTGGACCGAACCCTCCAGCCCATGCGAATGCTGATGTACTGAGGAACGACGAAGTGGTTGACGGTTCCGGCATGCCGGCCGAACCCACTGAGATTGAGATGAGTTGGACAGTTGTACCAGCGCAAGGATCAGCCGACACAAGATAGAGGACGGCGACAATTAGCAACCCCCTATGCTATCCTCTCGCTTTTGTGAAATGTGGATTCCGCTGAAAAAGTCCAATTTCGGCCTTTTTATCCTCGTTTGCGACCTCGAAAACGGGGGTGGTTTGGCCATTTGAGGGGGTTTTTCAGCGGAATCAAATGTGTAGGTTTGACCCTGATTCCGCCTGATTCCGCGCCGAAGGGCTGATCCCGCCACCATTGATGGTAGCCGGGGGCCTGCGAAGCCTGTTGCGCAGGGGCACTCTGGAACCAGAACAGTATGATGCAGACCACGATTGCGGGTCGGATTACCTGTCTCATTTCTCTTGCCTCCATTGACGAACACCCACGATGCGTCTACTCTCAAGCGACCGGACAATGAGGGTAACGCCCCATCGCGCGGGCGTCAAGATCGAGAGGGTGCGGAGCGCGCGTCGCTCAGTTTGACAGCGTAATCGTCGACGGACCAGCCGCATGTCATGTGGAGATCGGAACATGGAATGCACACGTAGAATGATGTTCGGCACGTTGGGTGTTGCTGCGGGATCGTGCCTGCTGTCCTCCTGCACCCGCCAGGAGATGAAGACCACACAGGAAATGACCGGCAGCGATGTTCTTCCTTGGTCGTACCATGAACTGGACCCAGAGACCACCGCCGAACGAGCCTATCTCCTTCACTACGAGGGTCACTGCATGTATGGGGTCTTCAAGAGCATCGTGGGGCAACTGGCCGAGGAATATGGAGAGCCCTATCGGTCCTTCCCTTATGGGATGATGACCTACGGCGCCGGCGGGGTCGCGAGTTGGGGCTCTTTGTGCGGCGCGCTCAACGGTGCAGCCGTTGCGATTGCACTCTTCGCACGAAAGAAAGAGCAGCAGGCAAGCCTGACGAACCAGCTATTCTTCTGGTACGAGCAGACAGAACTCCCTGTTTACGTACCTGCCCAGCCCAAGCTGGCGATGCAAATGCCGAGATCGCTCGCTCGGTCAATTCTCTGCCATCCTTCCGTGGGTGCGTGGTGCAAGGTCTCGGGGTACCCCGTGGCGGGCAAGGAACATATGGAGCGGTGCGCGCGACTCACCGCGGACACAGCCAGACGAACCGTACTCGTGCTCAATGAAGGTCTTCTGGGGAAAGTGGTTGGCCCGATGGTCGCCGACGAGCAAGTGGGGCGGTGCAACGCATGTCACGGTCGGGAAGGGGACCGAAAGGACACCCTGGCCAAAATGGCCTGCGGCAGTTGCCATGCGTCGCTCAGCGACAAGCACCCGGCTACATCAGCCAAGCCGCAGGGGCAGTTGTAGGGGACTCCGAGGGTCAGCCCTTATTTTACGCTTTTGCATCTTTCGGATTCGTCCTGTTTCCCTGCTAATCGGCGTCAATCGGCGTAATCAGCGGATAAACCCCTCCTATTGATCCAGAAAGATGGTGGACGGAGTCCACCCTACCGCTGCCGCCCCGTCTCAGTGGTCTCCGTGCCTCTGTGGTGAAGATTTTCTCGACATAGTTGTTAGATTGTTGTTGAACTCTGTTGGAGACTATGGTATAATATCCATACGTGTGGCCCCGTGTCGGGGTTGCGAATGGCAAATCGTGAATCATGAATCGTAAATTCGGAGGGATTGTCATGGCGACTGCCGCACAAATCCAGGCGAATCGGTTGAATGCCCAGAAGTCCACGGGTCCTCGCACGGCGGAAGGCAAGGAACGGGCCTCTCAGAATGCGATCAAGCACGGCCTCTTGGCGCGGGAGGCGGTCAGTCAGGGGGAGGACCCGGCGGAATTCGAGGTCCACCGGGAGGGGATGCTCCAGGAGCTGGCGCCGGCCGGAGTGGTGGAGGCGATGCTGGCGGAGCGGGTCGTTGGGCTCTCGTGGCGGCTGCTACGGGCGGAACGGCTCCAGACCGCGGCCTTCGCGGCGCTGGACGAGGGGGAGCCGACGGGCCTGCTGCAAGCCCGACACGAGGAGTGGAAGCAGCTCAAGGGCAGCGAGTGGGATCGGAGCGTCGCCGGCCTACTCGACGAGGACGCCGCTTTGGGCAAGGTGGTCGTGGAGGACTTCGCTGGGGCGCGGGTGCTGGACCGGATGCTGATGTATGAACGGCGGATCGAGAGCAGCCTGTACCGGACGATGGGCCAACTGCGCAAGGAACGCGAGGCACACACGGCGGCCGGGCCAGCGGGGGCTTCCCGTCTGGAAAGCAGTCCTCCGGCGGGTCAGGAGGCCGCAACAGGGGTGGAATTGGGTTCGTTTGGCGCAGACGCAGCGGAGGAAGCGGCGAGCACCGAGCGGGAAGCGTCAGACGCGACGTGCCAGGCGTCAAGTGTGGAGGGGCGAGTTCCGGGCGATGGCTCTGACTTCCCACTTCAGACTTCCCACTTCGAACTTCGGAAGACAACGCCTTGCGGCGTTACTACGAACGCGACGGACGGAAACCATGGGCGGGACGCCCATGCTGCTGGGGCCCCCCAACGCGGAAAGAGCGCGTTTGGGGAACCCCCTCACGGGCAAGATGTCCGTGCTACGAAGATGACTTGCGGCGCCGCTGCGAACGACGAGAGACGAGCGACGAGCGACGCGGCCTCCACCCCCTTCACGCTTCGCGATCCGTCGTGCGAAACGGACCCAATTCGAAGAACGTTTCAAGTTTGAAGTGTCAGGTTTCAAGTGCGGAGGCAGTATCAAGCGGGAAGTGTCACGTTTCGTGTGACGGCTCTGACTTCAAACTTGAAACTTCGAGCTTCCCACTTCAGACTCGGCCGAGGGCCGGCTCGGGGTAGGTACCCCTCTCGCGGGGTCGGGTCTGCGTCGGCCTTTTTAGCGCGGGCCTTCAAATTACCCATCCTCCGGCGATGTGTCCGGAAAAAATCATCAAAGAGAAACAGCGGCAGTTGCCGATAAGAAATTGGGTACCATGGTAAAGAACGGGGTTTTTGTGGTTTTTTCAACTTGACATGGTACGGGGGACAGGTTAAGGTGGGACAGTAAGGCAAACTGAGTGGGCCTTCTGTCAAATGGAGTTGGCGAAAAAGGAAGGGTAAGGATGAAGGATCTATTTACCACCGGCGAAGCCGCAGAGGTCTGTCGGGTCAGTCAGCAAACGATCATCCGTTGTTTCGACTCGGGCCGGCTCCGGGGCTTCCGGGTGCCGGGCTCGAAGTTCCGCCGCATCCCCCGTGCGAATCTGATCAAGTTCATGCGGGATAACAGCATCCCGCTGGACAACCTGGATTCCGGGCGCAAGAAGGTGCTGGTCGTCGATGACGATGCGGAGATCGTGGAACTGATTACGGACATTCTGACGCGTGACGGTCGCTACGAGATCCGCACGGCGTCGAGCGGGTACGAGGCAGGGATGGTGACACAGCAGTTCCGTCCGGACCTGATCCTGCTCGACTACATGCTGCCGGATGTCAACGGCAACGTCGTGTGCCAGACAATCCGCAACAATCCGGAGTTCGAGAACACCCGGATCATCATCGTCAGCGGCGTCATCAAACAGGAAGAGATCGACCAGCTCTTCAAGTCGGGCGCGGAGTCGTTCATTCGCAAGCCGTTCGACATCGCGGAGCTCACCGAGAAGGTGAACAACGCGTTGCAGTTGGTGGCTTGAGTGGGCGACGCCGCAAGGCGACGATGGAACCGGGTTGGACCTGGAGTGAGGGTGAACAGCGCCATCGGTGGCGAGTGGAGACCCTCAGACGGAGAGAACGCAGGGTAGCCGCATGGCGAAAAGAAACATCGACGCGACGGCGTCCCGCAAGGTGGAGCTGGCCATCAACGAGCTGGACTCGCTGTCGGTCCCCCCGTGCGTCGCGGTGCAGTTCCTCTCGAAGCTCTCGCAGAGCCGGTTTTCCCCCGTGTCGGTCGCGGACGCGCTCGAATGCGAACCCGCCTGCACCGCCGCGATTCTCTCCCTTGCGCAGCGTCAGGGCGCAGGTCCCGTTCAACAGCGTCACTCGGTCCGTCTCGTTCTCGACCGCCTGGACGCCGGTGACGTGCGGGACACGCTGCTGCGAACGAAGGTCACCGCGGGCTTCGAGATCGACTTCGCCGATGAGCAGCTCGGCTCACCCGATCGCAAGGAACTGATCCTGCACAGTGTGGCGGTTGCGTACTGTGCCCGGCGGCTCGCTGAGGCCGCTTCCGGCACGGATCCCCACCTCGCCTGGTCGGCCGGCCTGCTACACGACATCGGCAAGCTCGCTCTGCAGGACATCATGCCCAAGAGCCTGGCCGCGATCGCCCGCGAGGCGGAGGCGACGAATGCCGCTCTGTACACGGTCGAGCACGAGCACCTCGGCACCAACCACACGCTCCTCGGCAAGCAGCTTGCCCAGCGCTGGCGACTGCCCGAGCCGATCCTGTTGGCAATCTGGCTGCACCATCGGGACGCGTCGGCGCTCGAATCGGTGGCGGAGGCACAGATTGCTCTGCTGGTCAAGGCCGCCGACAACATGGCCCGTCGAGCCGGCATCGGCCAGTCCGGGAGCTTCGACGTCCCGACTCCACTCGCCGACCTTGGCGACTGGGTCGGCGTCCCTGCCAAGACCCTCGGGCAGATCCTCGATGATCTGCCGCAGGAGATCAAGCGCCGGTCCGAGGCACTGGGTCTGGAGATCCCCCGGGCCACCGCTCGATACGGCGACCTGATTCAGACGACGGCTGCCGACCTCGCGCGGCAGCACACGAGGCTATCCGTTGAGGGCCGGTCGCACGAGGCGGCCTCCGCCTACGTGAGCTTCGCCCAGGAGTTTGTGCACGAGGTGAGTTCAAGCGTCGCGGCCATCGACCTCGCGGCGGAATTCGCCGGGCGCTGGCAGCGGTTCTTCCAGACGGGCACTGTCTGCATCTGCCTGACAGCCGGCCCGCGAGCCGGCGTCGTGGATGCAGCGGTCGTCGAGGCGCTCGGTCACAGCCACAAGACCGTTCTCGAGGCCCCTGCCGACGAGTCGCCCATTCCCAAGCCGTTGGCGAGCCGGTTCGTCATGCTCGACGCCCAGGATCGCATGGAGTGGCTCCTGGAACAACTGGAGGTCGACTTCAACAGAGGTCAGACGAAGGTCCTTCCCCTGCTCTCGGACGGCCGGGCAATCGGTCTGGTCGTATTCGAGTTGAACTACCCCGCCGATGCGGGACTGTTCGCCGAGAGGTTCGAGATGGCCGCATCGTTGGCCGGCACGATTCTGGGACTGGCCCTCGCCAAGGAGCGGCACGAGCATCTCGCGGAGCGGCTCTCGCACGAGAACGGCCGGCCCAAATCGGCGCCGTCACAGACCACTCTGATCAAAAACCCCGTGGAAGCTCTGGCGGAAATGGCCGCCGGCGTCGCCCACGAGCTGAACAATCCGCTCTCCGTCATCACGGGTCGCGCTCAATTGATCGCTCAGGCCGAATCCGATGGTCAGAAGCGCAACGCCTTGGAGCGGATCGTCGAGAATGCCCGAGCGGCGTCGAGTCTGGTGGACGATCTGATGGCATACGCCCAGCCGCCGCAGCCGCGAGTGGGTCCGGCGGATATCCGCCAAGTCGTCGAAGAGGCCATCGAACTGGCCCGACAGAAGACCGGCGTCGAACACATCAACACGCAGGTCCAGGTCGCCCAGGGGGTCGCGCCGGCACTGGTGGACTCGGCACAGATTGCGTCGGCCCTCGCGAACATCGTCGCCAACGCGGTCGAGTCTTATGCCGGTGCGATGGGACCGGTCAGAATCACAGTTGAATCCGCCCCAGCAGGCTTGCGTCTTCAGATCAGCGATCTGGGGTGCGGCATGGACGAGGCCACCCGCAAGAAGGCAGCCAGTCCGTTCTTCTCGGCCAAGCCCGCCGGGCGGAAACGCGGCATGGGACTGGCCTTCGCGAGCCGTCTGATTCAACTTAACGGCGGCACGATTGAACTCGAAAGCCAATCCGATCGCGGCACCACGGTCACAGTTACCCTGCCCGCCGAATAGGCGTTGGCGGACCACGACGCTCATGGTCGCATCTCGCCAGCAGGCTTAGAATACAAGCAATCCACCTGTTTTTTTGAAAATTGCCGGAAAAATACGTAGTTAGCACAATTGTTTTCGCGTGCCAACCAGTCGTATACTGGTCATAGAGCTTGTCCCTGGAGGGAAGGCAGCGGACAGCCCCGGCAGAGTTCTGGTGCAAGACTAAGCTCTGTGGCAGGCAGGGTGTGGGGTCCCAGGATCGCTCCTGCGCCTCACACCTTGCTTTCGCCGATGTGGAAGCCCGGGGTTTTCTCGTTTTCCAAAGGATCTTGTCAGTTTGCAGCTACCCTGATGCAACACAGGGAACGCTGGAAGTCCGAGAACATCGACCGTGAGGCTTCGCAGTCGGGATTCTCGCGGCGTTTTTTGCGACTCGGCGCCCGATTCGAACGAGCCCCACCAATGATACAGGGCTGTTTATGGGGCGACCGAACGGACAGACAATCCGCATCCGTCGCGACTAAAGCATCTCCAGAACGGGGCCGAACTTATGCGTGGGGTTTCGGCCCCGCGACAAGGGGCGCCCGGCGTTCTTCTATGTGGAGGAGCCCCCCAATAGGCGTCTTTGAATCTGGAGACCTATGAGCCAGACCGAACGACACAGACGACTGCGTCTGCTGCTGAACAGTCTGAACAAGCAGCGTAAGCAGCAGGCCAGCAAGATCGATATCCTGTGCAGCGATTTGATCAGCGCCCAGCGGGCCTTCATTCAGAGACTCTACGCGGTCAGTTTCGCGGCCCAGTTCTACAAGTCGCTGCTGGGCAGCCCGGATCTGAATCACCTACTGGCCCGCGCCGACCGGCAGATCCGACAGGAACTACCCCAAGCCGGAGTGGCCTTCTACCTGAGGCAGGCGGAGGGTTGCGAATTCTACTCGTTCGTGGGCGATGAGATGGTCGCGTGCACGCAGCAGGGACCACAGGACCACCTCACACCCGAGCTGGTCGATGGAATCTGCAAGTCAAACAAGACCTGCACGCTCGCCGAACTGTCCAGCATGGATTTGGGAGAGGACCTTGCGGGCCTGGCGAGGTTCTCCATCGCGACACTGCCCCTGAGCGATCTGGGCCGACCGCTGGGCTTCACACTCCTGTGGCGTCCGTCGCCGTTGACGGTTACGGCCGAAGAGATTCGCCGGCTCGAGCCGGTGATGTGCGGCCTGTCGCAAGCGATTCGCGCCGCGCACATAGCGCTGGCCTCGAACGGATGAGCAACGCGGGACTCCACGAAGAATTCCCTTGTGTGGGTTGTCGCGATTTCGGATAATTGCAGAAGCGTCCTTTTTGTGAATCATGGAGTTCTGCCGGTCCGCGTCGATTCGGACCCGTGGCTGACTGCGTTGCGGGCCAGTCGAGCCCCTGGCCCGGCGAAGTCGAGAGAAAACGGGGAGTATGACAGATGAATGACATTCCGGTCAATCCGAACAACATGATCGAGACGAGCGACAGCCTCGAGGCCGTCGGGGTCTTCCGCGCGTGGAAGAGCATCTTCTTCGTGATCGTGCTGATCTGCCTGGCACTGATCCAGGCGGGCTTCTGGGCTGTGGATATGCATTTCGTCGAAACCCCCGGAGCGGCTCAGCCGACGACAGAGACGACCGCACCCTCCGCCGAGGACAAGCCGGCCGATACGGGATTCGCGGGAGGCGCCCTGGGTGAATTCGATTTCGACCTGCTCGCACGCGTGATCGGGGTCGCCAACGGCATCCTCATTGTCTCGGGGATCCTGTTCGCCTTGACCGTCTTCTTCTGCCTGATGGTTTCGCTCGTGGGCAGGCTGGGCGGCATCAACCACATCTCGCGCGGGTTCATCCTCTCCCTGGTGATGGCGGCCCTCATCATCCCCTGGCAGAGGCTCTTCGGCTCGAACGTCGTCGGGGTCGCCTACGGGGCCGACGAGTTGCTCCACTGGTTCGACGCCAAGGGCGGGGGACTGCCGAACGTCATCTTTTACTACCTGCGATTCTGCGGCCTGTGGCTGGTCGTTCTGCTGCTGCTGATCATGACGCAGGTCCGCAGCGCGCGGTGGTCCAAGTCGATCATCCGCAGGCTGGAGATCATCTGAGCCCCGGCGTATGACCATGCCAAGGATCGGCTTCATCGGGATCGGCATCATGGGCGAGCCGATGACGCGGAATCTGCTCCGCGCAGGCTACCCGCTCACCATACACACGCGGACCCGGTCCAAAGCCGAGACGCTCCTGAGCGAGGACGCCCGGTGGGCCGACAACCCGAGAGACGTGGCGCACGCCAGCGACATCGTGATCACGTGCGTGACGGACACGCCCGACGTGCGGGCGGTTCTGCTCGGTCCCGGCGGGGTCATCGAAGCCGCGAGACAGGGCCTGACCTGCATCGACATGAGCACGATTTCGCCCACCGAGACCCGCACAATGGGAGAGGTCCTCGCAAAACGCGGCGTCACCCTCATCGACGCCCCCGTCAGCGGCGGCCAGATCGGCGCCATCGAGGCCAGACTGTCCATCATGGCGGGCGGCCCGGCCGAAGCGGTGGAGAAGGTCCGCCCGATCCTGGAGACGCTCGGCCGCACCGTCACGCACTGCGGCCCGCTCGGCTTCGGCCAGACCACCAAGCTCGCCAACCAGGTCATGGTGATCCACACCATCATGAGCGTCGCGGAGGGACTCGCCTTCGCAGAGAGGGCCGGCCTCGATCTCGAGACCACCCTGAAAGTCACGACCGCGGGCGCCGCCGGCAGTCACTCGCTCAAGGTGCTCGGCCCCAAGGTCGTCGCCGGTGACCTGAAACCCGCCTTCATGGTGGACCTCCAGCAGAAGGACCTGCGCCTGGTTCTCGAATACGCCGAGCAGATCGGCCAGCCCCTGCCGGGAACCGCCCTGGTCAAGCAACTCTTCGCGGTCCTCCAGGCTCAGGGTCGCGGCCGCGACGGCACCCACGCCCTCATCGACGTCCTCCGCCAACTCGCCGGCCGCAAGGCATGACGACTCACAGGGTTCCGCCTCCCGCCGGGGCCCGTCGGACCCGCTCGCCGCGTTCTGCAACTCGTCCCCGACACAAAGACAGTTAAAGCTTAAACGAGGGGCTGACCCCGGTGTGCCCATTTTCTGCGAATCCACCGTCGTTTGCCGACCCGCTGAGCATTCTACACTTGAATGCCCCCGGGAAACGGCCGTATACTCATGGAATAGAAGACCGGCGATGTTGCCGGATGAAGGCTATATGGGAAATGTCGGGCAACACTCCGAAAGCAGGTGTACGACCAGATTCACGAGGAGTCGGCGTCCTTGCGGGATCAGACTTGAGAAAGTGAGGTAGGCGAGATAATGAAGCGAATACCTTCTATGGTCGTATGTATTGCGTGTGTTGCCCTTGTAGGTGGATGTATGAGTGAACAGGGGTTGAAAGAAACCGGAAAGCAGAGATGGTTTAGCGTAGGAAAAGACTATGCGAGCGTCTATTATCTTATCAATGCAAGGGCTCAAGAAGATTGGCAGGGCACCATTTTGAACGCCACGATCTTACTTGCTCAGGGGTACATCCATCCAGCAGAAGAGACGGCAAGAGTAATTCGCTTCAGCTGGAATGACTTCGGCCGTGTGGTAGATCGAACAGTATACATTGATAAGGTGACAGATGACGTGAGCTGTGTGTCAATATTCAGCCTTGATGAAGATGGTATTGTTGACGTAGAGCATTGGTTGAGAGCGGCATATCATGATGTCACTGCCACGAGTGAGGAGTGCCGTGCTCACACTGGACCATAGTGGGGCAACGCAGCCGTATATCGAAGGCACTCTTAAGGGGCGAGGGACAGTCGCCACGATGGCCGGTAGCTCACGAAATGCTTGTCGCCTAATCCTAACTGGCCGCCGGGGAAGATCGGGGGTCATCCATATAGGGTTCCTGTCAAGTACAAAAACACTCTCCCCGAACCGAAATCTTCCCCGCCCGTGAATCCGGCGAGGTTTCGGTTTTCTGTCGTCTGCTGTTTTGCAGCGTGACATCCATCTCTCGAAACGGCCCAATTCCATCGTCCTATTTCGCTCCTGCGAAGTTCCTTGGAGCAACGTATCGAGTCCGCCGGCCGCAGGCCGGCGGCTCTTTCGTGCAGTCATCCATCCGGATCTGGACCTCGTGCCCCTGTGCTCTCGCACAAGGGCCCGGCCCCATCCCGACTTCGTCGGGACCAGAACGACGTCAGTACCGCATCCGGTTCACTCGTGGGCCGTCAAGGGACGGACCGGACACATCGGGGCATATCAGGGTCAGCCCTTCGTTTACGCTTTAGCGTTGGTCGCGTCGTCGTTTCAACTCGTCCTCGATCTTTTGGACGCGGTTCCTCAGGCTGCGATTGGACTGGAGTTCTCGTGCGAGTCGGCTCAGTTGCCCGCTGACGGACGCCCCGTTGCGGATGCCGAGGGTGTGGGCCGCCTGTCGCTGGGTCAAGGCGGCATGATGGCAGAGCATCCGCGACGCGACCGCCCGATCGAACGAGTCCCTCCGCCGGCGAAACAACATCGTCCGTTCCACGCCCAGCCGCTCACAGACCACCGTCAAGACCTCGTCGGGGGACAACACCGCAGCTCTACGTCGAAACGCGACATCTTCCCGTCCGGGCCGGGCATCGAGCAGATCGCGGTACAGCGCAAGAACTTTCTCGCGAAAGCCCTCGGACCCGAGACTCAACGGCGAAGCGTTCTTGATCGCCAGGAATTCCTCATCGGCTTCCGCGACGCCGGACTCGACGAATCGGCGGTAGGCCTGAGCACGGCGGGCGGGTCCCGAAGCGACCATCGCCAGGAGGGGCGTGTAGTCCACGAACGCCAGCCGTCGGTCCCGGGCGATGTAGCTGCGATAACTGCTCCAGCGGTACTCGCGGAGCATCGCGATCCGCTCGCGGATCGGCCGTTTGCGGGCGGCGGCGGTGAAGACGGGATTCAGGTGCACGTAACGGCTCAGCCGCAGGAGATAGGCGTCCTTCTCGACGAGCCGCGCGCCGTAGCGGCCCTGCATGAGGTGGCCGCAGCGAGCGTGCCGGCGGTTGAAGTAGACGGTGTAGGCCGTCTCGACCCGGTGCATGAACTGCCCGAGGTTGGCCCGCGGCGTCTCGACGACCAGGTGGATGTGATTGCCCATGAGACAGAACAGGTACAGGCGTGTGTCGAACCGCTCGACGCTCTCGGCCAGGACGCGCAGGAAACGCTCCCGGTCGGCGTCGTCCTGGAAGATCGCACGTCGCTCGTTGCCCCGGGCCGTCACATGATACACGGCCCCTTCATATTCGATCCGCTGCGGCCTCGCCATGTCCTCATCGTATCCGCCCGTCGCCCGCAACGCAAGGGGAATCCATGCGTTCGCCGTGCCCCGAAACTTGCCGCCGACACCAAGACGCCTTAAAGCGTAAACGAAGGGCTGACCCTCAGCGTTCCTTTCGGCTCGGAGAGAGTATTTTTGTACTTGACAAGAACCCTATATGGACGACCCCCAGTTGTGCCCGGCTTGATGTAGTATTCCGCATCGACCAGATCGCCGCTCATCAGATCTGGAGTGGTGTTAATTGGCTGGGGCATATGGCCTTTCTTGCGCTTGACCTTCTGAGGCCCGCGTGTAGAATTTGGCGGTATGAAGACGCGCATTGAAGATGAGAAATCCCATTGGAACGACCGATACCACGACGATGCGCCGGACCTGATCTACGGCCTCTCCTTTCCGCCGGAGTCCGGTAGAACGTTCTGGGATGCAATTCTCCCATTGTCCGGGAAAACGGTGCTGGAAATCGGTTGCGGGACGGGCAGGGGGGTGACCGAGTTGGCCGATCATGGGGCCACCGTCTGGGGAATTGACATCTCCGAGCAAGCTGTGAGGGAAGCTCAACGGCGTATTGGCCATCGGCCGAATATTCAGATGCGTGTCGCCGATGCCCATCGGCTTCCGTTCGCGGACAGCGAGTTCGACGTCATCGTCGGGCATGGCGTATTGCACCATCTCGACTTGCGGATCGTCCGCGATGAACTCCATCGTTGCTTGAAGCCTGGTGGGGTAGCCGTCTTTACGGAGCCGCTGGCGTACAACCCCTGCTTGCGTCTCTTCCGCTGGCTGACTCCTCAGCGCAGAACTTCCTCGGAAACACCCCTCAAATGGGGTGATATTCGCGTATTTGAAGAACGGTTCATCGTCTGGCACCGAGAGTTTTTCTGTCTCACTCTTCTTGGGGTGCCGCTCGGGATGCTCGGTGCTAAACGAACGTCGGCGATTCTGATGCGTGGACTCTATCGCGCGGAAATCATCCTCCGCTTGAATCGCCTTTTCCGGCGCTATTGCTGGATGACACGCATCATCATGACCAGGCCGGCCCTGTCCCATTAGACCGTCTCCCAATTTGTGGTGTCATACGCGACGTACCGGCGATTGCTCCCGGCCGTCAGCGTCTGGGCGGTATCGACGCCCGAGCCCAGGTTGTCGCCGGCGGCCGGCCAGATCTCCAAGGTCTGGGTGCCGTTGTTGACGATGATGACTTCCCGGCCCCCGACGGCCGCGGGCATCGTGACCGCATCGTTCGCCGTACCGCACGTCGCGATGATATTCAGCCAGGCCGTCAACGGCCCATCGCCCTGGGCGCCCGGATTCACGGCCACGATCCCCGTCTTGACGCCCTGGGGCAGCCAGATCGACTCGTGCGCATCGAACTCGCTCGACAGATCATCGTTGAGGGTGAAGCCGTTGTTCGTCGCCAGTATCCCCGTGGAGCCGCCCGCGGCATAGCGATTGTTCCGCCAGTACACGCTGGTGCCGGCGGCGCTGCCCTCGTAGATCTTCGTCGCCGTCCCGATGAAAAGGTTGTCGCGGAACTCATTCGCGTGGGTACTCGCGACCGTGGCCCAGTAGACGTACAGGCCCAGCGTGACGGCATCGAACACGTTGCCGGCAATCAGGTTGTTCGTTGATTTGTTGGCGGCGTTGCCCTGTTGTGCATCGAGCTCGATGGCTTTGCAGTCGCTAAAGCGATTCTGGGAAATCTCGCAGTTTCGCCGCCGGCCGCTCAGAGCGTACCCGTCGATGTTCTCAAACGTGCAGTTGCGGACCGTGGAGTTCAGAGGGTCGTGGAGTTCAGAGGGTCGTCCATATAGGGTTCCTGTCCAGTACACAAATACTCTCCCCGAGCCGAAATCTTCCCCGCCCGTGAATCCAGCGAGGTTTCGGTGTTCTGCCGTCTGCTTTTTTGCAGCGTGACATCCATCTCTCGAAACGGGCCAATTCCATCGTCCCATTTCGCTCCTGCGAAGTTCGTTCGAGCGACGCAGCGGGATACAGATACAGGAGATACAGGATACCGGGGATAGCCCCCGTTTTCCGTACCCCTATCCGTATTGTCGCCTCGTGTTCGCATCTGCTACACCTGTCGCTTTCACATCGCTCCGTCCCCGTTATCCCTCCGTCATCCCTGCGGCCTTGTTTGCTTTTTTACTTGTTGAAACCTTTGTGGTTCATGAATTCCCAAATGCGCCCCATCCAGGTGTAGCTGCCCGTGCCCGGAGCGGCTTTCCTCTGGAAGCAGTGATTGCGTCCGACGAGCGTGTGGAGATCGGACTGGATTCCCATCCGGCGAAGCTGCTCCCAGCATTTCACCGAATTCATCGCCGCCCAACCGTCCGCATCGCCGTGGATGAACAGGATCGGACAGGTCGCGAGGTCGAACGAGAACTCAGGGACGAGCCTCGCGTCGTCCTCGTTGCCGCCCTTCGCATTAGGGGCATCTACGCCGTCCGTGAGCGCGTACGCCGGATAGATCGCGACCGCCCACTGCAGGTTGCAGGGGATCTTGTCAAGGTCGTCGATCGGCCAATAGGAACGACGCTGCGAGCTGGTCGCGCCCATGATCGTCAG
>JAXDBU010000152.1:0-45334 GCA_034678485.1 Sedimentisphaerales bacterium | reverse complement strand
GCCCACGATGGGCAGCGCCCCGGCCCAATCCACCTGGTTGGGGATCTTGTCGAACATGTAGGTGCTGCTCTTCCAAAGCTTCAGGCCGAACAGGATGCGAATCCAGGACTCGAGCGTGTTGAGATTCCGCGTGATGACGTATCCGAGCGCGACGCCGATTCCCGAACCGACGACGCCCACGGAGACGCCGAATCCGAGGAACAGGCCGACGACGGAAGAGTTCGCGGCGCCGCAGCTCTTGATGACCGCGATGTCCCGCTGCTTGAGCTTGACCATCATGTAGAAGATGCAGAACACCAGCACGACCACGCTGAAACTGACCACGCCGAAGATCACGAGCAACACGCCCATCTGTTTTTTGATCTCCGCGACGTACTGACTCTGCAACTGCTGGGCCGTGTAGATGCCGGTGTCAACGATATCGAGCGTCTTCCAGCCGAGCTCCTTCTCGGCGAAATCGCCCCAGAGTTCGCGAATCTTCATCACCGCGTCCACAGAATCCACGCCCGGCTTCAGCCGAATGTTGATCTTCGTCGCGACATCACCCTGCCGGCCCGGGTACAATTCCTTCTGGAGCGCCTCGATGGGAAGATACACGAAGGCGCTGTCCACATCGTGCACGCCGGAGTACACCAGATCGACTACACGAAACGAAATGATCCTCCGTTTGGGAATCTGATCCGGCCCCTCCGCCGAGCTCATCGTGCCGGTCGTCACGCGGACCTGCTCGCCGATGGCCTCCTTGAGAATCGCCTGTTGATCGTATTCGTCGGTTTCTTCATCGGGCCGGCCCATCACGCCGATCCCGACGAATCCGCCGATCTCATCCGGCGCATCACGCACGGCAAACGAAGGCTCCGACGCCGTCCGCCCTTGAAGGAGAAGGGTCTTCTTGAATCCCGTCACTCGCGTCCTGCGGTCCGCCTGGATTCCCCAGACGCTTACCGGCCGCACGTTGCCGCGTCCCAGGTGCAGGAGCCCCTCGGCCGAGAGCGTCGCGGAGGCGGCTTCGACCACCTCGGATCGCTCCAGTCGCTCGATCAGCGCAGGGTACCGTTCGAACTCCTTGTCCTGCGGCGCCGCCATCATGACGTCGCCGAGCATTTCGACCGCGCTCTGCTCGAATGCCGCAATGAACCCGGTGAACAGACTGGCGACAACGATCAGCAGAGAGACCGACATCGCCACGGCCGCAATGCTCAGAAGGATGATCCGCCGCTTACGAAGATACTTCAGCCAGAGGAATAGTTTCAGCATTCGGATCTGGTGCGCACCGCACACCCTGCCACTACACTGCGCATGCCTACTGGTTCTCGACCGCTATGGGCTTCAGGAGCGGGAACAGGATCACGTCGCGAATCGTCGTGGCCCCGGTGAGCACCATGACAAGCCGGTCGATCCCGATGCCCAAGCCGCCGGCGGGAGGCATGCCGTACTTGAGGGCGTCCACAAAATCGGCGTCCATCTTCGCCATCGATTCCTCCTGCCCGCGAAGCTGGTGGAGGAAGTTGGCGTACTGGATCGCCGGATCGTTCAGTTCCGTATAAGCGTTGGCCAGCTCCATGCCCGCGACAAACAGCTCGAACCGCTCGGCGTATCGCGGGTCGGCCTGGCTGGGACGGGTCAGTGGACACAGGACCGCCGGATAGTCCATCACGAAGGTCGGCGAGACGAGTCTGTGCTCGACGGTGGCCTCGAACACCTCGTTGACCACAACGGCGTCGTCCATTCCGGCGTCTTCGATGTCCAGCTCCCGGGCCTTGGCGCGAATAGCCTGGATGTCGTCGATGTCACAGCCGCTGTGTTCCTTCAGCAGATCGGCGTACTTCGCTCGCCGCCAGGGCCGGGCGAAATCGATCCGCTGCTCGCCGAACTGGACCGTCGTGCCGGCGCCGACCGCATCAAGGCACGCACAAACCAATTCCTCGGTGAGGTCCATCATCACATGATAATTGCCGTAGGCCTGGTAGACCTCGATCATCGTGAATTCGGGATTGTGCTGGCGGTCGAGCCCTTCGTTGCGGAAGTTGCGATTGATCTCGAAGACCCGTTCCATGCCGCCGACCAGGAGCCGCTTGAGGAACAGTTCCGGTGCGATTCTCAGGTACAGGTCGATATCGAGTGCGTTGTGATGGGTGATGAAAGGCCTTGCCGCCGCCCCGCCGGGAATCGACTGCATCATGGGCGTTTCGACTTCGAGAAAACCGCGGGATGTGAGGAACCGACGGATCGTGTCCACAATCACACTGCGACTCTTGAATCGCTCCAGGACCTCGGGATTGGCCCAGAGATCGACGTACCGCTGGCGGTACCGTTGGTCGACGTCCGCCAGGCCGTGGAACTTCTCCGGCGGTTGGAACAGGCACTTGCTCAGGAAGGTCAGGCCGCCCTCTTCGACCCAGATGGTCAGCTCGCCGGTCTTGGTCTTGCCCAACTGCCCGGTGACGCCGATGATGTCCCCGAGATCCAGCAGCTTCGCCAGCGGCCACTGCTCGGTCAGCAGGCTCTTGCTGAGCCCGATCTGAATCGCGCCGCTGCGGTCGCGCAGCGTGATGAAGATCAGTTTGCCGATGTCCCTCAGCAGGACGATCCGACCGGCACAGCGGGCCCGCTGGCCCTCGACGTCGTCCTGGTAACGAGCGCGAACGAACGACGCGGACTCGACGTCGTCGTACCGAGCCCCATAGGGATCGATGCCCATCGCCTTGATCTGAGATAGCTTTTCCTGTCTCTGTTGCTCAAACCTGTCCGTATCGGCTTGGTTGGTCAAACTCGTGCTCCCGAGGAATCAATATCTTCTCAATTTGCGGCTTGCGCGCCGGCTTCGATCAGCTTCGTCCTGGCGACCAGCAAGCCCACGGCCAACTGCGGGTCCGACGCGAGCGTCTGCTCCACGGTGCGTTTGTTGACCGGCGCCGCGCCCTCGCTATCCTGGCGTATCTGCACCAGCACGTCGTTGTCCCGTTGAACCGTGATCATCTCTCGCAGTTCCTCGCTGGTCAAATCCACCTCGACGTCGGGCCCGACTCCCCAGTCGGTGCGCCCTTCCTTCTCGACCTCCTCGCGACTCTTGACCCGCTGACCGGAAGGCAAATGGTAGTAGGCCATCGTATACTTCAGTTGCGCCCCGCCGCCGGGATAATGGGTGATGCCCTGCACGCTGCCCTTGCCGTGAGTTCGGGTCCCGACAAGGACCGCTCGCTCGTGCTTCTCGTCACCCAGAGCGCCGGCCACGATCTCCGAGGCGCTCGCCGAACTCGAATTGACCAGAATCACGAGCGGATAGTCCGGGTGCGTCCTGCGCCGGTGGGCGTATTCGTACGTCGGGATCGCGTTCGCCCTGGGCTGTGTGCGAACGATGAGCCCCTCGCTGAGGAACTTGTCACAGATGTCCACCGCAGTGTCCAGAAGGCCGCCGGTGTTGAAACGCAGGTCCAGGATCAGAGCCCGGAGCCCCGTCGATTCCAGGGTATCGAGCACCGCTTCGAAATCCTTGGCCGTCTCGCCGGAGAAGCTGGTAAGCCGGACGTAGCCGATCCGTTCCGTCTCATCGAGCAGGTAGCGCCAGCTCCCCTCGGCCGCCCGCTGCCAGCCTCGGACCGTGGGAACCACGATCCGATCCCGCGTGATCTTGATCTCTTCGACGGTCTCGCCTCCACGACGACGAACCGACAAGGTCACCGTGGTGCCCTTGGGACCGGTGATCTTCTTGACCGCACAGTTCAGGGTCATGTCCTTAGTGGGGATGCCATCGACCTTTTCGATCACATCGCCCGCATCCAGGCCGGCCCGGTACGCCGGGGTATCCGGCAGCAGACTGCCCACGGTCAACAGCCCCTTGGGCTTGGAGATCTCGATGCCGATCCCGGTGAACTCGTTCGTCATCACTTTCTCGAAGTCCGGGACCTGCTGCGGCCACTCGATCACCGTGTACGGATCGAGGGTCGCGAGAGCCGCCTCCGCAAAATGGGCGATCAGCGGCTCCTGAGGGAATTCCACCGTGCTGTCATTCAAGACGAGCACCTTGTCCAGAACGGCAAGGAAGTCATCCTTCGAGAACCGACCTGCGGGCTCTTCGACCTCCTGGCGCAGCGCCACGAGGGCGGCCGACCACGCGGCCACTTTGTCCGGCTCCGGCGGATTGATGGAATTGGGGTCGTTCGGGTCGCCTCCATGGGCGAACACGACCGTGAGCACCTCTGCCAGAAGCTCGCATCGACGCAGAGCCTTCAGGGTCATCTGGGAATAGTCGATTTCCTTTACGTAGTGAATACCCAGAACATCGAGAGCCTTTGCCAGCATCCGCCTCTCGACGCCTTTGTATCGCTCCTTGCGAGATTCACAAGGGCTGTCCTGGAACGACACTGCAATGCCGGCCCGATCCAGAAGATCCTCCGCGTGCTCGGTATAGCCCTTGTTGTTCGGATCGATAGCGCCGAGCCAATAGAAGTAACTGGTGTACGCATCGAGCCATTTACCCTTGGCCTCGAGGAGACCGCTGCGATCCACAGCCGCCTGCATGGCCTTCTGGACAAACGGGTCGGAGAGCAGTTGCTCTCTCTGCTGACTGTTGGCGTACTCTTCCGTCCGGGCAATCACTGCCAGGACATCCGGGAGGTCGTTCGGTTCATTGGGGTCGCGTGTGCCCGTGCCTTGAGAGGGACCATCGTCCCATTCCGCTGCCATGATCCGGTCGGGCCGATCCAGCACACTCGAGGACTTGAGTCGGGTCAACTGCGAGAACTCCCTTTCGAACGCCGCTTCCCGAGCCGCCTTGCGCCGTGTGTCAATCTCGTCGTATTGACCGATGATCCCTGCAAGCCGCCGGACTTGAACGTTCTCCGTCGCGTCCGTCTGCTGGGCAAGCCTTTCGGCTTCGTCGAACTGACCCTGGTAGATCAGCCGACAAGCCGCCGCGACCGAACCGACCGAGGACGAATCCTCCGTCGCGGCGGGCAACACCACATTGCCCGCCGACGCGACGCGGACGACCTCCATTCTCTGAGCGCGAGCCGAGCAACTGTAGCTGCCGAACCAACACGTGAGTACCAGGGCGGCGCCACAAAAGAACAGCACGAAAAACGTCACCCGGGCGCTTCGACTGCCCATGGTCGGCCCCTTCCCAACGAGAAGGCATCTGCTTGGTCTATGCGACTCCAACGAACCGCTCCTTTCCCTATCTACAATTTGCTATTGGCCATTCACGATCTTCCGAGAACCGCAGGCAGCCCCAGACAACTCTGAGGATCGCCTTGGCGAATCGTAAACCGCAAATATCAAATCCTACAGGCACTCCGGGGCCTTCCCGGCACAGCCGAGCACGTGGAGCTTGTGACGCACCATTTCGCGAATGGCGTCGCGGCCGGGCCCCAGGTACTTGCGAGGATCGAACTCGCCGGGCTTCTCCGCAAAGACCTGACGGATCTTGGCGGTCAGCGCCATGCGCAGGTCCGTGTCGATATTCACTTTGCACATCGCCATCTTCGAGGCCTTGGTGACCATTTCCTCAGGAACGCCCATCGAGCCCGGCATCTTGCCGCCGTACTTGTTGATCAGGTCGCGGAACTCCGGCAGCACGCTGCTGGAACCGTGCATGACGAGGGGATAGCCCGGCATCATCTTCCCGATCTTCTCAATCACGTCGAACGCCAGCACGGGCGCCGTCTTGAACTTGTAGGCGCCATGGCTGGTCCCACACGCGATCGCCAGGGAATCGCAGCCGCTCTTCTTCACGAACTCGACCGCCTGATCCGGGTCGGCAATGTGCTTGCTAACGTCATCGACGCCGACCACATCTTCTTCGATCCCGCCCAACTGGCCCAGCTCGGCCTCGACGACCACGCCGCGAGGGTGGGCATATTCCACTACCTTCTTGGTGATCGCGATGTTCTCCTCGAAAGGCAGATGCGAGCCATCGTACATCACGGAGGTGAACCCATCGTCGATGAACTGCTTGCAGGTCTCGAACGTATCGCCATGGTCAAGATGGATAGCGATCGGAACATCGGGATTCTCCGCAACGGCTACGTTAATGATAGCCTTCAGATAGCTGTTCTTGGCATACTCGCGAGCGCCACGGGAGATCTGCAGGATCAGAGGCGCTTTCTCCTGGGCGATCGCCTCGACGATCCCCTGCGTGATCTCCATGTTGTTGACGTTGAACGCGCCAATCGCATAGCCATTCTTGTAGGCCATCTCAAACATCTTCTTCGTGGTGACTAACGGCATAATCTGCTCCTTATCAAGCCATCCAATCTATCGCCACCTCGGCGACCCCAGTTTCCACCACAGGATACCGGGAAAGCCCTTTATACTCAATAGTTCTTCTCGAATCCAGCCCCGTTTGCAGTCTTCCCGGTTTACCCATCCCGACTAATAATACATATCTGATGTTCCCAGCTCCATGTATCTTCGCAGCCCGATGGCCAGCTCGGACACGCCCTCCGGCCACAGGCTCAGCACAATGCTCTGCTCGTCCATCGATTCATCCACGCTGAACGTCAGGGCCAGGTTCATTCGGTGGTACTTGCGGATCAGCGTCGCATCCGTTCGCACGTTCACGCCATAATCGAAATCGAACTGCTCCGCGAGAACTGCCGTGTATCGGGGATCGAGCACATAGGTCGCAGCGAAAGTCAGAGCGGTCGATCCCTTCTCACCCAGGGTGTTATCGACATTCCGCAGGTATCGGCTTCCCACATAATAGGTCAAATTCGGCCAGCACAGGCGGGAAAAACCCACATCGAATTGCTCCACGATCCCTTCCTGCATGTCGTAATACAGGTCGCTCAGGATGCTGGTCGTATCGGTGAGGCGCAGGACCATCTCGGTGCTGATGTAGTTCTGACGGGGTCCGAACCGGCCGGTGGTTCTCCTGTCCAACGGCGGGATCACCCGTCCATCCCGGTTGACCAGGGGGATGAAAGGCTCATTCCAGATGAGCCGATCCGGCCCGGCCACCTCGTCGCTCGAATCGGCCACCCAGACGAAATCCGTGTTCACCTCGAGCCAATCGACCGTCCGCTGCCGATCCGCGGCGCCGCGTTTCGTCTGGAGGCGTTGAGAAATCCCGAAGTCCAGGGTATCCCGCTGCTCGGCCATCACGTCACTCTCGGCATAGGCAACCGCGGTGATGCTCGGTCTGATAATATGCCGGAGACGGTGAAGATCCAACAGACGCGACTCGACGTTCGGATACACACACCAGAATGGCCGCGCGGACATGCGAACGCCGACCTCCCCTGTGGCCACGGCGTCCTCGTCTTCGACGATTCCGTCATTCAGCTCGGCCTCGAAGCCGGTTCCTCCGTCATAACCGAATGTTCCGGCCACAAAGGGCACGATCTTCGTCGCGCCGACCGCCAGCGGCAAGTTCAGCTCGTTCCGTGTCCCGGTAAAGGTGAAGTAATCGTCCGGCTCGCTCATCGGGTTGTCCGGACCGTACCGATACCGATACCGGCTCACCTGATTGTCGCTGAAGAACGTGAAGCGGTCGTTGAACAGAGACTGGCCCATCAGGTGGTACTCGGCCGTCGGCAACTCCTCCACCTGGTCCATGAAATCGTTGATTCGGGTCTTGCCGAGAAGGGAGAAGCCCCAATTGTCCTGGATGCGCTTGAGATAGAGCAGCGTCTCCTGTTCCTTGCCCACATTGAATTCCGTGCGATAGAACTGCTCCAGGAAGTTCTCATCCGAGATGTAGGCGACCTCGGCAGTCAATTGCCAGCTATAGGGGAGATAATGCCGGTGCTGGAATCGGAACATGCCTCGCGTTTCCTCGGGGACGTCAATATCCTTGCGAGTCCGGCTCAGACGGTCCTGCCCCTGGTCTTCGATCACGTAGCCGAGGAGTGAGCCGAAGTAGGTTTCCCTCTCATAACTCAGATCGACGCCCCCGCCGACGCCCCGCTCGCCGTAGTAGTCCAAGTCGATCGAGCCATCGGTCCCCTCCGGCTGTCGGAGCCCCAGGAGGCGACTCAGCCACCAACGGGTCTCGACCGACGTCCCATAAGTATGGTTGTGGCCAACATGAATGCTGCGAATCGGCAGTTCTGAGATCTGGCGGTCGCCGTACACTCGGCGCACGCCCAGCAGTGTCGTGTTGCCGGCTTTGAATTTGACATCGCGCAGCTCCACCTCGAAGCGGCTCTCCGGGAGAATCCCTTGCTGCTCTCCCGTCAGTTGCCTGTCCACAACGCGGATTTGGGCGGCTTCGAGCGAGATTTGCGGTGTCCAGAACTCGCTCGTCGTCAGGGCGACGTCCTCCGCCTCGAATGTATCCTCAGCCACCTGCCGAAGCTCCCCTGCCCAAATATAGATCGGTACCCTCCTCGCCGGGTCGTAGCTCTTCATCACCACATCTCGAGCCAGCGCCCGCTTGTTCCGCAGGTCATAGTACAACTGCTGCGCGCGGATCGTCCGCTGCCCTTGTGTCAGGAGCACGTCGCCCGAGACATAGACTGCGGTCACTCCTTCTTCCTGTGCAGCGGCCACGTCGCTCTTCCGCTGCTCTTTTCCATCGGCCGTGATGCGCCAGACGACCACATTGTCCGCCTGCAGCTCGATTGGGTCCGCGTACTCGCCCCTGTCGTTGGGCTCCTGCCACAAGACACACGATCTGCCGATGAAGGTGATGATCTCCTCCCCCCCCTGCGATGCACTTTCGACCTTGGGCGAGACATCCGTCATAGGACTGATGCTCACCGTGTACCCGGCAAACGGTTTGTCGGGCTCCGCCTTCCCGGCTTTCCCGAACCAGGTCGTCGTTGCCGGCTCGGACTCCGAGGGCAGAACCAGACCCGCCCTCTTGAAAGCCGCCGCCGCTTCCCGGTAGACGGACCCGGTCCGGGCAGTCCCGGTCTCTCTCTTGTCGGCCGTAATGAGGATCTCGCCCGCGAGCTGGGTTCTGATCACCACGGCCTGCCCTTCGTCCAAGACCACTTCGACCAGTTCGTTCTCCGGTCCTGTTCCCAGCCGTTGATCGCAGACACGTCCCCCCAGATAAACTCGCACCTCTTGCGGCGTCGTTATCCCCTGGTCCAGAACGGAGCCCGCCGTGATCCACGCGACAGCTCGATCGGCAGTGATCGTGCGGCCGCCCACGACCATGGAGAGACCGTCGCGGCACAGAAGGAGGCTTTGGCCGGAGGCAATTCGCTCGTTCCGCAGCACACCGGTCTTGAGATGGAGATCCAGATTCAGTTGGGCTCGATGCGCAGACGGAACACCGCCCACAGTTCCCTGTGGCAGCCGATCCTTCGGGTCCTCGCCGCGCGCGCCCGTCAGTCCGGACACCAACAGCAGCACACCCATCAATACTGTTCTATACTGCATACCGGCGAGTATCATTTCCTCGGCAATCCGGGCCTCCCGCCCGGCTCACGTTCCCGGAGATTATAGCCCTCGATCACACAAAGACCAGCAAAAACGCCGGGCGGGCTTCCATCCACTTGATTTGTTCGTTCCAGTGAGATAGAAGCAAAACGTCAGTGGCTCGGACCCGCGGGAGAACAGGCCGGGAAGTCCGACCCTCCCCGGGCCGTTTGCGAAAGGACTCTCTATGGCACAACAGGATTACACGCCGCACCAGCAGGCGATTATCTCGCAATACTACAATCAGTTGGACACCATCATGGTCACCAAGCTCCAGGAGCTGGTCAGCGAGCTCTACCTGGCCGACAGCGACGCCAAGAAGAAGAGACTCTGGGAGCGGGTGGAGAAGGCCATGATGAAACTGAACGTCCCGGCGACGATCTTCGAGCACATCATGGCCAAACGCGATGTCCAGATTCTCGCTAAGAACGTGCAGGAGTGGTTCATCCAGAGCACGCGGAAGAAATGACGCCAGGCCACAGGACGGGGAATCCGAAATTCGAATATCGAAATCCGAAACAGACTCGAATAACCGAACAGAAGAAAGCCCCAAACGGACCATCCGATGGGCGTCAGCGTTTCGGTCATTGGACTTTCGTGTTTGGGATTTGTTTCGGATTTCGTGCTTCGAATTTCGAATTTGGACACTGCGTCCTATCGGACCTTTGCATCCACCCTCGCGACGGGTATAATGGAGATGCCCTGCTGGAGACAGCACGTCGGCGCCGCGATTTCACCATACTGCTGCGGAGAATCGTATGACAGAGGAGTACTCCCCGTCGGCCAAGGTGTACCCAACCGAGAACCTCGGCAAGTACAGCATCCTGGACATGCTCAAGTACTTCGAGGAGCATGGGGCCATGCGGGTCTCGGACCTGCATCTCAAGGTCGGCGCCCCGCCGGCCTATCGCATCGACGGCAATCTGGTCAAGCTCAAGGGACCTAACGTCACGCCGGAGATCGCCAGGCAGCTCATCTTCCCCCTGCTCAAGGAGCACAGCTCCAAGAAGCTCCAGGTCGATCACAGCGTTGACTGCTCCTACCGGATGGGATCGTTGCAGTTCCGCATCAATGTGTTCAAGGAGAACGACGGGCTTGCGGCGGCCATCCGCGCCCTGTCGCTCGACGTGCCCCCCATCGAGAAGATCGGCTTTCCGAACAATGTCTGGGAGGACATCATCAATCTCAAGGCGGGTCTCGTCCTGCTGACCGGGATCACCGGCGCGGGCAAATCCACCACGATTGCCTCGCTGATCGGGCGGATCAGCGAAAAGACCGCCTGTCGGATCATCACGGTCGAGGATCCCATCGAGTACATCCTGCCCCAGAAGTACTCGATCATCTCGCAGCGGGAGGTCGGACGCGACGTCAAGAGCTTCTTCGAGGGGCTCAAGGAGATGATGCGCGAGGACCCCGACGTCATCTTCGTGGGCGAGATGCGGGACGCCGAGACGATCGCGATGACCCTGATGGCCGCGGAGACCGGGCACCTCGTGTTCTCGACCCTGCACACCCGCGACGTGACCGGGTCGATCACGCGCATTCTCGACTACTTCCCGGAGGGCCGCCAGTCGGAGGTGCGCAATCAGCTCTCGCTCGGGTTGGCCTACGTCGTCAGTCAGAAGCTCATCCCTCGCAAGAATGGGCAGGGCCGAATCGTTTCCATGGAGATCCTGAACAACACCTACGCTTGCGCCAATCTCATCCGAACCGGCAAAATCGAGCAGCTCTACTCGCAGTTGCAGACCCGCACGCGGAACAAGCCGGACGAGAAGATGATCACCCTGGAGAAGCACCTGTCGATGCTCGTCAAAGAAGGAGAAGTGGATCTGCTCGAAGCCCAGAAATGGGCGAACGACATCAAGGCGTTCGTGGATTGCATGCAGCGGGATTGACGTTGGTGGCACTCTTACATCGCTCCTGTAAAATTGCATTGCTATTTTACATCAGTCATGTAAAATAGATCAACGATGAAAGAGACCCATTTCAAACGGTCGTTGGCCGTTCCGACACGGTCGTTCTTTCTCTTCGGGCCTCGCGGCACGGGAAAGAGCACATGGCTTCGGGAGGTCTTCAGCCAGGCGGTATACCTGGACCTGCTGGATGCGTCCCTGTTCTTGGAACTCTCGCAGGCCCCCCATACACTCGAAGCGATAGTCGGTGACAAGGCGCCCACCTCGTGGATCGTCCTCGACGAGATTCAAAAGGTCCCGGCTCTCCTGGACGAGGTTCATCGGTTGATGGAACTACGCCAATGGCGGTTCGCGATGTGCGGCTCGTCCGCCCGCAAGCTCCGGCGAACCGGCGTAAACCTTCTCGCAGGACGCGCCGTGACATTGGTCATGGAACCTCTCTCGTGGCAGGAACTGGCCGGGCGATTCGACTTGGGTTTCTGCCTTCAATGGGGCTCGCTGCCTCTCGTCCAGACGGACCGGCAGAACGCCGCAGAGATCCTGGGCGCATACGTCAACACCTACCTGAAGGAAGAAATCCGTGAGGAAGGCATAGTCCGCAAGACCCCGCCGTTCCTGCGATTCCTGGGAATTGCCGGCCAGTTCAACGGTCAGACAGTCAACGCGCAGAACATCTCGCGGGAGGCCGGCGTGCCACGCAGCAGTGTGGACGTGTACTTTTCCATCCTCACCGATACCCTGGTGGGACATTTCCTGCCTGCGTATCAACCTCGTCTGAAAGTACGCGAACGCACGCACCCGAAATTCTACTGGTTCGACGCTGGCGTGGCCCGTGCCGCCGCGGGGCTTCTCCACGACCCCCTTGACCGTTCGTGGACCGGGTTTGCCTTGGAGACTTTCGTCTATCACGAGTTGCGGGTCGTCAACGAGGTGGGACGCCGACACCGCCCCATCGCCTACTACTCCACAGCGTCGGGAGCAGAAATCGATTTCGTGATCGAGACTCGCCATGGTCGGCCGGAGTCGCCGGCTCACGTCGTTCTCATCGAGGTCAAGCTGGCCGAGAAATGGAACCGCCGGTGGGAACAAGCCATGCGTGATCTGAAGACAAGATCCGGCATTGTCGTCGAACGGATGATCGGCGTATACACCGGGCCGCGCTCATACCACTATGACGGCTTGGACGTGCTGCCTGTCGAGGAGTTCCTGCGGCAGCTTCACGGGGGCCGGGTATTCTAAGAGGGTGCGGCGATGACCATCGAGTTCAACTGCCCGAAATGCGGCGCGTTGATCGCCTTCGACAGCAAGCACGCGGGCAAGCGAGCCAAGTGCCTGAGCTGTGGTCAGAAGTTCCTCATCCCCGCCGAGAGCTTTCACAAGCCCAAGAGAGTCGAGCCGGAACCCAAGCCGAAGGAGGACCCGATCCCCGGCTTCTATCACGCGGTCTTCGCCGACAGCTTCAAGGTCTTCGTCCATCCCGCCAATGTCACGACGCTGGCGTTCGTGGTTGCGGTCGTGTGTTTCAAGTTCTTCCTCGCCCAGGGCGCCTGCTGCCTGAACCACGTCGCCTACTTCATCATCTGGGGCTGGCTCTTCGGCTTCTATCTGAACCTCATCTCCCGCGTAGCCATCGACGACGACCAGCTCCCCGAGATCGACATCGGCACGTCGATCACCTTTCTTCTCTACATCCTCGGGCCGTTCTTCGTGTTCTTCGTCACGCTGTTCCTGGTGGAGACGCCGCTCATCTTCGGCCTGGCACTGGTGCAGGACCGCGGCATCACCTTCGCAAATCTCTTCTCCGGCTCGACCGGCCTGCATCGGCTCCTGCAGTTCTTCCTGCTCGGGGGCCTGTTCCTCTTTCCCGCCGCGATCCTCACGACCGCGGTGGGAGGGACATTCTCTCTGCTCCGCCCGGACTACCTGCTGGCCCCCCTGCCCAAGGCACTGATGCCCTATCTGACCGCGGTCGCCCTGCTGGTGGCAGCTTGTATCCTGGAGACGCAAACCACGCAGTACACCGGCGCTGAGTGGAGGGTCACCGTCGCCCACCTGGGGTTGAACCTGTTGGTGCAGGTCGTCGCGATCTTCGCCATGCGGGCCATTGGCCTGTTCTACCGCCACTACGGCTGCCACTTCAAATGGTGAGGCGCAACCGGGCGCATTCTCTCAGCACATCGATCATCCTTTGGCGCGCTTCTGCAGCATCTTTGTGATCCGCTTGTTCTGCAAGGAGGAGGCAACCTCCAAGGGGCTCTGTCCCTTGGCATTCTTGATGTGGACGCTTGCCTTCTTCTTGAGCAGGGCTGTGACCATTTTAGGCTGGTTCGTACGGACCGCGTAGTGCAGAGGCGTATCTCCCTCCGCATCCTGACAATTGACACGCGCGCCTTTCTTGACCAGGAGCTCCACCGTTTTCAGATGACCGTTCTGACAAGCCCAATGCAGCGCCATCATTCCTTTGGCGTCCCCGCCGTCGAGATTGGGATCCGTCAGGACCATCCATTTCAGGCGTTCGTTCTCGCCGTTCTGCGCCGCTTCGATGAGGGCGCTTGTCCTGACCGGGACATAGAAGAGCACATTGTAGACCCAGCCGACATAGGTGTGCAGTTTCCCGTTCCACGTCGAATAGTAGTCCTCACTGCACACCTTGCCTCCCTGCAATCTCAACGAATTCGACCAGAGCATTTCGCCTTTAGAGAGGTCAATGATGATGGCATAGGTTTCGAGGTAGGTGACGTCGCTGATGGTCATGACGAGAAGCCCGCCCGTCAGGATGCCGGTGGCCATCCCGGTGACCATCTTCTGGGTGAACGACGTAAGGGCCGGCACGGAGACCCCGTTGCCAACCACGATGAGAACGTATCGCTTCTGGAAGTGCTCTTGAAGGAGCTTCAGGTCCGCTCGAATCTCCTGATTCGCTCGGAACACATCGGCGGGCGGCTTCTGGTCCTGCATCACATCCGCCAGACTTTCGCGAATCACCTTGGCGAGAGTCTTCTGCCATGCCGCATCCTCGGGCGCACCGCTCTCCGTGAAGAACGGCGGATTGATGTCCTGTGCCTTGTCCTTCCTCTCCTGTTTGACGTGAAATGTCTCTCCGCTGGCCTTGAAACACCCCACAAACGGCGCGCACCGGGTAGATGCCGTATATCCGATATTCTCGAGATAGGAGCTTGCCGCCGACGCCATGTACGACTCGATTGCACGTGAATCCGCGACGGAAATGTAGTCTTTCAGGCGGTCCATCGTCATGCAGGTATCGACCACGACGGCAAGATCGTCAACGTCGGCAACCGCTCGGGACGGGATTCGCACATACGCCCTGGTCGGCGCGCGAAAGGACGGGGCACACGAAAACGAAAGGAACAAGGCGACGAAAAACGACAGATACAACGGATGGGGCATTCTGGCTCGCAGTCTCATGGCATGGCCTTTCCACAACGGAATCGATGTCGTGCAGTTATCACAACCGTTCTCAACAGGATTGCCCACCACAACTTCTTCGGCCGTCCCCCAATTCACTGATCCAGTCCGACCCACGCCGAAGTACTACCCGACCACGCTCAGCCAGGCGCGGTCACGGCGCCCTCACTGCCTACTGACCGAAACCTGCCACAATGAGAGGAACGGCCTTTTTCATACAGTTCTCCAAGGCATCAGTCAGTGACTGGCCTGCTTCATAGCCTCCAGCACCCCTCGCATCGAACTCCTTGACGACGCTGCCTCCCTGGTAGAGAGTCATCCGCAGGTGCGTCTCGGCACTTGCGTCAACAGACGTGAATGTCGTCAGGGTACTGCCGTCGATCCACGTCTTCACAACATATGTGCTGATCCCGCGTTCCGCTGTCGGGGGGAGTTTGTCCACGACCTGCGGCGTGAACCCGGCCGCTCTGAGTTCCGTGCAAAGGGCGCCGGCAATCCATTGCGGCACCGAATCCGATGTGACCAGGTTCCCCATATTTGAGTTCCCGCCGATATCGATTTCCCCGACGATGTAGGATCCGTTCCCCTTCTTCACCAATCTCGGACAAGTCGGCATTTCCACGTATATGCTTCCGCCCTGATCGCTGTGAACGCCGGACACTGCCCGATTGTATACAAGGTGGACATCTCGATCGTACATGCCACACCCCGAACCCAGACACACGAATACGACAGTCCCAACCAGCATTGCTCTATTCGTCACGAATACACCTTCTGCTCGTTTGTCTATGCACACGGCGGGTCATGTCCCTCCGCACATGAGAAGGACATATCGATACAGGCACAAACCTGCTGACTCCCCTGCCGCTTCAAAGCGAAGCCAGGAACAACAATCGGTTGGAGGGTTGCCCCTCGGCGCAACCCGGTTGTTGTTCCCGGCGATGATTCCGTTCGACGACGGTACGTTCTACCACGTGATCGATCAATTGATCCTGACCAGCCTGGACCGAAGCTCGGGCGGGACCTGGTCGATCGTCATGATCTCCAGCGGACTCTCCGTTGCCTGCGAATGGGGCGCAGCCTCCATGGTCCCATAGACATCGTCGATTGTCCACATCGCGCCCGTCAACGGGTCAATGATGAAGAATCCGAGGATGCCACCAAAGAAGAAATTGCCCCAGTACCACCCGCAGATGCCGGTCTCGGTCGGGATTGTGTAGGAACGATAGCCGGGCTTTGTGAACTCCACGGTGTACTTCTGGGCAGAGAAATACCCCGCGCCCTTTTTCAACCTGACTTGTTCGGGCGTCGTTCCGCTTGCAACGAGATCGTGTCTCTTATTGTAGACCGAGAACGCAGCGCCGCTGGGTTCGCTTGTGATCTGAACCTTGGCCGGCCCTCCTGCCCAGATCGACGCACATCCTTGAGAAAACACCGTCATGCTTGCCAGTGCGACGGCCAAAACCAACACACCCAGTCTGACTCTCATAATCCGTACTCCCTTTTTTCCGAAGAAAGTTCCACACCACGCACCCGTCTCAGGCTCAGACTTCGTCGCGGCCGCCGATCACTATAGGCAGGCGCGCCAACAGAAAGGTCGAGAGACAACGCTTGCTCTTCCGGGGGACCACGAGTCACCGGCTCACACTCCTTCTTCCCACCGCTATTTGAATACAATGAACACGCCGAGGGAGAACTCGCCCGCCTTGATTCCCTTGGTATCGTGCTTCCTCAGGTCGTCGACATCCACCTCGGCGGTGTCGTACGCGGCTTCCACGCCCAGCAGGACGTTCTTCCGCTTGAGGAACTCGAGGCCCACGGCGCCGAACAAGCCGATGTTGCTCCCATCGCAGTACTCGCCGCCGGCAATGTGATACGAGGGCCCGCCGCGAACGTAGACCGAGACCGGCTCGTTCGGACCCAGCACATAGCCGACGGTGGCATTCAACGGGATCTGCCAGTGGTAGTAGTCATCCACAACCCCCCACCCTTCGGCAATGATGTACACGAACGGCCCAATCCCTGCCCCGACCGTGAGACCATTTTCCCACTGATAATACGCACCGGCTGAGAGACCAACCGGCCAGACAAAACTGTCCACTTCCGTTTCCGTCCAGTCGTCGCTTTCCTCGTACTCGATGTTGTCCTCGTACTGGTCCACGAGGTCATATACCCCGTTGACGTAACTCAGTGCCAGGCGGAATCGAAGCCCCCCCTCTGCGGTAGCCGAGGGAAGACATACGACGCACATGCACACAAGCACAAAAAAAACGATACGTACTGTCCGCCTACCCCAAATACCTGTCATCTTTGCACACTCCCTATCTATCCACTTCCTCTCGGATCATAGTAGATCATTGTGCACTACGACGGAATCGCAGGCCGCACATCGCACGCGGTGACAAGCAGGGAACCCCGCCGCAGTTTAAGCATATTGACACCCCTCCATTCTCCCCTGCCTTCCGGCCGTCGGCGTATCGGCCTATGTCCCCTCACTGCGCAGGCGGCGAGCGCTCCAGCAGGAACGCCGAACGTCTCGATGGGACAGCAGGTTGGCGCGCGCAGCCCACACGGACAACTCCACAGGGCACCTCACGAGAGAAGATGTCGTCGGCCTTGACAAACTCGGCATATCTCCCCTCACCTCCCGGCTTCGCCATAAGACCTCCCGCATCAGCACATAGCCGAAACCCGCACACACAACGACGCCACTTACCGCGCGCTCGATTCACCTGCCAAGCCGAGAGTATAGCGTTGCGTGTCCCCCTTGTCCATCCGTATTCCTACGTATTTTCGTGAAAAACTTGCCCAGCATGTCCGAACAACGCGATCGCGAAAGAGCCGACGCCGCACATCTTATACTCTGATCTTGAAGACCACTTTGTGGACGGCGGCGGGGTATGTAACCTGGCAGCAGGGAAGATGCGCATCCTGCGGGTACAGCAGACAGAACAGACCCGGCACGAGCCTCGTCTGCGCGAGGATCGTGCCCACGCGATAGAACATGATGTCCTTGGCCTCGTCGTAAGGCTCGACCACCTCCAGGCCGTGGATCGGCGACCAGGCCAGGATCTCCTGACCCGCGATCAGGGCCTGGACGTCGATGTACTTCTTGTGCGATTCGAATCGGCCCTGGTCGATGGGCTTGGTCGTATAGTGCTGGACGATGTAGTACAGGTCGTCGCCGTCCACCGGATAGCTGCCGTCGGGCTTCTCGCCAATCGCCGGGTCCGACAGGACCGCAAAGGCCTTCTGGAATCGTTTGTGCAGAGGTTCGTACAGACGTGCTTTTTCAGTTCGGTCAATAATCATCGCTCACAACTCCAGTCCTTGCGATCGGAAGACAAGAAGAGATTCAGCCGCAGAGGGCACAGAGGTTGGCAGACGAGTTCATTCTCTCTGTGGACTCTGTGGCAGAAAGACCCCTTTCCGTTGCCCTTACATATCCAGCTTCTCTCGCAGATACGCTTTGATCTGGTCGGTCGAGACGCGGGCCTGGTCCATGCTGTCGCGCTCGCGGACGGTGACGGTGCGGTCCTGGAGGGTCTGGCCGTCCACGGTGATGCAGTACGGCGTGCCCGCCTCGTCCTGGCGACGGTACCGCCGGCCGACCGCGCCCTTCTCGTCGTAGAAGCACGTGAAGTATTTCTTCAGGTCGTCGTAAATGCTGCGAGCGATCTCGGGCATCCCTTCTTTCTTGACGAGCGGGAAGACCGCCGCCTTGACGGGCGCCAGGGCCGGATGGAAGCGGAGCAGGTTCCGCGTCTCGCCGCGCACCTCTTCCTCGTCGTAGGCGTCGACCAGGAAGGCCAGCGTACTTCGGTCCATGCCTGCGCTGGGCTCGATCACGTAGGGGACGAATCGCGACTTCTTCTCCTCGTCGAAGAAGGACAGCGGACCCGACTGCCAGTCTTCGGCCTCGTCGGCCAGCTTGACCTTCGTAAGGTCCCGCCCGTTCTCGTGCCACCTGGTGACAGTTCGCATCCCTCGCTGGTGCTGGCGGAGGTCGAAGTTCGTCCGGTTGGCGATGCCTTCGAGCTCTTGCCAATCGCCGCTGCCGAAGGGGAAGCGGTACTCGACGTCCACACACGCTTTGGCGTAGTGGGCCAGCTCGTCCTTCTCATGGTCGCGGAACCGCAGGTTCTCTTTCTTGAGACCCAGATTCAGATACCAGTTGCAGCGTTGTTCCTTCCAATGGTCGTACCACTGGTCGTCCGTGCCGGGCTCACAGAAGAACTCCAGTTCAGCCTGCTCGAACTCACGGGTGCGGAAGATGAAGGCCTTCGTGGTCACTTCGTTGCGGAAGCTCTTGCCGATCTGAGCGATGCCGAATGGGACCTTGACTCGCGTACTGTCGAGGACGTTGCGGAAATTCGCGAAGATGCCCTGGGCGGTCTCCGGCCTCAGGTACAGGACCATCGAATCGTCGACATTGGCGCCCATCTGCGTCTCGAACATGAGCTTGAAGGGCATCGGTTCGGTGAACTGGCCGACCGTCCCGCAGCTCGGGCAGACCTTGCGGCTCAGATCCTGCGCCTGGGTCCCGAGGGCCGCGTGCTCTGTGTGCTCCTCGGCCTGCTTGCTATTGGCTTCCTTGTCCTTGAGATGGTCCACGCGACTTCGCGTATTGCACTTCTTGCACACGGAGACGAGGTCCGCGAACTTGTCCGCGTGGCCGGAAGCCTTCCAGACCAACGGGTGCATCAAGATACTGCAATCGAGACCGACGACATCGTCCCGCATCTGCACGACGCTCTTCCACCACGCCTTCTTCACGTTGTTCTTGAGTTCGACGCCGAGAGGGCCGTAATCGTAGCAGCTTGCCAGCCCGCCATAAATCTCGCTCGACTGAAAAATGAACCCGCGCCGTTTGCACAGGGAAACGATGTCATCCAGTTTCGTCAGTTTTGCCATACCTAATTGCCTCCATAGGTTTAGGATAAGCCCCGATTATATAGCTGATGGGCGGGATGACAAGGGCCTGGCGCGCCAAGGCCCCCTCTCGCCGTCCGGGCCGGCCCAGGAAATCCCCCAGGTGCAACCACGCGACTGGCAGCGACCATTCGATTTCGCACACTCTGAGAAACGGGGGCGATCCCGACGGCCCGCCAATCTCGGGGGAAGCACCCATTACGGCAACGGTGAGCGCACTCTGTGCAAGCCGCATTCAGGCCGGCAATGCCGAGACGTTGAAGGCGTTCGTCCGGCGGGACACGTCGGCGGAATGCGGCACGGAAAACCACCGCAACGGCAAGTCCGCAGAAGATAATGCGAGGACGAGAATGAGCCGCCGACGGCAGAACGCCGCAGGAGTTCGAGAGCGAGTCGGAAGCCGTGACGGCCCAGGACCATCTGGAAGCGTGTCTACTCCCCTGCGGCGGCTTCGCCGCAGTCCTGACGCCGACGAAACAATCTCCACTCGATCCGCCACAGAGGGCACCGAGGACACAGAGAGAATCCCAGATATGGACTTAATGGATTCCGACTGTTCTCGCATCGCGGTCGCCATGAACACCATCTTTGGTGTCGATGGAACGCCAGCAGCCTCGGCAGGCACGCGGTGTCTACGTGAATCGCACGCGCAGTTCTCGCAGCATCTTGAACGTGTCCACCCAACGCACATGGAATTGCTCGCACACATTTGGGATTGGGACTTTTCGTTTCGCATCGAGCGCCAGAACTTCGTGAGTCACGATGACACGCCTTATGGCCATGGCGTACGCCACCAGCCAACCATCGGCTCCCATGGCGAAATCAGCTTTGGCTGCATCGCTGAACTGAGCGTGCTTCTGCACCCAGCTCATGACTTGCCTGTACGAGTCGATGACATCCACATCATCTGTCGAACAGAATGCCTTGAGGAAGTCACCATTTGCCCACGTGGCAAGTTCGTCCTCTTTGCTCAATTCGTCTTTTACTCTGTCTATGCTTTCAATCACTCCATCTTCAGCGTGCTGGCTCAGAATCTCCCAGAATCTTGTGCCCAAGTCGAATGCGTAGTAGCGACGCGCAGCTTCAATGAACACACAGGCATCCAGAACATAGACAGGCTGCTCCACGCTATAGTCCCCCGATCCCAAGAGAAGCTGCATAGCGATCGAAGGTCTTTCCGTACAGTTCGGTCAGACGATAAGCCTCGGAGTAGAGAAGCTTGCCTTCCTTGGCCGCCCGAACCACGGCACTGGCGAACCGCCGCCCGACACGAAGATTCTGGTTCCGGTAGAAGTCCCCTCCTTCGGGGCGACGAGCGGCTTTACGCCGTTCATCGTCCAAGTAGTCACGGTAGAAGGCAAGGAACTCGTCTTTGCTGATCAGACGCAGGTCCAATGCTCTGCGTGCGGCAACTAACCCGCTGACCTTAAACTCTCTGGCAAGGGATTGAAATCGATCCGGCGTGTCTCGTATGGATGGCCATATCTGACGAATTTCCAGTCGAGGAACAAGGAATTCGGACGCCACTTCATTACACGCCTGCTCGGTTCGGTTGTCTGCTGGAGACATCTCGCGAAGATCGAATGCGGCGCTGCTGCCAAAGAACACATGTGCCAGTTCATGCGCGAGCGTGAACATCTGTGCGGCTCTGCCGTCAGCACCGTTGACGAACACCAGCGGTGCCCACTCGTCCACCAAGACAAAACCGCGGAACTCGTCCGGGTCGAGCTTGCGATGGGTATTGTTGCCGACAATTCCGTTGACAACCACCATGATTCCCGCGTCTTCCATCGCTTCTCGCAACACGCGGAGCGCTTCGGTCCAGGACGGTTCCCGCGCAGCCCACCCCATGTCCAAGCCCAGAGCTTCCCTTATTCGCTGTCCAATTGCTGTGGATGGCTCATCCAACTCTGCGGATCGCACAAATGGCAGCATCCCCTGTCCCTGATCGACCAGGAACTCACGCAACCACGTCTGCCGCCGCTGCATAATATGAATCGTGTCGAGAAGATCGGGGCTGGAGTCGTGCGACGCCTCATCACCATGCGTACGGAAGTAAGGTACGGGCAATGGTTCTTTCGGTGGTTCATCGAGGAAGAAGAAGCCCAGAGGAGTAAGGGTGAGTTTGGCGAGCAATTCGAGTTGCCGAAGTGTGGGTTGGCTCTGGCCAGATACCCATTGCTGTAATCTCGGGAATCTGTGTTCTACATCGGGCATAGTCAAGCCAGACCGATCCAATGCCCACCCCAGGATCTTCTCACTCACGGCCACTCTGCTCATACGCCCACTTCCCGGACATCGATTCAGCCTGTCATTGATGCTGGTCTTGACGCAAACCAATCTACTGTGTCTCGCGGGCTGTGTCAAGGACGCGGCAGCATAGGCCCCCAGCCCCCCTCCGGTTTTCCTTGGACGATGCCGCACTCCAGAGATACAATCCGCGTGGCTGTATTGACGACGAGTTGAAACGCATCTTTGGAGGTGCATAGGAATGGTTCGCAATCTGGTTTGTCTGGCTGTGCTGTCGGTTCTGTTGGGCGGCTGCATCTACGTCGAGGAGACCGAGCGAGTCCACAGCAAACCTGAGGTCTCGGCGCAATCGCAGGTCGTCGAGGCCAGAACCCCCGCCCGCCTGCTGCGACACGTCGTGCTGTTCCAGTTCAAGGAAGGCACCAGCGCCGAGGACATTCGCAAGATCGAGAACGCCTTCAGTGCCCTGCCGAGCAAGATCCACGAGGTCTACGGCTTCGAATGGGGCACCGACGTGAGCGTCGAGAACCTCCAGAAGGGTTTCACGCACTGCTTCGTCGTCACCTTCCGCAGCGAGGCCGACCGTGATACTTACGCCAAGCACCCGGCCCACGTCGAGTTCGCCGATTCGCTTGGACCGTGCCTGGAGCAGGTGATGGTCGTCGATTACTGGGCGAAGTAGGACTATGCGGATCATCGCGGGCTCGAAGCGGGGAATGCACCTGTTCACTCCCGAGACACGGGAGACGCGCCCGATCACCGACCGGGTGAAAGAGTCGCTGTTCATGATCCTGCACAACTACGACCTGTTGGCGGGCGCCCGGGCCGCGGATCTGTTCTGCGGCGTCGGCTCGCTCGGGTTGGAAGCGATCAGCCGGGGCGCGGTCTCCGTGACCTTCGTCGAGAAGAGCGCCGAGATCCTCGCGGTCCTGGATAAGAACATCGCGAAGGCCGGCTTCGCGGACCGTGCCCGCGTAGTCCGCGACAGCGCCTTTCGCGTCGGGGCGCCGCTCGGACCCAAGGGCGAACGGTATGACCTGGTCTTCGTCGATCCGCCGTATGCGGCGACGCAGGATGTGGGCGAAGACTCGACGCTGGCCGATCTGCTCAAGATCCTCCAGAACCAGGTGGTCCCCAAAGGCGTCGTAATCGTTCGGACCCGTCGCGACTGTCCCCCGCTCGACGACTACGGACTCTTCCACGCGGTGGACCGGAGGGAATGGGGCACGATGTCCGTCGTCCTGTTGCAGGCACGAGCCGATGAGCAATCAGCAAGCGGCCATTGAGATCATCCACAAGCTGCAGGAGCACGGTTTCCAAGCCCTGCTCGCGGGCGGCTGCGTTCGTGACATGCTGCTCGGCCGAACGGCCAAAGACTACGACGTAGCGACGAACGCCGAGCCGGCGGTGGTGATGCGACTGTTCCCCCGCACGCTCAAGATCGGCGCCAAGTTCGGCGTCGTCATCGTCCTGATCCGCCAGCAACAAGTGGAGGTCGCGACGTTCCGCTCGGAGGCGGGATACGAGGACGGCCGGCACCCGACGGAGGTGCGATTCACCACCGCCGCCCAGGATGCGAGCCGGCGGGACTTCACCATCAACGGCATGTTCTACGACCCACGCACCGAGCAGGTGATCGATTACGTCGAGGGTCGGGCCGATCTCCAGAGGCGGATCGTCCGCACGATCGGCAATCCGGAGGAGCGTTTCGGCGAGGACTACCTCCGCATGCTCCGCGCCGTGCGGTTTTCGACCCGGCTGGGCTTCGCCATCGAGCCCGAGACGTACGCCGCCATCGGGCGCAACGCAGCGAAGATCGCGAGGATCAGCGGCGAGCGGATCGCAATCGAACTGGAGGAAACGCTCGTCCACCCGAACCGTGCCGCAGGGGCTGCGATGCTGATCGAAACGGGATTGGCGGACGCGGTCTTTCCGGGCTTCGCAGGCGAGACTGCGCGTCAGACTGTCCCGGTGCTCAAGCGATTGCGTCGAAACGTCGATTTCCCCCTGGCCTTGGCCGCCTTCTTCGTGGGCCATCCGACGGATTTCGCCATGTCCAAGTGCGAACTCCTCAAGCTCAGCAACAAACAGACCCAGCGGATCGAGTTTCTACTCGCACATCGGGGCGGATTGCTCGATTCCGCAATGTCGCTGGCTCAACTCAAGAAGTTCCTGGCCCAGCCCGCCTTCCGCGACCTGTACGAGTTGGAGCGGGCCATCCAGAAGGCCTCGGCCTCGCAGGATGGTCTGGCCCGCTTGGCCACCTTGCAGAGGCGAATCCGCGATCTGGGTGACGTCGAGGTCAAGCCCAAGCCTCTCTTGAACGGCCACGACCTGATGCGTCTGGGCGCCGTGTCGGGACCGGCCCTCGGCCAACTGGCAGAGGAACTCTACGTCGCCCAGCTTGAGAACGACGTCGCAACGAAGGACCAGGCCGAGCAATGGGTGACCGACTGGCTCGGTCGTCACCGTTCGACACAATAGCGCACCCTCGCGAGGCTTCACGTCGAGGTCGGCGGGACCTTGAGTCGCACCTTACATCGAGGGCATGTGCCAGAGTGCCCAGCGTACTTCGTGGGCACCTTGATTCTCTTCCCGCAGACACACGCGAAGCGGATGAAGTCCTCGTGGTTCGGGTCGACGCGTTGCCGGGGAACTTGAGATCTCGCGGCACCCACTTCCAGGCGTTCCGCCCAGACCTCGTTCACCGCAGGCAGCCCCACGCGGGCGCACTGGGCGTCGAGGGAGGCTTCGTCACCCGACGTTTTGCGATGGCGCCACGCATCGAGAAGCGACCCTTCGTGGCGTTCCATCGTGATCCAGTTTCTCCAGCACATGAACAGGACAATGCCGAAGCCTATCGCGAATCCGCCCAGGTGCGCAAAGTAGGCCACCTCGGGAGCACCACGTAACGCACTGACAATATCCCAGAACAACCAGAAGAGAATCATCCAAATGCTGCTGACATCGAAGAACCTCGCATATGGGGGAATCAACCAGACAAACAGGCACGTGATCTCGTTCTCATAGAACAGCACCAGGTACATACCAACGACGCCGTTGATGGCCCCGCTAGCGCCCAGCGCGGGGTCGGCATCGAACAACAGATGGGCTGCGGCAGCCGCGACTCCACAGAGAACGTACAGAAAAAGGTATTTCAGGTTCCCGAGCTTTGCGCAGAGCCCGTTGCCGAAGATCCACAAGAACAGGAGGTTGCCCGCAAGGTGCAGGACACCGGCGTGGATCCACATATACCCGAGTAGACCTCTGAGCGCCCAGCCTTTTAGGAGCAATTCGCCGGTGATGCCGGGGATTTCTCGACGGTCCTGTCGATCTAAATCGCGGCGCTGCTCTTGAGGGTGCGAGGAGTTGTGATCGCGATGCTGAGGATCATACGCAACGACCCGCTGTCGGGTCCTGTATTCAGCCAAATCGCGAACCTGGAGCGTGTAGACGCCGATCAACGCCGTGATGATCAGCCAGTTCATGACGGGCCAACGGTCTTGCGGCACATCCATTCGCCATGGCATCACGATGAACACGCCTCTGTATCCTCCCGCATCGACAGCGCTCAGGCTCTCTCGGGACACCCAGCCAACGGGCACCTCCTCACAGATAGACGTGCGGCCATCTGGAACCTTCATCGCGAGTCACCCATCGCATTCCGTTTCCCGCAATCGACAACGTGAATGGAGCACAGAACCGCCCTTTTGCGGTTGCCAGGCTGCAGATCGACAATGCACTCCCCCTCCACAGAACGCGGATAATGTTTGTCTTGCCCCTGTCTTCTGTTAGAATAGGGGCATCGATCGTGCGTCAGATCTGCCGTCACGGCGGCCGCATCGGGTCTTCATGCTGGAGTGAGGAAAGGCAATGCAATTCGGATGGCGAAACGGTTCGCTCCCCCTGTGGACATATCTCGTCGGCTTCATGTGTTCGTTCCACGTCGAAGGGTCTGCCCGCGCGGACGGCCCGATCGTCATCAATGAGGTCATGGCCTCAAACGTCACATTCTTCTCTGATCCACAGGGCGAATACGATGACTGGATCGAGCTGTTCAACACGACGGACGCGCCTGTCGACGTAGGCGGTCTGTACCTGACCGACGACGAATCGGAGCCTCGCAAGTGGCAGATTCCGACGGACAACCCTGCGTTGACGACGATCCCCGCCCAGGGGTTCCTGCTGATCTGGGCGGACGGCGACATGGGCGGTCCCGGATTGCACGCGGACTTTGGCCTGAGCGCCGATGGCGACGAGGTCGCCCTGTTCGACTCGGACGGGAGCACGCTGCTGGACAGCATCTCCTTCGGCTCGCAGATCTCCGACTTCTCATACGGCCGCAATCCGGACGGGGGCGACGTCCTGATCCGCATGGCCCTGCCCACGCCCGGCGAATCCAACGTCGGCATCGCCCTGAAGGTCGTCGCCCAGCCGCAGTTCTCGCAGCAGCGAGGATTCCAGGACGGAGCGTTTACGCTGGAACTGACGACCGCCACCGAAGGCGCGACCATCTACTACACCCTGGACGGCAAGAGACCCCTCGACGCGGGCTCCCGCGGCCTGGTGGGGACGCCGTACACCGAGCCCATCTCGATCTCCAAGACGACGTGTGTCCGCGCCGCTGCGGTCAAGACCGGCTGGCTGCATTCGACGACCGAAACGCACAGCTATATCTTCCTGGACCAGGTGATTCACCAGAGCAGCGCCCCTGCAGGGTTCCCCACCTCCTGGGGCGGACGGACCGCCGACTACGCTATGGACCAGCGGGTCGTCCAGGACGCGGCCTACCGCGACGAGATCGTGGACGATCTCAAGTCAACTCCCTCGGTCTCCATCGTGATCCCCAACTCGGAGTTCTTCGAGACCGGCGGCATCTATGCCACACCCACCGCGACAGGAGATGCGTCGGAGCGGGCCGCCTCCATCGAGTGGATCGACCCATCGACCGGGGAGCAGTTCGGCGTCAACGCCGGACTGCGCATTCACGGCGGACCCTACAGTCGCAGCGGCAACCCCAAGAACGCCTTCCGCGTCAACTTCCGGGCCGAGTACGGCCCGTCCCGACTGGAGTACCCGCTCTTCCCGGACACAGACGTCACGAGCTTCAACAGCCTGGCGCTGCGTTCGATCTGGAACTACTCGTGGTCGGGCGACAGCGGAGGCATGCCGCAACGCGCCGACTACCTGCGCGACGCCTTCGCTCGGGACACTGTGCGGGACATGGGCCGTCTGACTCCGTATGGCAGGCCCATCCAGGTCTACATCAACGGCCTGTACTGGGGCCTGTACATCATGACCGAGAGGCCCAACGCCAGCTTCGCGGCCGACCACTGCGGCGGGGATGAGGACGATTATGAAGTCCTGGAAGCCCCGAGCGGCTACGGAGCCAGCACGACGATGGACATCGTCGCAGGAGACGAGCAGGCCCGCGCCGCCTGGACCGCCCTCTTCGCCGCGGCGGACAAGGACGTGACCTCCTCGCAAGGCTACGAGGCCGTCCAGGGACACATCGACATCCCGACGATGATCGACTACATGCTGATGATCTATTATACGGGCAGCCGGGACGCCCCCGTCTTCCTGGGCGACTCCTACACCCCGCGCAACTTCTACGCGATCCGTCAAGGGGACCCCATGAGCCCGTTCATCCTCGTGCCCTGGGACACGGAGTGGGCCCTGGAGGACCCCTCGATCAATCGCGTGAACGTGGTGGGCGTGGTGAATCCTCACTACCTGATGGACCGCCTGGCCGCCAACGCCGATTTCCGCATGTTGCTGGCGGACCGCATCTACGAGCAATTCTACAACGACGGCGCCCTGACGAAGGAACAGACGAAGAATCGCTATCTGGCGAGGGCCGACGAGATCCGCGGCGCGATCGTCGGGGAGTCCGCTCGCTGGGGCGATGAGCCCCGACCGTCGAAGCCGTACACCCGCGAGGACTGGCTGACCGAGGTAAGCCGGCTCGTGAACCAGTACTTCTCAGGCCGGACGCAGACCGTCCTGAACCAGTTGAAGAACAGGGGCTGGTACCCCTCCGTCGAGGCGCCGAGCTTCCAGATCGACGGCACAGATCAGCACGGCGGGTACGCCGCCACCGGCGCGTCCCTGGGCATGGTGAAATCCGCCGGCGGCGGGATCTGGTACACGCTCGACGGCTCCGACCCCCGCGTCCCAGGCAGCGAGGGGACATCCACCGACCTGACGCTGGTGGCCGAGAACGCATTCAAGCGGGCACTGGTTCCCACCGCCGCCATCGACGACGCCTGGCGCAGCGACTCTGATTTCGACGATTCCACCTGGGCCAGAGGCCACGGCGGCGTCGGCTACGAACGAAGCTTCGGCTACGAGGACTTCTTCACAATCAACGTCCAAGCTCCCATGTACAACAAGAACGCCAGTTGCTATATCCGGATTCCCTTCGAGGTCGCGGACGACGACCTGCAGAAGACATCGAGCCTGTCGCTCAGTGTGCGGTACGACGACGGCTTCGTCGCCTATCTCAACGGCGCCGAGGTGGCCCGCGCCAACTTCACAGGCGAACCCGCCTGGAACTCGAAGGCCAGTGCCTCCCATCCCGACGGCGAAGCGGAGATCCCGCAGCCGTTTGCCCTCTCCGAACACATCGACAAACTGAAGGCGGGCAGCAACCTCCTGGCCATCCACGGCCTGAACGAATCGACGACCAGCACGGACTTCCTGATCTCGGTCGAGCTGACGGCCGGTACGGACGATACAGGGAACGACGGCGCGCCGGGTGATCCACCCCTGGCAGCAATCCGCTACACCGACCCATTGACCCTGAACGCCAGCGTTCAGGTCAAGGCCCGCGTGCTCAGCGGCGCCGTCTGGAGCGCGCTGCACGAGGTTGTCTTCGCGGTGGGCCCGGTTGCCGAAAGCCTCAGGATCAGCGAGATCATGTACCATCCGTCCGATACGGGCAATCCTGACGATCCGAACACCGAGTTCATCGAACTGACCAACGTCGGCGACGAGACGATCAATCTGAGCAGGGTCCGCTTCACCAAGGGCATCGAGTTCGCTTTCCCAAGCGTCGAGGTAGTCCCCGGTGACTACTGTCTGGTGGTCAAGGACCTCGCGGCGTTCGAGGCCAGGTACACCTCCGGTCTGCCGGTGGCCGGGCAGTACGACGGCAGTCTCAGCAACGCCGGCGAGCGGATCGAACTCCAGGACGCCCTCGGCAAGGTCATCCACAGTCTCCGCTACGAAGACGACTGGTACAAGATCACCGATGGAACAGGCTACTCCCTGACGGTCATCGACCCATCGACCGCCGATCCGAACGCCTTCGGCGACTCCAGCCTCTGGCTGCCAAGCAAAGAGCCCGGCGGATCGCCTGGGAGGCACGACTAACGCATCGAGTGCGACGAATCTCTCTGGCAAGGCATAACTCTATTGGCGACAAGGCATTAAACCGACTCTGTCGTCCTGAGTGCAGCGAAGAGCCTGCCCTGAGTCTTTCGAAGGGACCTGGCCCGCGAGCGTAAGACACCTCCTATTCGGTGCCCAGATGCTTCGGCTTCGCCTCAGCATGACAAATCAACAGGTCCTGCCAGAATACCGAGTCACACCCGATGGCGATCGCCTGCCCTGGAAGTTTCGTCCGCTTGGGGCTTGCAGAGTCGAGGACGCGACTCTATAATGACCCGTCTATGGGTGCGCCGTCGCCTTATCCATGCGGATTATCCGACCAAACCCGTGGGAAACGGTGAGGATTCCCGTGTTCGAGTCTTTGACTGAAAAATTCAGTTCGGTCTTCCGGTCGCTTTCCGGCCGGGGGCGGATCACCGAGGCCAACGTCTCCGACGCGATGAACGACGTTCGCAAGGCGCTGCTGGAAGCCGACGTGAACTACAACGTCGTCAAGCAGTTCTGCAAGGACGTCCGCGACAAGGCGGTCGGCGCCGAGGTCATCAAGAGCCTCCATCCCGGCCAGATGATGATCAAGATCGTCCATGACGAGTTGATCCGGCTCATGGGCCCGGTGGATACGCGAATCTACTTCGTCTCGCCGGGACCGACGGTCATCATGCTGGCGGGCCTCCAAGGCTGCGGCAAAACGACGACCGCCGCCAAGCTGGGCAAGTACCTCGTCTCGAAGGGTCGCAACCCCCTGCTGGTCGCGGATGACCTCCAGAGGCCCGCGGCCATCGAGCAGCTCCGAATCCTCGGCGAGCAGCTCGGCGTTCCCGTCTATACGGACGAAACCACCAAGGACGCGGTCAAGGTCGCCAGAGACGGCGTCCGAAACGCCAAGGAGAACGGCCGGGACGTGGTCGTGATCGACACCGCCGGTCGGCTGCACGTCGATGAGGAGATGATGACCCAGGCGGCCGACGTCGCCAAGGCGGTCACGCCGCACCAGATCTACTTGGTCTGCGACTCCATGACCGGCCAGGACGCCGTCAACTCCGCCAAGGAGTTCAATGCCCGTCTCGAACTCGACGGCGTCATCCTCACCAAGCTCGACGGCGACGCCCGAGGCGGCGCCGCCCTGAGCGTCAAAGCCGTCACCGGAAAACCCATCAAGTTCATTGGGGTCGGCGAGAAGCTCGACAAGATCGAGGAGTTTCACCCCGACCGCATGGCCTCGCGGATCCTGGGCATGGGCGACGTGGTCACCCTCGTCGAGAAGGCCCAGCAGGAATTCGATAAAGAAGAAGCCGAGAAGATGCAGAAGAAGATGGCCAAGGGCAGCTTCGGCTTCGACGACTTCCTCAAGCAGATGCAGACGGTCAAGAAGATGGGCGGAATCAAGGACATGCTCAAGCTCCTGCCCGGCATCGGCGGCCAGATCCCCGACGTGGACCTCGACGGCCAGGAACTCAAGCAGATGGAGGCCATCGTCTACTCGATGACGCAAGCGGAGCGCCGCGATCCCGACCTGATCGACGGGTCGCGTCGTCGTCGCATCGCGGCCGGCTGCGGGATGGAGGCCAACGACGTTTCCAGTCTGGTCAAGACGTTCAAACGCAGCCGGGACATGATGAAGGCCATCAGCGGCGGCAGCTTCGGCGGTCTCAAGTCGCTGTTCTCGGGCGGCTTCAACATGGAGGCCATGAACAACGCCATGACGCACGGGCGCAAGATCAAGCAGCGGTCCAAGCGGAAGCGCGTCATCAAACGTCACGGCAAGATCAAGAAGAAGAAATGACGACGCCGAGTGATAACACGAAGATCTCCATCGAGCAGTACCTTGAAGAGGTGGCTCGTTTCTGCGATGATCGGTACGGCAACCAGGTCCGCGGCCGGTTCCAGGATACCCGCGGGACGAGCGAACTGGCCATGCTGGCGGCGCCGACGTGCGATGAGCTGGTCGAGTTGCGGCGGGCGGTGGCCATCATGACGCCCGGCGAAAAGCAAACCGCCGACCGGCTCTCGGACGAACAGATCGAGAGGATTGCCCTCGATGCCCGCGTCGATCCCGCGAATTTCGCGATCTTCATGAATGGTTACGCTTTAATCTGTAAACGTGTTTCGTGACCAGATTGTAGTGTGCCCGTAAGGGCATCTCTTCCAAAGTGAGGAAGACAACGCCTTGCGGCGTCACCACGAACCGGTCGCGGAAATTATTCTATAGAGGTGAACTTCTGGAAAATGAAGGATCGGGCCTATATTCCTCAAGGAAATCTTGTTTCCTCGATTTCCTTGAAGAATGGGCCCCCATGAGCATGTGTCACACCACTACGGTTTGAGAAGGAAGAATCGAGGAAAGAGATTTTTCCTTCTCAAAGTAGGCCCGTTCCTTCATTTTCCAGAAGTTCCACAACCAGAGAAAGGAAAGACATGGCAGTAAAACTCAGACTCACTCGCATGGGCCGACGGCACCGTCCCTTCTTCCGCCTCAATGCGGTCGATTCCCGCACGCCTCGTGACGGCAGGATTATCGAGAAGCTCGGGCATTACGACCCGCTCGAGAAGGACGCCACCAAGCAGCTCGTGCTGAATCGCGAGCGGATCGAGTTCTGGCTCGGTCAGGGCGCCGTCCCCAGCGATACGGTTTCTGAGATCCTGCTTCGCAACGGGATCAAACACAAGTACGCCAAAGAGAAAGAAGCCCGCATGGCCAAAGCCCGCAAGCTGGCCCACGCCAAGGGCAGGCTGTTCACAAAAACCGAGCGTGTCGTCGCCGAGAAGAAGAAGGCCGCCGAAGAGGCTGCTGCAGCGGCAGCCGCGGCCGAGGCCAAGCCCGCCGAGGCGAAACCTGAGGGCGCGTAACCCGCGTCGTTGGGCACCACAGAGGCCACTGAGAAGAACAGACGTAGGAAAGGCAGCGACTCAAGGCTCCTTTCCTACGTTTCTTTTCTGGAGCCTTCTGGGTTCTCTGGGTTCTCTGTGTTCTCTGTGCCTCCGTGGTAGACTATGCGGATAGACATCCTCACACTGTTTCCGGAGATGTTCGAGTCTCCCCTTCGCTACTCGATCCTCAAGCGAGCCCAGGAACAGGGGATCGTCTCGATCTCCGTCACGAACATCCGCGACTTCGCCGCCGACAACTATCGCAAGGTCGATGATCGGCCCTACGGCGGCGGTGCTGGCATGGTGATGATGTGCGCCCCGTTGTTCGCCTGTTTCGAGCACGTCGAGAAGCTCGCCCCCACCCGCGGTCGGGTCATCATGTTAACGCCGCAGGGCGAGCCCTTCCGCCAGGCGAAGGCCCAGGAACTAGCCCGCGAAGAGCGTCTGATCCTAATCGCAGGTCGGTACGAGGGCTTCGACGAGCGAATCCGGCTCGGCCTGAACGCCGAGCAGATCTCCATCGGCGACTACATCCTCAACGGAGGCGAGCTGCCCGCCATGGTCCTGGTGGACGCGGTCGTGCGCCTCTTGCCCGGCGCCCTTGGCGACGAGCAATCCGCCCAGGACGACTCCTTCAGCGACGGCCTGCTCGAATACCCCCACTACACGCGTCCCGAGGTCTTCCGCGACATGAAAGTCCCCGAGATCCTCCTCTCCGGCGACCACGCCAAGATCGCCCAATGGCGCCGCCAGCAGGCGATGGAACGCACCAAAGCCTGGCGCCCCGACCTACTCGCGGAAGACCCGCCCGCAGAGACCTGTTCGTAGTGACGCCGTGAGGCGTTATCTTCCCCGCCCTTGAGGACATGCCCTTGCGGGCCCACTACAAACGCCAGAGCCCTCACGGTGGTGACAAATCCTCGGCCCGACGATATCATATGGGCGTGGTCAGACGACAAGGGTGTGCGCCACAAGGCGAGCGCGACACCCAACGCAGAATCGAGACAGTTGACGGGAGGGAACCATGGACAAACCAGAAAGTGGTAATGAGAACCTCATGAGCAGCCAGAGAAACGCTGTCATCGAACAGCCGGAACTCGTGCGAACCAGCGTGCCCGCTGCTGTAGCTTGTGTGTTGGCGGCTGTGAGCCTGCTGCTGATGCCCGGATACATGTGGGCATTCAAGAGAGACACGCCGGAGCCTGTGCAAAACCTGTATCTGCTGAGCCAGTTCATCGCGTGGTTCCTGGCCGGCGTGTTGGGCGTCGTCGGTCTTGCCGAAATCGGCACGAGTGGGGGTCGGCTCGTCGGAAAGGGATTCGCGTGGGTGGGGGTCGGTGTCCCGTTCGCTCAGTTCCTTCTCTTGGCGCTCTTCGTGGCACTCTTCGGCAAAACACACAACACCTCATACAGGATGACCTGCGGCACCAGCCTGTCCGGCATCGGCAAAGCCATGCTGATCTATGCGAACGACTACGAAGATGAGTTGCCGCGAGCGGGTGGACTGAGCAGCCAGTGGAGCGGCCGGATCGCTGATTGGACCGCCTCTGATCGTCAGAGTGCCTACGGATTGTCATTCGACGGATCTGGCGGCCAAGTGAGCGTCAGCGCCAGCTTGTATCTGCTCGTCAAATACGCTGAGGTGCCACCGAAGGCGTTCCTCTGTGGCGGGACCAGCCGGGGAAGCAGAGAGAAGGGAGTCACCGAGTTCAAGGTGGGCACGTATCGCGTGCAGAACAAAGTGGCCGAGTTGATTGACCTTTGGGATTTCGGACCGAACCCGCCGGAGCATTGCAGCTACGCCTATCACATGCTCTATGGTCCGCACGGCCTGACGGTCTCCTCGCCACCCGGCTTCGCAATCGCAGGAGACCGCAATCCCTGGATGGACTCACCCTCCACGAGGGCGAAGGACTTCTCCAGGTTCGTGCCCGACATCGCACCACACAATGGCACCACAGAACAGGGCCTGGCCGGCAATACGTTCCGGCACGACGGCCAGGGGCAAAACGTCGTCTTCCTGGATACCCACGTGGAGTTCGAAAAGCGGCCCTTCTGCGGCCTGGACGACGACAACATCTACACGTCCTGGGACGGCCAGGACAAGGCTCGCGGCGTGCCCCCCAAGCTCGGCAGCGTGCCCGCCGATGCGAAGGACTCCCTGCTCGTCAATGATCCCGTCGTCGCGCCGAAGTGAGACAAGCCCGGAATCCGCGTGAGGCGGAGACATTGTCGTCCTGAGGCGAAGCCGAAGGACCTGGGCCGCGTGAGAGAACGAACCCCCTTCGCGTTCGTCGCCCGGATGCTTCACTCCGTTCAGCATGACAATCCCGCTGCGGGTAATGGAGGACTCGGGCGCCCTCCGGCGTGTCGTATGAGGGGAAAATAGACTTCTCGTATGGGTCTATCGCGTGTAGAATAGCAGCATGCCGGTGCATTGCGGCAGCGGTCAGGACCGTATCGGCTTGTTGGAGAACCCGCGATGAGCGACGTGGTCATCAAGAACGTGGAACCCCGGCTGGTCGTGGGGATGCGTAAGCGAGGCACCTACGCCCAGATTCGTCCGATGCTCGCCGGCGTTCGCAAGTACATCGAGGCCCACAAGGTCCGGATCGTCGGACCGCCGGCGTTTGTCTGCCACGAAACCCCCAAAGAGGTCGTCCGGGCCAACCTGCAGCACAACGCCGATGTGGAAGTGGTCATCCCGGTGTCGGCTCGGATCGCGGGTGATGAAGAGACCACGTGCTATGAGTTGCCGGGCGGTTCTATGGCCGTGATTACCCACAAGGGTCCGTACGAAAAGTCGGCCGCTGCTTATAAGAGACTCTTTGCGTGGATTGCCGAGAATCACAAGAAAGTGGCCGGCCCGACGCGCGAAGTATACCTCAACGATCCGAAGAAGGTCTCGCCGGAAGAGCTTCTCACGGAAATCTACGCCCCGGTGGCGTAGCTCCCCTCAGCCTTGGCGGGCGTCATGGCCCTTTGTCGAAGAAGGTCCAGACCTGCTCGGCAGTGGGCAGACTCGCGATCACATCCGGGGTCGAGGGGGCCAGGCAGATTCTGGCGACGCTGCTGATCGCCTGGAGATACGCACCAGGGGAGTGCACGGGCGTCAGAGTCAGGATGATGAGCTTCACGAGACTGTCCGGCCTGCGAGGATCATAGACGATCCCCTCCGGGGAAGTCGCCACCCCCACGACGAGGTCCTTGATCGTCTCCAATCGGGCGTGGGGCATCGCCATCCCCGGCGCGACGACGGTCGGCATGTCATCCTCCCTCGCCAGGACGGCCCGATAGGCACTCTCGACGTCACCGATCTTCCGGCGCAGGCTGAGCAACTCGACCAGCTCGCGGAGGATTGCGTCGCGATCCTTCTCCTCGCTTCGGCAAATCACCTCGGCCGGGCTGAAGAGCGATGAGAACGGAGTATCGTTCGACTCGGTTGCCATGGCGACATCAAGCCGTATCTGCATAGATTCGTCAAGGCCAAAATCACCTCCTCACCTCAGTCGCCGATGGTCCGCCTTCACCGTAGTACGCCGTCCATCCCAAAACGGTGGGCGCCATCGGAGCGCAGACCCCAAAGCGGGCCTGCGAGGGGGAGTTTTGCGCGTTGAGGCCTCGGCCGTGAACGCAAGCAAAGCGCTCGCTTGAAGGTGTGCGAAGTGCCCCTGTCGCCGGCGGCTCCCATGCGATAAACTCCCGCCGCAACGCGGCGGAATCCGGATGTGGCCCGGATCGTTATTCCATCTCACGTGGGTGTCACCCATCATTCGAACAAGGCAACACGAGATTGGATCAGTCTTCGAGACCGGACTGACGCAAGACACCGGCGAGAGACAGCTACTTCAACTCGACGGACCAGTAGGCGTGGTCAAGGAATTGCTTCCACGAGCGATAGCGCTGGTGGCCGAGGTGGATATGCAGCATCGGGCTGTGCTTGGGCTGGACGGGCTTCTGGATCAGGACCATGCCGGCCTGCTTGGGCGTTCGGCCCCCCTTCCTGACGTTGCAGCTCGTGCAGGCGCAGACGATGTTCTCCCAGGTCGCCTTGCCACCCAGGCTGCGCGGGATCACATGGTCCAGCGAAAGCTCGGTGGTCGGAAAACGCTTTCCGCAATACTGGCAATGGTTCTTATCTCGGGCAAAGATGTTGCGCCGGTTGAATTTGACCTCGGTGCGGGGCAGACGATCGTAGAACAACAGACGGATGATCCGCGGCACTGCGACGTACAGGTTCACGGTCGAGACCCAATCGTACGCCTCGGGCTCAAACTGATGCCGGGATTGGCTGACCTCGATCCAACTCTTGAAATCGTAATTGGTGTAGGCGTCTTCCTCGAGAGAGACCACTTCGGCCAACTCGCGGCACAGCAGGGAAAACGCGCGTCTCGCACCGACAATACGGATGGCCATGTAGTGCTTGTTGAGCACCAGGACATTGCAGTCAAGCCCGGATTGGTACTCACCATCGACCATAATATCCCCTTGGCGCCTGAGATTATACACCACATGCGCATCGGCTGCAAGAGGTAAAATGGGAGGTCCGCGGGACGGCACGCCGGGCATCGACGTCCGTCACCGCTGCCCGAAACCTCGGACGGGGATCAGCGAATCGCCACGTCCGCAGACATACTGATGAAAGGAATGCACGAACCTCCTCCCGACCCTGCTGCTTCTATGGCGAAGGCTGCTTCTGGCTGGAGAGCTTCAGAACGACGTTGGTGGCCCGCAACCCCTTCTCCCCTTCGACAACGTCAAACAGGACAACATCTCCCTCGGTCAGAGTCTTGAACCCGTCCCCGGCAACGCTGGAATAGTGCACGAACACGTCTCGACCATCATCGGTTCCGATGAATCCGTACCCTTTGCGCGAGTTGAACCATTTGACCGTTCCTTCCGACATATGAGGCTCCTTTTGGACGACTCCGCGGAAAACCCATCCTCATCTTCCGGCATCAAACTCCGCCAGCGATTTCCGTGGCCTTCACAGACTCTGCTTGGCCTGTGCCGCAGACCGAGAAGAGGCACTCAGGTGCTCCCTCATGAGCCGGCCCATTTTGAACTTCACGGTTCGCTTCGTCGGAACCTCCACACGCTCAAGAGTCTTGGGGTTCTGAGCCGTACGCGAGGCACGCGTACGGGTCTCGAACACCCCAAAATCTCTGAATTCCAACCGATTATCCAGACATAGCTCTTTTACAATCTCATCCAGAAAAGCCTGGACGATCCGTTTCACAGACACCCGCTTGGCCTGCGTGTGTTCTGCGATGCGATCGATCAGTTCTTTCTTTGTGACTGTCGCCATAGGTTACCTCACTAAGAGAAAAGAGCCATGCCGACCGACATCTTTTCGGCGGTTAGCCTGCGGCACAATCCCGCAACAGCCGGACGCAATGCCACCGGAATCATAAGGATGAACTTCTGCAAATCACTATACTATAAAGACTTCTATGCGGCAAGTACATTCAGGCAAATTTTTTCCACGGTTGACCGCTCCTGTCCCCGGCGGCATAATGACCGTCTTGATTGCGTGAGCCGGGCGCGTGTCGTGCCGAGGACAAGAATCCAAGGGAAACCGCCGGCGCCGCCCGAGAACCGGCAGGCAGTCCCTTGCGGACAGGATGAGAATGAATGGTTGACAATCGAACGGACAAGACCGGCAAAAAGAGAACCGTTGTGAAGAAGAAGGACCGTGTGGCCGAGGTCGCCAACACCTTCGAATGGCTCATCACGGCTTTCATTCTCGCGTTCGTGTTCCGGGCGTTCGTGATGGAAGCCTTCCGGATCCCCACCGGCAGCATGGCCGACACCCTCAAAGGAGCGCATTTCCGTCTCCGTTGTCCGCAGTGCGGATACCAGTACGATCATGGGTTCGTGCCAACGAGTTACGGCATGGCGGAAGATACGATCCCGCTGGGCGCCGTATCGATCCGCCAGCAGACACGCTGTCCGAGCTGCGGATATAACACGCCCGCGGGAGAAAAGGTTCCCGTCGCCAACGGCGACCGCATCCTCGTCCTCAAGTGCATCTACCAGTTCCAGGAACCCAGGAGATGGGACGTCATCGTGTTCAAGAATCCTACGGACCCGTCGGAGAACTACATCAAGCGTCTGATCGGGCTGCCGGGGGAGACCATCGAGATCATCGACGGCGACATCTACATCGACGGACTCATCGCCCGTAAGCCTCCTCAGGTCCAGAAGGAGCTCTGGATGCCGATTTACGACCACGATTTCCAGCCGGTCAATCCGAACGAAGGAGCGGGCTTCAGCGAACATCGCTGGCAGCCCCCTTTCAACCTGGACGGCTCGTCGTGGAAAATCAACAGCGAGAATCCCACACAGTTGGCGTTGGATTGCCCGCCGGGCCAGTGCAGCGTCCTGACGTACGGCGCCCCCTCCGCAAACAACTTCGCCGCTACGTACGCTTATGATGATCTGTACACGAATAACCGCGTGCCGGAGGCCAGTGACCTGATGGTTCGCTTCTACGTGAATCCGGCCGGCTCCCAGGGGCAAATCGGCATCACCTTGAGCAAGAACGGGGTGGACTACAAGGCCTGGGTGGACCTGACCGGCTACATGGCCCTGGCCAAGGTCGGCAACGGTCAGGAGAGCATCCTGGCCCGCAAGGAGGTATCCTCCCCTCCGGCGCCGGGGGTCTACACGCTTGTCAAGTTTGCCAACGTGGACCATCGCCTCTTGTTCGACTTTGACGGCAACGAACTGTCCTTCGACCTGGGACGATCCCCCGACGCAATGGAAAAAGGCGCCGCGCCATCGCCTCGTGCCGAGATCTTCGGCGCCGGCAAGCTGACCCTCTCGCACATCGCGTTGTTCCGCGACGTCCACTACACAGGACGGGACAGCTCCCGGCCTATCCGGGCCGTCGAAGGCTCCCCCTTCCAGCTCAACCAGGATGAGTTCTTCGTCCTGGGCGACAACAGCCCGAACAGCGAAGACGGCCGCTGGTGGGGCCAGCCGACCGTCGCCAGCAGAGGCTCGAAACCACCGCGAGCGGGCATCGTGCCCCGCTACTACCTGGTGGGCAAGGCTCTGTTCGTCTACTGGCCGAGCGGCTTCGAGTTTCCCTGGCCTCAGCGATTGAAGAGTTCGTTGATCGCCAACAGCAATCAGAATGGGCTGTTCCGTCTCTTGCACGGCATCGTTTCGCTTCGCTGGATACCGAATGTCGGCCAGATGCGATTCATCTATGGCGGCTCGCCGCAGCAAACGGGTTCCCCGTCCGAACAACCTGAAAAGAGATAGCACAGGCGCGCCCGGCGTGTGGGAAGGCAGGTTCCGCCCACGCGCTCGCAGCGAAGCCGCTGTGCTTTTGTTGTCCAAGGGTCGAAGGCCCTTGCCGCTTGTTGAGTAGGAGGTCAAACACCATGAGAGCGTACAAACCGATTCTTGCAACGATCATCGTAACCGCCTGCCTCGGAGCGTTTGCCGCACCCGATGCGGGCGCCCGCCTGTTCGGGGCCGGTCTCGAACCACAGGACCTGCGATGCGAGTACCTGGTGGACCCGCAGGGGATCGACGTCGTCGAGCCACGGTTGAGTTGGACGCTCGAATCCGGACAGCGCGGCCAGATGCAAACCGCCTACCGCATCCTCGTCGCCGGCGACCCGAAGCAACTCGCCCACGACACAGGCGACCTGTGGGACAGCGGCAAAGTCGCTTCCGATCAGTCGATCCAGATCGCTTATGCCGGCACACCCCTGAAATCCTCGATGGTCTGCTACTGGAAGGTGCAGGTCTGGGGCAAGGACGGCCGGCCTTCTTCCTGGAGCAAGACGGCCTCCTGGACGATGGGCTTCCTCGGCCAAGACGCGTGGAAGGCCCAGTGGATCGGGTTCGACGCTTCCCGCGAGCCGGCCTCGCCCGCAAAGAAACTGGATCTGGCCGCCGCGTCCTGGATCTGGCGCGCAGGAGAGAACGCCAGAAACGGCGCACCCGCTGCGACAAGGTACTTCCGAAGAGAGTTCGCAGTCCCCGAGGATCGCGAGCCGGCCTCGGCCACCTGCGCCGTCGCCGCGGACAACAGCTTCACCATGTTCCTCAACGGCCGGAAGGTCGGCACGGGCAGCAACTTCAAGGAAGCGACTCCCGCCGATCTGTCCCAACAAATCCGCAAAGGCGTCAACGTCATCGCCATCGAAGCGAAGAATGAAGGGGACGCCGCGAATCCAGCGGGCCTGCTGGCCATCGTGGTGCTGCGCTTCAAGACGGGCGAGCCCGTCACCATCGTTTCGGACGGACAGTGGCGCAGCTCCGACGCCGCAGCAACCGGCTGGATGGATGTCGGCTTCAGCGCCGACGGATGGAGCGAGGCCGAGGTCCTCGGCGCCCACGGCGTCTCGCCCTGGGGTCAGATCGGCGCCGGACCGGCCGAACTGTTCCTGCCTCCCGCGCAGTTCCTTCGCAAGGAATTCAACGTGGAAAGACCCGTCAAACGAGCGACGGTCTACGCGTCGGCACTGGGCAACTACGAGCTGTATCTCAACGGCCGTCAGGTCGGCGATGCCTACTTCGCCCCCGGCTGGACCGACTACAACGTCCGCGTCTACTACAACACCTTCGATGTCACCAACCAGGTGAAAAAAGGCTTCAACGCCCTCGGCGGCATCCTCGCCGACGGCTGGTACAGCGGGCACATCGGCTGGGGCCGTCTCCGCGACCACTACGGCAAGAACACGCGATTCTCCGCGCAACTGACCATCGAGTACACCGACGGCAGTTCCGAGACGATTCTCACGGACAAGACCTGGACCGCCGCTACCGGTCCGATCCTCGAAGGGGATTTCCTGATGGGCGAGACGTACGATGCCCGCAAGGAGATGCCCGGCTGGTGCACGCCGGACTTCGACGATACGGCGTGGAAGCCCGTCGATGTCACGGATACACTCGCCATGGCGATCGAATCCTACCCGAGCGTCCAGGTCCGCAAGTTCCAGGAAATCAAGCCGGTCGGCGCGGCCCAGGTTGAGGGCGGCGCCTGGGTCTTCAACATGGGGACCAACTTCGCCGGCTTCGTTCGCCTGAAGGTTCAGGGTGCCGAGCCGGGCCGGAAGATCGTCCTGCGATTCGCCGAGTGGCTCAATCCCGACGGCACTATCTACACCACGAACCTCCGCGGCGCCAGGGCCATCGACACCTACTTCTGCAAAGGGGACGGCAAAGAGACCTGGCAGCCCCGCTTCACCTTCCACGGCTTCCAGTACGTGGAGGTGACAGGTTACCCCGGCAAGCCCGACCTGGACGCCATCACCGGCATCGAGCTGACCTCGGCCACTCCCATCGTCGGCCGTTTCGCCTGCTCCGACGCGATGGCCAACACGCTGTACCAAAACATCTGTCAAACCCAGCGGGCCAACTTCATCGAGGTCCCGACGGACTGCCCGCAGCGCGACGAACGACTCGGCTGGATGGGCGACGCCCAGATCTACGTCCGCACCGCGACGTTCAATACGGATGTCGCTTCGTTCTTCACGAAGTGGGCGGTGGATGTGGAGGATGCCCAGCTTGAGAACGGCGGCTTCTCCGATGTCTCGCCGCGGAAGGTCGCCAACGGCGGCGGTGCCGCCGCCTGGGGCGACGCCGGCGTGATCTGCCCCTGGACGATATACACCGTCTACGGCGACACGCGAATCCTCGCCGAGCATTACGACGCAATGGAGAGGTGGATCGCGTACTGCAAGGACACGACCCAGGGAACGCTGCTCCGACCGGCGCAAGGCTACGGCGACTGGTTGAGCATCAGAGCCGACACGCCGAAAGACGTGCTCGCCACCGCTTACTTCGCCCACAGCACCCATCTCGTCGCCCAGACGGCCGCCGTGCTCGGGAAGATCGATGACGCCCGGAAGTACCACCAACTCTTCGAGGATATCCGCGCAGCGTTCAACAAAGCCTATGTCGCCGACGACGGCCGGATCAAGGGCGACACGCAGACGGTCTACGTTCTGGCTCTGGCCTTCGACTTGTTGCCGCAGGAGAAACGTCAGATCGCAGGCCGGCATCTCGTCGATAACATCCGCGACCGCAACTGGCACCTCTCGACCGGCTTCGTGGGCACCAAGGACCTCATGGCCACCCTGAACGCCATCGGACGCACAGACGTCGCTTACCACCTGTTCCACAACGAGACGTTCCCCTCCTGGGGCTTCTCCATCCAGCACGGAGCTACGAGCATCTGGGAACGTTGGGACGGCTGGACTCCTGAGAAAGGCTTCCAGGACCCCGGCATGAACTCCTTCGCCCACTACTCGTTCGGCGCCGTCTGCGAGTGGATGTTCCGAACCATCGGCGGCATCGACACCGAGCTGGCCCCTGCACAGGCAGGTGGACCCGCCTACAAGCACATCGTGATCCACCCGCAGCCCGGCGGCCGCCTGTCCTGGGCCAGGACGAGCTACGACTCCATCCGGGGCAGGATCGCCACTGCGTGGAAGCTGGACGGCGACACCCTGGAGCTCGATGTCACGATCCCCGCGAACACGACCGCGACCGTCTACGTCCCCACCGCCGACGCCGCGTCGGTCAAAGAGGGAGGCAAGCCCGCGGCCCAGGCCGAAGGCATTCGCGCGATCGGCGCCAAGGACGGCAACGCTGTCTTCGAAGTCGGCTCCGGCGTCTATCACTTCGAATCACAGATGCCGTAACCACATGACGGATGAAAAGTCGGCCCCCCGCTCCGCCAGTCGGGAGCGGGGGGCCTTTCTATGCGCCCGAAGCCTGGGCGAACAGACAAGAACCGGGCCAGTCCCATGGTCGAGCGATCCCGTGCACGGCGGCTGCAGGCTACGCCGTCACAGAACGACAGCAGGAATTCCTGTCTGACCTGGGGGCATGTTCCTATATTACCATGGATTCACCGCAGCGATTCGTAGTATCCCTCAGACACCTGTCCACGCGGGAATGTGCTTGACATCACCATCAGAAAATGATTTAATATACGTCTATTGAGTGGCACGTGACGTAGCTTCGATTGGGGTACAAGGGACCGCATCGGAACTCTGCACATATCACCCGAGCTGCAGTGGGATTGTGCTCCCTGAGTTGCCAATCAGAGGTGATCTCAAATGGGGTTGGGTTGTACCAATCCCTTCGTAGACGAAACAAGGTTTGTTTTGAGGAGGTAGTGATGGGAAATCTGAGAGTCTTGGCTTTTGTCGTCGGGACGGCTTTGCTTGCGGCGCCTATTTGTGCCCAGGCCGGCATGGCTGTCGATTTCGCAGACCCCACAACCGACGCCACCAATGGCAGCTGGTCACGCGGCTGGGCGTTCACCGTCAACGAGGCCGTTGAGGTACTGGCGCTCGGTTTCTACGACGATCAGAAGAACGGCCTGACGGAGTCGCACGAGATCGGCATCTTCGACAGCAATCAGCAGCTCATCGTCTCGGGAATCGTGACACCGAACGACCCGCTGCAGAGCTGGTGGCGATGGACCAACGTCACGGCGACGCTCCTCGTCCCCGGACAGGGGTATCAGATCGCGGCCGTCACCGGTTCGGAGAACTACACGTGGGACCCGACCGGCTTCGTCACGGACAGCCGGATCAATTACCTGCTGGACTCCTACTATGCGCCTAACAATGGCACGCTGACGTATCCCAACGAAAGCAACAGCACAATTGCCTTTTTTGGCCCGAATTTCTCCATGGAGAGCGTTGCCACCATACCGGCGCCAGGGGCACTCCTGCTGCTCGTTCCGGGTTTGGGGAGCGTTCTCGGTCTCAGGAAGAGACTGGCGTAGCAAGGCATCACTCGCAGAGAATTCCCGGGCAGGACCTGAAACGGTCCTGCCCTTTTTCGTAGCCGCAAATCTACACAGCTCTCACAGAGACTGTCCACGAGCTCATGGAGCCCGGCGGACTCTCACAGGGGAATGCTGACCGTCGCACAGGCAACTGGTTCGCTGTGGCGGGTGCCCTCCCATTCACTCTTGGGTCTTGTTCTGTCGTCTTGCCTCTTCGTCTTTGCCATTCGATCTGCTTCAACGTCTCGTCACCCCGTGCCGACCCCGCCACGACTCTTTGCACTCAGGCGAGCACGACGACTGTGTCGCCGGCATCCTGCCCGCGACTCGAGAGCGGGACGTCCTCGACACACACGTTGCCGCCCACAGATCAACATGGAGGGCGTAGCATACTGTCTGCACAAAAGCGGAAACGCAGGCTGCCTCCTCCCGTATAAGAAAGCCGGCGACCCGACAAGAGGCTGAGAATGCAGGCCACAGAGATCACAGAGGAACACCGGGAAGAACGGACGGGCAAGGGCGAACAGGCGAGATTTCACGGCCTTCTTCCGTTGGCCCCTTCGGGCCCTGATCGTTTCTCACCTTCTTCCCCCTGGGACCTCTGTGTGCTCTGTGGCCACCACCGCTGTTCGGCTTGTGAGCGAATCAGCGAAAAAAAAACACTGTATTCGGAAATTTCGTTGTACAAACAACCTACGCGATAATATTATATCAAGACAAGTGAATATGGTATCATGGATGATGGATTCGTGTTCCCGCCCTTCAGGGGGACACCGGGCGGGGAAGAGTAACCCACGACACGGCCCGGCCGGATGAATCGTGCGAAGCGAACCCAATCATGGGAAGTGTCAAGTTGAGAGTGTCGAGTTTCAAGCGAGATGGACGTGCGAAACGAACCCAATTTGCCGCCGGCCCGAATAAGCGTAACCGCTGGAACGGAAAGGACTTGGAGAGGACCATGCGTAAGATGGGCCTGCAAAAACGAAGCCAATTTCTCGGCCGGCTTCACCAGTTCTTGCCTTCTGGGGTCAGTGCGTGCCCAATTGGCTTCGTTTTGCACGATGGCCGCGCCCGCTCCGGCCCGGACCTGAGAATTGGCTTCGTTTGGCCTGATGGGCACGCTCCCTGCTCCGACGAGAGGCCGAATCGCTGGATGCTCTGGTACAACGGGCGCAGAGGCGGATTCGAACAGACCGGCCTGGCGATCCATCCCGGCTGCGACCTGGGCTTCCCGGACGAGTAGAACCTCCGAACAGAATTGGTGCGTGGTACGCACCCTACTACGCCGTCCATCTTAATTTGGTGGGCAAACGTCGCGGACACCGTTTGGAGTTCCGCCTTCAGGCGGGTGAAGACCGCGTAAACGCGGAACTCCGAACAGGCCATACGCCGATATGCTGCCCACCGA
>JAXDBU010000151.1:0-10480 GCA_034678485.1 Sedimentisphaerales bacterium | reverse complement strand
CGATCCGGATGTTGCGGTACTCGATCGGGGCGCCTTCGCTCTGGAGGCAGAGTCTGCCGGACTTGTCGGAGCACTTCGTGGCAACGTTCTGCAAAACGCCGTTGGTTATGACGACGACCCAGTCGTCCTTGCAGATGATGTCGTACTGGTTCCATTCGCCAAGAGGCTTCTCGCTGCTGTCGTGGAGCTTGAGAACTCGCCGGCCTTGAACTCGGTCCCCGCCCTTGCTGTGCTCGGCGTGTTCGAAACCACCAATGACCCAGAAATCTCCGGCGCTGCCCGACGCCAACTGGCACTCCAGGCTCCGGGGCCAGACCACGTCCTGGCCGCTCATGTGGACCAGGACGCCGTTGTTGCCCGGCTTGGCAGGCCATCGCCACTCGACGTGCAGGTGGTAGTCCGCATACGCCGCTTCCGTCCGCATATAGCCGACGGGACTGCCCGTGCAACGCAGCAGGCCGTCGGCGATGGACCAGGTGTCATCGACGTTCTTCGATGCATCGGGCAGAAACCGCTTCCACCCGGCGAAGTCCGTGCCATTCCAGAGCATCGTCTTGGCCTCGGGCACGATCACTTCGGGAGCCTCGGTCGCGACAACCGGCACGACCGGCAGCGACGCCACGAACAAGATACCTGCAAAGGAAATCGTCACTCGCTTCATGTACTCTCCTTTTCTCCGTTCAGGATGTCAATCGTCCCTCGTCAATCCTACGTGAGTTACGTCCTGCCGGCGCTGAGCGCCGGGGACATGGACAAATCGCCCGGTTCGTCTATGCGTTCATCCGACCCATGATGGAGGTCAGGCTGCTTTCAGCGATTCGCCGGCCCTCATGTTAGTCGCTGATCCCGACGAATCGCCTCACTCTGATCGGCGTGCTGTCGCACGCACGGATCATTCCGATTCCAAACGATCTCGGCCGGCTCCGGTCTCGTGACGACCGCCCAGCCGGGACCATTGTACAACATTCCCCCCGCGCCAACCACTCTCTGGTCGAAGGGATGGAGCGTCCCGCCGATCCGAACGATCTCTCACAACCCCTGGATTCGGATGTTGCGGAACTCGACCCGGCTGCCGTGACTCTGCAGGCCGATGTACCCGCCGTCGCGCGCCAGGCCGGGGTGTACATCCGCCTTATAAGGATAGTACGTCACATCCGTGTCAACGATCTTTCTGCCGTTGAGGGCGACTTTGATTCGCGTCCCGCGGGCAGTGATGACCATCGTCTGCCATTGCTCGGCCTGTTTCGTCGCCCGCTCCGACGGCGCCTGAACGTCGTAAATGCTCCCGGTGTACTGGTACGGGCTCAGGTCCCGCCACTGCTCGGCGTAGTCGTCCAGGATCTGGATTTCCATGCCTGCGTAGGCGTCGCCCTCCAGAGGCGAGCGGATGAAGACCCCGCTGTTGCCCCCAGGCGAGACGCGGAACTGAAGCGACAGCCGGAAGTCGTCATACTGGCGGAGCGTCGCCAGCCACCCGCCGGCCTGCCCCTCGGTGGACAGGATGCCATCCCGAAAGCACCACGTCCCTTGCTCCCCGCCGATCTGCTGCCAGCCGATCAGGCCGGTCGAGAGCAGGTCGTCGCCGCTCGCGAGAATGGGCAATCGGGCTCCAGACAGGTGAACCCGGGCGCACGAACCTGCGCCGAACGGCCCGAACAACAGGAGAATCGCAGAAATCGTTTTCATCGCATTCATGTCGTCACTCCTCCCGATCCGATCACATGCACACGGTATCGCAATCCACGTGCTCGGCGGTCAGCTTATCCCCGGACCAGGGTCCTCGTCAAGACCTTTCCCCTGAGCCCGCGATGATGGGGGTGACCAGATACTCCGACGGACTGTAACTCAATCAGCGACAATGTGTTGACCCGACTCGGTCGTCCCTTCACTCCGTTCAGGGCAGGCTCTGAGCATCAGCGAAGGACCTGGGCCGGGCAACAGAACAAACCACGTTTGCGTTCGTCGGCCAGGTGCTTCACTGCGTTCAGCATGACAATCTCGACGCGGGTGCCGGAAGATCTGGTCACAGCCCAATGAAAGTAGTGCGAGGCTTGCCTCGCGAGTATAATCGCATCGCATGGCACAACCGATGGAAAACCTGAGTCCGGCGATGAAGCAGTTCCATCACTTCAAGACCCGGCACCCGGACTGCATCCTGTTCTTTCGCATGGGCGATTTCTACGAGACCTTCTACGAGGACGCCAAGACCTGCTCTCGCGTGCTGGGCCTGACGCTGACCAGCCGGGACAAGAACAGCGAGAACCCCGTCCCCCTGGCGGGTGTGCCCTACCATGCCATCGACGGATACCTCAAGAAGATGCTTCAGGCGGGCTTCCGCGTCGCGGTCTGCGAGCAGATGGAGGACCCCAAGACCGCCAAGGGCGTCGTCAAACGGGACGTCGTCCGCATCGTGACGCCCGGCACCCTCACCGACGACATGCTCCTGGAGGACAAGAAAGACAACTTCCTCTGCGCGATCGACCTGGACGTCAAAGGCTATGCGGCGTTAAGTTGGGTCGATATCTCAACCGGGCACTTCTTCGTGCAGCGAGTCCCCGAGAAGGAGCTGCTCAGCGAATTGCAGCGCCTGGCGCCTGCGGAGTGCCTGCTGGCGAACCGACGGGGTGAGCTGTTCGACGTGGAGACCCGACGGCTCGCGAACGACATCGGCCGGCTCACCCGTGCGATTGTCACCGAGCGGCCGAGCTGGTACTTCGATCCGTATCAGGCGAAACAGCGACTGCTCAAGCACTTCGGAACCGCGAATCTGGAAGGTTTTGGCATCCGAGACGGCGATCAGGACCTCATCCCCCCCGCCGGCGCCATCATCGAGTACCTCAACGAGACGCAGCGGACCACGCTCGGGCACATCCAGAGCCTGCGCCGAATCACCCGTCGGAACTTCCTCCAGATCGATCCGGTTTCGCTTCGCAGTCTGGAGATCCTCCAGACGATCCGGGCCGAGAGTCGCAAGGGCTCGCTGCTCGCCTGCCTCGACGAGACCCTGACCGGCATGGGCGGCCGGATGTTCCGCAACTGGCTGTGCATGCCGCTGTGCGAGGTGGCCGCCATCGAGCTTCGACAGGACGCCATCCAGGAATTGCGGGAGAACGCCCAGGTCCTCGCCCAGATCCGCGAGCTGCTCGCCAACATCTCCGACACCGAGCGAATCGCGGCGAGGATCAGCACGCTCCGCGCGAGTCCTCGCGACCTGCTGGCTTTGGCCCGCACGCTGCGCCAGGTCCCGAAACTGCGGGAGTTGCTGGGCCGGATGCGGACGGATCTGCTCGCCCGCCTGGCCGGACAGTGCGACAGTATGGACGAGCTGGCGGACCTGCTCGAATCGGCCGTCGAGCCGGAGGCTCCCGCGCACACGCGCGACGGCGGGTTCATCCGCACCGGCTTCTCACAGGAGCTGGACCGCCTGCGTTCGATCTCGACCGACGGCCAGAGCTGGCTCCGCGAGTACCAAAAGCAGGAGTCGCAGCGGACGGGCATCGCCAATCTGAAGGTCGGCTTCAACAAGGTCTTCGGCTACTATATCGAGATCAACAACACTGCGGCCGAGAAGGTCCCGCCCGACTACATCCGAAAGCAGACGGTCAAGAACGCCGAGCGGTACATCACCGAGAAGCTCAAGGAGTACGAGAACGAGGTGCTCACCGCGGAGGAGCGGGCGCTGACGCTCGAACAGAAGCTCTTCGAGGACCTTCGCCAAGAGGCGGCCAAGCACGTCGCTCGAATGCAGCAGCTCGCGGATACGGTCGCCCAGTGCGATTGCCTGGCGTGCCTGGCACACGTCGCGGCCCGTCGGAACTTCAGCCGGCCCAAGGTGACGAACGACGCGAGATTGGTCATTCGCGAGGGCAAACACCCGGTCCTCGCAGAAATGCTCGGCGCCGAGTTCGTGCCCAACGACGTGGAACTTGGCGACGGGTCCGGCCAGATCGCAGTCATCACCGGTCCCAACATGAGCGGCAAGAGCACCTACATCCGCCAGATTGCCCTGCTGGTCCTGATGGCCCAGACCGGCTCGTTCATCCCCGCCAAGGAAGCCGAGATTGGGATCGTGGATCGCATCTTCACCCGCGTGGGAGCTTCGGACGAGCTGACGCGAGGCCAGTCCACGTTCATGGTCGAGATGACCGAGACCGCCAACATCATCAACAACGCGACGGCCCAGTCGCTTGTGATCCTCGACGAGGTCGGACGGGGCACGAGCACGTACGACGGCCTGTCGCTGGCCTGGGCGATCACCGAGCACCTGGCGACGCGACTGAAGTGTCGGACCCTGTTCGCGACGCACTACCACGAGCTGACGGAGTTGGCGGAGCTGTTCGACAACATCCGCAACTACAACGTCGCGGTCCGCGAATGGATGGACGAGGTCGTGTTCCTGCACCGCATCCTGCCCGGCGGCACGGACAAGAGTTACGGCATCCACGTCGCCAAGCTGGCGGGCATCCCGAAGTCGATCCTGACCCGCTCCAACGAGATCCTGGAGGAACTCGAATCCGTCTTCGCCAAGGAAGCGACCGGCGACCGCTTAGCCAGAAACAAGACCAAGGAATCCGACCGCGACACCCTCTTCGTCCAGAAGCACAAGAGCGTCTTAGACAAGCTCGCATCGATCGACGTGAACCACCTCACGCCCCTGGAGGCGATGAACCTCCTGAACCAGATCAAGAACGAGATCCGCGAAGCGTGATCCCCGCGGATTGTTTCCCTCAAGCCAATCGGATTCCGTCGCGCATGCACAGCACATTATAGGACTGTCCTGCAAGGATCTCTACGTCGTCCGACGACGCACGAAGTCTTGACGAACAAGCTCAGCAATGGCTGGGTGCCATGCCTACTGCCTTGCGTAGGCATGGCCAGCCTGCGGAGTCAGGCATGTCTACGAGGCGTAGACATGGCACCCGGCTGAGTCCGTCGCAGTGTGTGCCACATGCGCTCCATGACAGCCCCAATATGAACGTCATCCACTTGACAATTCTGCGACCCGATTGGCGAGCTCGGCCCTCAATTCGTGAGTGACGCCGAACGAAGACTGTAGGTTTGTGCTCCACGCGATGACGCGGACATCATCGAAGATCTCGCCGATGAACAGTCGCGTGTCCTGATGTCCCAAGCCAGTGATCAGGTCGAATTCGTCGAGAGTCGCGGGGACGATCCGTTGAAGTTGACGCAGGACGCCCATGCCGTTCACCAGCAGCAGATGGATATTCTCACTGGAGAGTTGTTCAATGAGGAACGGAGCATCGGCATCGAGCAGACGATTCCGCAATGCAGTTGAGCGGAGACCGCCCCAAGTGGGATCGGTTGCCCACTGGACAAGATCAAGGTGACATGCGGAGCCATCGTAATAGGAATCCCCGCAAGCTTTGAGAACCGATTCCAACTGGTCAAACCATCGCCGATATGGATTGTGAGTGAAGTACGTGCAACAATCACATAGTACCCGTTCGATGATGGACTCAGGTGCATTCGCAAGATCATCTGTGCCGAGTGATCGATGTGTGGCAAGGCGACGGACTGACTCAGCAAGTTCGTGCCCATTCGGTGCAAGGAACTCAATGCGGCTAGGATTCAGCCCGAGAGTGGCAGTCCTCGCCAAGCGAGCGTCACCGAAGGACACGACTGGTGTAGAGCCGGCAACCACCTGAGAGTTGGGGGGAATCGAACGCCGAATTCGGTTCTCAAGGTAACCTGGAATCTGTGTCATAGCTTTGGCGGGCATCGTAGTTTCAGGACTCCGCAGACGGCCCGATCATGTCACATGCGGAGCAAGCATGCTATCTTCATTCACAATGGTCCCGTCATCCAAGTGCATATTGCACCTCCGCCTGGGCTGCTGCTCTATCCCGGAAGTAATGGCTCAGGTCTTCGGGTGTTCGCAGGTCCACCTTGTGGCCATCGAACAGGGCGGACAGTTCCTCCTCCATATCGAACAGCCGAAAGAACCCGGGCACACGATCCGGCTCGAAGTCCACGAGGACATCGACATCGCTGTCCTCCCTGAAGTCGTCGCGCAGGGCCGAGCCGAAGATCGCGAGTCGAACGATATGGTGCCGCTGACAGAAGTCGGCGATCTTGTCCTTGTCTACCGCAAGTTTCCCGTTCATAGGCGTACCTCAGAGAGGATCGTACACTCCACAGAGGGGCTGGGTCAAGATGATCCTTGTCGGCGGGTGCCTGTCGGGTGCATAACCGCATTCGCACGTGCCGTAGGGGTTCACGGAGACCCTGGGTTGTTATTCCCGCGCAAAGCCTGCCCTCGACCCGATCGGGGGCGGGAATCCACTCCCTGGGACATGTCGCGTACCGCGGTTTCTGGATTCCTGCTTGGCGCAGGAATGACAGAGTCGGGGCAACGCCTCGTCACTCTCCGGGCAGCCGCAAATACGGCCATGCACCTGTGCCTGTCGGTTTGGAGTTCCGCGTTCACGCGGTCCTGAACCGCCTGAAGGTGGAACTCCAAACCTCGTAGAGCATGGCTCGCTTTTGCCGATGTTAGGTTGCTACCCCAGCAATACCGGAAGCAGTTCTTCCGCCGGGCCGAGGTGGATTTCGTCGAAGATGTAGGCGGCGTTCTCCGGCGGCTCCAGATTCGCGAGAATCGCTCTGGCCCCTCGGTCTTTGGCCGTGAAGACGAAGTCGCAGGCGGGATGGACTGTGCAGGAGGTCCCTACCGCCAGGAAGAGGTCACACGCATGCGTCGCAGCGTCGCAGGCACGATAGGCATCCGGCGGCAGCAGTTCTTCGAAGAGCACGACGTCGGGACGCAGGACGGCGCCGCACCTTTCGCAATGGGGAACCTGTGTCTCGTAGAGGTCCCAGTCCTCGAAGGGCTTCAGAGTGCATCGGGGATTCATACAACGGGTGTGACTCAGGCGGCCGTGCAGCTCGATCACGCCGGGACTTCCCGCTCTCTGGTGCAGGCCGTCGATGTTCTGAGTCACAACCGTCAGGGATTGTGTCGCGGTCAGCTTGTTCTGAAGGGCGGCGATGGCCTGATGGGCCGGATTGGGCTTGGCGGTCTTCGCGGCTCGTCGCATGAAGCTGATGAGTCGCCAGACGCACAGAGGATCGGTGCGCAGGGCCGTCGCGGTGGCGCAGGCTTCCGCGTCGAACTGCTTCCACAGCCCGCCGTGGCCGCGAAAGGTGTCGAGTCCCGATGCGGCGGAGACCCCCGCCCCTGTGAGGATTACAATCCGCTTGTATGCAGCGACGTCGATTTGGTTAGCCATCAAGGGAGATCGTATGCTCGGCAGCCCGTCGGGTCAATGTGATCCCTGCAAATCGGGACTCAGACTCCGGAAATACAAGGATGATCGGCGGCCCGATACTGAGGGAGGCGAGGCAGGGGTTCGCAGACGGTCTGCGTGAGGGCAAGAAAACCGTTGCATGAAAGCCGCAATGTGGGCTTAATAGTGGGGGTATGGGAACGGGGAGTCCGCGCGTTCCCGGTCTAAGGAGGCGCTATAGCCGTAAGGCGTTGCCAATAGAGAAAAGGGAGTGCCGATATGAAAAGAGCTGCGAATCGTGTTGTCGTTGCGTTGCTGGGTTTGGTGTTTCTGGCGGCGGGCTGCTCGCAGGTGGGGATCACGGGCCGGCGGCAGTTGAATTTCGTCCCGGACTCGATCATCAACTCGATGAGCATCGAGCAATACGGCACGTTCATCAAAGAGAGCAAGCTGAGCACCGACGCAACCAAGACCGCGATGGTCAAACGCGTCGGCGAGAACATCCGCGACGCGGTGAGCCGGTACTCCCAGGAGACCGGCGGCAAGGACCCGTTCGCAAGCTACGAGTGGGAGTTCAATCTCGTCGAGGACCCGAACGTCAACGCGTTCGCCATGCCCGGCGGCAAGGTCGTCGTCTACACGGGCATCCTGCCCCTGACGCAGAACGAAGCGGGACTGGCGGTCGTGGTGGGTCACGAGATCGCCCACGTCTATGCCAAGCACGGATCGGAGCGGATGAGCCAGCAGTTGGCGGTCCAGTTGGGCAGCGTGGCGCTGTCCACTGCGTTGAAGAATCAGCCGGAGGCAACCAAGAGCATCTTCACGAGCGCCTTCACCGTGGGCTCACAGGTCGCGGTCCTGCTGCCCTATAGCCGCAAGCACGAGTACGAGGCGGATCGTCTGGGCACGATCTTCATGGCGATGGCCGGCTACGATCCCCACGAGGCCGCGACGTTCTGGCAGCGGATGTCGGCTGCGAAAGGAGAGGGGTCCTCGACACCGGCATTCCTCAGCACGCACCCGACCGATGCAAAGCGGATCAAGGCGCTCCAGGAACTGCTCCCCGAGGCGCTGGAGTACTACAAGCCGGCGACGACCCAGTAGCACGGGCATCTTGCCCGTGATTCCGACCACATGGGCGGGACGCCCATGCTACGAAACGCCTTGCGGCGTCGCTGCAAGCGAGGCCGCTGAGCGGCCCGCCAGGGCGCCGGTGGACCAGCACATCTGGAGGTTGTAGCCGCCGCAGGGACCGTCCAGGTCGATCACTTCGCCCGCGAAGAACAGGCCCGGCCGGACCTTCGATTCCAGGGTCCTGGGATCGATCTGCTCCCGGCTGACGCCGCCTCGAGTGACCGTGGCCTTGGCGATCGCCTCGGTGGCAGTGACGGACAGAGGCAATCGCTTGATCGTCCGGATCAACTGTCTGCGCCCGGCGCCCGGGAGTTGGCCGGCCTGCCCATCCCGCGTGCAGCCCGCGAGCAGGCACAGCGTCTGCGAGAGCTGTCGCGGCAGCAACAGACACTCCGATAAGATGTTGGCGACGGTCTTCTTCGCTTGGGCCTGCAATCCCTGCTGCAACTGCCGATCCAACTGCGCCTCGTCCAGATCGGGCAGAAGATCGATTTCGACGGGGATACCGCACTGCCCTTCGAAGAGCGCATCGGTCAAGTGCCGGCTGAGGTCCTGAGCCGCCGGTCCGCCGATGCCGCGCTGCGTAAATAGCATATTGCCTGCGGAGCCGACTGGGTGTGCGTCCACGGTCGCCCGCAGTGCGACGTTCGCCACAGAAACGCCCGCCAGCTCGCTCATCCAGGTTCCCCGTACCACCAGAGGCACCAACGCCGGCTTGGGCGCGATGACGGTGTGGCCCAACTGTGCTGCAAAACGGTATCCGTCGCCCGTCGAGCCTGTCTGGGGCCAGGACAGGCCACCCGTCGCCAAGATGACTCGCGAGGCATGAACCTGCCCCCCTGCTGTGCGGATCACAAAGCCCTCACTGCCGGCAACGACATCCTCGACGTGCGACTGATAGCGGATGCGAACGCCAAGCTTGGCTGCTTCCGCGACGAGGATGTTCCGAACATCGGCTGCCTGATCGCTGATTGGAAACACACAGCCGTCCGCTTCGACCGTGCTGGGCAATTGGCGCCACTGGAAGAACTCCCTGACTTGAGCCGGCGGGAACTCGTACAGCGCCTGTCGCAGGAACCGTCCCGGCTTGCCGAAGGCCTTGGCGAGGTCCTCCGCACCGCCCACGTGGGTGAAGTTGCACCGCCCTCCGCCTGTGAGCAGGAGCTTCCGTCCGGCGGTCGTGTTGGTCTCCAGGACCAGGACCCTGGCGCGGTTCTGTGCCGCGTGGATGGCAGCGGTCAATCCCGCCGGGCCCGCCCCGATGATGCAGAGATCCTCCATCCTCACTCCGTGCCTATGCCCGCAACGCGAGGGTCATCCTCCCGAATGGCGACCTCGACCCACTCCCTGGTGTCGGCACCGAAGTACTCCAGGCAGGCCGCGAGCAGGTAGTTCACCACCTCGCGGAGTTCCGCGTTGCCCGACCCGAGCGAGGCCTCTCCCAGCCAGGCCATCTTGTTGTACGTCTGCTGGTCCGGGTCCTTGGCATACAGGCGTATCTTGAGCCAATGGGTGTATACCATATCGACGTAGGGCACGTAGGTCATGTAGCCGAACCCCCAGCCAAAGCGCCCACCAGGACGGCCGTAGTAGTATCCGCCGACAGGTCCATAGAGCGGCGTGTAATCCACGACCCGCTGCGAATCGATCCCTGCCTCGAAGGTGAGGACATACGCAGCTCCCGGCTCCGTTTCCACCATGCTGTAGCCATCGCCTTGCAGGAGGTCCCGGATCTTCGACGCGAGCTGCTTGCCAAGGATAGGGTTGGAAGCGTTGGGATCGCCCGCGACATACACCGGCGCCGTCCGACTCAGCGGTTCGGCCAGGTCCGAATAGGCATTCACGCGCACTCTGTATGTCGGCGTGCAACCGGCCGCGCAAGCAGCCGCCATGATGAGAACCCACGCTGACTTGCCCATGTCAGTCCCTTTCTTTATCTGCATTCTGACTCTGCGGTGCCATTGTCCGCTCGGCTTGCAGAGAAATCAACAGGTTCCCGCCTGCATGGATGTTCCGCGAATTCGCCAGAGATTAATAGGGGTTTAACATGATCCTATCAGCCCGTTGAAGAATTCACAGAGCGAAGGGCTCTGATTGTG
>JAXDBU010000150.1:0-3753 GCA_034678485.1 Sedimentisphaerales bacterium | reverse complement strand
GGTGCTGTGCGAAGGTCTGGGGGGCGGTGTTCTGTCGGCGCATTCCTACCCCCCCAACCGATCCCCCGAATCCGACCTGCAGATCGTGGGCGATATCGCCGATGCCATCGCGCCGGCGATGGAACGGATCCGGACCGAGGAGTCACTCCGCAGGAGCCAGCGACTGCTGCGTCTCGAGCGGGATCTCGCCGTTTCGTTGAGCACCGCCAGGAGTGTGGATGAAGCGTTGGACCGCCTCCTGGAAACAAGCCTGCAAATTGAAGGCATTGATTGCGGTGGTGCCTATCTGGCCGACCCGATCACGCAGGATCTTTCTCTGGTCTGCCACCGGAATCTGTCCGCCGGCTTTGTGGAGCACGTCAAGCATCTTGCCCACGACAACCGGCGGACCGTCTTGGCCTCTAAAGCCAAGGCGGTTTACATGGCGACGGCCGAACTGCACGCGTTCGATGCCGCGTGCCGCGACGAGGGGCTGCAGTCATTGGCCGTTGCACCGGTAACCTATGCGAACGGCCTGATCGCGGTGCTCAATCTGGCCAGCCGCACCTTCGAAGACATTCCGCATGATTCCCGACACGCCATCGAGGCGATCGCCGCTCAGTGGGGTGCCTCGCTGGTTCGTCTCCGCGCGGAGCAGGCCGTGCGGGACGCAAGGGACCAGCTCGAGCGGCGCGTGCAGGACCGCACCGCCGAACTGCTCGACGCCAACGTCCGCCTGCGGGCGGAGATCCTCGATCGGCGACGAGCCGAGCAGGCTTTGCGGGAGAGTGAAGAACGCTATCGTGCGATCGTCCAGGGTCAGACCGAACTCATCTGCCGTTTCTCCGCGGATAACAGAATCCTGTTCCTCAACGACGCCTGCTGTCGTTATTTCGGACTTTCGCTGGAACAGGTGGTGGGCAAGCCCTTCCTTCCTCTCATTTTCGAGGAGGACCGCGCATCCGTCCAGTCGCAGATCGCATCGCTTTCGCCGGCGGAACCGGTGGTGACGGTGGAAGAGCGAGTGCGCATGCCCGACGGCTCGATCCGCTGGTATCAATGGACGAATCGCGGCTTCTTCAGTGACGAAGGGATGCTGCGCGAGGTATTGGCCGTGGGGCGTGACGTCACCGAGCGCAAGCGGGTCGAGGATGCGCTGCGCGAAAGCGAGATGAAATACCGCACGGTGATCGAAACCACCGGCATGGGCTATAACGTCGTGGACACGGCGGGGCGCGTGCTCGACGCCAACGCCGAGTATGTCCGCCTCACGGGGCATGATTCACTGGCGGCCATTCTCGGCCGGCCGGTGACCGACTGGACGGCGCCGCACGACAGGGAACGCAACGCGCGCGAAGTTGCGCTCTGTGCCGCAGAGGGCAGCGTCAGACACCTCGAGGTCGATTATATCGACCGGAACGGGCGCATCACGCCCGTCGAGATCAACGCGACCCGAACACAGACTGCGGAGGGCACGAGGATCATCGCCATCTGCCGCGACATCACCGATCGCACGCGAGCGGAGGCTGCGATGAGGGAAAACGAGGAGCAGTTGCGCGCCCTCAGCGAGAATCTTGCAGACGGGATGGTCTACCAGATAGCCACCGGTCCGGATGGTCAGGAGCGGCGGTTCGCATACCTGAGCCCCACAGTTGAGCGACTCCATGAGCTGAAGCTGGAGGACGCCCGGCGGGATGCGTCGCTCATTTACGACCAGATCGTCGAGGAGGAACGTGCATCGTTCGCGCAAGGGGAGGCCCGGGCCTTTGCGACCCGGACCACGTTTGACATGGACGCGAGGGTCCGGCTCCCGTCGGGAGAGATCCGCTGGCGCCGGTTCATATCCTCACCGCGCCTGCTTCCGGACGGGAATCTGCTGTGGGACGGCATCGAACTGGATATCACCGAGCGAAAGAAATCGGAGGAGGCTCTCCTGCGCAAGGAGCTGGAGTTGCGTCTGCTGGGTGTCGAGGCGAACCGGCGGCTTGAAGAGGAGCGGTGTCGCGTCTCCCGCGAGCTTCACGATGAGCTCGGTCAGATCCTCACCGCTCTGAACCTCAACCTGAACTGGCTGGGCCGCCGGATCGGGGATGTCGGGACCGACATCCTGGAGCGAATCGACGAGTCGACCGAGTACGTGAGGCGAATGCTCGCAAGCGTGCGCACGTTGTCCCGAAGCCTGCGTCCGGTCACGCTCGGTCACGAAGGGCTGGTCGAAGCCGTGCGGTCGCATGTCGCCGAATTCGAGCAGTACGCCGGCATCCCCTGCAAAGTGAAGGTGGTTCCGCCGGACCTGGCGGTCAGCGAACCTCTGGCGACCACGGCTTTTCGGATTGTGCAGGAGGCACTGACCAATGTGGCCCGCCATTCCAAGGCCACCCGTTGCCGGGTCGGTATCAAGACAGTCGATGATCTGCTGGTGTTGGAGATTCGCGACAACGGCATTGGTTTGAAGGCGAAAGACCAGGCAGCGCGCATCTCGTTGGGCATACCGGGCATGAGGGAGCGGGCCGAGATCATCGGAGGAACCCTGACGGTTGCGAACAACCCGAAGGGAGGCGTCTGCGTGACCGCGCGTCTGCCGCGCAGCAGCCCGGAGCAGTCGCCCACCGGTTCGTAATCGCGCTGCCGGGGCCTTACGGCCAGGTTACTTGAGACTCATCCGGAACTCGGCGTAGATCATCCGGGGCACTTCGGCGTTGTTCAGGAAGGTGGTCCCACCTTCGGGATGATCCCGGTCGAGGAGATTCCTGACACCCACGGCCACGGCCGCCTGCTTCTTCCAGAACTCGTACTCCGCCCGCAGGTCCAGCCGGAAGTAAGGCGGAATCTGCATCGGCAGAAGCGCCATGGTCCCGTTCGGGGCTTTCACCGTATCGACGTAATAGAGATAGGCCGAAAGGTGCAGGTCCTTGATGGGGTCATACTGGGTACCGATCATGAACTTGTGTTCGGGCGGCGTGATGAAGTCCTTGTCGGTGTACGGCACGTGTCCGAACCAGTCCATCCACTGGTAGGTGTAGTTGGCCAGCAGCGTCAACTGTTTCGTTGCCGCGTACTTGGCCTCGAATTCGAAACCGTACATGGCGGCGGAGGCCCGGTTGTCGTACTTCGTCTGCAGCAGGCCCGGCGGGCCCAGTTCCATGGTCGTGGCGGTGATCACGTCATCCATGTCGTTCCAGAACAGGTTGATGTTCGTGGTGAGACGATCGGAGAGGAACTTCTTCCGGTATCCCAGTTCATAGGCGATGACGGTCTGGGGGTCCGTGTCGGGATCGGCGGTCTGGTGGATCAGACCGCTGTAGAGCACGAAATCGACAAAGCGGCCTCCCACCGGCGGCATCTGGAAGGCCCGGGACACCGCTCCGTAGGCCAGCGAACCATCGGCGAACTTGTGAGACAGGGCGATTCGCCCGCTCGGCTGGAAGCCGCCGTAAAACTCGTAGTCGATCCGGGCGCCGAGCTCCAGGGTCCATCGCGGCGCGAATCGCCATTCGTCCTGCACGTAGAGTCCGATCGTCGCACTGCTGACATAGTCCTTGGTCATCAGGCTCGGATCCGAGTTGGTGCCGTCAATCAGGTCGGTTCTGCTGTCCAGGCCCCAGGTCAGGGTATGGTCTTCGCCCCACTTGTAATTGTGATTGTACTCGAGGGCGATCTGCTGATATCGGTAGTCAATCGTCTTGGCCCCGGGCTCGAAATGGTAATCGTTGACATAGGCGTTGATGCCAAACTGATTGTCACGGGCGACCCGATGATCCCACTTGCCCAGCA
>JAXDBU010000149.1:0-11678 GCA_034678485.1 Sedimentisphaerales bacterium | reverse complement strand
GAAGTCTCGGACAAACAGATGGCACAAATCCGTCTGGCTCCTCATCGTTTCCACCCCGACTGGAACTACACGATCCATCCTCACGGGAAGAACTGATTCGTGCAGTTATTGTCTGACACTGCCTTAGCGACTTGGATGAGAATATGGGCGGAGGCGCCGAAGCCGAAAAAGCCGAGCGTCTGACCGTCCTGGAGATTCGTCAGTCGCAGTGCCCGATAGCCGACGATGCCTGCGCACAGCAGGGGAGCCGCCTGCACGTCGCTGAACACCTCCGGGATCGGATAGGCGGACTCCGCGGGAACGACGCAGTACTGGGCGTACCCGCCGTCGGTGTCGCAGCCGGTCCCGCGAAACTGCGTGCAGAGATTCTCATTGCCTGCCAGGCAACGAGCGCATGCGCCGCAGGAGGAATGAATCCAGGCGACGCCGACCCGCCGGCCCGGCTGGAACCGCGACGCCGCCGGCCCGAGGGCGTCCACGCGCCCGACGATCTGATGTCCCGGAATGACGGGCAGCTTGGCTTCGAGCCGGCCCTCGATTTCGTCCAGCTCGGTATGGCAGACGCCGCACGCGGTCACGCGGATGCGGATCTCGCCGGCCTGGGGCGCGGGAGTGGGGACTTCCTTGAACTGCAGCGGCCGGCCTTCCACAGGACCGGTTCGCTCAAGCACCATCGCCTTCATCGAGCAAGACACCTTTCCCTTTCCGACGCCACGGCATGGTTGCTGAGAGTGCTGAGACTGGAGCCCCGAACCTACGCGGCGAGAACTCGAGCCTTTCGACACGCGTACTTGCCCATCATTGTAACGTCAGAACACCCGCGCCACCAGAGGTGCTGCCTCGGCGGCAGGGCAAACACAGAGTGAAGCGACCGCACCGTTCGAAACGCCATTGCGAGCCAAGCGAAGCAATCTCCCCCGCCGGGAGTTGAGATTGCTTCGTCGCTGCGCTCCTGGCAATGACATCCGTGAGATCCGTCCAGCGACTTTGCGATGTCTATGGGTGTGCTTACAGTGCTCTGCGTCGTCTCAGCCAGCCGGCCAGGCCGGTGCCCATCATACCCAGGACAATCGCACCGGGGGCGGGAATTGTGCTGCCCGTTTGCATATAGGTTCGGAACTGCATGTCGCCGCCGCCCAAGGCATCGTCGATCTCCCAGACACCATCCGTTCCTGTCCAGAAAGCCCCCGATGGGTATGAGAGAGGGTCCCAGCGAACACCTACGGCGACCACCCCAGGCGATTCCGACGGAAAGAACACGATTGCGTACATCTGGCCGCTGGTCAGAGTAACGTTCTCCGAGAGAAAGTCGATGGTAAGCCAGCCATGCATGGGGCCGGGGCCGGCAGCGGTGACAGAGCCCAGGACAGTCGGGCCAGGTTGGCCCGCCACGGTATCCCTGATCTCCACGATCGGCACCGACGGCGCAGTCGTGCCGCCATCCGACGTGTTGCCGAGGTCGATGTGGTCCAGCAGGCCGGAAATACCGGCAGTGAAGGTCTGTGCACGCGAATATTCCACGCCCCAAGCAGGGTTCACTACGCTCAGGGCAAAACCAACGTCCGGCGATACTTGAAACTGGTCAAGAACTACGCCAGCCTGGACCGCCGACGATACGAGCAGACCCGCGGCGACTACCGTACAGACCATCAATGCCTTTCCCATCGCGCTCCACCTCCAGAATTAACGCAACCGACATGATCCCATTAGCTCGGACGTTCCGAGCAGACTCACACAGACGAAACCCTTCTCTACGTTCACGTGCCCATCCATCAGAATGGATTGCTTGTTCGGTCCCTCACGATCCCGTTCACACTGCTGCGGGCGCTCACTGTCTGGGGGGCAATCCATTTGTCATATTCGTCAGTAGACTCGCGTTCCATCGCCGAGGACCTGATTATAGCACCTTCCCAGTGCGTGAGTCAACGGCCAAGGAAGAAAAAGACAAAGTCCCATCTTTTTACTGTCCTCTTCGTAGCCGCGACGTTGTCACGTCTCCCCTTACAGGATTGTCGAGGCACGAAGAGTGCTCCATGGATTCGTCGGGCAGGCCTCTACCCCTGGCTCACCAGCCACATCAACGTTCGGGGCGGGGGCTTGAAGCGTCCATACGCATACGCACGGGGAATTCGTGAGGGGAGTTCCCACGGTTGAGGACATGGTACACCGCTCCTGCATACTCTATTCTCGGCCTGCGAGGCATGAACCTAACCTACCCCCCATGGTCCATTCCGTCAATGCCTACTTCAAAAGCCTGACCCCTTGTTCACAACGTCAACCCACTTGCCATCCTCCAGAGATGCTCTGTATGCCACAGACTTGCTATCAGGACTGAATGCCACACTTTCAAATTCAATGCCATCATACCCGGGACCGGCTTTGCCATCGATAATTACATACCATTTGTGGCCCCTGCGCGCGCAATATGCAAAGCGTTGGCTGTCGGGACTGAATGTGAAGCCACGAATCTCTTTGCACCACGGCCTGGCCTTATTGTCGACAACTACACGCTCTTTGGCAAGGTACTCATTACCAACGCAGGCGTATTCAAACCATGCCTTACGCTGAACATCAGGACTGCGGATCATCCGAAGTTGCGGACAGAGTTTATACAAGGCTGCGAGCATGTCTCTGAATTCCATATCCAGTGCCTGGTAATCATCCGTTGCTCTAATCCAATGAAATGAATATGACGCCAGTGTACCGACGTGAAATAGCACCTGTGCCCTTCCTGTGTCCTCGATGAGAAATATGTCTTTAAAGGCCCAGAAGTCTTCTTTTATCCCGCTAAAGAGCTTCTGGTAGAATACGACGTCATAATTTCCCACCCCATGGTGCCTACTCACCTCTCTTTCTGTGTACGTAGCTGTGAAGCTCCTTATGCCATCATCTTCGACTTGTTCTTTATTAGAGCCGCCAGGCGACTCCCAATCCACGCAACGTTTCAATATCTGAAGTGCATCATCCCTTGACATGCTATCTGCTCTTTCAACTACTCCAGAAACCCTGCACAAAGGGGTAGTCACATCACAGCATCCAGCAAACGGAAGAAACAACGTTAGCACCCAAAACATACCATATCTATTTAGCGCGGCTTGCTTGGCAATAGTCCCTTCTTTCCCCATTAATGTACAATCCTGTCTATTCTCCATGAGCGCTCCTTTCACCGACATTTCCCATATGAGCTTTGCCCAACAACGACATCAACTTCCTAACCTACCATTATGCCCCGTTCCCCTGGAGAATACGAGTTCAGAATGTTCGATTGCCTGACAACCGACGGAGAATAGAAACAAAACCGGCCTTCAGAGTGCCCGGACCGGCGGTTTGTCCCCGGATTGGTGACAGTCCCAGCGGCGCCCCTTCCGCCTTTGTTAGGTTGTGTCCTCCTGCGCCCGGTCATATTGGTGCAGCCCTCGGCGAGATGGCGGCGAACCGTCGAATCCGATCCAGAATCGCTCGGTACAGGCCACGGGGCACCGCGACTTCCGCCAACTGGAACGTCACGTATCGAGCATGGTACACCACCTTGCCGCCGATCTTGACCAACTTGTCTCGTAACGTTGTGAGAGTCCAGTGCTTCACGGCTGGCGGCCAAGGAAATCCTCGATCAGCACGACAAGTTCAGAGAGCTTGACGAACTCTCCCGGCGGATCGAACGCATTGAGGAGCGGCTGCCGCAGACACGATGATGCTGATTCGGATAGACGTGCAGCCCTTCACCCACCGTTTGCTGACCTACTGGCCTGACTGGTCCCGCCGTAGACGCCCATGTTGATCCGACCGGCGTTGGGCTCTGGCTCCTGGCCGACCGGCGTGCTCGGGTCGCCTGCGTCGATGCACGGACTCGTCACAGGGTCCGCGATCCAGGCTGCGGAGATCGGGTCCCAGCGTCCCGCCTGTGACATCAGGTGGTAATCGCCCGCCACCCAGACGGCCAGAGGATCAGTTGCAGGCAGAACGTTGGCGAGATTCGCGGGATCGGCCCAATAGCCCGGCTGAATGAACAGCGGGTCGGCATCGAGAATCCCATCGCCCGGCCAGCCCCCGGCCACGGCAGTATAGGAGACGATGGAATCGTCAGAATCCAGCAGTCGGATTTGTGCGGGCTCGTTCTCCCACACGATGGAGTCCAGTAGGATCACATTGCTCTCGAAGAGACAGACGCCTGCCCCTGCGCTGCCGCCGCAGTTGTCGGAAATCGTGCAGTTCACGAAGACCGCGTTGCTGTCCTCGCAGCGAATCCCGCCCCCGGAGTCCGAATCCGTCGCCCGACTGCCCACGATCACGCAGTTGGCAATCGTCGGACTGCTGGCGACACAGAGGATGCCGCCGGCCAGGCTGCCCCTGCCGCCCGTAATCACGAAGCCACGCAGAATACAGTTCGGGTCTTCACGCTGGGTGCACCGGACGACCGTGTCCTTGCCCTGGCCGTCGATCACGGGCAATGGCATGATGTTCGGATCTTCCGCGTTCAGACCGTTGACTTCGATACTCTTGCCGAGAAGGGAGATCGTCTCGAAGTAAGTGCCCGGCCGGACCGTGATTCTGGCCCCCGTCCCGGCCACGTCAATCGCCTCCTGGATCATATCGAAGGGATGCTCCGCCGTGCCGTCTTCCTGCGGGTCGCTGACGTTCGGGTCACCGGGGCCGGGATCGCCGGTAGCATCGTCGTCTACGTAGAGCACGTCCAAGATGCTCTCGAAATGGGCTGTGACGTTGTGATCGGAATGCATTGTGACTGAGTACGGATTGGCACTGGTGAAGATGCTCCCGCGCCAACCGACGAATGTGAACAAGGGGTCCGCCTGGGCCTGAAGGGCGACCCTCTGGCCGTGGTCGTACTCGAAAGTACCCTCACCCGGAGCAATCACCGAACCGCCAGCCGTGGCCGAAACGGTCAGAGTCCACCGGCGGACGGCGAAGTTGGCGGTAACGACCTTGTTGCCATCCATGGTAATCGTCGCCGGGTTGGCCGAGCCGGAGAGACCGGCGGACCAGTCGGCGAAGACAAAACCTGTGTCGGCAGTCGCCAGCAGCGTCACTGTCTCGCCGTGGTCGTAGGATGGTTTGTCCGGCGTCCGGGCTACAGAACCATGCGCAGTGTTGACCGTCAGAGTGTAGCTGTTAGGCGCAAAGTTCGCTGTGACCGTCTTGTTGGCGTCTATGACAATCGTCGTCGGATTCGTGCTGCCGGTCAAATCACCGGACCACTCCGTGAAACTGTAGCCGGTGTTCGGCACGGCCTGCAACAGGACTGACTCGCCATACGTGTAGGTTGGCTTGGCGGGTGTAGCTGTCACACTGCCGTTGACGGCGTTCAAGGTCAGGGTGTACGTATCGACCGCGAAGTTGGCCAGCAGCGTGTAGTCGGCGTGCATCAGTACCGTTGTGTTGACCGACGAAGGATCGGACACCTTGCTGGCGTCTACTGCCGTGCCTGTCCACTTCACAAAGCGATAGCCCGTATCCGCCCCAGCGATGAGAGGCACGGTCGTACCGTGGTCGTACTGGAAGGCACCCTCGCCGGGCGAGGATACCGAACCACCGTCTGTGGACAAGATTACCAGCGTCCTCTGGTCAATCGCAAAGGCCGCTTGGACTGTGTAGTCTCCATCCACCGTGAGTGTCGTACTCTCCGAAGCCGGACTGGCCACCTTCCCGGCGGTCACCGCTGTACCCGTCCAGCCTGCGAAATGGTAGTTCGTCTCCGCGACGGCAATGATCGACACGCTGCTGCCATAATCGTACTGGAAGGCCCCGATGCCGGGAGCAGATACCGAGCCGCCTGGTGTGCACGAGATCGTGATCGTGTGACGGTCAATCGCGAAGTTGGCCTGCACGGTGTAGGCAGCATCGGCCGTGAGCGTGGTGCTTGTCGAGCCCGGATCGGCTACTTTCCCGGCATCGACGGCTGTACCTGTCCAACCTGTGAAGTGATAGTGCGCCTCAGCGGCAGCCATGATCGGGACCGAAGTGCCGTGGTCATACTCGAACGAGCCTTCTCCCGGCGAAGAAACAGAACCGCCCGCCGTCGAAGACACGGTGACCGTGTGCCGGTCGATGGCAAAGTTGGCCTGTAGGGTGTAGTCTGCGCCCACTATCACCGTCGTGCTGGCCGACGAAGGATTCGCTACCTTTCCGGCCGTAACGGCCGTGCCTGTCCAATTGACAAAATGGTAGTTGGCAGCCGCAACGGCTGCGACTGGCACGGACGTACCATCGTCACACTGGAAGGCCCCGACGCCAGGGGCGTTCACAGTGCCGCCGGCGGTCGAAGTCACAGTCAGAGTCCGCTGAGGTGGAGCACTGCGCCAGCCCTCATCCGGATCGCTGTAGTCTTCTCCCGAGTAATTCGACTTCACCCAATACCAATAGTGGACTCCGGGAGAAGCCATTGTATCGTCGAAGGACGTGCTATCGAGCCAGCCGGAGATTGCTTCCTTCGTACCGCCCAGAGAGGTCGAACGATATACCATGTACTGGAAGGTGTCGGTCCGGGTAGGGCCAGGGCAGAGGGCATCCCACGTAATGCCCACCCGGTCGGGATACGGACCATCGGTGGCAGATACTCCACCGGGGGGATTTGCATTGGGGGAGTAGGACAACGTGCACCTCGGATTGTGTCCATGGAAGGTTTGCAGAACGTGGCAATATGCGTCCCTGTTTAGGGGATTGTTCCAGAGATTGACCGAGGAGAGAATCGTCATGTTCAAGAGCATTGAGATATTGCTGATCTGGTTGGATTGTAGGAGAAGATGTTCGAGATTGGGGAGGCCGGAGAGCGGTGATATGTCAGTAATCTGATTGTCATAGAGACACAGATAGAAGAGCTGTGTCAGGCCCGAGAGTGACGAAATATCACTGATCTGGTTGGACTCAAGATCCAAGCTAACAAGATCTGTCAAGCCGGAGAGTGGCGAGATATCGGTGATCTGGTTGCGATCAAGACCTATTCCATGCAGTTGCGTCAGACCCGAGAGTGGCGAGAGGTTGCTGATCTGATTGTCCTCCAGATCCAGATGAGTCAGATTGACTGCATACTCAAGACCAACAAGACTCGTGATACCCTTCGCGTTCGCCACCAGTCTTGTCAACCGTTCCATAGCACTGCGTGTAGGCGGGTTCATATGAACCGCGAGGCCTACCACGTCCTGGAGTCTGTAGTCCTCAAAGTAGACCGGGTCTTCGGCGTGAGCTGCATTCGAGCCGAGACAGGCCGCACACAACAGGACCCAAACGATGCTTCGGCGTGTTCTTTCCCTCAGCATTTCTCCACCTCCCGCAATTTGCCTCAACAGGCAAAACCCACAATCGCCTGCCCCTCCGTGGTGTGTGCCGTCGATCTTCTTCCAGTATAGAGCCGCACAGGGCCGCAAGCAAGGGAGAATCCTTGAAATCCAGTGCGGCTTTCGGTAGAATCTGGGCGATGAAATCGGTAGTAGGTCCAAGTCAAAGGCATCATCGAAGCTGTCCGGCCGGGGATGGTCAGACCGCAAGGCTGGCCACGCCCATACCGAGCGTCATCAACCCCCGGCTTAGTCCATGCGCAGGTGGGACAAGAAGGACCGCCATCAAGAGCATATGACTCCGACAGAAGAGAAGCCTGAGAGAAGTCAATCGGACATGTGGGCAGAGCTTGACCAGGCCACCGAGAAGTACTTCCCGACACCCGAGAAGGCTCGTAAGGAGGTCATGGAAGGCGATCTGAAAGATTCCCCCGAATGGTTCAAGCGGGCCTTTCTACTGCCAACTCGTGTCGAGCACGCAGCAGAAGTATCGCCGAATCTGCGGACCAAGGCTCTGTATGCCCTTGGCTACACGGCGGGACTGCGGTTCGGCGAGATGGTGTCCCTCACGTGGGACTGCATCGACTGGGAGAAGGGCGAGGTGGTCATTGAGAACCGCGAAGCAACGCCGACCATGCCCCCATTCCACCTGAAGGACTACGAGGCCCGGCGCATCCCTCTACCGAAGCATACCCTGGGCATCCTTCGGGAGTTGCAGGCCAAGGCCCGCTTCAAGTGCCCCTTCATCCTGCTCAGCGAGCAGCGATACAAGACCGTCCTTGAGAATTGGCGACGATATCAGAAGGACGGGCGCGTATGGGAGAACCGGGATATGTTCCTGAACGCCGGACGAGAGTTTCGGCGACACCAGAGGAAGGCCGGGATCAAGCCGACAGGCTCTCTCAGCATCCACACGTTACGGAAGTGTGCCGGAAAGAACTGGGCCGACGCGCTCCCTCCCCACGTCGTCAAGGAGCTGATGGGCCATTCCACGATAGCGACTACAATGAAGTACTATGCTCAGGTCGATGCAACCCAGCGGACCAGAGCGGCAGCGGCAGTGGAAGGACTCATCTCTGAAGCTTGTCGAAAAGTGACGCCCGAACGTGACGCCCAGGCCAGTTTGGCGTCATAATCGCCAAAGGGGCGATGAAGAAACATGGGGATAAGTACTTATAACATCACGTCTTACGCCTCAATGAGAGTGCTGGGATTCGAACCCAGGACCTACGCATTAAAAGTGCGTTGCTCTACCTACTGAGCTACACTCCCAAAGTCCTGTCGTAACAGCACTTACAACGATTCTGCCGTGGCGACCGCATCGTCGCCGCGACGAAGCGCGTTCTTACCTTACCATCGGAAGGGCGGTTTTGCAAGAGAATCGTTGGCACGAAGCACCCTGGACCCCCGCGTCCTGTCCTGGCACCCTGCGAGCCTGCATTGGGGCGTTCAGATCGTCGCTTCGATGCCATACATCCGGCAGAACCGACGCAGGTCCTTGGCGTGGTCGCCGTAGACCATGATGAGGTGATGGCCCTTGAGCTGGGCGGCGTCCTCCAGTTCGTTGATCGTCGTCTCTGCGTTGGTCCGGCAGCCGCCGGCCTGGGGCACCGGTGGGCAGCCGACGATCGCTCCCGAGTAGACGAGCATCTGCGGCGTCTCAGCGTCGGTTTTCACCGAGAGATACTTCGTGATGGTCACCTCCTGTCCCGGCGAGAAGAGCACTCGCGGCACGCAACCCCAGCCGGCCTCCGCGTGACTCATCAGCATGTAGGGTTCGGGCGGGGCGCCGGCGCCCTTCATCTTCGACGCACTCGTGCAGTGGGCACAGAAGTAGTGGTTGCTCTCGGTCTCGACGCTGGGGTTGTGCTGGAAGCCCGGCTTGTCGAACAGGTACTGCAGGAGCATCATGGTCAGCGTCGCGTCGAGGTCCGACTCGCAGCCAGCCGGGATGCCGCTGTCCCGCAGGTCCATGAATCCCATGCACGGCGGGACGTGCTGGTGCGGATGCTGCAGGCCGGGAAGGCAATCCATCATCACCGCGTCCACCTTCGCCTCCCCAACGACGCGCCGCAGCGCGACGCTCGCCCGGGCGGCCTGGAGGATGTCGTCATCGCTGGGTTGGAAGACCCGCTGGGCATGGTCCTTGTACCTTGCGGCCAGTCTCCCGACTTCGTCCGTGATGCCGGTCATCTTGAAGACCTCGATGAATCCCGTGTTGAGCACGGTGTGCACGTGCGTTCCGAGGTGCGGCACGACCAGGTCGTCGGCGGCTGTGCGATCGATATTCAGGATGCGGCTCTGCCTCATCCAGGATGCCGCGCGGACCATCCGCATGGCACGCTCGACGGCGTCGAAGTTGTCGACGGAGTTGATCAGGCAGACGCCGGGCTTGGTGTTCAGCTCGCGGACCTGCCCGACCAGGAGCACGCCCAGCGGCGCCAGGACCACGCTCGGCAGCTTCGTCTCCTCGACGATCCTTACGATGTGGGGCCAATGTCCCTTCTTGAATGGCACAAGGAACAGCGCATCGGGCGGCTCGGCCTTCACCTCATTGATGAACTGCGTCACGCTCTCGCTTTCGTCCAGGTGCCGGCGGTCGGCGATGACGCGGATGCCCAGTGCGTGCTCCATAGCCTGCAGCTTGCCGACGTATTGCGCCTGGCGGCCTTCGGCGTCGAAGGTGGAGCCGGGCCAGCTATAGTAGCCCGCTTTGCGGAGGGTCTCCGTGGGCGGATAGACGAAAGCCGCTCGGACGACCGCAGGCTTCTTCGTCTGTCCCGCCGGCTGCGCTATCGCGAGTGGGCCCAGCCATCGCTGGGAACTGGTCGAGAGAAAGGCCGCAGTCCCGCCCACCGCCTGAAGAAACGTGCGTCTGGGGAATCCGTTGCCTGCGAACGTCCGCGTCGAGTTCATCATGGTCCCTTTCCGTTGAATGGGGCAGTTGCCCATACCCTTGCACGGACCTGCAGCATACCGATCCAGAAGTCATCTGGAAAGCCTGTAGCAGAAGAACGGACACAAGTGAGAGAGGGGAATCCTCATGTGTTCTTTCGTCCTTCTTTCGGTTATGATGGATCTGCTTGCGGCTGGCAGCCGTACATCGTCTACTTGGTGCAAAGTGAAGAGTGTGTTTTGGCGGGCGGTTGATGACGATGAAACGCAGGGAGTTCTTGAAGAGTGGGGCGGTTGTCGCTGGCTCCGTGGCAGCGGGGGGGCTCGCCCAGGGCGCCGAGCCGGAGTGCGATTGTGTGAACGCTCCCAAGCTGCCGCGACGGGCGTACGGCGATACCGGCGAGCGGCTGTCCATCATCGGGTTCGGCGGCCTCGTCGTCAGCGGCGTCGAACAGGAGCAAGCGAATCGTATCGTCGCTGAATCGGTCGAGAAGGGGGTGAACTACTTCGACGTCGCGCCCACCTACGGCGACGCGGAGATCAAGCTCGGTCCGGCGCTGGAGCCCTATCGCAAGGACGTGTTCCTCGCCTGCAAGACGACGCAGCGGACGAAGGAAGGTGCGGCCGTGGAACTGGCGGAATCGCTCCGGCGGCTGCGGACGGACCATCTCGATCTCTATCAATTTCACGCGATCACCGATGTGCAGAAAGACGTCGACGTCGCGTTCGGTCCCGGCGGGGCGATGGAGGTCTTCCTCGACGCGAAGAAGCAGGGCCGGGTTCGCTACCTGGGTTTCTCCGCCCACTCGGAAGCTGCGGCGCTGGCCGCGATGGAGCGGTACGACTTCGACTCGATCCTGTTCCCGATCAACTTCGCCACGTTCTACAAAGGCGACTTCGGCCCTCGCGTGATCGAGGCCGCAAAGGCCAGAGGCGTCGCGAGACTCGCCCTCAAAGCGATGGCAAAGCAGAAGTGGCCCGAGGGCGATCCACTTCGACCGCAGTACCCCAAGTGCTGGTATCAGCCGCTGACGGACCGCAGCGAGGCCAAGCTCGGTCTGTACTTCACGCTGAGCCAGTCGGTCACGGCGGCGATCCCGCCGGGGGATGAGTCGCTGTTCCGATTGGCCCTGGACCTGGCGATGGGCTTTCGCCCGGTTTCGCAGAAGGAAAAAGAAACGCTGAAACAGATGGCTCAGTCGCTCCATCCTGTTTTCGAGCGTCCCGCATAGAAGGATACTCTCACCAGCTTCGGTGGAATCCGGGCACAGGTCGGGAGGTTTCTCACTGCCGTGGGCCAGATCCTTCACTCCGCTGCGCTGCGTTCAGGATGACAACCACAGCGCGGGGACTTCTCGGAATCCGGGTCAGATGCTCTTGCGGAGCAGTTCCTCAAGCTGCTGGGCCTGGCCCGGCTTCATGTGGTAGCTGTGCTCGGCGTCAGGGAACCGGCCGGCCCGGACCTCTTCGCAGTATTTGCGGAAGGCCTCGATG
>JAXDBU010000148.1:0-10291 GCA_034678485.1 Sedimentisphaerales bacterium | reverse complement strand
AACAATGCGATAGCCATGTCGTGGACACGGAACGATATGAAGCCCTCTCCAAGCGAATCCGGCTCAGGGCCCTGGAGATGGCGTTGCATGCGGGCGCCGGTCATCTCGGGGGTTCGTTCTCGTGCGTCGATATTCTGGTGGCCCTGTACTACGGTGGTCTTCTGCGGCACGACCCGGCCGATCCGACCTGGGCCGACCGCGACCGCCTGATCCTCAGCAAGGGCCACGCCAACAACACGTTGTACGTGATCCTGGCTGACCGGGGCTACTTCCCGCCACAGGAACTCGATCGTTTCTGTCGGCCGGGCAGTTTCCTGGGCAATCACTGCGACAAGATGGTTCCGGGAGTGGAGACCATCTCCGGCTCGCTCGGTCACGGCCTCGGGACGGCGGCGGGTCTGGCCTGGGGGGCTCGATTGTCCGGCTGCGATTACCGTGTGTTCTGCATCCTGGGAGACGGAGAGTCTCAGGAAGGATCGATCTGGGAGGCGGCGATGTTCGCTCCGCAGCACCGATTGGGCAATCTGGTGGCCATTCTCGACCGCAACCGGCTCGGCTCGGAGGACTTCACGGAGGACACCGCCGGCCTGGACCCGGTCGAGGACAAATGGGCTGCCTTTGGCTGGGATGTGCGCTCCATCAACGGGCATGACTTTCGCGACATCTTCGCCGCCCTGGGAGATGTCCATTCGCGCGATCGGCAACGGCCGCTGATGATCGTGGCCAACACGGTCAAGGGCCGAGGCATACCCGCGCTGGAGAACACTCCGCGGGCCCATCATACCCTGCCGAAGGGCGAACAGATCGAGATGGCAAGGAGAGTACTGGTATGACCAGAGCGTACACCGAAGCGCGAGATGCCTGTTTCGAGGAGCTGTTCGAAATCGCCTCGCATGACAAGGACGTGATCCTGCTGACAGCCGACACAGGCGCCTTTGCGTTCCAGCGATTCCGCGCCGAGTTGCCGGACCAGTTTTTCAACGTGGGCATCGCCGAGCAGAATGCCATGACGGTGGCGGCCGGCCTGGCGCTGAGCGGCAAACGGGTCTTCGTGTTCGGGATCTCCAACTTCGTGACCCTGCGGTGCTTCGAGCAGATCAAGCTCGATATCTGTTGCATGGACCTGCCCGTGACGATCATCGGGATGGGCACCGGATACGTTTATCCCAAGGACGGTCCGACGCACCATATGACCGATGTCTTGTCTCTCGTTCGGACCCTGCCCGGCCTGACGGTGTGGTCTCCATCGGACTACTCGGTCATTGCGGCAGCGGTCCGGTCTGCCTATCGGGCAGACGGCCCGACGTACCTGTACATGGACAAGGGGCCGTTCGATGCGACCTATGCGCCGGACGCGGACTTCTCCGATGGGCTGACGATTCTCCGGTCCGGCTGCGACGTCACCTTTGTGGCAACGGGCGTCATGGTGGCACAGGCCATGCGGGCGGCGACCCGTCTGGCTGAACGCGGCATCGAGGCGGGCGTGATCGATCTGTATCGCATCAAACCGCTCAATGTCCCGCTGCTCGAAGGCGCGCTGGCCGGCAGCCGGCGGGTGGTGACGATTGAGGAGAACAGCATCATCGGCGGTCTGGGAAGTCTGGTGTGTGAAACCGTGGCCGAGGCAGGACTGTCGGCAAGGGTCAAACGTCTCGGCATTCAGGACACCTACCGTTGCGATATCAGTGACCGCGAGGGCATGCGGGCTCTGGACGGACTCGATCTGGAAGGCATCGGGCGGACCGTCGGTTGCTGGATGGACGAAGACACAGGACGTCGAACGGCTCTGCAATCGCTCCAATCGGTCGGCTCCCGACGGCCCCAACGGAAACTGGAAACGAGTGAGGTCGCTCGATGATCCGGACGCGATTGGGAAACGACGGTCCGTTTGTGTCGGCGATCGGCCTGGGCACATGGGGCCTGGGCGGACGGTTTACAGCCGATACGCGTCACGACGATCTCTGCGTGGACGCGATCAGGATGGGACTCGATCTTGGCCTGACATTGATCGATACAGCCGAAGCCTACGGCGCCGGGCATACCGAGCGTCTCGTCGGCCGGGCGATTCGAGATCGGCGTTCGGAGGTGTGCGTCGCCACGAAAGTCTCGCCGGAGCACCTGAGGCCCGAAGACCTCGTTCGAGCGGCCGAAGGAAGTCTCCGTCGTCTCGGCATCGACTGCATCGATCTGTACCAGATTCACTGGCCCAATTCATCGGTGCCCATTGAGGAGAGTCTCGGGGCCATGGATCGACTGATCGAGAAGGGCAAGGTTCGATTCATCGGCCTGAGTAATTTCGGCTGCCGTGGCCTGACGAAAGCGCTGTCCTGCGCGGGACATCCTCTGGTGGCCTTGCAGACGGAATACAACCTGTTCGACCGGACCATAGAAAACGATCTGTTGCCGTTCTGTCGAAAAGCCGGCATGGGTCTGATCGCCTACAGCCCGCTCGATCAGGGTCATTCGCCGACGACGGGAAGGGCCGCTGAGACGCTGGCCGGGATCGCCGACAAGCACGGGCGGACGGTGGTCCAGGTGATCCTCAACTGGCTGGCTCGCATCCAGGGCGTCGTGCCGATTCCCAAGGCGAGCACTTCCGTACACCTGCGGGAGAATGCGGCGGCTCTGGACTTTTCGCTGGATGAAGAGGACGTCGCGGCGGTTGACCTTGCCTTTGCCCCTCGACCGGCCGCCATCCCCGCGTGGAGGGTCCGCGCCGACACGAAAGGGCTGGAGAGCTTCGTCCCCGGGCCGGACGACCTGGCCCGTGACATCGTCGCCGGCGAAGCGATCAAACCGATCCGTGTGGTTCCGGCTCCGGACGACCCGAGCCGATTCGATCTGGTCGAGGGCAAGCTTCGTTACTGGGCCTGGGTCAAGGCGATGGGGACCGAACGAGCGATGCCCGCCCTCGTCAGGCCGCCGGCATGAGTAGGAGACAATCGTGTTAGACCAAATCGATCAACAGGAGTTGTACGCCAGCGACGAAGAGATGGACGTCCGAGCGGACTTCGTGCGCCATTTCCGCGCCTGTCCTATTCCGGAGGCGGACATTCTGAATAACCTGGGTCTCTTCCTGAACTCCAAGAACCTTTCCCGAATCCTCTTCATGGACCACATTTATCGACAGATCGTGGACGTCATGGGCACGGTTATGGAGTTCGGGACCCGTTGGGGCCAGAACATGTCCTTGTTCGCCGCCTTGCGGGGGATCTACGAGCCCTTCAATCGTCACCGGAGGATCATCGGCTTCGATACCTTCACCGGCTTTCCCGCTCTGACGGAGAAGGACAACACCGGCTGCGATGTGATTCGCCAAGGCGGGCTGGCGACGACCGACCGCTACGAGCAGTACCTCGAACGAGTCATGCAGTTTCAGGAGCGTGACAACCCGCTGTCGCATATCTGCAAATTCGAGGTCCGCAAGGGCGATGCGACGGAGGAGATCGAACGGTACTTGCACGAGCACCCGGAAACGATCGTGGCCCTTGCATTTTTCGATTTCGACATTTACGAGCCGACGAAGAAGTGCCTCGAAGCGATCAAGGACCGCCTGGTCAAGGGCAGCGTGCTGGCGTTCGATGAGTTGAACGACCCCGATTCGCCGGGTGAGACGACGGCCCTGAGGGAGGTCTTCGGCCTGCGAAACGTGCGCCTCAGGCGATATCGCTATGCCTCGCGGGTCTCGTATTTCGTGGTGGAGTAGTCCGTCCGCGCGACGGCGCCGACTTGGCAGGAGTGAGTTGTCCGAATGAATGACCAGCTTCGTATCCTGGATGACAAGGGCGGAAAGAGGGATTTCTTCTTCGAGATCTCGAAGTATGCCGGCTATCTCTGGCGGTCTCACCTCGAACGGCACCTGGCCCTCTATGAGCTGTACCGCAAGACGAGCGAACTCCCGGGGTCGGTGGCTGAGTTCGGGGTCTTCAACGGGTCCACGTACTTCTTCCTGGCCAGGCTCCTGGAGATATTCAATCGTCCCAGCTTCGAGAAGTACGACAGCTGCGCGCACCACCTCTACGGATTCGACACCTTCGAGGGCATCGTCCACCTGGATCGCCGGGATGAGACGGTCCTCGACGCCTCCCAGCGCAAGGTCGGCGGCTTCGGCGCAAATCTGTCCCTGTTCCTGGACGATTTCGAACGGTTCCGGGCGGATAATTGCGAGATCGGCGCGCGCCTGCACGTGGTTAAGGGCGATGTCTGCGAGACCTTCCCGAAGTTCCTCGCGGACAATCCCGGCGTGCGGTTCCGGTTTGTTCTGATGGACATGGACATCTTCAAACCCACCGATATCGTCCTTCAGTCCATCCACGATTACATGGTGCCGGGAGGCATCATCTGCTTCGATGAATACGGCTTCCCGGAGTGGCCGGGCGAGACGGCCGCGGTGGACCGTTTTCTCAGCAAGTATCAGTTGCGGCCGCAATCGATTCCCTGGGCGTTTGCGCCGTCGGCCTATTGCGTGGTGTGATTTGCGAACATGGAGCCTTGCATGATACAACAGCACATCCTCGAACAGTCCAACGGGCGGTCCATCCTGGTGACCGGCGGCACCGGCCTGATCGGGCGCCAGGTTGTCAAGCTCCTGTGCGACGCGGGCGCCCGGGTGCGGATCGTGTCGTTGGACCGTGTCACCGTGGACGACCGCGCGGATCATGTCCTGGGCGACCTGACCAGTTTTGAGTTCTGCAAAGACGTGACGCGCCGGATGGACTGCGTCTGCCATCTGGCGGGTATTAAGGGTTCGGCTGGTGTCTCGACCGGTATGATCGCCACGCATTTCGTCCCGACCCTGATGATGAACACCAACGTTCTCGAAGCCTGCCGGGTCAACGGCGTGCAGAGGGTGGTCTACACCAGTTCCATCGGCGCCTATGCCAGCACGGACGTCTTTCGGGAATCCGACTACCGGCTGGACAGCCTGCCGATGGACTTCGCCGGCTGGGCCAAACGCGTCGCCGAGTTGCAGGTCGAGGCCTACCATACACAGTACGGACTGGAGAGTTTTGCCGTCGTCAGGCCCAGCAACGTCTATGGGCCGGGCGATAATTTCGATCCGGACAACGCCATGGTCATTCCCTCGCTGATGTGTCGCATCCATCGGGGCGAAGACCCGCTGGTGGTCTGGGGCGACGGCTCCGCCGTCCGCGATTTCGTATACAGTCGGGACGTGGCCGAGGGCGTGATTCTGGCCCTCTACCACGGCACAAGGGGCGGTTTCGTGAATCTGGGCAGCGGGCGGGAATGCACGATTCGTCAGCTCGTCGAAGCATTGAACGCGTTTCTCGATTTCCGCTACGAGTTCGACGCGAGCAAACCCACGGGGTACCCCAAACGCGTGATGGATATCTCCCTGGCCCGAGAGCAACTTGGTTACGACCCGTCGACTTCGCTGCTGGATGGCCTGAGAGAGACCTGGGCATGGTATAGCGAGCATGAGGATGAGTACAAGAGCAAGAAGAACTACTTTCTGCAAACCGCTTAAGTCCGACCCATCCGGCGTGCCGTCGCGACTGTGGCGCGGGAGAGAGCAATGAGAGTGCTGTTTGTCATTGAGAAGATCGATTTTGCGGACCACATCGCGATCCCCTTTCTCTCGGCCGTCGCCAGGCGGGCGGGGTGGACCACGGATCTGTGCATTCTAAATCAGACAGATCTCCCGGAGACGGTCGACCGCTGCCGCCCCGACGTTGTGGCCTATTCGGCCAATGTGGTGAGTTTCGCCGCCCTGTCTGCCGCGCACCGGAAGGCGCGCCAGCGGTTTGAGTTCACATCCATCATGGGGGGGCCGCATCCCACGTTCAGCCCGGAGACCTTCGCCCAAGCCGGGGTGGACGCCTATTGCATGGGCGAGGGCGAGTTGGCGTTCGAGGACTTCCTACGAAGGGTGGAGGAGGGGCGATCGTTCGATGATGTGCCCAATCTCATCACCGCCACGAGGCACAACGACGTTCGCCGTCTGGTCGATCCTCTGGATGACCTGCCCGTTCCGCATCGCGATATCACGTTGGCCAATAGCTTTCTGAAGGATACGCCCAAGAAGACGTTCTATGCAACGCGGGGTTGTCCGTTCAGTTGCAGCTACTGCTGCAACAATTACTACAAGAAGCTGTATCGGGGCAAGGGACGCATCGTTCGGCGGTTCTCGGTGGAAAGAGTCATTGGGGAGATCGAATCCGTTCAGAGACGCTACCGCATGGATTTCGTCAAGTTCGGCGACGATCTCTTCGCCATGAGGGCGGATGACTGGCTGGAGGAGTTCGCCGATCAGTATCCCAGGCGAATCGGTCTGCCATTCAACTGCTACCTCCGCTTTGACCGCGTGGACTCGGACCTGTTGAGGTTGCTCCGGCAGGCCGGCTGCTATTCCGTGCATCTTTCGGTTGACAGCGCGTCGGAATTCGTACGCGAGACCGTGCTCGGCCGGAGGATGAAGAAGGTCGACATTGTCCGGCAGCTCAGACGGATCGACAGCTATGGCATTCATACCTGGGTTAATTACATGCTGGCGGCGCCGGATTCGACGCTTCAGGACGACCTGGCCTCCATTGCTCTGAACCGTAGAAGCAGGGTGACGTACGCCGCCTACTCGACCACGGTGCCCATGAAAGGCACGGCCCTTTATGACTACAGCGTTGCCCGTGGCCTGATCGATCCGGAGACGCACGTGGGGGATCTGAGCGGGTGCTGCGGCCTCTCGACGCTCACCTGTTTCACCGACCGGGAAAAGAAGATTCGGTACAACATCTTCCTTCTGGGGGCGGTGGCCGCCAGGCTCCCGTTTCCGTTGCACTGGCTGGTCTTGCAGGCGATCCGGTTCGTGCCGCCCAACCGGCTGTTCGCCAGGATACGGCACGACTATTACCGCTACTCGATTGAGAACAAGATCTTCAATCTTCACTGGCGCAGGCGAACGGTCCCCACGCGTTCCTCTTGGGGCGGCGCCCTGAAGTCTCTGTGGCGGAAGCTCTTCTGGCGTGGAAACAACGTGACTGTCTCAGGGGACATATGATCGTCGTCGAGGAAACCAAGCTCAAAGGTGTCAAGCGGATCCGGCCGGAGGTCTTCGAGGACCACCGGGGTGTGTATGTGGAGACCTACAACGAGCGGATGTACCGCGACGGTGGGATCGAGGTGGCATTCGTGCAGGACGACATCTCCGTCTCCGACCGAGGCGTGCTGCGCGGCATCCATGGAGATGCAGAGACCTGGAAGCTGATCAGTTGCCTCTGGGGTAAGTTCTACCTGGTGGTCGTCAATTGGGACAAGGGATCGGATCAGTTCGGATGCTGGCAGTCCTTTCTCTTGTCTGACCGTAACCGCCATCAGGTGCTGGTTCCGCCGCGATTCGGAAACGGCCATCTGGTGCTCAGCGAGCAGGCGATCTTCCACTACAAGCAGAGCACCTACTACCATCCCGCCGGTCAGTTCACGTTGAAGTGGGACGACCCGCAGTTGGGCATCTGGTGGCCGACGGGCCACCCGGTGCTGTCGCGAAGAGACGAGGCGGGGCATTTTGTCGAATAGAGTGATGGCGAGGGATCATGTTTGAAGGAAAGAGCGTGCTTGTGACCGGCGGCGCCGGCTTTGTGGGGGCGAACCTCGTTCGCCGTCTCGCGGATCTGGGGGCACGGGTGCGGGCGACGGTACATGTGAAGGACCCGGTGATCGCAGACGACCGGATCGACTACATCCGATGCGACCTGACGACGGCCGAGGACTGCGCCCGCGTCTGCGCCGATGTCGACCATGTCTTCCTCTGCGCGGCCGTCACCGCCGGGGCGCACATGATGGAGACCAAGCCGCTGTTCCTGTTGACGCCCAACGTTATGATGAGCGTACTGATGCTGGAGGCGGCCTATGCGGCCGGCGTGAAGAAGGTGCTCTTCATCAGCAGCAGCACCGTCTATCCGGTTACGGACTATCCGGTCAAGGAGACGGACGTGACCGGCCAGTTCTACGAGAAGTACTTTGTGGCCGGCTGGCTGAAACGCTTTTGTGAAGCCGCATGCGAGATGTATGCCGCCAAGATCAAGCGCCCCATGACGACCATTGTGGTCCGACCGGCCAACATCTACGGTCCGTACGACGATTTCGAGTGGGAGACGAGTCATGTGCTGCCGGCTCTGATTCGTCGCGTGGTCGAGCGACATGATCCCATCCAGGTCTGGGGAGACGGGCGAGACATCAAAGACCTGATCTATGTCGAGGATTTCGTGGAGGGCCTGTTGCTGGCGATGGAGAAGATCGACCGCTTCGAGCCGGTCAATCTGGCCACAGGCAGAGAGCACTGTCTTCGGGACGCGCTCGATCTGATCCTCAGGCTGGACGGCTATACGGAGGCCCGCGTCGAATACGATCTCACCAAGCCGACGATGATTCCGAAGCGTCTGATCGATCCCGCCCGGGCGAAACACCTGTTGGGCTTCGAGGCGACCACGCCCTTTGAGACGGGGCTGCGCAGGACGATCGACTGGTACAGGAGCACACTATGATTGTCACTCACACTTCCTCCAAGGCCTCTTCTCGCCTCCATGCCGGATACGGTCCGTCGGCCGGCGCCACCGGCCTTGCCACGCTTCACCCGGACCACAACGCCTGGGCCGACGGCTCCGGCCTCGTGCAAGGGCACCCGATGATCATCACCCGGACCCCCTTCCGGATTTCCTTCTTCGGAGGAGGTTCGGACTATCCCGTCTATTACCGTGAGCACGGGGGTGAGGTCCTGAACACGACGATCAACCATTATTGCTATATCACCTGTCGGTACCTGCCGCCGTTCTTCGACTACAAGTATCGAATTCGCTATTCCAGGAGCGAGATGACGAACACCCTCGACGAAATCGAGCATCCGTCCGTCCGCGAGTGCTTGCGCTTCTGCAGCATCGAGCATGGGGTCGAAATCGTGCACACCAGCGACATTCCGGCCATGTCTGGAATCGGCTCGAGTTCATCCTTCACGGTGGGGCTGTTGCAGGCATTGTACGCGTTGAAAGGCGAGATGGTCACGAAGCGGCGGCTGGCGCTCGACGCCATCCACATCGAGCAGGACATTATCGGCGAGAGCGTCGGCTCCCAGGATCAGACGGCGGCGGCGTTCGGGGGCTTCAACCACATCGAGTTCGGCGGACGGGACGACGGCATCTTCGTCCAGCCGGTGGTTCTGCCGTCGGAGAAACTCCAGTACTTCCAGGAACACATGCTGCTCTGTTTCACAGGGTTCTCCCGATATGCATCGGAGATCGCCAGCGAACAGGTGCGAAGCACGCCGCGAAAACTCGGCGAACTGCGACGGATTCGCGAGATGGTGGGCGAGGCATTGGACATCCTTCGAGGACCGGTATACGGCTACGACGCGTTCGGCAGGCTCCTGCACGAGTCCTGGATGCTCAAGAGAGAGTTGACGGAACTCGTCTCGAGCAACGAGATCGACGAGATCTATGAGACGGCGATCGCCGCCGGAGCGCTGGGGGGCAAACTGTGCGGCGCCGGCGGCGGCGGGTTCTTCCTCTTCTTCGTTCCGCCGGAACGGCAGGCGCAGGTCAGGCGAGCGCTCCAGCAGTTCCTCGTGGTGCCGTTTCGATTCGAGACCCTGGCCTCGCACATTGTCTTCTACGCGCATTGATCCTCCGCAGAGAAGGGGGATCCGGATTAACACTGACACGGGGTAATGACGTCATGTCAATTGATCAGAGAACGCCACAGTTTTCCATCTACTCGGTCATCAAGAACGTGGTCGGTCGGGAGGCCATGTTCCGCCGATCCATCGAGAGCGTTCTTCATCAGACGGTCACGGATTTCGAATACGTGATCCAGGACGGTGGATCGACCGACGGAACGGCCGATATCGTGGCCCAATACGCCGACCCGCGCATTCGGTTTCTGTCGGAAGAGGACTCGTGTGGGGAAGAGGGGTTCTTCCGGGCGCTGAAACGCTGTCGTGGAAGGTACATCGGTTCGTGCCTGTCCGATGAGGAGTTGTTTCCGGACGCGCTGGAGCGGGCTTCGCGAGTCTTTGTCGCCCATCCGCACATCGCGGCGTTCTACGGAAATGTCTGCTATGTCGATGAGAACGGGAACAAATCGGGGCCACGAGTACCGCCTCACCCGTTTTCGATCGAGGCCTATGTGTGTCAGACGCTGGTGCCTCCCTTCTGTTCCTCGTTCTTCTGCCGCGAATCCCTCGAACGGGCCGGCCTGCACGAACACCCCTGGCGCTATGGGATCGGGGAGTTCGAATTCTGGATTCGTCTGGCCAATGCAGGGGCAATCCTTTATCAGCCCTTCA
>JAXDBU010000147.1:0-15082 GCA_034678485.1 Sedimentisphaerales bacterium | reverse complement strand
CGATTCGCTCGCGCCAGAGGATCTTGCCGGTCGTTCCCTCAATGCAATTGACGATGCCTTCGTCGGTGATCGAGTACAGGCGAGGGGAGACGTAGAGCAACGACGGGACATGGGGGACGTCGTCGGTCACTCGCCAGGCGACGTGGGTTTGCGTGATGTCGCTGCGACCGCCCAAGCGGACCGCCAGGATGGTCTCCTCACGGAATCCGGTCGTGCTGAACGACATGCCATCGCCGACCACAGGGGAGGGCACGACGCCTTCGCCCGGACTGGAGACGGTCCAGATCCGCTCGCCGGTCTTGAGATCGAATCCCTGCACGACGCCGCCCGCGCTGGTGACGAGCTGGTCCCGGCCATCCACGGTGGCGATCTGCGGCGTGGTGTGCGCGATCTGGGAACTGCCCCGGCGGCCTCGCCATCGCACCTTGCCGGTGCTCTTGTCTATCGCCAGGATGACCGCCTTGTCCCACGGGACCTCCCAGCCGATCCTCTTGTCCGGCCCGGGGCTGCTCCAGTCGAACACGACGATGACCAAGTCCTTGTAGAGGACAGGCGAGGTCGCCAAGCCGTGCTGGCTGTAGTAGTCGAATTCATGGTTCTTCCAGGCGACGGTTCCGTCCATATCCGTCGCGAGGATCTGCCCATCGCAGGCGACCATGTACACCCGTTGCCCGTCGGTGGCCGGTGTGGAGGTGGCGTAGGAGTTGGGCCGCTGTTTGTACTTGGGCGTCTGCTGCGTGACCTCCTTGTCCCAGAGGATGGCGCCGTTGGCGCGGTCCAGGCGGACCAGACGGTACGACTTGCCGCCATCGGTGGCGGTCGTCACGAAGACCGCGTCGCCGAAGACGATAGGGGACGACCAGCTCTCGCCGGGGAGGGGTGTCTTCCATTTGACGTTCGATGTCGGGCTCCACTGTGTGGGTATGCCCTTCTCCAGGGAGACCCCTTGCCGTCCCGGCCCGCGAAAGCACGGCCAGTCTTCTGCCCGCGCCGCGGACACCGTGGCAAGGGAAACGACCAGAATCGACAGGGTCAATCGTCTTCTCAAGGCAACCCACTTCATATATCCGACCTCCACGCGAATACCATTGTCCAGAGTCCTGTCTTGCCTGCCCAAACGCGGCGTCCAGGATACCAGATTCCCAGCGGAACGCACTGTTTTTCTCCGGGCCGAATCATGGTAAGATCTCTCTCGCGTGCTCGCTGTCCATGAAATCACTGGGAAAGGAGATGATGATGTACGCCCGCTGGTGTCCCCTTGTCGTGTCGGCTGTCCTTGTCGCTGTGCTCACATTCGAGGCTCCCGTTGCCGCTCAGCAACGGGCTCCTGTCCGGTCGCCTGAGGTGGCGACGGACGGACGAGTGACCTTCCGGCTCCTCGCGCCCAAGGCCGCGGAGGTTGTGGTGGCCGGACAATGGGGCGGTGACTCCGCCGCGATGACCAAGGGCGAAGGGGACGTCTGGAGCGTCACCGTCGGTCCCATCGCGCCGGGCGTCTGGGAGTACAGCTTCCGCGTGGACGGTCTCCAGATGATCGACCCGCGCAACCCCGCGATCAAGCCGATGCGCGAGCCGCGGACGAGCATCCTGCACATCCCCGGCCGGCCGCCGCTGCTGCACGACTTCCAGGATGTCCCACATGGCGTCGTACACAGTCACAGCTACTTCGCGAAGTCCCTGGGCCGTCTGCGGGAACTGGCAGTATACACGCCGCCGGGCTACGATCAGCAGGCGGATGCCCGCTTCCCGACGCTCTACCTCCAGCACGGCAGCGGTGACAACCAAACCACCTGGGTCGTCCACGGCAAGGCCCATTGGATTCTCGACAACCTGATCGCCCAGGGCAAGACCCGCCCGATGGTGGTCGTCATGATGGACGGCCACGCGGGCGACCGCTCGGCGTCCGGCCCGCAGGGCAACACACAGGCCTTCGAGCGGGACTTGCTCCAGGATGTCATGCCCTTCGTCGAGGCCAACTACCGTGTCCAGACCGATGCCGCGAGTCGCTGTATCGCCGGCCTGAGCATGGGCGGCGGCCAGTCGCTTACCATCGGTCTGAACCACCTGGATCGTTTTGCCTGGGTGGCGGGCTTCAGCTCGTCCGCTCCCTCTCGCGAGACGGTCGCGGGAGCACTGGACGATGCCGCCGCGACGAACGGGAAGCTCAAGCTGCTCTGGATCGCCTGCGGCAAAGACGATTTTCTGCTCAAACGCAACGAGGACTTCATTGCGATGCTCAAGGACAAGGGCATCGAGCACGAGTGGCACCTGACGGAAGGCAGCCACAGTTGGCCCGTTTGGCGGGTCTATCTGGCCGACTTGGCGCCGAAGCTGTTCCAGTGACCCGCGGGTTCAGGGCACGACCTTCACGAGGGCCTCGCACCACTCGCGGAGGTCCCAGGGACCGACCTGGATGTCCGCTGTGAGGACGCAAACCTCGCCGGGGGACCGATCGCCGACTCTCAGCTTGAACGCGATTTCGACCTCCTGCCCAGGCCGGGCGGTGACAGAGGTTTTGTTTGGCTCGATCTTGCACCCTTGCGGCGGATTCACCGCAACGGTGAACGTGTTCGCTGTGGGGGAGTGGTTGAGGATCTTCACCGCCAGATTTGTCCACCGGCCCGCCTGGACCTCTTGCCCATAGGGATGGATTCGTACCCACTGCTCGTCGATGCCATAGTTGGGCTCGTCCCAGGGGAGCAGCTCCCGCAGCAGCTCGGCTCGTCGCATGAAGACGCTCTCCATGTGCTTCACCTGGCCGGGGTCGAAGCGGAAGGGCTCCAGGACGTGCTCGTTGATGAGCAGCGCGTCCGGCGGGATCGTGTGCTGCAAAAGGTCCAGACAGCGGAGATAGCCCTCGCCCGGATGGAGCAAGTTGCGGTTCTGCAGGCAGTAGTCGTCGAGTCCGGACGGCGTGAAGGAGTCACCGACGAAGAAGATTCGCTCGCCCGTGTCCCGCTCGACCAGCAGGGCATCATGGCAGATCGTCTGGCCGGGGAAGTCATAGAAGGTCAGCGTGAACTCCTTCCATGACATGCGATGGCCATCCGGCACGACGGTGATCGCGTCGATGGCGTTGGCGGTCATCGCGGGCAGGCGGTAGTCTCCGGGCCGTCTGGTGACATCCTCCATGACCGGCGTGACATAGACCGGGCAGGGATTGTCCCTGAGGAAGTCGTTGATCCGGTCGGTATGGTCGTCGTGATAGTGCGTGATGAACAGGCCCTCGATGGAGTTCAGTTGCCCCTGGTCCCTGAGCTTGCGAAGCTCCTCGATGATGGCGTTGGACCCGCAGTCGATCAGAAAGCCCGACTTGCCGCGGGCCAGGACCAGCCGGCTGTTGTGAATCGGCACAATCCAGTCCGGCGGGGCCTTCTCGATGGTCGCGGCATAGGGCATCCATGAGACCTTCCCCTCATCGCCCAGGGCACGAGCCGCGAGGACATCGTACTGATCGTGGAAGTACCAGCGGCCCGCGCTGATGGACAGGTAGTTCTCATAGGCCGCCTCGAGCCTGCGAATCAGGCGTTCGATTGCGACGGCCGGCTCGCGGATGACCGGCCCGCGGGCTGGGACGAGCAGATCGGGTTTCTGTGCTGCTATCTTCCTCAGGCTGGCGATGAGGTCGCCGATCCTGCCTGCGTAGCCGTGATATCCCCCGATGCGGGCCTGTGCCACCGCGTCCTGGAGGCTGTAGAGGTCCATGATCCGACCGTCGCCATAGATCAGATCGCCCACGAAGACGTACTTGAGTCCATCGACCTCGATGAGGTAGGAAACCGCGCCTCGTGTGTATCCCGGTGTGTCCAGAACGTGCAGCGTGAGGTCCTGCCAAGGGATCACTTCGCCCTCGCGCACCGTTCGGGTCACTCGCATGGGCGTGACCGGGACACGGGTGCTCTGCTGAGCGTAGTCGTGGAACCGCTTGTCCCAGAACGCCGACCAGAACTCTCCGGGCTCCGAGAACTGTTCCGCCTCGCCGGCGGGGACCACGGATTCCGCGCCGCGGGCGACGAGGGACCGACCCGCCCAGACCACGTCTCGCCGGGCGTGTGTGAACAGCACGATCTCCGCCTTGCTCCAGGATTGCTGCGGATCGCCGTAGACGACCAGCCTGTGTCCGTCCCGCTCGATAGCGACGCCGTTGACTGTACCTGGACTGACGCGGACGTGGGCGCTCAACGTCACGTCCTCGCCCGCCGGACAGAGACAGGCTGTCTGTGCGATGAGAAGACAGCCCATGAGGATTGCAGACCGGCTTCTCCGGGCTGATACGTCGATTGCCCTCGCTGTACACATGATCCGACTCCCGAACAGAGACTCGTACAGACATTCTGCGAAGACAGTCTCCCGTGCGGGGTCTCACGTGTCAAGTGGAAGCGCCGATTCCCCGGGTTTCATGCGAACGGTCAGTCGTTTGCCGCTCCAGGCGTCGGAATGGTCGCCTGCCAGTTGTTCGGGTCGTTGCCATACCGCGACGGATAGGTGCGGTTCAGAGAGTGGCCTTGCCCGTCCGCCTCGACGGGCCAGGGATCGATGTCGTCAGCGAAGTTCTCGCCGTGGGCGCCGTCGCTGTAGGCGACGCGGTCCACCTCGATCCAGTATCGCGTGCCGAGATCGTCCACGTCTCCCGGCTTGACCAACCGGAGTTCTTCCCCGCTGTTGGCGAGCTTGCCGCTGACCCAGGAGAACACCTTGGCGTTTGCAGGGACATTGTGCTGTTGCTGCACGGCCGCCAGATCCCTCGCGAGCAGCACGTGTTCGCTGGGCGCGAGGGTCACGGGCTCGTCCGTCGGAAAGGAGAAGTTGATCCCGGAGTCGTCCCTGAGCCGCCAGGGCAGCCCGCAGGTGTAGTCGTAGAGGGTGACCGACGCATTGCTGACGTTGAACAGCTCGATGTACTCCGCGTCGTCATCGGAGGCCGGATGATACATGATCTCGTTGATCACGACCGGCCCGACGCGAGGATAGGCGTTGGAGGCGCCGGGCGTCACCTCGCTCATGGTGACGAAATCGTGCGCCCCGGTGCTCTTGAGGTATCGCCCGAAGGAGTAGCTGGTCTCCGACGCCTCGAACGACTCGGTCACCAGGCAATCGGGGAAGTTGGGGTCGTCGCCGGAGGACAGGCAGGCGACCTCGCCGTTCTCGCTGAAGGCGAAGGCGGTCCGAACGCCCGGATCGAATGGATTGGCGAAATGCGTCGCCTCATAGAATGTGAGGTATCCACAGGGATCGATGATCGTCCCGGCGGCGATCTCATACCGCCTCAGGTCGCCCTCCTTGTCGCTGAGGAACCAGCCTCCGATGTCGACCGGGACGCTGCTGACGTTGTGCAGTTCGATCCAGTCCGAGGCTTCGTCGTGAGCATGGGCGAGCAGTTCGTTGATCACGATCGGACAACCGCGTTTCTGCCACTGATCTGAGAACAGGGCCAGATCCCGCCAGTCCACGACTCCGGAGCCGTCGAGGTCCGACGGGGTCGTGGATTCCGCCCGCCAGGTCCGGGCGAAAAGGGCCCAATCGAACCCATCGACCCGGCAATCGCGATTCAGGTCCCCGAGCGGGCAGTCCGCATACGCGGCTGTCCAGAGGACCCATGGAATGACAACTGAAACGAATGTGGTCTTCAACGTTGACACCTTCCGTATCTTCCTGTTCTGCATTGGTTACTGACCTGGGGACGGCGCCGCCGCCTTCCAGTTCTCGGGGTTGTTGCCGTACGCCGCAGGATCGATCCGCGTCAGCGAGAGGCCTGTGCCGTCCGCTTCGACAGGCCAGGGGTCGATGCCCTGGGCGAAACCCTCCGGATGGGAGCCGTCGCTGTAGGCGACCTGGTCCACTCGAATCCACTCGAACTCGCCTTCTTCGTCCGCGGCGCCCGGACGGCTCAGTTGGAGGGTCCCGGTCCCGTTGGCCAGGTTGCCCGTTCCCCAGGCGATGACTTTCACCCGGTTCGAGACCCCGTACTTGGATCGCACCGCGTCCGCGTTGCGGGCCAGCACGAGGTATGCACCGGCAACCACGCTCACGGGCGAATCGCTCGGGAACAGCAGTTCGATCCCCAGGTCATCCGCGCCGTTCGTGAATCGCCAGGGACGTCCGCTGGCGGCGTCGTACAGGGTCACCGTCTGGTCGCTGATATTGAGCAGTTCCACGTATTCCAGTTCCTCGCCGCCCAGCGGGTGGTACATGATCTCGCTGATTACGACCGGTCCGACCGCAGGCGACGCATTCGCGCTGCCCGGCGTAGGCTCCGCGAGAGCCAGGAAGTCGTAGTCGCCTGTGCTCATTCGCCATCGACCCACGGAGACGCCGACCTCGGAGGCGTCGAACTCCCGGCGTTCGCTGTAGCCGGTCAGGAACTCATCGGAGGCGGAAAGGAGATATACCGTTTCGCCGTCTTTGCTCAGACCGAAGGGCGTTATGCAGCCGGGATCGTTCGGATTGCCGAAGTGCTGATCTTCCGAGAGGACGAGGTAGCTGCCCGGCGCGATGCTTGTTCCCGAGGCGATTCGGTACTTGGTCAGATCGTCGGCGTCATCGCTGAGGCGCCAGCCTCCCACGTCGATAGTCTCGGAGGTCGTGTTATACAGTTCAATCCAGTCGGGTCCGACGCCGGTGGAATTGGCCAGCAGTTCGTTGATGACGACGGAGCCGGATTCGAACAGTTGCCCGCCGTCGCCCAAGCCCGGCGAGCCGCCGGGACAGGCGCTCGGCCGCCAGAGGCTGGGGTCGCTCAGATCGGCCGCACCCTGCGGGTCGCGAACCGTCAGGGAGAAACCCTCGCCGTCAGTCAGTTTGAACCAGTTGTCCTCGTACTGGAAGCTCTGAATGGTCTCTCCAACTGCATCGACCAGCTCGACGTTCTCGCCGGCGTTGTCCAGACTGCCTGCGTATTGACCCAGAACCGGCAGGTCGCTGCCATAGCGGGCCTCGAAGGCCGCGATGTTCCTTACGAGCACGCAGTAGCCTCCTGCCGGCAATTCGAAGTCGGGGAACGTGTAATCGATCCCGTCGGTGAAACGAACCAGGTTCAGGTTGATGACCTCGTCGCCGATGTTGGTCAGCTCGACGAACTCGGTGTTCGGATCGTCGGGATCGCCGGTGTCCGCCGGATGATACATGATCTCGCTGATCCGCAGGTTCTCCGCCACCGGCCCGACTGCGAAGACTGCCTCGTTCAGGGCGCTCCAGACCCCCTTGCTGAGGCAGCGGGATTCCACATGGACGCTGCCGGAAAGGGCGACTGGTCCCGTGTACCGGACAATACTGGAGAGGCCGCTGTCCTGTGATCGCTTGCCGCCGACCAGTTCGATGGAGATGAGGAAGTCCGAGTCGTTCGCTTTCTGATTCAGGCCCTGTATGGCCAGCAGGTTCGTGCCGACGTGCAGATCGCCGAGCCGATTGCTCAGATCGAACGATTCAAAGACCTTCGCCAGCGAGTCGGAATGGTTGCCGGACGCGGTCGAGTTCCACTTGGGCGTTCCGTTGAACAGAACTCGCTGGAGCTCACCGCCGTTGAGATAGGCGATGAAACCGTCGTCGTATCGAACGTTCAAAGTGAGTGTATCAAGGTCCTCCAGCACCGCCGGGGTGAGCGTGAACGGAATGCGGATGTAGCAGGTCGCATTCTTCGACGCCATGGCGTTTTCCACATCGATGCCGAAGTACGACTCGTAGCCGGTGCTCGCCTCAAAGCCGACGCCGCCGGCGCCGGACTGCCAGGCGGAGTCGTCAAAGGCGGGATCGGTCCGCCAGGCATTGTCGATTGCCCCGGTCGGCACGAGCGTTCGCTTCGGGGCGCTCTCGGGCACCAGTGCGACCGTCTCCACCTGCTGTGCGGTTGACTCGGACTTGCGAGGATCGGTTCCGTCGAGGGTGTACCAGATCTCTCCGGGGCCGGCGGTCATGGACAGCCAGGCTCCGGTTTCGGCGTGTCCACCGTGCTGCGCCGTGCCATTGATCCGGAACTCGGGAGCATCGACTGATGGATAGAGACCAGCGCTTCTGAGTTGGCTCAAGACTTCACTGCTCCGGCTGGGGAAGAAGTTGGCGAGCTTGCCGTTCTGGGTGTTCAGCCAGTCGAGGCGCGTGTAGGGGATGGTTCGTCGATTGTCGCCCCATCGGGCGGATTCTCCGACGATGGCGCGGTCGATCTGATCCATCCTGGCCTGGTACAGCTCGGCTGCCGTTGGGTAGCTCAGCGGACCATCGTGGAAGAAGCAGCGGTGGGCGATGTCCGCGAACTTCATGCGATATTCCGCGTTGCCCGCCAGCTTGGCGTGGATGCCGGACGGGCTCTCCCCGACGTCGTTGCCGCCCTCGGTGGTGTGCTCGGCGTCCCAAGAGTGAAATCGCCATCTGCCATCGGGTGTGTTGCGGTGCGTGGCGTACCAGTTCTTGTCGGGCCAATCCTGGTTGCCGGCGTACCAGTTTGCCAGGAGATAAGCGACGAAGCCGTCCAAGTCGAGCAGGTCACAGAGGGCTTGGTATTTCGTCTCATTAGTCGGGTCGGAGGCGACCGCATTGGCGGCGCTGAGCATGGCGTTGTAGTTGGTCGTGGCATTGCCGCCGGCGCCACTGTTGATAACGTTGCCGGAATCGTGCTTGATGGCATCGTATTCGTCTTCATCGCCACCGAAGATCTCCGCGGCCCAGGCATGGTCCGGTCGCTCGTGGATGTAGTACATCCCCCAATAGAGCCCACTGAGGTAGACGTGGGCATAAGCGCCGTGGGGGGAATGGCCGCCGGTCGCGTTGTGCAGATCGGCAACGTATTGGTCCTGGACGTACATGGCCGTGCGCTGCTGGTCCGAGCCGGGATGGAGCCAGGAATGGTTCAGGACCCCATCGAGCACAATCGTGCTGCATTGCTCCACGGGGGAATCCGGGAAGAACGAGAAGTCGAGTTTGGAGGGCCCGCCCGTGGGCGTTCCATCGTCGGTATGTGTCTTGAAGCGGGGACGTATCGAGAGCTTGTAGCTCTTCCACCGGTTCAGGCTGGTGCCGCCTCCGCTGACGCCGCCTTGCATGGCGATGGCGCAGTTGATCTGGCAGCAGCTCCCGCCGCTGGGTTCGATATACTCTATCGAGCCAACTCGCTCCGTGCCATCCTGAGAACTATGGACATATAAGCCCTCGGAACCGAACCAATCGTCCCTGTCCATTACCAGAGAGATTGTTGGGACTGCCCTCAGGTCATCCGTGATCGTCGCTGCGTACAGCCCACCGAAAACATCGTTTCCATTCTGTCCGACGACGTCCGGATCCATCTGATAATCGCCGGCGTGGTCGCTCGTGGCCCAATTGCCGTAGCCGCCATCCCCGGGACCTGGTTCCCATTTCTCCGGACAGCCCGCAGGCGTTACTTGGGCTCCGGTCGCGGGATCTGTGGCCTGCTCGATCACGTCGTCCAGAAAGAGGTACGTATGAGTGACGACGCTCGCAGGCAGATACCCGGATCGATAGGCGACGGCCCGGAGGCACGTCGTTGTGCTGATGGGGATCGGGCCGGCGTACAGCACGCCGACAGGTGTGCCCAGTCGCAGATCCAGGGGAGAGGAGCCGTCGAGTGTGTAGTAAATGGCCGCATCTGCGGTCGGCGTGGTCACTGTGACGGAAAACGGCTCGGTGTAGAAGCCTCGCTCGTGGCTGAATGTGATGCCGCTCACTCGGCCGGAATAGGTGACGATATTCCTTGCCCTCGGCGTCGGCAGGCCGCAGTATTGCCATTCTTCAAGCTGGTCCGGGTTTCGGCCGTACGAGACATCCGAGACCTGCTCGTCGAACTCGACGCGGTCGAGCACGGTGGCGCCGTCGGCATCAACCAGGGCGATCCGATCCCCGGCGGCACTGAGACGAAACCCGGCGTGCAACCCGGAGTCGCCGGTATCGCCGTCGAGCCAGATGAGAAGGTAGCCGCCGGCTGCCACGGTTGTCTCGACCGACCGCCCAAGCGGGATTTGCCACTTGGTCGGGTCGCCGGGGTTGTCCGTCAGGTATAGGCCGGCTGCGTCAACGGCGCTCGCCCCGATGTTGTAGAGCTCGACCCAATCATCGTAGTGCCCCCGGGCGTCCTTGACCGTGATGCTGTTCGACGCCATGATCTCGTTGATGAGGAGAGCCGAAGAGGCAAGCGTCTTGAGGTTCCCGGGAGCAGCGTCCTTGTCTCGTCCGATAATGAGTTGAGTGCAAGGTGTGCACGCCAATACTGCAAATATCAGAACAAACAGCGAGAACCTCATCACGTGCTCCGCATATCAATTCTTCCGCGGCCCCAGGCTGATGAACGCATACGTTTCCGTCGGCTCCTGCTGAGCAGACCGACTTCATCACCCTATTTTAACAAATTGGGGTCTTCAGGGCAACCATTGATTGCTTCGAGGGGATTGAGACTGCCGCGACCAGAGATCGCACAGTGGAATCGGCGAAACGCGGATTGGGCTGCGTCTTCTGCCGCTCCAGGAGTTCTGTGGGGGGTATTCTCTACTCTTCCGGCTCGCTGGCCTCCGCGGTGCGGTCTTTCGTGATTTCGGAGATCAGGGTCGTAGCATAGCAACCGGCGTCGAGCTCGAACCGCAATTCCAGGTAAGGACCGAGGTCGTCCCGGCCGGCGTCGAGGCCGGCGTCTCGCGGCTGGAACCGCAGGGGCCGACGACCGCCTCGGGCGCCCAGACGCCGCATGTGGCCCGACTCGCTCTCGCCAAGGGCTTCCGCGTCGAGAATGGGGTCTTCGATCTCGCCCGCCGGACCGGTCAGACGGGTCGTTCGTTGACCCAGCAGGGGACCGGTCGGGCTGATCTCGAAACGGTCGCAGCGGGGCTGTTCCGTCTCGGCCTGCTCGACCCGAAAGCACGCGCCGTTGTCGTGCTTGTACGCCATGTCGCCGACCAGCAGCCTGTCGATATCGGGCATGCGGGCGGCCAGCACGCGATTGAACAGATCGGACTGGTACGCCGAGACGAAAAGGCCCTGGAGATGCTTGTCCACGGTGAATAGTCCGCGTTTCTTCTTGCCTTTGCCTGTGATAATCGCCCGCAGAGCCCGACGGTGATCTGCGAACTGGCCCGGCCAGGACTGGAGAGCCTCCTCGTAGCGTCCCTCCTCGTACAGGGTTCGGGCCTGCAGCACCGTTGGCGAATCCGCGTCGGGGTTTGGCCGGCCCAGGAACTGGTCCATGAACTCGACCGCGTCATTGTGGGCGAGGGCTCTGCCCAGGAGGTGGTTGTTCCGATGGTTGCCGAATCGCTGGGGTCCGAAGTAATTGGGTACACCCCGGCGGGTCAGGATGGCCAGAGCCGACTCCGCGATTCGGTGGGCCTCTTCCAGGGGTACCGCGACCTTGCGAAGCCGCACAGCGAAGCGGTTGCCTCGGAGGTGGCCGGGTTTGAGCTTGTTGGTATGTCGAGTCGTCTTGAGGACCCGCACCTCCGCCAGCGAAAGCTGCTCCAGGTCCTCGGGCCGGATGTGCTCGATGGAGATCCACTGACGGGCGACGGCGTGCGCGTCCTTGAGACCCGCGGTGCCGATATCCCGGCGCTGAATGTTCAGAGCCCTGGCGATGCGATCGAGGGCCTCCCGTGTGCCGAGTCCTCTCTTTTCGATCTGGGCATAGACATGCGTGCCCGACCCACAAGGCTCATATGCGGGCAGTTCCTCGACGAAGAAGTCCTCCTCGCGACTCTTGATGACTCCGCCCACGCCAGGCAGGTCCTGTGTCAGAAACGGAAGTGAAGCGAGCATAGGAATTTACTACTTACGGTTTACGATTTACTATTTGGGCTGGCGTGCGTGTCCGTGCACTGATCGGACCTCGATGCGCCACTGTCGGTTGTCAACGGTCGAATCGTAAATAGTAAATAGAAAATAGTAAATAGAAAATGCTGTTCAAGCGAAGGCGACGAGAAAAGCTGGCGAGCGGGCCCTTCCCGCCGGAGTGGCTGACGATCCTGGAGAGGAGGGTGCCCGTGTACGTTCGGCTGCCGGAGCCCGACCGCGAGGAACTGAGGCGACACCTGCTCGTATTCCTTGCAGAGAAGCGCTTCGAGGGCTGTGGCGGCCTGGAGATCACCGACGAGATACGTGTCACCATCGCGGCCTATGCCGGCCTGTTGCTGCTGCATCGCAAGACGGACTACTACCCCGGCCTGAAGACTGTCTTGGTGTACCCGGATGCGTTCGTGGTCCCGGACGTCCACCATCTCGTCGGAGACACGGTTCTCGAAGGGGATGATGTCCGACTGGGCGAGTCGTGGCATGATGGCTCGGTGGTCCTGTCCTGGAACGATGTGGTTCGGGATGCCGGCGCTCGCAATGGACAGAACGTGGCACTGCACGAGTTTGCCCACCAGCTCGACAGCTCGGGCGGTCGGGGCGACAACACGCCGGTCCTGCAAGACCGGTCGAGTTTTGACGCCTGGGCTCGGGCCCTCGGGCGGGATTTCAGCCGCTTCCAACGGGTGGTCCAACGAAGGCGTCCCGAGGTCCTCGACGAATACGGCGCCACTGACCCGGCGGAGTTCTTCGCTGTCGCTACGGAGAGTTTCTTCGAAACTCCAGGCGAGTTGCGTCGAGCCTATCCGAGACTCTACGATGAACTCAAGAAGTTCTACCAGCAGGACCCGGCGTCGCTGGAATCCGCCTGACAGGTATCTTTGCCGAAAAAGCGTTGAAATGTCTCGGCCTTTTTGTTATTCTCCATGGGCTGTCCGCTGGACGGGCCCCGCCCGGCGGCAGTTTGCGTAACGGGGCTTGTATTTCAAGATCGCTGGATCGGATGATCTGAGGACGGAAGAACACTATGGAAAACGGGCGTCACAGCAATCGCAAGAAGAAGAGGAGTCAGGGATTCCGCTCTCGCCGGCAGACGGCCGGGGGACGCAAGGTGCTCAACCGCCAGCGTGCTCTGCGAGCGGGCCGCAAGAAGCGAAAGCCCGGTCGCGGTCACAAGGCAATCACGAAACAGTAACGCGTCCACAGACGGTTTGTCCGACTGTTTCCGGCGATCTGTCGTTCATCGCTGCCATCTGAGAAGGAGTGGGTCCTATGGAATCCGCAAGGCGAATTCGTGTCGTTCTCTTGATGGTTCTCACGGCTGCGTCGGTTGCGAATGCCGCCGATTGGCCTCAGTTTCGAGGGGCCGCTCGGGATGGGACCTCGCCCGAAACGGGGCTCGTGAAGCAGTGGCCCCAGGGTGGTCCGAAGGAACTCTGGTCCTACGATGGGCTGGGTGATGGATTCGCATCAGTCTCCGTTGCGGACGGTTTGGTCCATATCACAGGGATGATCGGCGGACAGGGGTACTTGTTCGCATTCGATCTGCAAGGGGATTTGAAGTACAAGATCGCCTACGGTCCCGAGTGGACGAAGTCCGGCAACTACCCGGGTACCCGCACCACGCCCACGATCGACGGCGACCGCTTGTACCTCATGAGCGGCCAAGGTCGTATCGCCTGCCACAAGGCCAAGACCGGCGAGCACCTCTGGCACATCGATACGCTGGACAAATTCAAAGGCAAGAATATCACGTGGGGGATCGCAGAATCCCCTCTGATCGACGGCGAGAAAGTCATCTGCACTCCCGGCGGCCAGGATGCGACCGTCGTGGCCCTCAACAAGATGACCGGCGAGACGATCTGGACAACCCGTGGACTCAGCCAACTGTCCGCGTACTGCTCTCCGATCCTCGTCGAGCGTGGTTCCAACCGGCTGATTCTGACCCTTGCCGAGAAGGCCGCGGTCGGGATCGATGCGAACACCGGCAAGGTCTATTGGACCATCCCGCACGAGGTCAGCTACGACATCCAGGCGGTGAGCCCGGCCTATCACGACGGGCTGATGTGCATCACCAATGGCTATCATCACGGCTGCTTCAGCTATGCGCTCTCGCCCGACGGGACGAGCGTCGATCCCAGGTGGGTGGAGAAATCGCTCGATGTTCACCATGGCGGCGTGGTCCTCGTCGACGGCGCCCTTCACGGCGCCAGCATGAGCGGGAACTGGATCTGTCTGAATCTGGCGACCGGCAAGGTCAAGTTCACGGACAAGCTCGTCGGCAAGGGCTCGGTCATCTACGTGGACGGCATGCTCTATGGCTATGGGGAGAGGGGCCAGGTCGGCCTGATCCGGATCAAGCCGGACGGCTATGAACTGGTCAGCTCCTTCAAGGTGACCAAAGGCACGAAGGAGCACTGGGCCCATCCCGCCATCAGCGACGGTCGTCTCTACATCCGCCACGGCCAGGCACTCATGTGCTACGACATCAAAGCCCAATAAATGCGTTCGCGCCATGGATTGGCGGTCTGTCCTTCTTTGCTCCGCCCGGCGCTTTCTGATGCGATCAGGGTCCCCACGCAGGGTCGGTGCTGCGACCATCGTTCGTGAGTTGTCTCGGGTCGGAGCCGTCGGCGCCGACCGTCCAGATGTCGGAGACCACGTTGCCCATCAGGACATCGGTTATATTGAGCGACGGGTTCCGGCTGGTCACGAGATGGCAGGCGATGCGCCGGCCGTCGGGTGACCAGCTCGGCGTTGCCGGACACTGGTTCATCGCCACCTGGGTGATCTGCCGCAGGCCGCTCCCATCGACGTTGACGACGCACAGGTTTCCCGTGAATCCGGCCGTGGACCATGCATACCCGACGAAGGCGATCCGACGCCCGTCGGGCGACCAGTCGGGACTGGCGCCGCCTATCGTGTGACTGCCGAGGACCTTCTGGCCGGGGACGACCACGCGGACCTCGGGCGCCCCGCGAAGCATGCTCTCCAGCGTGCAGATGGCGATGGACTCGGCCCCGAAATCTCCCATAGCGAAGGCGATCCACTTGCCGTCCCGAGAGATCTTGGGCTGCTTGGTGTACTGGCCTTGCATCTTCGTCGGTTCCCACAGAGCCACCGGCAGGGTCGGGTTCTCGCAGTCCAGCACGGCGATGGTGTCGAAGCCGCACTCTTTCACCTTCTCCGCGGGGTTGTAGTACGCGTGCTGCGAGAGTCCCACGCAGTACCGTCCGTCCGGCGTGAGGCTCGGATGCGAGGCCAGGCGGTTGCCTTCCATCAGGTTCATCGTTTCGACGAGCGTCTCTCG
>JAXDBU010000146.1:0-7992 GCA_034678485.1 Sedimentisphaerales bacterium | reverse complement strand
CGATCTTGGTCCGGAAGGTGCGGGGTTCATACGCCGGGGGCAGCGGCCTGGCCAAAGCGGAGAAAAAGAACGCCAGCGCGACGGCGCTGGGCAGCAGCAGCGCGGCGGCGGCCACGGGCATGCGGATCAGATTCAGACCCACAAGCTTGGTGATATTGATCGGGTCACGGAGCCACGGCAGCAGTTCCATCGGCAGGATCTGCGTCCCGGTGCGGATCAGCCAGGCGGCATTCATCACCGACCACGTGCAGGCAATCGCGCCGACGACCATGGCCGCCCGCCACACCGCCTTTCGGGGCCAGCGATAGCAGACCAGTGCCAGAACCACCTCCAGGCTCAGGAGGATGGCGATGTCGGTCAGGATCCAACTGGGGTACTCGCGCAGCAGCCCATAGCGCAGCGCGTGGTAAAGCTTCACGGCCAGACTGCAAAACAGCGCCGCGTAGACGATGACGCTCCAGGCCCGCGGCGCCAGCAGGCCATGGACTTGCCGGATGAGCCGGAACCGCTCGCGCGGAGCACCAGGTTGTGGACTCTGCTCATGCATGGGGCCACCATCGTAGTGTAACCGTCCCAATACCGCAAGCGGGATTAAGCCGGCCGGAAGACTCCGACGGCAGGATCTATATCCGGACCGAAGACTTCTGTCGAAAATCAAAGAGAAAAACGCAAAGATCAAAATTGCCGAATCCGCCGGGATCAAAGCCGAGATCAAATCGCAAAGTGCAAAACAGAGGAGGTGCTCCCCCGAAGGCGAATTCCGCCGTTCTGATCTTTGCTCTTTGCCTTTTGATCTTTGCTTTCATCGTCCCGCGAGCTTGTCCCACGGCTTGCCTCGCAACGCCTTGTCGAGTCCGTGAGTCTCCATCGTGAAGAAGTCGTCGAAGCTGGGCAGACTGTAATTGAGCAGTTGTTTGATCGTGTTCACGGTCTCCGCGGAATAGCACGACACCTCCTTGGCCATCGTCTGGATAGCCGCATCCAGCTCCGAAGGGGCGACGACCTCGGTGAGCAGGCCCCACTCGCACGCGGTCTGGGCCGACATCCGGGCGGTTCGCGTCACCAGGGTGTTGGCCCGGCCCAGGCCGACGTAGGCCGGCAGCAAATAGAGCAGTCCCACGCCGGGCGGCATGTCCAGCTCGCGCCCTTGGTTGTGGAAAACCGTGTCGGAGGTCGCGATGCGGAAATCACAGGCCAGCCCGATTCCGAGAAACGGCAGGGAAACGTCGCCCTGAAAGGCCATCACCACGGGTCGTCTCACCGACCGCAGCCAACGAATCAATCCGCCGAAGACATTCTCCTCGCGCGCCATGGCAAATCCGGCAAGCGGACTGGTGAACGCACCGCGTCCTTCCAGCGGTTTCTGCAGATCGCCAAACCGCTTCAGCAGCGCGCTGCATCGCTCCGGGGAGAAGCAGCGACTCGTGCCGCAGAAGACGAGGGCTTTGCCCGGATGATGCGCCAGTTCCCTCAGCAGACGCCGAAAGCTCTCGATCGCATGCGGCGCCTCCGCGATGCCGAAGGCGTCATCGCGGAAGCGAATGAGGTCTGCCCATTCCAGCCGCTCCACGCTGAGGAATCCCTCCAGTATCGAGAAATCAGTCTTGTCGAACATGGCTATTCTCCAACATGGCTGTTCGTTGCCTGCTTCTTGCCCTTGCGGGTGAACAGATCATAGAGGATCGGCAGCAGAACGAGGGTGAGAATTCCGGAAATAAGAATGCCACCGACCGAAGCGATGCCCACGCCGGTTCGCAATTCGGAGCCGATCCCTCGACTGAAAGCCAGCGGAAGCATTCCCAGGACCGCGGCCAGGGTAATCATGACCACCGGACGAAACTGCTCGCAGGAAGCCGTAATCATGGCCTTGTGCCGCGGAATACCCTCGCGGACGTGCACGTTGAACTGGTCCACGATCAGAATGGCGTTGTTGACGACGATGCCGACCATCATGACCATGCCCATCAACACGAAGATCGACATGCTCTGACCCGTGACCGCCAAGGCCCACATCACGCCAATCAATCCCAGCGGGATGGTCACCAGGATCAGACCGGGCTGTTTGAACGATTCGAGAATCGCCGCAAGCGTCAGGATCACCAGAACGATGGCCATCACGCCCGCTTCGCCGAAGGCGGCTATCGCCTCGGCCATTCTCTCGTACATGCCCGTGAACTGGTAATCGTATCCCGGTGGGAAATGCCCCTCGGAATCGATCCCGTCGGCGATCCGTTTGACGGCCGTCCCCAACGGCAGCTCCGGCTTCAGGTTGGCGAAGACCTTCGTGACGCGACGCTTGTCATGCCGGGTGATCTGAATGGGCACGACACGATGCTCCACCTCAGCCAGGTTCGACAGGAGGATCGGCTGCCCGGGGGTCGCGGGAAACAAAAACTGCTCGACCTGATCCCGCCCCTGCTCATCGGCCAGCTCGACGACGATATCGTAGTTGCGGTCGCCCCGTTTGAATGTGCCGGCCTCGATCCCTTCGAGGTTGGCTCGCAGGACCATCCCGAGGCTGGTTGCAGGAACGTTCAAGTCCGACAGGACGGCCCGCCGGGGCACGATGGCCACCTCGGGTTTGCCCGCCCTCACAGTCGTATCGGGATCCTTGATCCCCTCGAGGCGGGCAGCCCGGGCCTGCGTCTCGACCGCCAGCCGGTTGAGGGTCGCCAGTTCGTCGCCTGCGATCAGCAACTCGACATCCTGATTCTGCCCACCCACGATGGCCGGCTGCGTGACCGTGACGATGCACTCCGGGTAGCCAACCAGACGCCTGCGGATCTCGGTCTGAATCTCCTCGATTGTCATCGTCCGTTGATCGCGGTCGGAGAACGTCAGCAACAACTGGGCCAGGTAAACGCCCTCCGTGGATTGTCCGATCACACCCTCGACCTTGCCGATGGCGCTGAGCACGTGCTTTAGCTCGGGCACGTCCCGGAGCCGTTGTTCCACGAGACGAACCCGTTCGATCGTCCGGTCCAAACCGTACGAAGTCGGGTACTCCAGCTTAACGAAGACCTTGCCCTGATCGGTGTTCGGCGTGAAGCTGAATCCCACCTTGCCCCCCAGCGACACGGCATGGACGAGCATCAGGATCGTAACAGCCAGAACGCCCAAGGCGGCAACGCGGTGTCTCTCATTGAAGGAAAGGACGCGCCGGTACCCGGCGACGGTGGCGTCCAGGAAGCGGTTGAATCCCGTCTCCATGCGATGCAGAATCCCTCTTGGCCGGCCGTTGGCCGGCTTGAGCAGGAGCGAACACAGAATCGGCGTCAGCGTGAACGAGATGAACAGAGACACCGCCGTCATGATGAGCATCGTCCAGGCCAGGGGCCTCATGAACTGGCCGATGATACTGCCCATCATGGCGATAGGAAAGAGCACGACGATGTTGGTCCCGGCGCTGGCGACCACCGCCACGGTGACTTCCTTGGCCCCCAGCCGGGCCGCTGCCTTCGGATCGCCTGTGTCCTTGAGCCGCGAGACGATGGACTCCAGAACCACGATGGAATTCGTCACCAGAATGCCCACCGACAAACCGATGGAGATCAGCGTCGAGGTGTTCAGCGTGTAGCCGGCCAGTTGCATGAAGAACAGGCCGATGACGATCGTCAGCGGCATTGTGATTGCGACCACCAGCGTGGCCCGGACGTTGTATAGAAAGACGAACAGAATCGCCGCCGTCAGCAGAATACCTTGCCCCACGTTGCTCCAGGCGCTCTGGACGGAGGCCTCGATGAATCGTCCATCGTCGCTGACCCAGACCAGTTCCATGCCGCCGGGCAGTTGTTTCCGGAGGCGGTCGAATGCCTCGCGGACGCGGCCGACCACCTTCACGGCGTTGGCGTCCGCCTTCTTGACCACTTTCACGTATACGCAGGGCTTCCCGTCGATGGCGGCCTTCTGGCGAAGTTCCTCCGTGGTCATGACCACCGTGCCGAGGTCGCGGATGTAGCAGCGCCGCCCGTCTTCGCCGGCCACTTCGAGTGTGGCGATCTCTGCCACCTCCTTGTATTCGGCGTCAAACTTCACGGAATACTCCCGGCCGCGGTCCGTCACACGACCGCTGGGAATCGTTCGCACCGCCTGCTGGAGCGCCTGGACGACGTTCAGGCTCGACAGGCCCTTGGCGGCCAGCCGCTGGCGGTCCAGCATCACGTGCACCTCTCGCTTGGCGCCGCCGACCAGCTCGACATTCGCGACCCCGGAAATCACCGTGAGGCGATCCCGCAGCGTATTGTCGGCGTAGTCGTACAACTCATCGAGGGGAACATCACCGGTCAGCGCCATGTTGATGATCGGCTGGGCATTGATGTCGAACTTCAGGATCTTGGGGTCTTCCACGTCTTGGGGGAAGTCCGCCTTGATCAAGTCGAGCCTCTCGCGCACGTCGGTCGCCGCGATATCCACATCCACGTCCAGCTCGAATTCGAGCAGCGTCTGACAAACATTCTCCATGCAGGCGGAGCTGACGTGCTTGAGGCCGTCGATAGTGACGACCTGGTCCTCGATGCGCTTGGCCACGTCCGTTTCGATCTGCTCCGGACTGGCGCCGGGATAGATCGTGGTCACCGTGATATAGGGCACGTCCATCTTGGGCATCAGCTCCAGACCCAGCTTGCGGTACGCGTTCAAACCCAGCAAGGCCAAACCGATGATCAGACAGCTCATGGCGATCGGCCGGCGGATGGAGGCATCGGACAAAAACATCACTTCTCCTCCTGTTGAACGCTGACCGCCATGCCTGCCTCCATCATGTACTGGCCCATCGTGACGACCCAGGCTCCCTCCTTCAGGTCACCCTCGCGAATCTCGGTCCAGCCGTCGGTCTCGATCCCCGTCGTGACGGGAACCTGCCGGGCCACGGCATTCTCGATGACGAAGACAACCGCCCGGCCACCTCGCTGCTGGATGGCCGGCGAAGGCACCCCCACACCCCGGCGGCTCTCCAGCGTCACGACGATCTGAACCATGGCGCCGGACGTCACCCCTTCGGGCGGATCGCTCAGGACGCATTTGACTTCAAATGTGCGCAGCTTCGGGTCGATCGTCGGACTCTTGTACGTGATGACGTGCCGACCGACATCCACGCCGGAGGCCTGAATTCTCATGGCCGTTTGTCCCGGGACCACCGCCGCGTAGTACTCCGCGGGCAGGAAAGCCGCCGCTTCCACCACCGAGGTATCGTCAATGCGCACGACCGGATGGCCCGGGCTGCCCATCTCACCCGGCTCCTGTAAGCGAGCGCTGACCTTGCCGTCGATCGGGGCATAGACCACCGCGTCGGCCAGGTCCTTCCGCGCGATCGCCAGTTCGGCCTGGCTCTGCGCCTCTTTGGCGGCCGCCAGCTCCACCTGCGCTTCCGCCAATCGGCACGCCGCCTGAAGCTGATGATAGCGCGACTCCTGCTGCTCGAACGCATCGGCGGTCACCGCCTGCTTGTCGCGCAGCCGCTCGAAACGCTGATAGTCCAGTTCGGCCTTGCGCAGATCGACTGCGACGCGTTCGAGATTGGCGGCCGCTTCGCGACGGGAGCACTCGGCTACAACCGTCGCATGTTGCTTGATCTGCACCTGCTGTTCCAGGTTGACCGCGTCGATCTGGAAGAGCTTCGTCTGTCCGGCGACGACCGCGTCGCCCTCGTCGACAAAGATCGTCTCGATCGTCCCAGGGACTCGTGGCGAAACCATCGCGAAACTCCTCGTCTCCAAGTTGCCCTGCACGACAAGGGCCTGCTCGAAATCGCGCAGGGCCGCCGCGGTGGTGACGACCGGGACACGCTGCGTCTGGCTCCCGGCGTCCGGCCCCGACGTCTCCTGCGCGTGTGCGCGCCGCTGATGCAGCAGATAGGCGCCTGCAACGAAGCTGGCGAGCAGGAGCAAACCGAAAAGGACGTTCCCCACAAAGTGGGTCTTGCGAGGTTGGGTATCGCTTTCAGGATTCGCCGGCATGGTGTGATTCCTCATAGTCTATCTTGGTTCTTCCCATCGCGTTCAGGAGAGTCGCGGCGCTGATCTGGTACTGGAAACGGCTGCTGATTGCCTGCATCCGCGTCCGGTCCCGTTCGGCGGTCATCTCCAGCATCTCGGAAGAGCTGACCAGCCCTTCCTGCCATTTCTGACGGACCTCGAGGAAACGTTTCGAGGCCACGTCGAACGTGTTCTGCGCCAAGGCCATCTGGTCTCTCGCGGTCTGGAGAGCCAGATAGGCTCGGATCACTTCAAGAATGACCGCCAGCGAGGCCTGCTCGCGTTCCAGGAAGCTCTCCTCACGTCGCCCCTTGGCGGCCTTGTACTCGTTGACGTTGGCGAAGCCGTTGAACACGGTCATCGTCGCGCTCAATCCGGCGGTCCAGTAATTGGAGTACTTCAGGTATGAATCGGACGAGTCGGTTCGACTGGCGAATCCGAGCAGGACCGGCAGGAAACCGGCGATCGCGGTCTTGACCTTTTCCTGCTCGATGGCGATCTTGCGGTCGGAGATCTGCAACTGCCGATGGTTCAGAAGCGCCTCGCTGATGAAGTCTTCCAGCGATCCCGGCGCGGGCTCGAGCGGGGTCTGCGGTTCGAGCGTCAGGTCCGCCAGAGGCGACAGACCCATCGTGGTCAACAGTTCCGCTTCCGCTTCGGCACGGATGCGGGCGGTGCGATCGAGTTCAAGCCGCCTCGACTGCGCCAGCACGCGAACCTGGCCGACCTGCCAGTCGCTGACCAGCCCTTCATCGTAGAACGCCGTCATCTCCTCCAGAAGGACCTGGGCTGCCTTCATCTGGGCATCGAGCGCCCGCTCGTACTCTTCCAGCGACAGGCAGTAGAAATAGCCGGCTGTCACTTGCAGCACGGTCATCTGCTTGGTGTACTCGGTGACCAGATCGGCGATCTCCGCGCCGCGCGTATGCATCGAGTACAGAAACCACGTGGCCGGACTGAAGATCGACATCTCGATCTGCCAGGTCACCTCGTCCAAGCGCTTGTCGCTCATCGCCGCTTCGAAACCGCTGATGCTGCGGATCACCTGCGGATCGAAGTGGGTGTGCTGATAATTGAGACTGACCGCCGGCAGGAAGTTCGCGAAAGCGGTCTTGCGGTCCAGCCTGGCGATGCGCGATTGAATCTCGCGGCTCCGGACGGTCAGGCTGTTCTCCAGCGCGATGCGGATACAGTCGTCGAGATTCAGCGGCCGTTTGGCGGCCAGCACCTCCTCGGTTTTCCGTGCCAGCTCCGCCGGATAGCGCTCCGCATGCTCGGCCCGCACCTTCTGCCCATCGAAGGACCGGCAGCCCGTCATCGCCGGAGCAATGAGAATCGCGACGCCCAGTATGGCGACGGTTCTCCACATAGTCCCGGTTCTACCCATGCAAGATTCCTCTGAAGAACAGATCCTCGATGTGGGCCACCCTCTGTTCGAGCGCGCTTTCTTCCGTGTCCTCGGCCACGGAGAACACGATCGCACGCAACGCGGCATCCAGGGCCAGCGAAACCACGCGCGGATCGAGGGCTCGGAACGTTCCTTTGCGGACCCCGGCGGCATAGACCTGCCGGAGCCTTGTCTGCAACGCGTCATGGACCTTGACAGCCGTTTCGCTGAAATGGGTTGTGCCGATCTGCGTCAACGGTCCCTGGTTGGCGCGAAGAAACAGCCGGATCGCCGCCGAATTCTCGCGAAAGACACGCACGCTGGCTCCGATGAAGCCCGCGATCTTGTCCTTCTCGTCCGCATTGCCCTCCAGGATCGGCGTCACAAGAGACAGAACATTGTTGGCCACCTCGTCCATGATTTCCAAATACAGCGCCTCTTTGCTGTCGAAAAAGCTGTAGATCGTTCCGGTGGCGAACTCGGCCTCGGCCGCGATCTCCTGCATGGAGACGTTGTGGAAGCCCTTCTCGGAGAAGAGCCTCATCGCCGCATCCACAATCTCGTCCCTGTGCCGCTGCCGCTCACGCTGCCTCCGGGACGGTCTCGTCGTTTCGGCCATGGTTTTACCCATAG
>JAXDBU010000145.1:0-10764 GCA_034678485.1 Sedimentisphaerales bacterium | reverse complement strand
GGGCTCTGCGGGGACGCAACCCGAGCGCTGGCCGGCCATCGGGGCAGAAGCCGGACCGCCTGCGACTGGAGTCCGGCTTTCGTCATCTCCCTTCTGCTTTGATGCACAAAGCGTTAAATCCCGGGGGTCCGGGGGCAGCGTCCCCGAGTTTGTCGGATGTTCCGCCAGCCAGCGATGCTTGAATTCCACGGGGGGGACATAGTTCAAGGATCCATGCAGCCGCTGCTCGTTGAAGTACTGCCGGTAGTTCTCAATCGCCCAGCGGGCCTCCCGCAGGCCGTAGAACAACTCCAGATTCAGGCATTCATCCCGCAGGCGGCTGTTGAAGCTTTCGTTGACCCCCGACGATCCTTGCGGTATACTTCAGTTATGAAAACCCAACTCGACAAGATTCTGTCCGAAGCGATGGATTTACCGACTCCTTTGAGGGCGTTTCTTGCGTCCAAGCTCATCGAGAGCCTGGATGTCAGTGGGGCACGGGAACTCTCCGACGAGTGGAAGGAAGAAATTCGCAGGAGGTGCCGGGAAATCGATGAGGGGGCCGTTCGTCTGGTAGACGCGGAAGAGGCCTTCGCCAAAGCCTATGCGAGACTGACGTCATGAGAGTCAGGCTTCATCCCGAGGCCGAAGCCGAAATGATTGAGGCGGCCGCCTACTATGAGGACCGGCAGGCAGATCTGGGCAAGAGGTTCCTCGCGTCCGTCCAGGACGCCATCAACAGCATCCGGATCAATCCTCGTCTCTATCCCGTGGTGGATCTCGATGTGAGACGATGCTTGACCAAGGTTTTCCCATTTGGTGTCCTGTTCAGGGTTTTACCTGATCAGGTCGTCGTCGTTGCTGTCATGCATCTGGCCCGCCATCCTAACTACTGGAAGCACCGGTAACGAAGACTTCCGGCAGCCCAAACCGGGTGACGCCGAATAGATGTGTAGGACTCCCGCAAGAACCCCGCGACCGTCTTGACAACGGCTTGCTCATAGATGTCCCCAGATCCCATCGGGTCGCTAAAATCGACCGCGTGCCTTTAATTCTCCTCGGAATCACCGCCCCTTGCACCTACCTGCGTATCTCCAATCATCATAATAGGTCTTTGTAAGTCGAACTCCAAGATACTGTTCGGAGATCACCCCATGTGCTGACCACATTAGGAACTCTGTGAACCATATGATGGCACCAGGCACCGCAAAAAGTGTACCGGCCTCAGCCTCACATTCAGCACCGTAGAGTGCTCCGCCCAGCCCCATGAGAAAGATAAACCCCTGAAGTCTATCGGCGTTCTTACTTCTGTATTTCTTCACCTCCCGTGCACCAAGATTAAGGTCCTCAAGGAAATGTGAGAATACACAGATCACTGCAACATAGTCCATGATGGAAGAAACCACATAGAGGATTGCACCGATGATGGCAAGTGACAAGGCAGACAGGCACCACCCTCCGACAATCGCGGCCAGTGAAGCAGCAAGTAGCCCCTGCCTAATCGTTCGTACCCTGTGCATATTGGACTCCAGACTTGGCAATTTCATGTTGGAGTCTCCACATCATTTGGGCTTGCCCACAGGGAGTACCAAGGGCACACTGAACTTGACACGACTCACACAACTGCTCGAGTCACCCGATTTGCCCCTTGCCCCAACGCCGAGGCCGGCCACAAAGACGCCAGCACCTGCCTGCTTTTCCGTTGTGTCCGTTGAGGTTACGGCAACGTCGAAGCCTACTCTTGTGATGGGCAGAGATTCCTGGTGTAGGCCTCGTGCGTGTGACTTCCCGGTCGCTGCCTGACCCCATTCTTGTGGGCTGATCTGCGCGTCATTTGCCGCGGCGAACGTTTGTGCCTCTTTCACCCCGGCTATGATCTCCCTGAGTGTCTCACTCACGAATTCCTGTAGCTTCATTTTGGACCTCCACTTTCTCGTCCATTCATCACGCTCCCCGCCGCAGGCCCGTCCCCGCCACGCCCAGACCGAGCATACCGAACTGACTGGGCGCTCCGGAGTTCCGGGGACGCCATACTTATTTCACGATCCGCACTGTGACCTTCCGCAATTGGATGTTGGGCTTTTTATTGCATCGAAGGCACGCCTCAGCGAATCCTTGCCGGATATAAGATCGTGGTCCCATCGCCCATGCGAGAATCCTCTGCTACGCGTTATCGGCGGGAAAGGCAGGCGGGATAACAAGAAAACAGGAAGGACGGGGTTCCGCAGACGAGATCGACTATCCAACGACAGCACGGCTTGTATGCGGGCTCCGTCTTTTGCCATTGGCCCCATGCGGAAAATGCCAGGGGTGCGGGGACAGCGTCCCCGGCTGCGGGGTATCGCGTGGCCACAGAAATGCGTAAAAGCCGGAGGAGCCAGATTTTGTCTTTCGCGTATTTTGCCCGCCGGGGAACGGACCGTATACTTTGCTTGGTAAGGGGTGACAAAAAGACGGCACTACGGCACAAACAGGCTTTCTCATAATACTCCTTCCTTCTTTCCAGGGGGGGCGGCAGACCGTTCAAGGCAATGGGGGGTCGCTGTCTCCCTCTATTTTTTGCGCACAGCCACGACGCGGGCAGGTTCAACTGCGCCTACGCACGACGAAGCGAAAGATCCGCAAGCAGCAAATCCGAAGCACGAAATCCAAATGACCGAAACGGCGCCACAGCGGAGGCTCCGTTTCGAGTTTTCCTCCGTTTGGTCATTTGGATTTGTTTCTGATTTCGGGTTTCGATATTCGTGCTTTTCCTGCAGAAATGGCACTGGCCGCGGATATAGATCCGCGGCCAGCCTTCCAAGGTAAGGGGGGCTTCAAGTCTGGGTTAAGTGCGTCGTTTACGCACAAGGGTCAAGCCGCTCAGTCCCAACAGGGCGATCGTCGCGGGCTCTGGAATGGACATCGAGCCGCTGAAGCCGCCGCTGCCGATGCCGCCGCGGTCGAGCATGTCCGCGAAGCTCTTGTAGCCCGACCCGCTGCCGCCGGTGAAGGACAGGTCGTAATCGAGCGAGGTTACGCCAAGGTTCTCCAGAATCTCCAGGGCCGCGGAGCCGAGGGCCGAACCTTCGTGCGTGATGAAGACGTCCGTGATGTCCGCTTGGAACTGGGTGTAGGCGCCCGCGACGGTGCCGACGGTGGTCAGGTCGCTGATCGTCAGGGTGCCTGTCATATAGACAATGCTGCTGTCGGCGCTCGTAATCGTGATCTGGGAAGTCCCCAGCGGCGTCAGGGCGTAAGGCTCGCCGGGGATGCCGCTAACCTGGAACGTAGGCAGGTAGACGCGGGCCCCGACGAGGGCGTCGTAGTTGCTGTTCAAGCCGCTGTCGATCACGACGTCCTGGTCGAAGCTCAGAACGCCGGCGCCGTTGTAGTACCACTCGCCCGCCGAGCCGCCGGCAGGACTGAAGGTAAGAACCTGCTGAGCGGTCACCGTGTCTGCGAGCGTCGGGCTCGCGAGGGCCGCCAGCATGAAGGCCGTCAGGATCAGGTATGTTCTCATCGGTCTGGTTCCTCTATTATCGCTGCACAGCCTGTTTTGCCGTTGATGGTTTCCGTTTCCTGCCGAGCGTGCCGCAGAGCCCACCCAGACCCAGGAGGATCAACGTGGCCGGCTCGGGCACGGCAACCAGGTAGTTCTGCTGACCGGCACAGACGAGGACCCGCAGGTCCGCCTTGGCTCCGCCGCCGGTGAGCGATTGCAGCCATTTGTTCGCGGTTTCCCAGTCGAGGTCCTGGCTGCTGAAGCCGCCGACACCCGACGTGCTATCCACAGTGACATCCCATTCAGACGCCGAGCCGGGCAGGTCTTCGTAGACGATCTCCCACACTGCAGCCGCGAACGCCTCGGCGGCGAGGTTGTCCTGAGCGGTGTAGAACCCGTCCGCCCACGACGCATCGTAGTGTCGGGCCCACAGCTCGCGGAGGTAGTTCGCTTTCATCGTGCCCAGGTACTCGCCGGTGTAACTGTTGTACATGTCCTCGGGCATGACCACGTCGTAGGTGTACGTGGCGGTGGGCGCCGTCTCGTGGAGCTCGACGCAGAAGCCCGGGATCGATCCGTTGTGCCACGTGCTGCCGGTCCCGGTATCCGCCGTCTTATTCAGGATGTACAGGCCGGCGCTGACGTCGTACCCGTCATATCCGGCGGCCCAGAACGTCGTGACATCGTAGGCACCGAATCCATCGTGCACGACATCCACTGTGTTGGCCTGCGCCGCACGGGACGCCGCCAGCGCCAGGAAGAACCCCCCTGTGGCGCAAAGGAATCGTCTCGATGTTCGTTCTCTCATGTCACCGCACCCCCGAGTGGCCCGGCGCAGAACGTCTCCCTGCCGTGAAAGCAAAGAACCGCCAGACCACCAACTCAACTACACATGGTGCTCAAGAGAGGAGATTGATGAGCACCCCCCATTTCGAATCAAGCGCCTGTCCGGCGATTGATACAGGTAGTGTACCCATTTTGCGACCGAAAGTCAATAGAATCAAGCTTCGGCGGGTGAGGCGGGGCGTATCCCGGAGACTGCCGCAACCAGAGAACAGCAAGTCCACTGATTATCGACCCATGACGCTCTCCGCACCTGTGAGGCTTGTGGATTTTTCGGCTTCCATCGCGCAGTGCCTGCCCCGCCGGGGAGCACACCCTGCACCCACGAGCGACTCAAAACACCCTGCACATCCGTTGTGGAGAACCTGTGGATAACCTGCGATAGCTGCCCATGACAGCCCGCCTCGCCGAAGCACTTCGCGTCATGGAGAGTGCTCTCTGACGGACGGCGTTACGCTCTGTCGCAAGCCATTGCTCCGCATTGTGATCCTAAGTGCTTTGTGTATATTGCGTTATGACTCTACATAACACTGATACCCAGCCTTCGCTTGGAGAAATCCATACCGGTCAGCCATTCTGTGTAAATTGCCCAGGTTTCCACTGCCATTCTCTTGGTCCGGTGGAAAAATGGTTGACAACTTGCGAAAAGGCATCGGTTCAGCAAGCTGCTTTCTGCGATAACCCCTTGTGAAACCATGGATTGGAGCTTCGCCAAACACACGGTGGCGTCGGCGCTCCCTGCGGATATAATGTCGATCGGTGTCGCGACAGCGTTTTTGGCAAGGAGAGATCGTGTGAGAATCCTCAAGTGCAGCATAGTGGTCGCGTTGCTGGTCGTGGGAGCAGGCAGCGGCTGCTCTCGGCATGCAACTGTCGCTCGCAGGCACGCGCGTGCAGTATCCTCTGCCGAGCCAACCTGGGGGCAGGCGGCGGAAGGTCTACAGTGCCGATTGCGGCCGGGCAGACGCATGTACTCCAAGGGAGAGAGCCCGACCTTCACCATCGACCTGCGCAACCAGGGTGGGCGGGTATTCGCGTTCCGCTCCGGCGAACAGGCGCCTTTGTCTCAGTACTCCATCGATGGTCGCTGGTGTCGCTGGCCGGTTCGTCAGCCCAGGGATGGAAAAGTCCAGGTCCTCGGCCCGGGCGTCGAGGTGCCGGATATGCCGGTGACCCTGCCGGGGGAAGCGAGTTCCCTTCTCACGCCCGGCGTCCATATTGTGCGGCTCGCCTTCTCCTTCGAGGGCGTCGAGGTCGTCACTAATCCGGTCGAAATCGAGATGGTCGGGTCTCGCTGACCGCCCCAGCGGTTTCTATTTGTCCTTTCTGATCTCGATGCGACGGACCGCCAGTTCGCAGTCGCCGCCGAACGCGACGAGGCGAAAGTCCGCACCGTTGTTGCGATTCATGAACTGGCAATCGGGCAACTTGAACTCCGCGGTCCTCCATTCGCCTGTGCCGGTGATCTGGGTTCCTCCCGCCGGCCGAAACGCACCTTCCAGCGGGCCTTCGTTTACCGTGCTGTCGTATTCCACCGCAAAGGATGAACACCCCCCGTTTCGATACGTCACGCGCAGGATTGTCCCACTGCCCACCATGCCGCAGGCAAAGGCATCATCTACGTCAAAGTACAGGTACCGGCTCGTCTGCGAGTGCGGATTCGCCACGCTAACCACCGCCTGGCTGTCACCGAACGCGCGGGTTTCCCAGATGCCGTCGCCGCTGCTGGGCCGCACGTCCAAACCGACGGGCTTCCCCACCTCCCATGTTACCGCGTCGGCGTTCACGTAGCTCCACGAGAAACGAAGCTGCGTGCCGGCGTGCCACATGTCGGTGAACAGACGGGTCAGAACGATGTAGTTGCGACCGTACTCCCTCGAATGGGCGATGTCCGTCCCCTCGTGCCATTCATTCCACGTCTCAACATGCACCATCCACGGGCGCGTCGCTGAGTCAAGCTGCATCACCTTGGTCCAGCGGTCGATGTAGGTCTTCCCATCTTGCCGGTCGATAACCAGAGGCTCTCGCCCGGGGACGGCGCTATGGTCGTATCCCGGTCCCAGCGAGATCGTCTCGCGGAAAACGATCGGTCCCCTGACTGCGCCGCCCCAGGCGTAGGTCGCGTCGGTGTGGCCCTCCCAGCCGGCATTCTTGATGATGAACGGTTCCACACCGAAATCCTGCTTGAAACGGGTCGTGGCGTATGCGAACTGCCGGTCGGGGTCCTGCTTTCTCGCAAACGACGCGTCATAGAGGAAGACAATCGGCTTGCCGTCCACCCTCGCCCACTTTGCCGGCGGGATCAGACTGAAGAAATCGCGAATCGCCAGATAGAACCACTCACGCCCCAGTTCAGTTGTCAGATCCACGTGGTAGTTGCTCCCGTCGGCGCCGGCGCCATTCCACGCGAGGATCGAGGTATCGTAGAACAGGCCGATGGCCGGAGGGTTGAGACCTTCCTTCTCCAATGCCGTGTGCGCCTCGACCAGGGGCGGCAGTCCGATGAAGCTCCACCCATCGTACTTGCCCGGCACGCCCCAGAACACCGGCATCAGAAAATCCAGGCCGGCATCGATCATGTCCGCAAGCTGGCGCCTGTGCCACGCGGGACTTCTGAAGCTGATCCCGGCCAGATCCGCCGGATGCGTGGTCAGGGCATCCGAACCGTCATGGTCCACGATGTGGGCCTTGCTCGGAGCATCGTACCAGTAGAAATACGTCGTCCCGACAATCGCCTGGCCCCGCTGGAAAGAGGTCGCGTCGCGATGGTCCTGTGCGGTGAGTGGAAAGAACTCGCCCGACGGCCTCGCCGGCAATTGCTTTGGCTCCGCCATCATCGGGAACAACAACGTCGAGAAAAGGACGAACTGTGTCATCTGTGTGGGCTCCTTTGCATGCTCATGCGGACGACTATACACCAGGGCGCCGGGACAGTAAACCTTCTCGTGCGTGCGTGACCACATCTGCGCGCGTTCATAGGAGTCATCGAGACCCTGGATTGTCATTCCCGCGAACGTGGGAATCCAGTCCCTGGGCCGTGTCGCATGCCATGGCTTGTGGATTCCTGCTTGTCGCAGGAATGACAGGGTCCGGGCAGCGCCTCGCCGCGCGACAGGAGGTCTCGACTGCGGTCATGCCCCCCATCTGACCGATGGCTGCGATTGGCGTGGCAGTCTGACGGCTGATTTGGTATTCTGCTGCTTTCGGCCGCCCGGCTCGGGCCGGTCGGATTGGATTGGCTTTTGGGAGTCGCTCATGGCGCGAACGAGTCTTCGAGACAAGCTGACGAAGCGGTCGGGCTTCGTCGTTCTGGCGGAACTGACGGGCGGGCCGGGGTTCAGCTTCGATCCTATCGAGAAGTTCCTCAAGGCACATAAAGAGAACCCCACGGCGATCCCGGCGGGATTCGATCTGGCCGCGATCACCCTGCCGCAAAGCCCCGGCGGCGTTGCGAACATTGAGCCGGCCGCTGTCATCGCCGCCTGTCAGGGTGGGGGCCTGCTCGACAATCTCGACGTCGTGCCGCACGTGACGTGCAAGGACATGAACGCCGACGCCATCGTCAGTTCGCTGATGAGCCTGCGGAAGGCGGGGGTCGAGAGCGTCCTGGCGCTGACGGGCGACAAGCCGGTCAAGGCGGCGGGAGTCTTCGAGCTCGAATCGCTCGGTCTGCTCCGTGCGATCCAGAAGATCAACCACGACGCGCTGCTCCAGGCCAAGCCGCAATCGCTCAAGGACGTCCGGCGGTTCTTTGCAGGGGCCGCGGTCTCGCCTTTCAAGTACACCGAGCCCTCCCTGATGCAGCAGTACTTCAAGATGGAGAAGAAGATCGCCTGCGGCGCCGAGTTCCTCATCACCCAGGTCGGCTGGGACTGGAGAAAATCGCTCGAACTGTTCACCTACCTCCGGGAGATTAGTTTGGGCGGACAGCGGATCGGTGAGTCCTCGACATCGGAAAAAGGCGAATCGGGCCTAGATTCTTCAACGAAATCTCTTGATTCGTGGCCCAGCCACCCCCGGCTGGGGAAAGAACATGTAGCCCAGCCGCCCTCGGCTGGGGAAAGAACACCCCCGAGGGCGGGGGCACCACATGCGAGCATGGTTTGGGCGGAAGAAATGGATGAAGAGGTTCTTCCCACTCAAAGTAGCCACGATTCGCCTTTTTCCGATGCCGGCAGCTTCCCGGTGATCGGCAACGTGTACCTGCTGAGCACGCTGACGCCCGCGCCACGCTTGATGCACGACGGCAAGCTCCCCGGCTGCTTCGTCAGCGACGAGCTGCTCGCCAAGGTCCAGTCCGAGCGGGTGGACGACCACATCGAGCGGGCCGCCCAGCAGGTGGCCATGTATAAGGCAATGGGCGCCGCCGGCGTCGATCTCGGCGGCGTACCCACCTTCGAGCTGTTCACCAGGATTCTCCAACGGGCCGCCGAGATCGGCACGCATTGGGAGCCGTTCCAGGACAATCTCTGCTGGCCTGCCAAGGAACCCTTCTACCTCTATGATGAATCCGGCGCACGGGCGACCCTCATCACGCCGTACCCGACGTTCGCCAAGCGGTTCTTCGACTTCGCACATTGGGCCTTCCTCGACCCGAAGCACTTCGGCTTCCACGCCTTCAAGAAGACGATGGCGCTCCTCGGCGCCGACGCGGGCTGCGGCGCCATCTACAAGCTCTTCAACAGCAGCGAGAAAGGCTTCAAGTATCTCCTGTTCGACTGCGAGGAGTGCGGCGACTGCTTCCTCCCCGAGAACTTCGGCCTGTGTACCATCGGCGGCTGCGAGAAGGGAATGGACAACGCCCCCTGCGGCGACGCCACCTTCGACGGCCGCTGCGGCAACAACCTCGACCGCGTCTGCATCGGCGAGCGGATCTACGAAGCCGCCGCATCCGAGCAGCAGAAGGTTAGAAGGTCAGAAGGTCAGAAGGTTGGAGAGATGGTGGCACGTGACCAACGCTCCGACGACGACCAGTCTGCCCGACCTTCTGACGTTCTCAACTTCCCACCTTCTTGCCTCGATGCTCCTTCTTCCGACGCGGGCTTGTCGCGACTGCGGACGATCATCAACAAGCCCCGCAATCCCGCGCTGCAGCACACGTCGTCCATCATCAACTACCTGTTCGGGAAAGACCATACGATGAAGAACGCAATCATCTCGATTGGCGAATCGATCCATGCTTCTATCCCCAAGACCGGCCAGATCATGAAAGAATTGCACGCCCTCGGTGTGGGCGCCTACACGACAGCCAGCCCGCAGCTCGACTACGTCCGTGCGCTGATCGAGTCGCAGGCCAACGACGGCGCCGACTACATCGCGATCAATCTCGACGCCTTCGGCGAGCAGAATCCGCAGCAGGCGGTCGATATGATGATCGAGTACGTCCGGCTCGTGAAGAGATGGGGTCGCGGCGTACCCGTCTGCGTCGACAGCAGCAGCGACGCGGTCCTGACCGCGGGACTGAAAGAGTGGTATGGAAACGACAAGAAAGAACTTCACCACAGAGGCACGGAGGTCACAGAGGCCACAAATCACGAATCACCTATCTCTTCTCGGTGTTCTCTGTGTCTCTGTGGTGAATCCGTTTTGCCTCCGCTTCTGAATTCCATCAAGGTCTACACGATGGACCAGATGATGCCCTTGAAGAAGGACTACGACTTTTCGTTCGTCGGCCTGCTCGTCAGCGAAGAGAAGGCCACCGGTCCCGGCGGGTCGCACGCGGTCGGCGAACTCTACGCCCTGGCGAAGCGGATCTTCGAGGCCGCGATGCGCCACGGCTTCAAGCCCGACCAGATCTTCTTCGACTCGACCGTCTTCCCGCTCGCGATCGACATGCCGATGGAGCCGGGAGTCCCCGGCTACACCTATCGCACCTTCGAGACCATCAAGAAGATCCGCAGCGATCCGCGGATGAAGGGAGTCCACTGCTCGCTCGGGATCAGTAACTGCGTGCGGGACCTGCCCGCCCGACGCATCGGAGTCTGTCGCGCCTACGTCGCCAAGGCAATGGAGTACGGCCTGGACGCCGGCATCGTCAACACCGCCCACCAGTACGGCACAACCGAAGCCCCGCCGGAACTGATGGAACTGGTCGACGCCTACGCCAAACTCGACGGCTCCATGGAAAGAACCTCCAAGGCCATGGAGCTCATGGCTCAGTTCTGCCGCGACAACCGAAAGGCAAATTGACTGCTCACCACGGACACACAGAGAACACCCGGCATCCCGTGCATCCTGCCGTTCACAGCGACGAAGCAATCTGGGTTCCCAAACGCGATAGATCGCGTTGGGGGGTCCTGTCAACCTCCCGAGCGGGAGATTGCTTCGCTGCGCTCCTAAGAAACTACCTCTCCGGAGCATAGATCGACCATCGCATATCCCATTTGTTTAACACGTTTTTTGAGCATCTGGAGAGTTCGTTCACGATACTGTTTTTCATAGGCCTGTTGGCCTTGATC
>JAXDBU010000144.1:0-40528 GCA_034678485.1 Sedimentisphaerales bacterium | reverse complement strand
CTGAGAGGCCAGCGACATCAATTGACTGTGCGAATCGGCCTTCCTGAGAGTCAGTTTGCACCGCCCCTCCAGCACGGGCTCCCGGCCGACGAGTGCCCAGAGCAGCCCTCCGCCCAGGACGACCGCCCCCAACAGGATGATCCAGCGCCGCTTCGTCATCTGGACCCTCCGCGTCGGCCCGGCGCTTTGTCAGAGGGAATGCCAAGGTCTGTCGTGCTTGACGGAGAACGGTCCGAGGTCGATGGACACCTGCACCTGGAACTTGCCGGAGGCGTCCGAGGGTACTCGCCACGAGTACCGGCAGGCGCCGCCTCAGCCATATTCGAAGTAGCCCTCGTCGAGCACATTGCCTTGCCTATCCACAATCTGCAGGCGCGCAGGGTCCGCCGGGACCCGATTCCTGATCGCGGTCGGCCGGTAAGTTTCCCCGGCCCGGCCCTCCAGCACAAGCCCGATCAGCACGACGCCCGAACCGGTGTTGCGAACGTCCGTCTTCACCGTGATGGGCGATCCCGGCTTGCGGAAGCTCAGGACCGACGGGCCGCCGGCCTGTTGCAGGACCCAGTTGTTGCCGAGTTCGTCGGTCTGTCGGAGGATTCCCGGTTCCTCCTGCAAAACGGACGAAGCATCGGCCGCACTTGGCGGTGCGGTCACCAAGGCCGATAATGGAATGGCTGCGGCGATGACGCCAACGACGATATAGGGCAGATTGCTCCTCTTTGCACGCATGTCCTTCTATCGTCATATTCCACAGCCACCTTAATCGGGCGACCCGATCAAATGCCACGGTTGCTCGTGCTCGACCTCGAACGGGCCGAGATCGATGTCCACCTGCACCTGGAACTGCCCTTTGAAGTTCGCTGGCACTCGCCACGAGCGCCGACAGGTGCCACCTCAGCCATATTGGAAACTGTCATGGAGGAGCACCTCTCCGGCTTCGTTGACGATTCTCAGTTTAGGGGGCGGCAGTCGGACCCCGCTCTTGACGATGATCGGCTGGTACTGCCGGCCATCGCGATCCTGGAGAACCAGTCCGATCAATGCCTCCCGCCCGTTCACGCTGACGTTGGTCTTCACGACGATCACAGGTCTTGCCTGCGCCGCGTTGGGATCCACGACCGCGGGTTGCCCCCGCACCGGCGTGATGAGCCAATCGTCCCCCTGGTGGTCCGTCTGGTGGATCGACGTCTCGGAGCCGACGAAGACTGCCTGTCGTGGGGCCGAGGGTATGAACAACCTGCTGAGAGGGAACGCCACGAGCATGCCGAGCACGATGACGACGCCGGTGGCGATGAGTTCTCTTCTGTTCATGATATCGGCCTCTCGTTCTGGGCTCTTCTACCGCCGATCTGTTCGGTTGTCAACCCGCCAACCGCGCAGAACACCACTGGTCCACCTTTATCAGACGCGGCAGAGGCCGCGTTGTTACATGGTTTTACGACGGTTCTCGCAGATTGGGCCGCTGACGGCCATGCGTTCCGTCGACTTTGTCATCCTGAGCAACGCGAAGGATCTGGGCTGGGAGTGGACGATGCGTATGGACTCCGGACGCCACGTCTCCTGCAAGGCCCAGATGCTTCACTGCGTTCAGCATGACAGATCGGGGCGTCTTTGCCGGAGAATCTGGTCACGCCCCCGCGGGTTGCCCGTGTGAAATCGACTTGTCTGCCCGGCGCGGAGGCGTACAATGATCTTCATGGATGCACAGACCCAACAATTGATGCGGAGGGTCCCCTCGGTGGATTCGGTCCTGAGGGAGCCCGAGATGGAAGCCCTTGCGGCCGAGCACGGGCGTCAGCTCGTCGCGGACTGCGTTCGCGAAGCGGTCGAGGAGATTCGCCGGCGGCTTCTGGCCCAGCCAACGCCCGATGCGGATGAAGCGACAATCCGTGCGCAGGTCGTCTCGGCGGCGACACGCGGAATCGAGACGCTGGCGGCGCCGTTCTATCGCCGGGCGGTGAACGCCACCGGGATCATCCTGCACACGGGACTGGGCCGGGCGCTGCTCCCCGCCAGGGCGGTCGAGCAGGTCCAGGCGACCCTGCGAAGCTATTCCCTGCTCCAGGTGGATCGTGACACCGGCAAACGGTCCCGGCGCGACGAACAGATCGAGCGGCTCCTTCAACAGCTCACCGGCGCGGAGGCGGCCACGGTGGTGAACAACAACGCCGCGGCCACCGCCATCGTGCTCAACACGGTCGCCAAGGGCAAGGAGGTGATCGTCTCGCGAGGCCAGCTCGTCGAGATCGGCGGCTCGTTCCGATTGCCCGAGGTGATGGCCTTCAGCGGTGCCAAGCTGGTCGAGGTCGGCACGACGAACAAGACGCACCCTCGCGACTACGAGAACGCGATCACCGAGAACACCGCCGCGATCCTCCGCGTACACCCGAGCAACTACAAGATCCAGGGATTCTCCGCGGAGGTCCCGCTCGACGCCATGGTCGAGATCGCACACCGGCACAACCTCGTGATGATCGACGACGTGGGCGCCGGCGCCCTGGTCGATTTCTCGCAGTTCGGATTCGAGCCCGAGCCGACCCTGCCCGACTCGGTCCGCACGGGGGCCGACATCATCACCAGCAGCGCCGACAAGCTGATCGGCGCCTCGCAGGCCGGCATCATCCTGGGCAAGAGGGACCTGATCGAGAAGGTCCGCAAGAACCAGTTCGCACGGATCGTTCGCGTGGGCAAGCTCACGATGGCGGTCCTGGAAGCGACGCTCAAGCTGTTCCTCGACGAAGCGGTTGCGCTTCGCGAAGTGCCGACGCTGCAAATGCTGCGGCGCAGCGCCGACGAGATCCGCACTCATGCGGAACGACTGGCCTCGCAGTTGCGCGAAACGAACCTCGCGGCGGACGTGACCACGATCAGCGGATTCTCACAGATGGGCAGCGGGTCGTTGCCCGCGCAGAATCTGGCGACGACGCTCGTGGCGATCACGCCCAGGAAGACCAGTGCCGATTCGCTGGCCAAAGGCTTGCGGCTCCACGAGACCCCGGTTTTCGCCAGGATTCAGAACGACCAGGTCCTTCTCGACCCGCGAACGCTGCGGGATGGCGACGATGCGATCCTTGTCGAGGCGGTGGCCGCGGCGCTCTCGGCGGGCGCGTAAGAAGCACACGAGAACATGTCCTATTGGTCCCACAGGTCCTATCCGTCCTATGGGACTTGTGGGACGGATAGGACGAATAGGACGGATGACCACACAACAACACAACATCAGCATCGGCACCGCGGGCCACGTCGACCACGGCAAGACCGCGCTCATAAAGCTCCTGACCGGCTGCGACACGGACCGGCTCAAGATCGAGAAGGAACGCGGCATGTCGATCGAGCTGGGCTTCGCGCCGTGCGTGATCGCCGACCTGGAGGTCGGCATCGTCGACGTCCCCGGCCACGAGAACTTCGTCAAGACCATGGTAGCGGGCGCCAGCGGGATCGACGGCTGCATCCTCGTCGTGGCCGCCGACGACGGAGTGATGCCCCAGACCCGCGAGCACCTGGACATCCTGACCCTGCTGGGCGTCCGGTATGGGATCGTCGCGCTGACGAAGGTGGACGCGGTCCCGCCCGAGCGAACGCAGGCCGTTGCCCAGGAGATCCGGCAGTTTGTCACGGGGACATTCCTCCAGGATGCCCCGATCCTGCCGATCTCCAACATCACGGGCCAGGGCTTCGAGGAGTTCTACGAGGCCCTCAAGACGATGGTGGCGGCCATCACGCCCAAGACGGCCAATGGCGTGTTCCGTGTGCCGGTCGAGCGGGCGTTCGCCGCGAAAGGCTACGGGACCATCGTGGCCGGGATTCCCACCTGCGGCTCCGTCGGCGTTGGCGACGAGGTCGAGCTGCTGCCTCAGAGGAATAAGGGACGGGTGCGGGCAATCCAGGTCTACGGTCGCGACAGCACCCGAGCCCTGGCCGGCCAGTGCGCCGCGATCAACATCCCCCAATGGGACCACAAGGATATCCAGCGCGGCAACGTCATCAGCATGAGCGACTACTTCGCACCGTACCAGTGGTACCTGTGCGAGTTCAAGCTGCTCGACGATGAACGGGCCGATTTCAAGAATGGCGCGCGAGTCAAGTTCCACACGGGGACCTCGGAGACCACGGCGGCTGTGTACTTGTTCCAGGAGAGCAGTCTCAAGCCCGGTCGGCAATGCCTGATCCAGGTGTTCTTGAATGACCCGGTGGTGGCCGGGCCGCGAGACCATTTCATCCTGCGGTCGCTGTCTCCGACTCGAACGCTCGGCGGCGGCATCGTCGTCGAGGCCATCGAGAAACGCCTCAAGCGGACCCATCCCGGCGTTCTCGCGGAAGTGACCGAGCGGGCCAAGGCCGCCGCCAATCCGAAGGATTTCGTCGAGTACTCCATCAGGACCGCCGAGTCGGTCGCGGCGGATGAGAAGCAGATCTCCGTCCGCACGAAGACCCCGCTGAAGGAACTCGTCCCCCTGCTGGCGGAGCTGGCCGGCGCCGGACGCATCCTTCCTGTGAGCGGCAGGCTCTATGTTCATATCGAGACTGCCCAGCGGGTGCGACAGCAGTTGCTCGATCTCGTCCTCGCCTTCCACCGCCAGCGGCCGGAGAGTCCCGGCATCGCCCGCGAGCAACTGATGACGGAATCTGCGGTCCGCAAGGAGGTGTTCGACGCATTGATCGAGCGTCTGCGGTCCGAGGGCAGGCTCGTCGAGCGAAAGGGCTGCCTGGCCCTGTCGGAACACCGCGAGCAGTTCAACGACGCCGAGCAGCAACTGTTACAGAGCGTCGAATCCATGTTCAAGATGCATCTGTTCAGTCCGCCCGGCCCGCAGGAGGTCGCGGACAAGACCCGAACCACGCTCCCGCAGGTGCAACGGGCCATTCGAATCCTCATCGAACAACAGAAGCTCGTCCGGGTCGAGCAGGATTTGTACTTCCACGCGGACGCAGTCGCCGACGCCCGCCAGCGGCTCATCGCGTACATCAAGGAGCACAACGGCCTGGAGAGCGTCCAGTTCAAATACGTCCTCGACACGACGCGGAAATACGCGATTCCGCTGTTGGATTACTTCGACAAGATCGGCCTGACCCGACGGGTGGGTTACACGCGGTTGCTCAAATAGTGTATTGGAAGGATTGTCAATGTCCTACGGGAAGACCGCCGCGAAGATCATCGGTGTCTTCGGCTTGATAGTCATTCTGCTGATGTTCCTTCACCCTGGGTGAGGTAATCCACTCTCGACCTTTGTAAGGTTGGTGTTGTTGCTTTGTCCTCCCCTGGCCTTGGGGTACAGTGTTGCCGGCGTCACAAAAGATGAACGGAAGTTCTACGCAGCGGCAATGCTGGTCATCTCGGGAGTGATGACAGTTGTCGTTCTGTGGATCGCCGGTTTCTTCCGCGGACTGTTCTGTTGATCGCGAGGTCCGTCGCGAAGGTCGGGCGGAGATGTGAGGATCGTTCATGCGTTACGGCATAACAGCGATGCTTGCCCTTGCAGCAGCCGGCGGGATGCTGGCGCTGCTGGTCGTCCTGCAGCCGGGCTGAGGCAGTCCAATCCCGGCCCTTGTAGGGCCGCTGTGCCTGTTGTGTCTCGTCGTCGCGTTGGGGTTGAGCATCGCGGGCGTGCGCCGGGACAAGCGAAGACTTCTGGCGCTGGTCACGCTCCTTGTCTCGGGCGCGTTCACGCTCCTGTTCCTGGCGAGCCCGGGCGATGTCATGTCTGTCGTGTCGGCCTTGGGGCGCTGACCCGACCCGCCAATCCTCTCAAAGACTGTCTCCGCCCAAGATCCGACTTGCGGTCCGCAGGCCGCGAGGTCAGAATTGCCGCCGCTGGCTCTGTTCGGGGTGAGTGTCATACGGATTCTGAGCAGCCCGTGCGATGCATGTCATCCTGAGCGGAGCGAAGGATCTGGCCTGCGGCAGAGAGGGACCTCTTGACCGATGCCCGGATCCTCCGGCTGCGCCTCAGGATGACAAGAAGGTGCCTGTGCGTGGGTTCTGCTGAATCGAGGTCAAGGGTTCTTAGGAAAGAGAATGATTCGGAAAGAGACGGTCTACTCGTTCGCGCTGCTCCTGGCGTTCTTGGGGGTCGGCAACGCGATTTCGCTGGGCTTCAAACTGCACGTGCCGGGCAATGTGATCGGCATGATCCTGCTGGCGGTCTGCCTGCTCGCGAAGGTGATCGACATCAAGCGGGTCGAGCCGGCGGCGGATATGCTGCTGTCGGAGATCGGCCTGTTCTTCGTGCCTCCCGGCGTGGCGGTCATGCTCTACTTCGACCTGATCGCCGAGCAATGGCTGCCGCTCCTGGCGGGGATCGTGGGCAGTCTGCTGGCGGTGCTGTGGGCGACCGCTCTGACCGCCCGCCTGCTCGAGAAGAAGGATGCGGAGGAGGGCTGATGGAGACTTGGACGTATCATCCGTGGTTCGGCATCACTCTGAGCGTCGGGATGTGGGTCGTCGCCCGCTGGATCAGACGCCGGTCGGGCACGCCGCTGCTGGACCCGGTCATGCTGTCAGCGGTCGCGATCATCAGTGTGCTCCTGCTGGCGGACATCCCCTTTGAAGCCTACAACCGAGGTGGTCGGGTGCTGGACTTCCTCCTGGGTCCGGCGGTCGTGGCGCTGGCGGTGCCTTTCTATCGGCAACTGGACAAGATCAAGCGGAACCTCGTCGCGACGCTCGCGAGTGTCGCGGTCGGTTCGATCACCGGGATCGTATCGGCGGTCGGCCTGGCCCTGCTGCTGGGCGGGACCTCCGAAATCGCGACCTCGCTGTCGCCCAAGTCGGTCACAACACCCATCGCCATCGGGATCTCCGAGAAAATCGGCGGGCTGCCCTCCATTACGGTGGCCGCGGTGATCTTCACCGGCATTCTGGGCGGCATGTTCGCGCCGCAGGCGATCAAGCTCATCGGGATTCGCAGTCGATTCGCGATCGGTTTGGCCACAGGCACAGCGGCCCACGGCATCGGCACCGCCCGCGCCCTGCGAGAGGGGGAATTGGAAGGCGCCATGAGCGGCGTCGGCATGATGCTCAACGGCCTGATCACCGCGATCATCCTGCCGTACGTCCTGCCGCTGTTCCTGTGAGTTGCCTGGCCGTGATGTGACGACATCACAGACGAGCAGATTATGGTTTACAAGGACTGATGGATAGGTCAAAATAGGCGGATCGATCGTCGCCTGCGGGGTCCGGGGGACTGCGAGTCTCCGGGCCGGCGGCGCAATGCGGAGCCTTTTGAGAGGACGAGATCATGAACGCTCGTGCTGACCGCCTCGCGTGTCTTCGCGGACACATCATCCTTTTGTCCTGTGTTCTTGCCCTGGTGTGTGCGGCCGGCCGAATGGCGGGGGCGGAGGAACGGGTCTTTCCTCTGGAGGAGGTCTCCGTCTTCGATCTGCCCGAGCAGGCGGGACAGCAGTTTCTTATCGGGCAACGAGCTGTCTGTGCCGACAAACCGGACCCGAACGTTGCAGTCTATCCGAAGTTTGTGTCGAGCCAGCCCATCTATGGAACAGTGGACTTTTCGGACCCCATGGACAACCCGGAAGCCGGCAAAGCGTACCGTTTCGCCCTCGATGAATCTGCCGGGACGGGGAAGGATTACGATCGGTTGTACTTCGACCTGAACCGCGATCTGGACTTGACCAACGACGGTGTTCTGGGGGTTCAGAAGAATCCGCCTGCGAAGGCGATGCTAGGGTACTCCAGTCTCAAACAACAGGCGTGTTTCGAGAATCTGTCGATTCCATTCGCCTGCGGCCCGGCGGGCGAGCGGCCGCTCGAAACGATGCCCCGGCTGATCGTCCGCGACAGTGGATACAAGACGTTGAGTCTCGTCACGACAAAGGCGCACAAGGGTCGGATTGACCTCGGCTGGCAAAAATGCGACGTGCTTCTGGGGCATTGCTACATCGCGACCGGCTGGTTCGATCAACCCTGGGCGGCCCTGCACCTGACTCCCGCCGGAAACCCCAGGCCCTGGGACTGGTGGGGCGGCGACCGCCTCAACGCGATGCACAAGGTCGGCGGCATATTCTACGCGTTTTCGGCCACGCCGACCGGCGACAAGCTGATCGTCCGGCCATATGAGGGACCGTTGGGCACGTTCGAGGTCGGCGCGGGCGGCCGGAACATCGACCAGTTTGAGATCGGAGGATCGTTGCGGTCGGAGAAAACCGCGGTGGCCCTTGGAGATGTCAGCAACGACAACCAGCCTGTGTATACCCGTTCGTGCCGGCTGCCGGTGGACGATTACCTGTTCGAATACGTGAACCTGCAATACGGCGCGCTTCGCATCAACATCTCCATGAACTACCATGCCGATGGCAAACGACAATACATGAAGGGCCGTCAGTTGGTCTACGGCATTGCGATCCGCGAGGACAAGCCTTTCGTCTTCGACTTCTCGAACAGGCCGGAGGTCTTGTTCGCAAGTCCTGCGCGGGACTCTCGGGTCAAGCCGGGCGAGGAACTCACTGTCGCAGCAGTCCTGATCGATCCGGTCCAGGACTTCATGATCCGTGATCTGAGTGACACCTCTCGCAAGCAAAAAAAGGAGTCCAGCGGGCCCAACGGAGCGAAGTACAGCCGCACGCACGACCTGTCGCTCGATCCCAAGGTGACCATCGCCCGGGCCGACGGCGAGATCGTCTCCGAGGGCGTGATGCCCTTTGGCTGAGACGGTACCTGCGGGTACTCGTGGCGGGTACCACAAGACTTCAAGATCGACGGCAACGAAGAGACCCTCACGATCACAGTGACCTACGACACGCGGGAACTCTACGGGACCGTCGTCGGCAAACGCGAGATCACCATCGTTCGCAATTGAATGGGCAGCGACCATACAGGAAAGGGATAACCATGTGCCATGAGAGAGCAGACTCAGATCGGCGGGTCAACGAAAGGGGCTCCTTGCGGGTCCTTCTCATCTTTCTGTTCTGCGGTATCGGCATCGCTGGGGCGGCGACGGTCGTTCCGGAAGATGCCGCGGCGTTCGATCTCAAGGAAATCTCCACCTTCGATGTGCGCGACGCGGAGAAGTCGAGCTTCCATTTCGGCGCATACGTTATATGCGAAACGAAGCGGGACGCCAAGGCCGTGCGCTATCCCGCGCTCCAATCGGACAAGCCGCTCTACGGCTCGTTCCACGTCGGCGCCTCCGCCACGGAACTGGATGCGGGGTACCATTACCGTTTCGCGATGGACGAATCCGCCGGTTCCGGGCGGGGCTACGACCGCATGTACATCGATATGAATCGTAACGGCGACCTGACCGACGACGGGTTCTGCCGGCCGATGAAGGACGTGCCCACCAAGGCCCTGTTCGAGTTCGGCTCGGATGCCACCCAAGTGTGCTTCGAGACGATCAAGCTTCAGATCGTGCCGGGGGAGGATCCCTCGGAGCGGCTGGAAGTCATGCCTCGCCTGCTGGTCCTCGGCGACCGTTGGTACGCCGTGCTGACGACGATGAAGGCTCGCACCGGGCAGATCCAGATCGGCGAAGACAGGTTCACGGCCGTGCTCGGACACAGCGGCGCCATCCCGGGCCGGTTCGATCACCCCGAGACAGGCCTCTTTCTGTTTGCCGCGAACGGACCGAGCGACAGTTCCCTCGCATCCTGGTATGGAGGCGACCGGCTCATGGCCATGCACCGGGTAGGCGACACCTACTACCGCCTTGCCGCCACGCCGAGCGGCGACAAGCTCTTCGTCTGGCCCTATCGGGGGCCTTTCGGCACGCTGGAGCTCAAGGCAGGCGAACGCAAGGTCCAGAACGTGTCGTTCAGCGGTACCCTGGGCTCGAAGGACATGGCCATCAGCCTGACGGATGGTCTCGGAGGACAGAACCTGTCCCCTTCGAGTTCTTTCCGCCTGCCCGTGGGCGACTATGCTCCTGCGCTCCTGAACGTGATGTATGACACGCTCAACTGCCTGATCCTGCGCAACCGCCACGCAGACGGCCTGGTCGGCGGGCGTGCGCAGCAGGGGCCTGCGATCTATGCGATCCAGATTCGCGAGGGCAAGCCCTTCGTGCTCGATCTCTCGGGCAAGCCGCAGGTCGTGTTCGCCTCGCCCGCCAGGAACCACCGTCTCAAGCCGGGCGAGGAATTGGACGTGAAGGCGGTCCTGGTCGATCCATCGCTCGATGTCATGTTCCGGCGGATCGGGCGGGACGATTCCTTCAACCCGCGCGTCGTCATCAAACGATCCAACGGCGAGATCGTCGCAGAGGGCGTCATGCCCTTTGGCTGAGACAGCACCTGCGGGTACTCGTGGCGAGTACCGGAGGACTTCACGATCAGCGGCAACGAGGAAACGCTCACGATCACGGCAACGTACAACACAAAGGAACTCTATGGCACAGTGATCGGATCGCGGCAATTCACAGTGTACAGGGACTGAACGAGAAGTACTTGGGAGGCAGATGAGCGCGATGCTCTCGATGGTTGCGTGCCTGGCCGTGAGCGTCTCCGCCGCGCTCGGGGGAGTTGCCGCGGATCCTGAGACGGCGGTCTTCGAGCTGCGCGAGGAGTCGGGATTCGGCGTCGGGTACGGGCATCCGTGCCCCTGCGAAGAACAGGCCGACCCCAACGTGACCTATCCCACGTTCTTCTCGGGCAAACCCCTCTATGGCTTTGTTCGCATCGACATGGAGTTTGCCAACGACCGCACCGGCGTGCTCTGTCGGTTCGCGATCGACGAATCCGGCGGGACGGGCACGGGCTATGACCGGCTCCACATCGACCTGGACCGGGACGGCGACTTGGCCGACCAAGCCCCGTTGCAGCCTGCGCAGGAGCATCCCAGCGCCCTATTGCTCAACGACAAATGGATCGCCCAATGCGTGCTCTTCGCCCGCGTCGACCTGCCGGGCGATGGTGATGGTTCAGTACAGGTGCTCCCGCGTCTGACGGTCACCGACAAAGGGTATGTCCAGGTGACGTTGTTCCCGACCGAGGCCCGTCGGGGCCAGATCGAGATCGCCGCCCGGCGGTTTGATGTCGTCCTGGGCAACACCTATCCGATCGGCACGCACTGGGACCGACCGGGGACCCTGCTTCAGTTGCAGCCGCAGGATGGCAAGTCGCTCCCGGACTGGCACCTGGGGGGCCGACTCCTGGCCCTGCACGAGATGGGGGGCCGGTACTGGCGGCTGTCCACGACGCCGCGGGGCGACCGGCTCTTCGTGGAGCCGTACCGAGGGGACTTCGGCACGTTCACCCTGGGCTCCGGCAAACGATTCGTCAGGGGCAAGAAGTTCGAGGGCTCGCTGCTCGCGAAGGACAAGGCGGTCTTGGTGGGCGATCCCTCCCAAGAGGGGCCCGCTGGACTGGTGTCGAGCTGTCGAGTGCCCGTGGGCGATTATGCGCCCGAGACCCTAAGCATCGAGTACGGGCCGCTGTTCATCGAGATCTCCAGCAACTACCACGCGGACGGCAAACGCCGGGGGAAGGGATCGATGGCACACTGCCTGGCGGTCCGCAAGGACAAGCCCTGCGTCTTGGATTTCTCCCATCCGGCCGAGGTCCTGTTCGCGTCGCCGCCGAGGCAGACGCGGCTAAGCCCCGGCGATGAACTCACGGTCCATGCGGTCCTCGTCGATCCCACACAGGATATCATGATTCGAGGCCTCCGGAGGAAGGCACAGGAATATGTCTCGCCGTACGGGATCGGTGCCCTCGTGGCGATCGCCCTGATTCCGCTGGTGGCGTGGCTGCTGGCCGGCAGAACAGGCCATCGTCTGTTGCCTGTACTGTCGGCGATGGGACTGCTTGTCCTCGCGGCTGGCCTGGGCGCCTTGCATGTCACCAATGGCATGCTGCATCCAAGGCAAGCCGGCCTGCGAGGATATGACAAGCTCCATCCCGAGGTGGCGATCTACCGTGCGGACGGCGAGGTCGTTGCCTCGGGGATCATGCCCTTTGGCTGAGACGGCACCTGCGGGTACTCGTGGCGAGTACCGGAAGACCTCACGCTCAAAGACAACGAAGAGCCCTTTACGATCAAGGTGACATACGAGACCAACGAGCTCTATGGCACAATAACCGGCTCACGGGAATTCACGATCTCGAAGGACGAGTGAATATGATGGCTTCGTGGCGGAGATGAGAATGACAAGGCGCAAAACGGGTGCGCCGATTGCCTGGGCTCTGGTCCTTGCCCACATTGCGGCGCTCGCGGCGTACGGCGGGCAGGAGGCAGTCGGGGGCTTCGCATCGAGGGGCAGGGGATCGAGCAACTGGCCCTCACGGGGCCGGGAGACCAGACCACAACTTTCGAGCCGCCTGGCTCGACGGTGACCTTGCCTCCGGGCGATTACGTCGTCCACAGCATCCGCCTGGAAGGAGGCCATTCCAGTCAGACCTAATGAGTTGTGACGAGCAAGATCGGCAATCGAACCGTGTGGCACCCCCGCCCTCGGGGGTGATCCCAACCCGGGGTGATCCCAACCCGGGGTGATCCCACCCCGGGGTGATCCCAGCCGGGGGTGATCCCAGCCGGGGGCGGCTGGGCCACATTACTGTACTGTCGCCTGAAGGAACTCCGAGCCAAGCGAACGAAGTCCGCCAAAGCGGTGGTACACGCTACCGAACTTGTCTGTCAAAACTCACCAGGATTCCCGACGATCTTCGAGTCACCGTGGGCTGCGGCTTGGCTTTGCGACCAGTCAGACGGTCTCCGCCGTGGTGTCCATCGGCGTCATGATGATTGCATCGGTTCTGGGTTATGCGCTGGCCGTCCGAGGATATCGTTCGCGCCGCGCCTGGCGATTTGTCGTGTTCCAGGCGGCCGGCAACGTGGTCGTCGGCCTCGCAGGCGCACTGGTGTTCGCATTCATTTTCCTGTTCGCTACCACCGATAGCCTGGGCCGCGTCGACGTGCTTCTGGAGCCCGCTGTCATCTGGGGTCTCATCACCGGAGCCATGGTGTTCCTGATCGCGCTGCCGTTCGCGATCCTGGGCTTGTGGTGCCCCTTCTTCCGGCGGCGAATCAAGAACTTGCTCGGCGCCGTATCTTCCAGTCCCCAGACTTGAGCATCGACGGTGTGTCCGGTATTCTGGGTGCGTGCCCGGTTCCGCCCGATGGCACAGTACTGCAGATACTCCTGATGGAGGCCCGTTCGAATGGCTCGGAATCTCAACAGACGCGACTTCCTCAAACAGGTGAGTGTCGGCACAGCAGTGGCTGGCCTTGCGGGGTGCGCCCGGTCCGTTCGTGGTGTGTCCGCGAAGGGGTCCAAAGAAACGCCTCACGGCGTCACTACGAACAAGCCCAACATCATCTTCATTCTCGCGGACGATCTGGGCTACGGCGACGTGGGCTGCTACGGACAGAAGCTGATCGAAACGCCTGCGATCGACCAGATGGCCGCCGAGGGGATGCGGTTCACGGACCACTACGCCGGCAGCACGGTCTGCGCCCCCTCGCGATGCTGCCTGATGACCGGCCTGCACACGGGACACGCGTACATTCGCGGCAACAGCGAGGTCCGGCCGATGGGCCAGTTGCCCCTGCCCGCGGACACAGTGACGCTGCCCAGAATGCTCCAGCAGGCCGGCTACAAGACCGCCCTGATTGGCAAGTGGGGCCTGGGCGGCCCCGACAGCATCGGTGAGCCGAACCAGCAGGGATTCGACTACTTTTTTGGCTATCTGTGCCAGCGCCACGCCCACAACTACTATCCGGAGTTCTTGTTCCGAAACGGTCAGCGCATCCCGCTCCAGAACAAGGTCCCGGGCGGCCGGGAGGACGGCGCAGGCGTCGCCACCGAGAAGGTCGAGTACTCGTATGACCTCATGGAGCAGGAGGCGCTCCAGTTCGTCACAGACAACAAGGAGGGTCCGTTCTTCCTGTATCTTGCGGTGACGCTGCCGCACGCCAACAACGAGGCCGGCAAGAACGGCATGGAAGTGCCTGACTACGGAGTCTACGCAGATAAGGACTGGCCGCAGGCGGAGAAGGGACGAGCCGCGATGATCTCCCGTCTGGATCGCGGCGTCGGGCGGCTCCTGCGGCGCGTCCGAAACCTCGGCATCGACGGGGACACCCTCGTGTTCTTCAGCAGCGACAACGGTCCCCATCGCGAAGGCGGCTCGGACCCGAACTTCTTCACCAGCAGCGGCCCACTGCGAGGCATCAAACGCGATCTGTACGAGGGCGGTATCCGCGTGCCGCTGATCGCCCGCTGGCCTGGACACATCGCGGCAGGCGCCGTCACCGCCAACGTCTCAGCGTTCTGGGATTTTCTGCCGACCTGCGCCGCCCTGGCGGGCGCCGAGGCTCCCGAGACCACCGACGGCCTGTCCCTGATACCGACGCTGCTGGGCAGCGCCCGCAAGCAGGAGCAGCACGAATTCCTCTACTGGGAATTCCACGAGCGGGGTTTCGCCCAGGCGGTTCGATTCGGCCGGTGGAAGGCGATCTGCCTGCCCAGCGGGAATCTGGAGCTGTACGATCTCGCGAACGATCTCGGCGAGACGACCGACGTGGCCGCCGGCCACCCCGAGGAGGTCGCCAAGGCCCGAGCCTATCTCGCCCGGGCGCGGACCGAGTCCGAGTTCTGGCCCCTCAAACGCGCACAAGGCACCTGAGACGAAGGTCTGCGCGTCGCACGCTACGCTCGCCAGGGGCGCCGGCGAGGCAGGTTGCTGTTGAGAAGGTCCCGGGCGATGATCGCGTCCTCACGGACCTGGAAGTCGAACATGCCGGCGCAGATGAAGTCGGCGCCGCTCTCGTACGCAAAGCGAAAACCCTCCTGCGGGTGGATCGCGCCCGCGGCCATGACCTTGTAGGCGATCCAGGGTTTCTTCACGGTCGCCATGAACTCGACGGTCTCCTTGGGCGTCAGGCACCAGGCGTTGTCGTGCTCCGGCCGGCCGGCAACCGACCAGTAGTCGAGACGGTGCAGCGTCTTCATGTAGAAATCGGGATCGACGCCGGCCTTCTCACAGGCGATCGGAACCTCGACCTTGTGGCCCGCAACGCCCGCGACCACATGCTGGTCCTTGATGAGCTGCACCGCCCTGGCGATCCGCTCTACGTTGCCTTCCTCGACCAGACTGTCGCAGACGCCGCCATGGACGTAGACCGCGACGGCCCCGTTATCGACGGCCCGCTTGATCTCGTCGAGGCTGTCCGGCGTGATCTTGACCTGGGCGATCCACTGGAGTTTCCCGCCTCGCTCGTTCCAGTACCGCGTGATCAGCCCGATGACATGGTCGTCCAGCCGCAGCACCGCGGTGTTGATCCCACACTCCTCACACAGTCCCCACGTCTCGAAGACCTTCTCGTCCGTAAAATACTGTCGCAGCAGGCCTGACACGTAGATCAAGTCGCGACTGTGCGCAAAGCCGCTGGTGAGGTTGCCGCCCACGATCAGGCGCGTCACGTTCAGCCTGCCGAGCTTGCCTGTGGGCATGTCGCCTGTTGACTCGGCGGGCCGGCCTGCGTCGGAGTCCTTGGTCGCCTGGGCCAGCAGCGCCCGCTCCTCGAAGCTGAGCACTCCGGTCCCGACGGCCGAGCCGATCAACGAACTCCTGAGAAAACCGCGACGCGACAGATTCAAACGATTCGCTTGCATACCGTGTTCTCCACCCGGGGAAACGCTCCAGTCGCCAGGTCCAGCACGTTATTGTAGGTGCGGCTTGCCCGCATGGCAAAGGGGAAAACGCGTCGTTGCTCGTTGCCGGGTGCACGTCCGTACTTGCGAGGCTTGGAATTGTCCTGCTGAGCGAAGCGAAGCATCTGGGCGTCGGAGGAGAACGCTCGATCCGCCGTCGAGGCGGACCTCTGGTTCTTGGGCCGGATGCTTCACTGCGTTCAGCATGACAAGTCAGGTGCGGTTGCCAGAGACCACGCGTACCCGCCGGAGCCGGTTTCTGCCGGACAAGGCCGCGTTTTTCCTTTATTCATCCGCGGCCGGCGGCTACACTGAACTCTTTCGCACACATCGTTTCTATGGTTGTGGTTCGGAGTTGATCGACAATGAGAAGTGATACGGTCAAACAGGGTTTCCAGCGGGCGCCGCACAGGGCGCTGCTCCATGCGTGTGGTCTGGGCGATGCGGACATCAACAAGCCCTTCATCGGGATCGCCAACAGCTTCTGCGAGGTTGTGCCGGGACACGTCCATCTGAACAAGGTGGGCGAGGTTGTCAAGCAGGCCGTTCGCGACGCGGGCGGCGTCCCCTTCGAGTTCAACACGATTGCCATCTGCGACGGCGTCGCCATGGGCCACACCGGCATGAAGTACTCGCTGGCCTCCCGCGAGATCGTCGCCGACTCGGTCGAGTCGATGGCCCGCGCGCACTGCTTCGACGGCCTGATCTGCATCGCCAACTGCGACAAGATCGTGCCGGGGATGCTCATGGCGTCGGTGCGTTTGAATATCCCGACGATCTACGTCTCCGGCGGGCCCATGAAAGCGGGCAAGACCCAGGACGGGCGGACCGTCGATCTGATCAGCATCTTCGAGGGCGTCGCCCAGCTCAAGATGGGCAAGATCGGTCAGGCCCAGCTCGACGAGCTCGAAGCCACCGGCTGCCCCACCTGCGGCAGTTGCTCCGGCATGTTCACCGCCAACTCGATGAACTGCCTGGCGGAGGCCATCGGCATGGCCCTGCCCGGCAACGGCACCATCCTGGCGGTGGACCCCAAGCGCCAGGACCTTTACAGGGCGGTCGGCAGGCAGATCCTGGAACTGGTCAAGGGCGACGTCAAGCCGCTCGACATCATCAGTCTCAAGTCGATGGACAACGCGCTGATGCTCGACATGGCCATGGGCGGCTCGACCAACACCGTTCTGCACACCCTGGCCATCGCCAGCGAAGCGGGCATCGAATACGACCTCGACCGGATCAATGCGATCTCCGCCCGTTGCCCGAACATCTGCAAGGTCTCCCCTTCGACCAACAAGGTGCACGTCGAGGACGTGGACGCCGCGGGCGGCGTCAGCGCGATCCTCAAAGAAATCAGCAAGATCCCGAACCTGCTGAACCTCGATTGCCGCACCGTGACCGGCAAGACGCTCGGCGAGAATATCGCCAACGCGCAGATCAAGAACCCCGAGGTGATCCACTCGCTGGAGAACCCCTACTCCCAAACGGGCGGCTTGGCGGTCCTGCGCGGCAACCTGGCGCCGAAGGGCTGTGTGGTCAAGAGCGCGGGCGTGGCCCCGTCCATGCTCACGCACAAAGGTCCCGCGGTCATCTTCGACAGCCAGGAAGAGGCGGGCGAAGGCATCCTGGCGGGCAAGGTCAAGGCGGGCGACGTGGTCGTCATCCGCTACGAGGGTCCCAAAGGCGGTCCCGGGATGCAGGAGATGCTCAGCCCGACCAGTTACATCATGGGCGCGGGGTTGGGCGAGTCGGTCGCCTTGATTACCGATGGGCGTTTCAGCGGCGGCACCCGGGGTGCGTGCATCGGGCACATCAGCCCAGAGGCGGCGAACGGCGGGCCCATCGCCATGCTCCAGAACGGCGACATCATCGAGATCGATATCCCGAAGAACAAGATCAAGGTGCAGCTTACCGCGAAGGAGCTGGCCGCCCGCAAGAAGAGCTGGAAGGCCCCCGAGCCGAAGATCAAAAGCGGCTGCCTAGCCAAGTACGCCACCATGGCCACCAGCGCCGACACCGGCGCCGTGCTGAAGTGGTAATTCATCGCTGAGATGAGTTTGTTTTGAGGCAGTTCATGACCGGAAACATGAAAGGCAAGAGTCCCTTTTATCCAGGTCAGCCGGTGCCGGTCGAGCTATTTGTAGGCCGCAGTAGTCAGATCGAACGAGTGATGACCCGAGGGGCCAGCCAAGTGGCGGCGGGTAAGCCGATGTCCGTGTTCATCCAGGGCGAATACGGCATCGGGAAGAGTTCCATGGCAGGGTATCTTCAAGCCCTTGCGGAAAAGAAATATGATCTGCATCCGATCTATGCGCCCTTAGGCGGCGCAGAGACTCTCGAAGAGCTCGCCGAGAGAATTCTGGAGGCCACCATTCGTTCCGGGGCCTTTGTCCCTCAGCGAACCGAGCGACTGCGGAATTGGCTGGCGAAATATGTCGGCGATCAGTCGCTCTTTGGGTTCACCCTTCGTACGGAAGCCCTTCGCCAAGACGCGCCGTCGATTGCGGCAGGGATGTTGCCCTTCCTACAGGAAGTCTACTCCCGCCTGCTGGATACGGGAATCAAGGGGCTATTCCTGATTCTCGACGAGATCAACGGCATCACCGGCAATCCCAAGTTCTCGCATTTCATCAAAGGGCTGGTGGATACAAATGCCCTGTCGAAGAAGCCGTTGCCTCTGCTTCTGGCCCTCTGTGGCGTCGAAGAAAGACGGCGGGAAATGATCAGCCACCACCAGCCGGTGGATCGCATCTTCGACGTGATCGATATTGAACCGTTGCACCCTGCCGAAATGTGGGAATTTCTTAGCAGGGCTTTCTCCGCCGTGAACATCGAAGTCCGAAAGAACGCCCTGGAGACCATGGTCCATTACTCCGCGGGTTTCCCGAAGATCATGCACCTCGTTGGTGATGCGGCCTATTGGCGCGACAGGGATGGAATCATCGATTCCGAGGATGCCACTGCCGCAGTGATTCTGGCGGCTGACGAGGTCGGCAAGAAATATGTGGATCAGCAAGTCTACAAGGCTCTGCGCAGCCCCGATTACCATTCGATCTTCAAAAAGATCGCCCAGTTGAGCCCCAGTGAAATGGCCTTCCAGAAACAGCAAGTGGAACAAGGCCTGACCGAGACCGAGAGGCGCAAATTCGACAATTTCCTTCAGAAAATGAAGAAGCTGAAGGTATTGAAGTCTGGCGAAGTCAGAGGAGAATACATCTTCAACGTTCGCATGGTGCGTCTGTACATCTGGCTTCAGAGCCACCCGACGCAGCCCGTTCGTGGCAAGGAGTAGATGAACCAACACACCGACATGACGGACGAACGGGTTTCGACAAGATGGTATGCGGCGGGGCTGCACTTTGAGTGCCGCGGGTGTGGCGGGTGCTGCTCCGGGCCGGGCGAGGGCTATATCTGGGTGGCTAAGCCGGAAGTTCAGATGATCGCCTCGCACCTGAACCTCACGCCGGAGGAGCTGTGCCACAGGCACATGCGACACGTCGGGCTGCGGATGTCCATCGTTGAAGAGCCCATCACCAAGGACTGCATCTTTCTCCAGATGATCGACGGCGTCAAGCAATGTGCGATCTACTCCGTTCGGCCGGGCCAGTGTCGGACGTGGCCGTTCTGGTCGGAGAATCTGGCCAGCCCGGAGGCGTGGAACCGGGCGGCCCAACGATGTCCCGGCATCAACCGCGGCCGGCTCTACAGTGGCGACGAAATCGAGAAGATCCGAAAGAACACGAGATGGTGGGACAATCCGCAGGATATCGCCGACTCGTCGAGGAAGTAGTGAATGTCTACACGTGGATCGAGTCGCAACAAAAAGGTGAGCCGGATCGGGCGGGTTCGTGCAACACCTGCGGCGCCTGCTGCGACTTCCCTGTCTACGGCCATCGGCTCTACGTCACGCCGCCGGAGTTGATCTACCTGGCCGCGAAGCTGAATGTCGACCGGCTTGGAAAAAGGCAGATCGGGCCTGCTTTGAGGGGGAAAAATCTCTTGGCTCGGTGGAACTCCGGTGGCCCAGCCGCCCCCGGCTGGGGAAAGAACACCCCCGAGGGCGGGGGTGCCACAGGGGTGCCACAGGGGTGCCACCCGGAGCTTCGTCCCTTCCATTCTTCAACGAAATCGAACCCAGAGATCTCGTTGAAGAACACAGGCCCGATCTGCCTTTTTCCAAGCCATCAGCTCTTGCCCATGCCCACCGGCCGATGCCCCTACCAACAGGACAATCGGTGCACGGTCCACGAGCATCGCTTTGCAGGCTGTCGCATCTTCACCTGTCGCGGCGATCCGGCATTCCAGGCCGAACTGACCGAAGCGGCGTTGAGACAGCTCAAGCGATTATGTGAAGCGTTCCGGATTGCTTACCGCTACCAGGACCTGCCGACCGCCCTCAACGCCTTCGCCGCACGCGGACTTCTGCCATAACGGGCATTGAACAAGACCTATCATACAATCCAGAAGACTGGACGAACCTGAAAAAGTCGCGACGAAGGCTTGTGTTTCTTGTGTAAATTGGAGGGTGGGGATTGTCTCTATTGTGAAACTCGAATGCGGAGTTGCGATTGGACGCACGGAACGACAGAGATCTGGTGACGGCCTCCTGCACGGGCGACCGGACGGCATACGCCGGACTGGTCCGTCGGCACTACGACCACGTCTTCCTGGTCTGTCTGGGCGTCCTGGGCAACGTCCACGATGCCGAGGATCTCGCACAGGATGCGATGCTCAAGGGCTTTGAGCGAATCCGCCAGCTCCGCGACGGCGCCCAGTTCGCAGGCTGGGTCGTCGCGATCGCGAGGAACCTGAGCATCAACCAGCTCCGCAAGCGCAAGGTCGCAGACAAGACGCTCCATGGCGAGAGGCCGACCGAGCACATGGCGGTCGAGTCCGGCCGTGAAGACCTACAACGGGCAGTTGCCCGGCTGCCGCGGGACCTCAGGCTGCCGCTGGTGATGTACTACTTCGACGGCCAGGATGTGAAGACCGTCGCGCGGAGGCTCGGAATCTCGCCTTCCGGCGTCTATCTGAAGCTGCGAACCGCGATCCAGAGATTGCACGAAATGCTGACCACACAAGGAGATACGCCATGAACGGATCTTGCCCGGATATGCGGGATGGGATCGTCGATTACCTGCTCGGAGCCCTGGACGGTCCCCAGGCACAGGCCGTCAAGGAGCATTTGGACCGCTGCGAAGGCTGCCGGCGATACCTGGAGGACGTCAAACGCCAGTGCGACGAGCTGGCGGAACTGGGCGCGGAGGTGGCCGCAGGGATGGCCGCCCGCCAGGACCAGGTGATCCAGGCCTTGGAGGCAATCACGCCGGCCCAGGCAGGGCCTGAGAAGATTGTCCGCGTTATCGGGGGTCTCGCGCGGATCGCCGCCGCGGCGGTCCTGATCCTCGGCGCGGGCATCGTGATCGGACGAATGACTGCCCCGAAGCCGGTGGACGCGGAACAGCTCCGCGCGGACTTGCAGACATCCATCGTCGCGTCGTTGACGCCCGCGATTCGCGAGAGCGTCCTGGCCGGACTCCAGGAGCGTTTGGAGGCGGCCCTTGCGAGCAACGATGCGACGCTGCGGATCGAAGTGGCCGAGCAGATCAGTCGGGACCTGGGGACCTTCTCGTCACAGTTCACCGCCAGCTCCGAGAAGCTCCTGGACCGGCGGTTCGCGGAACTCGTCGAGGTCATCGAAGCCGCCCGCCTGACCGACCGGCGGCAGGTGGCCCAGGCGCTCGAACAGATCAAGATCCTGACCGGCGCGGGCCTGCGGACCGTCGCAGCGCTGGCGGAGGAGCCCGCAACCCGCGTGCAGAACTGATGGATTCACCACAGAGGCACAGAGGTCACAGAGAAGAACGGCGGGATATGAGCGGATGAAGATGGTGCGCACAGCACACCCTACGAAAGGACAGAATCATGACACACGGCAATCGAATCATCGCAATGGTCACGCTCATGAGTCTGCTGTCGGGCGGGGTGGCGCGGTCGCAGGGCGGCGCTTCGACAGAGACCCCTCGAAAGACCTTCACCATCTCGGGGACCGTCGGTGTGCCGGGAGTGAAGTTCAAAAGTCTGCCGGGCGATCCGGTCTCGGACGATCAGGGCAGGTTCTCCATCGAAGTCCCGAACAACCTGAATGGCTACGTGATGCCAATCAAGGAAGGCTATGTCTTCAACCCGCCTTTCGTCGCCTTCGGTCCTACCAGCAGGATCGATAACGTGCACTTCACGGCCCGCGTGATCACATTCGCAATTTCCGGCAACGTCGGAGTGCCTGGAGTTGCGATGACAGGCCTGCCCGGCGACCCTGTGGCTGACTCTCAAGGTCGCTATCGGGCCCAGGTGGAGTACGGTTGGTCCGGCACGGTCACGCCGACAAGAGAGGGATACTGCTTCGAGCCCGCTGAAAGGGTCTACGCGCAGGTCACAGCGGATCAGGGAAATCAAGACTACAAAGCGCGGAAGATCATGTTCGAGATCTCCGGCCGCGTCGGCTTGCCCGGCGTGGTGATGAAGGGCTTCCCTGTCAGTGTCGTGACGGACTCGGAGGGTCGGTACGTCGTCGTGGTCGAGTACGGCTGGAGCGGCACGGTCACGCCGGAGAAGGAGGGTTATGCATTCATGCCGCCCTCCAGGATCTACCCGAAGTCTGTGTCGCCTCTGACGAACGAGGATTACACCGGCGACGTCATAACCTTCACGATCTCCGGCAACGCCGGCACGCCGGGAGTGCTGATGCGCGGATTGCCCGGTGACCCTTTAACTGACGAGAAAGGCCTCTATCGTGCGCAGGTGGATCACGCCTGGTCAGGGGTCGTCGTCCCTTACAGGGAGGGATTCAACTTCACGCCGCCAATGCGCGAGTACAGCCCCGTCAGGGGCAATCAGAACAACGAGGATTTCGCGGCCACGCCACGAGGATTACCGCAAGCAGGCACCCCCAGTTCGACCGGCGGCGTCTTGGTTGTTCCTGTGAGGGATACGGCGCCGGAGCGGATCGCCGAGACGACGGAGGATATGCGGGTCATGCTGCACATCCTCAAGGAGAAGCTCAACGAGCCCAGGATGATCCTGGGCGTGCTTCGCGACTACGGCAGCTTCTTCGACGAAGGTCGCACGGTCGAGGCGCTGTATCTCCAGGGTACCGCGGTGGTGTTCGTCGTGCAGGTGGATTTCCCATACTCGTTTCCGACGCAGCAGCCGGCCGAGGGCGAAGCGCACCAGGAGCCCGCCGATCCGGTCTGGGAGCAGGCCCGGCAGAAGCTGCGTTCGCCGCCGGGATCGAGGACGTTGGGGTCGGGCGCCCGGACGCCGCGGATGACATTCGACCAGTTCAAAGACGAGCTGCTCAGGAGCCTCAAACACGCCGCGAATCTCCGCAACATCGATCCGAACGAGCAGATCATCCTGACGGTCGTCGCGCAGAACGAGGACACGGCCTGGTCCGGCCAGCCCGCTTTGCGCAGCGGTGTCTATCCAAGTACTCGTACTGGTGCCCGAGGGACTCTGACGCCGCAGGGACGCCAGCCCGTCAACGCGACCACGGTCCTGACGATGCAGGCGAGGAAGGCCGACATCGACGCCTTCGCCAGGGGCGAGCTCGAGTTCGACCCGTTCCGTCAGAAGGTCAAATCCTTCACGTACTGACGCCGCACAATTTCACGAAAATTCTGAATCAGAGCGGGTCGGTCTTCGCTAATATAGGCAGTAAGAGCGTTTGTTCAGGAGGTATGCCTATGCGAAGTCCAACCGTGAAACACCTGATTCGGGTGTCCGCGATCGTTGGGGTGCTGACGCTGGTGGCTATTCCGGCGGCGTACTCCCAATCGCAGACACAGAACGCGTCTCGAACCCGCAGCCAGACCCAATGGCAGCAAGGCCAATCGGACTGGCAGCAGGACACCTCGCCGCCGACGCTGGGGGGCCAGCCGGACTTGGGCCGGCGAATGATGGCCCAGCACGCCCAGCGGATGCAGGAAATGCAACAACAGATGGAGGAAATGCAGCGACAGGCCGAAGAGAGCCGGAGTCGGGCGATCCAGCAATCGCTCCGCGCGTCGGATGAGCAGTGGCGACGGATCAAGCCGAAACTCGACCGCATCGAGAGGCTCAAGGCGGAGGCCGAGGTCTCTGCGGGTCCCAATTCCGACTCGGGCAGCGGCAATTTCCAGGGCCAGGGCTTCATGTTCGGAGGGATGTCCGGCGGCGGCGGGGGCGGGGCGGCCTTCGGTTCCGGACCGGGAGGCACAGGCTCGCCCGGCAATGCCTGGAGCAAGACATGGACGATGGGCCCGAAGAACGCCATGGAAATGACGCCGGGCGAGGCCCTCTGCCAGGAATTGGACCGCTTGCTGCAGGGCGAGGGCGTTGCCGCCGTGGAGATTGCGGCCAAGATCGCAACCCTGCGGCAGCTCCGAGCCAAGGCCCGAGAGGACTTGGCCAGGGCCCGCCAAGAGCTTCGCACGATGATCCATCCGAACCAGGAGCCGGCGCTGGTGGTGATGGGCTATCTCGATTGACGACTACCAGCGCCGCTGAGAGCCCCCCGGGGGGAGGCTCAGTATGCCGGTCCGGCACAGGGCTCTGTAGACCGCTCGCGCTACCTGTCATTGGCAGGTAGTGCGAGCGGCCCATTCCTGTACTTGCTTCGAATGAACCACCGCCTCGTCATCTGCGAATCTCGCAAAGAGAAGTGTAACGAAGTGAGTTGATCCTGGACTGAACGAACACGCCTGGCACGCAGGCATAGTGTGTGGGGTCTGATGTATCGCAGACAGCGCGGCAAGAGATCGGCGAACTCTTATCACGGAGGTGTCATCATGCGAAACGAAGTTCGTCCTGGAGAACATCCCTGTGCCCGAGTTCTAAGACGCATTTCACCGGGTGGCGGCGTCCAGGGGGGCGCATGGAGTCCACGGCCTTGATGCTGCCACCCGTCCGGTTTTGCCCCCCGTTCGTGGCTGCCCAACTCAACGAATTCCCCTGGGTCGAAAAAAACCTTCCGATTTCTTCTTTTTTCTGTTGGCGCATTCTACAGATGTAGTAGAATGGCTTCTACGATTGTAGAAGGGTTGAAGAGAATGAAGCTGACAGAAGCAGAATGGCAGATCATGAACGCTCTGTGGCACAAGCATCCGGCCACGGCGCGGGACATCATGGACCGGCTTGGCGACCGGGTCAACTGGGCCTACACGACAATCAAGACCATGCTGACCCGACTGGTGGAGAAGAAGGCGGTCGGCGAGGTCAAGGAGGGCAACACGAGCGTGTATGAGCCGTTGGTCTCGCAACAGAAGGCCCGGCTCAGCGCGTTTCGGTCGCTCCTGGACCAGGCCTTCGACGGCGCGGTCGGCCCGCTGGTGCACTTCCTCGCCGAGGAGAAGCAGCTCACCGCCAGGGAAAAGGCCGAACTCCAGAAGATCCTGGAACGCGAAGCCCAGAGCAAGGGGGAATAGCTATGGTTGAGCAACTGAACGCAATCGCCCGTTTGTGGTGGGATTGGTCGGTCGCCATGTTCTGGCAGGTCGGCCTGTTGATCCTCCTGATCGCGGCCATCGACCGCCTGATTCGCCGATGGGCCTGGCCGCAGTTGCGATACGCGCTGTGGTCACTCATCCTGATCAAGCTGCTCCTGCCGCCCTCGCTGTCGCTGCCCAGCGGCATCGTTCCGGGGTTGCAGCCCATCGTGCAACGGGTCCTCGCCCATCTGGAATCCGAGAAGCCGGGACCCGTCGAGCGCAGCGTCTTGTTCTCCATCAATGAGGATCTGGCTTCCGTTTGCATCGCACCCGCAGGGGCATCTCGTAGCACGGGCATCTTGCCCGTGAGTAGCATGGGCGTCTCGCCCATGGATCTTACCGCTGTGCACGGGCAGGATGCCCTCGCTACTCATGCGCGGGCTGCCCGTGCTGCGGAAACGCCTTACGGCGTCGCTACGAACGGGTTTGCGCTCTTCGCATGGCAGGTCCACGCAATGGTCGCGTCCCTCGCAGGAACGCTGATTCTGGGAGTATGGCTCGTCCTCAGGTTGCGCTCGCTGGTTGGCCGGCAGGCACAGGAGGCGGCAGCCGCTTCACTGCCGCAATCCTTCTACAATCAACTGGCCGACTGCGCGAGACGCCTGGAGTTGGGCTATATTCCGCGGGTCGTCGTGACCAGGAGGCTCGCTACCCCTGCTGTGTTCGGCGTGTTTCGACCGGTCCTGCTGATGCCCAGAGGCTATCTCGGCAGGCTCTCCCGCCGGGACACCGAGCACATGCTCCTGCACGAGCTGGCGCACATCAAGCGGGGCGATCTGATCGCGCACAGTCTCTACATGCTGCTTCAGATCGTCTACTGGTACAACCCGTTGCTGTGGCTCGTGCGCCGGCAGATGCACCATCTGCGCGAGCTGTCGTGCGACGCGACGGTGGCCGGACTGCTCCGCGAGCAGACGAAGGCCTATCGCCAGACGCTTCTGGAGACCGCCCGGCGGCTGTTGACCTCGTCGGTCGAGCCGGGCCTGGGCCTGTTGGGCCTGTTCGAAGACTCGAATCGTCTACTTGTCCGTTTGGATTGGCTGACCAAGCCAACCTGGAGGTATAGAACTATGAAACGTGTCACTGTAGCAATCATCGCCGCCTTGATGCTGGCCTGCGTGCTCCCCATGGCCCGGGCTCAGCAGGCGGCTCCGAAGGAAGACAAACCCGTCGTCACTCAGGAAGACGCACAACTGTCACGGCAGATGGCCGAGTTGCGGGCCCGCCTCGCAGAACTGATGGCCCAGCAGGAGCAGTTGCAGGACCAACTGCGGGCGCTGACGGAAAAGCGGACCTTGGCTGGCGTCAAGGAGGCGCCCCAACCGGTAAACCCGCCTACCGTGGTCCCCTGGCAGGACGAGGCGCCTGCCGGTGCCGAACTGCGAGAAGCGTATGAGGCACAGAAGGAGGTCGCGCAGGCCCGCGCGGGACAGGCGCGAGCCATGGTCGAGATGAAGAAGGCCCAACTGGAGGCCCAGAAGGCGCAACAGGAAGCCATGAAGGCGCAGATCAAGGCCAAGGCGAAACAGCAGAAGGAATGGACCGAACAGCAGAAGGAATGGACCGAGCAGATAGACAAGCGGAGCCAGAGCGAGCAGATGCAGCAGTGGCGTGCCGACGTGGAGCAGTGGCGCGACAGCGACGAGATGAAGCTGTGGCAGCAGGAGGTTGAGAAGTGGGCCCAGGAGGTGGCGCAGCGATATGCGCCCGATGGCAACAACGTGGCGGAACCTCGCCCGATGCCGCCCATGCCGGCGATGCCCCCGATGCCCGTCCCGGCTCTGCCTGCTGTGCCGGAGATGCCAGATGTCATGGCACACCACGAGACGCCGGATCTGCCCGGCGGCGATCGCACGATCGAGCTGAACTTGCCTGAACGCGTGCAGCTTGTGGACCTGGTGGACCTGGTCGGCAAACACACGAACATGAACATGCTCTACGATACGAACCAGGTCACCGGCGAGGTTACCCTGAAGCTCCGCGGCGAGCTTGCCGGTTCCGTAAAGGTCAAAGAGCTGTACCAACTCCTGCAGTCCGTGCTGCAGGAACGAGATTTGACCATGGCGCCGCAGGACGGCAACATTGTGGTCATCACACCCAAGGCCCGCCAGCCTGTCCATCTGCCGGTGGTCGTCGTGCCCACGGTCGAATCCGTGGCACCGCCTCGTGTAAAGGTGACTGTCCCGCATGTCGAGCCGGCCATGCCGGTGGCTCCTGGAGCGCCGGAACAGCCGAAGCACGTCATCTCTTGCGGCGATTTCGTCGTCAAGTCGTTCCCCGAGGGCGCCGTGCTCGATGTGCAGAACGGTGTGGGGTCTGTCGAAATCGAGGGGAGGGAGGGCCGCGATTGCTCCGTCAAGGCGACGGCCGAGATCAAAGGAGCAGATCGCGAACAGGCCGAGCGGATCGCCAGGGAGCTCCTGGTGGAAGTGACGCCCGCCGACGGTCGCGTCCGGGTACGTGTCCGACTGCCCGAGGGCACGAATGAAGGCCAAAGCACGCAAATCAGTGTCGCGCTCCGCATCACCGTACCCATCGACGCAAAGGTGCACGTGGCTCAGAAGGTGGGCAACGCCTCCTTGGGCAACCTCCTGGGCGAGGTCAGGGCGACCGTCGACGTCGGATCCATCGATGCCTGGAACCTACAGGGCAACGCGGTTCTCCAGACCAACGTGGGGAACATCCGGTTCGCCGCGTCCAAAGACCTCTCCGCCCAGGTGCGGGCGCAGGCTCACGTGGGCTCGATTTCGAGCAACCTGCCTCTGGGGATCACCAGCGCGTCGGTGCTGCAGGCGGGCGGCGCTGGGAATGCCCTGGGCAGCCATGCTTCGGGCACCCTCGGCGAGGGAGAAAGCCAGATCGATCTGGCCACCAACGTGGGTTCGATCCAGATTTTGCAGAAACCTGTCCCCGCACCAGACAATGGCTTGTAGCACGCAGCCTGTGCGGCTGGCGTCATACGGTTCGGCAGACATAGGCCGGGATACGTCCCGGCCTTTTTCCTGTCTGCTGTGCGGCGACGATCCTGTCGAAGGTGCTGGCGGATTCGATGTTCGCGGGTATAATCCCTCGCCATGATGGAACTGAATCAGCAGCAGATCGACGAACGCTATATGCGACAAGCCATCGACGCGGCCTGTGTGGCCGAGGAGAACGGCGACGTGCCCATCGGCGCCGTCATTGTCCACCAGGGCAGGGTGATCGCCCGCGCATACAACGAACGGGAGCAGCTCAAGGACCCGACCGCCCACGCGGAGATCATCGCGCTGACACAGGCCGCGGCGGCGCTGGGCCTCTGGCGGCTCCACGGCTGCACGATCTACGTGACCCTGGAGCCATGCCCGATGTGCGCGGGGGCGCTGGTCATGGCTCGCCTGGACCGGCTCGTTTACGGCTGCACCGACCCGAAGGCCGGCGCGTGCGGCACGCTATACGACCTCTGCCGCGACGGCCGCCTCAACCACCGCCTGGAAGTCACCGCGGGCGTCCTGGCCGACGACTGTGCGAGTTTGCTCCAGGCCTTCTTCAAATCCCGCAGGCGAACCGACGGCCAACTCGCCGACGGCCAGTAAAGACCGAAGTCTCGACCCCGGCCAGACCATTCAATCGGATGAGCGTACAATTGCCCTTCGGCGCCGATCGCGTTTCTTGCAGACTGCGAAGCGCCGGGCTACAATCTGCATCGGTCGCACAACCTGCTGGGATCCGTAGGCCCAATGGGCTTTGCAGAAGGCCGTCTTGAGCCGGGCGCCGGTTGATCTCGGCGGCCCGAGACGAAGACAGTGGGGTGAACCACCCCATAGAGTCGCGTTCAGCACCAGGAGGCAGGTCATGAATCCAGGCGATTCCGACTCGAGCCGATCCGTGGGAGATTCCCGCAAGGCCGAAAGCGACATGAGGACCGAGTCTTCCCGGCAGGGATCCGTGGAAGAACGGGCCCAGCACCTTAACGCACGATTGCGGGCCATCCGGAATGTCAATCAGCTCATCGCCCGGGAGAAGGACCGAGATCGTCTCCTTGAGGGCACCTGCGAGAGACTCACCGAAGCCGGCGGCTACCGGAACTGCTGGATCGTGCTCCTGGACGAATCGCGCGCGCCGACACACACAGCCGAAGCAGGCGTGGGCGAGGCTCTCCGGCCCCTGGCGGATCGCATCCGGCATGGCGACTTCAATCACTGTGTCGCAAGGGCTCTGTCGCAGACAGGGGCCCTGGTGGTCGAGGATCCCGCGTCCGTCTGCGGCGATTGCCCGCTCGCTCCCGGATGCGCGGGACACAAGACCATGACTGCCTGCCTGACCTGTGGAGGCGATGTCCTGGGCCTGATGGGCGCATCGCTCCGTGGCGATTGCCCAGTCAAGAGTGAGGAATTGAACCTGTTCGAGGAGCTCGCGTCGGACGTTGCCTTTGCCTTGCATAGTCTTCGTCTGGAGGAAGAGCGTCAGCACGCAGAGCGGGCCTTGCTCCTGGAGCGATCCCGGCTCGAGGCCCTCCTGCAACTCGGGCAGATGACCGCAGCCCCCATCCGGAACATCACGGATTTTGCCCTGGAAGAAGGCGTGCGTCTCACCGAGAGCACGATCGGCTACCTTGCCTTCATGAACGAGGACGAGACGGTCCTCACCATGCACTCCTGGTCCAGGACGGCCATGGACCAGTGTGCCACGATCGACAAGCCGATGGTCTATCCCGTGGAAACCACGGGGCTCTGGGGAGAGGCCGTGCGGCAGCGAAAACCCGTCATTACCAATGACTACGCCGCTCCCGACGTGCGGAAGAAGGGATACCCGAAGGGCCACGTCGAAGTCACTCGTCATATGAACATCCCGGTTTTCGACGGCGAGCATATCGTCGCGGTTGCCGGCGTCGGCAACAAGAAGGCGCCCTACGACGAATCGGACGTCCGCCAACTGACCCTGCTGATGCAGGGCATGTGGAGACTGCTCCAACGCACGCAGGCGGATCAGGCGCTCCGGAAAGCGAGAGAGGATCTGGAACGCCGCGTTCGGGAACGCACAGCAGAGCTGGCCCAAGCCAACGAGGAGTTGAAGCAGGAAATCGCCGAACGCCGGGGCGCGGAGAAGGCAACCGAGGACTCACGGGCTTTGTATTCATCCCTCGTGGAGAATCTGCCCGTCCACGTGCTGCGCAAGGACCGCGAGGGCCGATTCACCTTCGCGAACCAGTCGTTCTGTGACCTGCTGGGCAAACCGCTCGCGGCGATCCTGGGCAAGACCGATTTCGATTTCTATCCGGAAGAGCTGGCGCACAAGTATCGTCAGGACGACCAGCGGGTGCTGGATAGCGGCGAGCTGCTCGACACGGTCGAGGAAAACAAAAAGGACGGCGCCCCGCGTTACGTGCAAGTGATGAAATCCCCGGTGCGGGACGCTGCCGGCGGGATCGTCGGCATCCAGGTGATCTTCTGGGACGTCACGGATCGCAAGCACGCCGAGGAGCAACTGGAAGCGGCCAAGAAGGCAGCCGAGGTCGCCAGCCGGGCGAAGAGTGAATTCCTGGCGGCGATGAGCCACGAGATCCGCACTCCGATGAACGGCATCATCGGGATGATCGATCTGCTGCTGAATGCACAACCGACCCCACAGCAACGTGTGTATCTCGGCCTGGCCAGCCAGTCGGCAGAGACCCTGCTGCGCCTGTTGAATGACATCCTCGACTTCTCGAAGATCGAGGCAGGCAAATTGGAGCTGGAATCGGTGGATTTCGCACTGCGCGATATGCTGGGGGATACCCTGCGTACCCTCGCGGGACGGGCCTCCGAAAAAGGCCTGGAGCTGACGTACCACATTCCGCCCGACATCCCCGACGGCCTGGTCGGCGACCCCGGGCGCATCTGCCAGGTCGTGGTCAACCTGGTGGGCAACGCGATCAAGTTCACCGAGCAGGGCGAAATCGCCGTCGCGGTGAACAGGGAATCGCTCGTCGAGGACCGCGTGCTTCTGCATTTCACCGTCAAAGACACAGGACCCGGCATCCCCCCCGACAAACAGGACATCATCTTCGAGGCCTTCCGCCAGGCGGACAGTTCCATGTCGCGCCGGTACGGAGGCACGGGTCTGGGGCTGGCGATTTCATGCCGCTTGGTCGAACTGATGAGCGGGCGGATCTGGGTCCAGAGCGAGGTAGGAAAGGGCAGCACGTTCCATTTCACGGCTGCCATTTCTCTGCAGAAAGAGGGCTCGACGAAACCTCCGGCGACCGACCTGGCGACCCTGCAGGGACTGCGCGTGCTGGTCGTGGATGACAACGAGACCAATCGCCTGATCCTTGCTGAAATGCTGGGCAACTGGCGGATGAAGCCGACCGCCGTCGCCACTGGCCAGGCAGCGCTGGCGGAGATGGCCCGGGCAACGAAGGCCGGCGAGCCGTTTCGCCTGGCATTGCTCGACGCGGTCATGCCGCACATGGACGGGCTGGCGCTCGCGGAGCAGATTAGGCGCACGCCCGGTCTAATGGAGACCTCGCTCATCGTGTTGTCTTCAGCGGGCAATCGCGAGGGCAGCGCGCGTCGCCGATCCCTCGGAATCGCCCATTGCCTGATCAAGCCGGTGAAACAGTCGGAGCTGCTGGATTCGATCATGACGACCCTCGGCGTCGCGACAGGCGAAGGACCGGCTCCCCAGGCCGTTGTTCCAGAGCGTCGCGACCGCGTCACGTCGCTGCGCATCCTGCTCGCAGAGGACGGCCTGGTGAATCAAAAGGTAGCGGTGAGTCTCCTCGAACAGCGTGGACACAAAGTCACGGTCGCCAACAACGGCCAGGAGGCCCTCGTCGCATTGGATCAGGGGGGGTTCGACGTCGTGCTCATGGACGTGCAGATGCCCATCCTGGATGGGTTGGAAGCCACCGCCCGCATTCGACAGAGGGAAGAAGGGTCCGGCCTGCACATCCCCATCATCGCCATGACCGCACACGCGATGAAAGGAGACCGGGAGCGGTGTCTGGCCGCAGGAATGGATGGATACATCGCCAAGCCGATCCGCGCAAAGGAACTCTATGCGACGGTCGAGGGAATGGTCGCCGAGGCACATGGATTGTCGCCGCAGGGTCCCGAAATCGCCGATGGAGAGAGCCTCGACCGGGATCACGTGCTGGAGTCCACCGGCGGCAGCGCCGAGACCCTGAACGAGCTGGTGGAGCTGTTCGCTGTCGAGTGTCCGAAGCTGATGCAGAGAATACGCGACGCGATCGCGGGCCATTCCCCGTCCGAGCTTCAGCGGGCCGCCCACACGCTCAAGAGCTCCATTCAGATCTTCGGAGCCCAGCGTCCCGCCGAGGCTGCGCTGCGCCTCGAGACCATGGGGGAGAAGGGGGATTTGGCAGACGCCCAGCAAGCGTGGTCGGCGCTCGCGGGGGAAATCGAGCGGCTCATGTCGATGTTGTCTGATTTGCGGGAGTCTTGACCGGGTCAACCACACTGGCAAGTGGAGGTGCCCCATGAAAGTGCTGGTCGCTGATGACGATCCCATGTGGCGCACGCTGCTGGACCAGAACGTCCGCCGATGGGGTTATGAAGTGGTAACGGCGGAGGACGGTCAGCAGGCTTGGAAGATCCTCCAGGAGAACGCCGCGCCGCGCATCGCGATCCTGGACTGGCAGATGCCGGAACTGGATGGGGTGGAGATCTGCCGTCGCATTCGACGCAGTCTCAATCTCCCGTTCGTCTATACCATCATCCTGACCGGCCGGGGCGCCCGCGAAGACATGGTCGCGGGCCTGGAATCCGGAGCGGATGACTACATCGTCAAACCCGTGGATATGGCGATTCTCCGCAGTCGTTTGACCGCCGCGGTGCGGATCGTCCAGGCGGTCCCCCCGCCGCGACAGATCCCCGGCTATGAGCTGCTGGGCCGGCTGGGAGCCGGCGCGATGGCCACTGTCTACAAGGCACGACAGGTCAGCCTGGATCGCGTGGTCGCGGTCAAAGTCCTGCCCAAGAAATTCAGTCAGATGCCCGAGTTCGTGGCGCGATTCTATGCGGAAGGACGCGCCGCCGCGAAACTGAATCACCCCAATATCGTCGCGGCGTTGGACGTCGGTCGGCATGGGGACACCCATTACTTCGTCATGGAGTACGTCGAGGGTCACACCGTCTACGAGCATCTGGTCAAAGAAGGTCCTTATTCCGAATCGGACGCACTGGCCATCGGCATTCAGATCGCCGCGGCCCTGGAGCACGCGCACCATGCAGGGCTCATCCATCGCGATGTCAAGCCCAAGAACATCCTGATTACGAAGGCCGGCGTGGCGAAGCTGGCGGACATGGGCCTGGCGCGGGCGGTCAGCGATCGCGAAGCGGCGGAAACAGAAGCCGGCAGGGCCTTCGGCACACCGTATTACATCTCCCCCGAACAGATCCGCGCCGATGTGAACATCGACTACCGCGCCGATATCTACAGCCTCGGCGCGACTCTCTACCACATGGTGACGGGCCAAGCCCCCTTCGAAGGCCCGGATATCGCCTCCGTGCTGCGGAAGCACCTCCGCGAACCTCTCGTCCCGCCGGATCACGTCAATCCTGCCTTGACGAACGGCATGAGCGAAATCATCGAATTGTGCATGGCCAAGAACCCAGCCAAGCGATACGCAACGACCACGGACCTGATCGAGGATCTCCAGACCGTCGCTGATGGTCACCCGCCGGCCCAGGCGCGCAAGCTCCTTGCTCTCGGCGAGTTGACCGTGCTGGGCCAGGGGGTCGATGCAGAGGACTCGACCGTAATTCTGGATACGAGATCCATGGTGGGCACGCCCCTGTTCTGGATCGCGGTGGTGGGCTGGGTCCTGGCGCTGCTGTTGCTCATCCTGGTCATCCTGCGTGCCGGCTGATACGGACCAGCGGCACGTTCGAAACAGCGGGGCTCCCTCCGGATTGGCCGGACCGCGAGCACAGTGACAATGCCCATGGCGACGACGGGGTTTTCCTTGACCCCGATCCGTGCCGCAACCATAATGGTACGCCATGATCGCCTGTGCAGTACGTAACGAAATTGCGTGGGTAAATGGAGTGGAACCATGGCAAATCTGAACGATCTTCCCGAGACGCCGCAGAATCCTTATGCCAACGTCGGAGGTCCCCAGGACCCGGCGGCCCAGTCGGACAAGGAACAAGACAGAGACGCCTGCATGTGGGCAATGTTCGCCCACCTGGCCGGCTTTGGCGGGATCATCATCCCCGCCATCGGCTCGATCATCGGACCGCTTGTCGTTTGGCTGCTGAAGAAGGATCAGTTCCCCTTCGTCAACGAACAAGGGAAGGAAGCCTTGAATTTTCAGATCACGATGATGATCTACTTCACCGTGGCGTTTCTCCTGTCGTTCCTGTGTATCGGGTTCCTTCTGATGCCGGTGGTGGGCATCATCGATATCGTGATGATCATCATCGCAACGATCAAGGCCAACGAAGGCACGCACTTCCGCTACCCCGCCGGGCTGATCTTCCGCTTCATCAAGTAGGCGGAGAATCTCCAGCGAACAGGGAGAGCGCGGGATATCCCTCTCGACGCCGGAGTCTCATGGGATCTCAGACAATCGGTGCAGAATCGAGTTTCAGTTGCTCTGGATCGACTTCATGGGCCGACCGTAGACTTCGACTTCGATGTAGTGGTTCAGCTCATCGTGCGTGTTGCCGTTGCTGTAGCAGCGAACGTAACGGCCTTGCGTGCTCTTACCGTCGATGAGTTTGCCCTCGTACGTCTCGGTGTAGTGCAGGTCCCGGCCGGCGCCAAGGCCGAGCGAGTCGTCCGCATCGTTGTTGAAGACCGTCCGGACACCCGTCTTGAAGGACGGATCGTCACACACCTGTACCGCCACGTCGTAGTAGACCCGCGGCCAGCGGTGCTGATGCCAGATGACGACCGCATAGACCTCGCACGGCTCCAGCAGATCAATCGTGATGTACTGCGGCCTGGGACCCAGCTCGACGGCGTTGCCCTCCGTCGCCTCCTTGTCCCCGTCCGTGATCTGGTCGAGACTGCCGGTCAGCGGCTCCAGATCGCTCGACGAGACGGGTCTGCCGCGTGCGACATTGGTCGTTCCCGCCGGGGCCAGGAACGCGGGGCGAGGGTCCCTGCGCGGTTTTTCCAGGTTCGGCGTCCGCCCGTCCACCGGAGTGCCGCGGAACATCGCTCGGGGCAATTCCATCTTCAGGGGTTCGAGCCGAAAGCCGCTCGTCGGGGATGGCGTGGAGATCGGCGTCGGCACGTCGCCCGGCGTGCCTCGGTAGCCTTGTCTCGTATCGAACACCCGCGTCGTACGAGGCACCCCCACGTCGTAGATGCTCGACGGGCCTGCTTGCGGGTAATTCATCACCCAGTCCTCGCGGGCGAGCAGGGCGCCGCCCGGGCTTTTGTACTCGACGCCCGCCGCGACGACCCGCTTCGTGCGCGGATCGGCAAGGGCGGTCATTCTCACCCCGGCCACCTCCTTGCCCTCGATGCGCATGACACTGGGCGCTGCGTCGATGGCATACACCCACACAGGCCGGCCCTCCCGCTCGCCTGTCGATCGTTCCACGACGACGTCATCTTTCGCCGCCAAGACCGCGAACGCCTGCACGAAGTTGTACGCAGATTCGACGCCGAAGGGACCGGTCCTGGGCAATTCGGAAACGACGAGGGTCTTCAGTCGGGGACTGTAAGCAAGTTTCATCTGCCCTGCGCCGTAGCTGTAACCGACGACCCCTTCATCCTCCGCCATGACGTAGACCTCTTTAGCCGCGAGGTTGGACCAATACGTGTCGGTACCTACGTCGCCGTCGGAATAGCGCGTGGCGACCGCCAACAGCCAGGGCGTGCTCTCGCTGGCCGCACGAATCCGCTCGAACGTGGGCTGGCCGCCGGCAAAATCCAACCCCATCCAGACCGCCGTAGAGGCGCCAATGAGAACCGCTGCCGCAATGGCCAGCTTCCACACGGGATGGGGTGGGGTGTGCACGCCATTCCGGCCGGATGTCTTCACGGACACATCACGAGCGCGCGCCTGCTCGAACGTCTGAAGCGTCTGCCGACGGAGCCGCTCGCGGTGCGCCGCACTCGGCTCATCGTTCGTCTCCATCCCGGCAACGAGTTTTCGGAAATCACGCTCGTTCTCGAACATCTACTCTTCTCCACCCGGATTCCCGCCCAGGACCTTCTGGAGCCGGCGCAGGACCCGGTGCAGCGTGACGCGAACCGTCGCAGGTCGCGCCCCAACCACCTTGGCGATGGCGTCATAATCCATGTTCTCGAAGAATCTCAGCGTCAGGACGGTCTGTTGCTCCGGCTTGAGGCCCTGGATCGCCGCATACAAGGTCGGCCAGTCCAGACTGTACCACTCGTCCGAGTCCCGCTCGCGGGCCCGGCGTTGTGCCACGGCGTTCTCCATGAGCCGCTGCCGACGGATCGTCTTGCGGATATGGGCGTTCGCCTGGTTAGCCGCAATGGTGTAGATCCAACTGCGGAAGTCCTGCTCGGTGCGACCCTGGAACCGCGGCATACCCCGCGCGACGGTCAAGAACACCGACGACGTGACGTCCTCAGCGGTCGAGCGATTGAACAGCCGGTGCACGCAAAAACGGAAGATCCGGTCGTAATAGAGGTCGTAGAGTCGCCCGAGGGCGGCCGTCTGGCTCTTCGCCAGGACTACCAGATCGTCATAACCTGTTTGTTCAACGGGTTCTGCCATAATCGCGACCATGGCGCAGGTACAATTGCGCGTCGGGTTCCCATGTTACACGCCCGGGTGACGGAAATCCTCGAAAAAGACGGGGCTCGGCGTGACCGGGAGAATGGATTCCCGCTTGCGCGGGAATGACAAACGCGAGGCGGAACAACGCTTCCGGAGTCTGGCAAAATCCCTCGGCACGACCCTGTCATTCCTGCGCCAAGCAGGAATCCAGAAACCGCAGTGTGCGACGTGTCCCAGGAAGTGGATTCCCGCCCCCGATCGGGTTGAGGGCAGGCTTTGCGCGGGAATGACAGGCCAGGGGCCTCCATCGCACGCATGCAACAACGGACATGCACCCGATGCAGCTGAACAAACGGACTTCTGTTGTAGAAGCCCCGCCGTTGGTTTATGATGGCCGTGTTGCTACGAACTCGCTAACCATGGATTTGAGGTGATTCCCTATGATCCGCCACGCTGCGTCAACATCGACCGTCCTGCCGCTCGGCCTGCTGGCTCGAATCTCCACGTTCGCACTCGCCTGCTGCCTGGGTCTGGCGGCGCCCGCCCGCGCGGTGGACTCCGTGAAACTCCGGAATTCATTTGCCGAGCCGCCGCGACAGTATGCGTCCGCGCCGCTGTGGGTCTGGAACGACCGGCTGACCGAGCAGCAGATTGTCGATACGCTCCGCGACCTCGCAGGGCAGAAGGTCCGCCAGGTCTTCGTGCATCCGCGTCCCGGCCTGATGACGCCGTACCTCTCCGACGAGTGGTTCAAGCTCTGGAAGATCGCCCTGCGAGAGGCCGAGCGTCTGGATATGAACGTCTGGATCTACGACGAGAACTCGTATCCATCCGGTTTCGCAGGCGGATTCGTGCCCGACGCGATGCCCGAGTCCCGCGGCATGGGCCTGGGCATCGACGAGCGGGACGCGCCGATCAAGGTCGATAAGGACTGCGTCGCAGTCTTCCGACCTGCGGGCGACGGCTACGAGAATGTCACCGCGCAGGCAAAGGCCGGTCAGGAGCTGGCTCAGGGCAAGTACCTGGTCGCGTCGCTCCGCTGGGCTGGCACTTCCGGCTGGTACGGCGGCAAGTTCTACGTCAACCTCCTGACCAAGGGCGTCACGGAGAAGTTCCTCGCGATCACGATGGACGCGTACACCCGCAACATCGGAGACCAATTCGGCAAGCGTGTGCCGGGCGTCTTCACGGACGAGCCGCACCTGTCCCCCGCGGGCGGCCTGCCCTGGGCGCCGGACCTCGCGGACGTGTTTCGCAGCCGCTGGGGCTATGACCTCATCGACAATCTGCCCAGTCTCGTCCGCCCGGTCGGCGACTGGAAGCGGGTCCGTCACAACTACCTCCAGGTCCTGCTCGATCTGTTCATCGAGCGGTGGGCCAAGCCCTTTTATGAGTACTGCGACAAGCACGGCCTCGAGTTCACGGGACATTACTGGGAGCACGAGTGGCCCAACTGTTTCATGGCGCCCGACAACATGGCGATGTACGCCTGGCACCAGAGACCCTCGATCGACATCCTGATGAACCAGTACAATGAAGGCGTCCACGCCCAGTTCGGCAACGCCCGAACCGTCAAGGAGCTGGCCAGCGTCGCCAACCAGCTCGGTCGCGAGCGGACCCTGTGCGAGGCCTACGGCGCCGGCGGCTGGGACCTGCGATTCGAGGACATGAAGCGGATCGGCGACTGGCTCTTCGTCCTGGGCGTCAACACCCTCGACGAGCATCTTTCCTATATCACGATCCGCGGCGCGCGCAAACGCGACCATCCGCAGTCGTTCTCCTATCACGAGCCCTGGTGGAGAAGTTACCACGTCATGGCAGAATACTTCACAAGGCTCTCGATGGTCCTGTCCCAGGGCCGCCAGGTGAATCGCGTGCTCATCCTCGAACCGACGACCGCCGCGTGGATGTACCAGGGCGACGCCGCGGTCAATGAAATCGGCAACAGCTTCCAGCAGATGCTCGTGGCTCTGGACCGCGCGCAGGTCGAATACGATCTCGGCTGCGAGGACATCCTCGCCGGGCATGGCTCGACCGACGGCGCAAGCCTGAAGGTCGGCAAGTGTTCCTACGATCTCGTCGTGCTGCCGCCGCGGACGGAGAACCTCAACGAACGCACGATGGACCTGCTGACCGCGTATCTCCGCCAGGGCGGCAGGGTACTCTGCTGCGGCGAGGCCCCCACGAGAGTCGACGGCTCCGCTTCGGATCGCGGTCAGGCCTTGCCCAAGCAGTCTGGATGGAAACCGGTGGAGGTGTCGCAAGTCCCGGCGGCAATCGCCGCCGAGACGAAGGGCGGATTTGCCATCGAACGAGCCAAGGACGACAAGGGCATTCTGTTCCATCACCGCCGGGTCGTGGACGATGGCGAGTTCCTTTTCCTGGTCAATACGAGCATCGAGGCCCCCTCGACCGGCACGATCGCTTCGACCGCCCGAGGCATCACGCAGTGGGATCTGCACACAGCCAAGGTCCTGGGCTACCCCTGCGAGAAGACCGACAGCGGGGTGACCGCATCCTTCGAACTAGCGCCTTGCGGCAGCCTGCTGCTGTTCCTGTCCAACGCGCCTCGGCCCACCGAGAAGAAACCGGCGCAACAGGCCGCGGTGATTGAAGCCAAGGACGACCTGCGCATCGCGCCGCTGGAGGAGAACGTCCTCACCCTCGACTACGTCGACATCACCGCCGGGGGCGAGACGAAGAACGGCCTGTACTTCTACAAGGCCAACCAGTTCGCCTTCGCCAAGAACGGCATGGCCCGCAATCCGTGGGACTCGTCCGTCCAGTTCAAGGACGAGCTGATTACGAAGACGTTTCCCGCGGATAGCGGCTTCGAGGCCACGTACCGCTTCACCATCGAGGGCAGCGTGCCCGCGCAACTGGCGATTGTGATCGAGCGACCCGATCTGTACAAGATCGCCTGCAACGGCAAGCCCGTTTCCGCCCGCGAGGGCAGTTGGTGGCTGGACAAATCGTTCGGCAGGATCGATCTGGCCGACGCCGCTCGGGTCGGCGAGAACGCGGTCACGATCCAGGCGTCGCCCTTCACGATCTACCACGAGATCGAGTCCGCGTACGTCCTCGGGACGTTCACGGTCAGACCTGCGGAATCCGGGTTCGTCCTCGTCGGCGAATCGAAACCCGCTATCGCGCTCGGGAGCTGGAAGGCCCAGGGCTATCCGTTCTATGCGACCGGCGTCTCGTACAGCCGCACGTTCGAGATTCCCCGGCCGGCAGGGCGGCTCCTCGTCGAGCTGGACCAGTGGTACGGCAGCGTTGCGGAGGTCCTCGTCAACGGGACGCCCGCGGGCTGTATCGTGTCGCGGCCCTGGCAGTGCGATGTCACGAAGGCCCTGCAGCGAGGGACGAACACGATCGAGGTCCGCGTGATCGGGACGCTCAAGAACACGCTCGGCCCGCACCACGCGGGAACCAATCTGGGCAGCGCCTGGCCCGGCATGTTCCAGCAGGGTCCCGAGTCCGGCCCGCCCGCGGGCGACAGCTACCATACGGTCGATTACGGGCTCTTCACGCCCTTCGTCCTCAAGCAGGCCGCAGGCGAATAACGTCCCTTGTCACGGGGCGAGAGACGGTGAGAAGGGCAGAAGGTCGGACAGTCTTGTCTTCTTCCACCGGCTTGGAAAAAGGCGAATCGGGCCGGTATTCTTCAACGAAATCTCGTGGTTCGTGGCCCAGCCGCCCCCGGC
>JAXDBU010000143.1:0-17859 GCA_034678485.1 Sedimentisphaerales bacterium | reverse complement strand
CTGTGGGCACTACATCAACACGGAGATGACTGGCTAATTCGGCGCCAGTCATCTCCTGTGATTGCTGCTACGACGATTTCCCAGACCTGCTTACCCGCCCAACAGCGTCAGGGCCATCTGCGGAATCGAGTTGGCCTGCGCCAACATCGCCGTACCGGCCTGCGACAGCACCTGGTTGCGGGTCAGCGTCGCCATTTCCGTCGCGACGTCCACATCCGAAATACGGGACTCAGCGGTACTGAGGTTCTCCGCCTGGATGTCGAGCACCTCTCCGGTGCTTTCCAAACGGTTGATGTTGTAGCCGAACTTCGCCCGGGCCGTATCCTTGATGTTGATCGCGCTATCCAGAGCCGTCAGAGCCGCTCTGGCTTTGGTCGCAGTCGTGACCGCCAGACCGCTGATACCCAGACCGGCCTTGGTCATCTTGCTGCCTTCGATGTCGATCTTGTCGGTGGCACCACCGAAATGGATCGACACGGTCGCCGAGTTGTCGAGCATCTTGATGCCGTTGAAATCCGTCGCCGTGGCAATACGCTCGATCTCGTCGGCCAACTGGTTGAATTCGTTGTCCATGATGACCCGCTGGGCAGACGAGTAGGAACCCGTCGATGCCTGCTCGGCCAACTGCTGCATACGAACCAGCAGGGTATCCATGGTCTGCATGGCGCCTTCCATAGTCTGCAGCATGCTGACGCCGTCCTCGGCGTTTCTCGCACCTTGCTCCAGCACGCCGATATCGGCACGCATCAATTCGCGCACCGCCATGCCCGCCGCATCGTCGCTCGCACTGTTGATGCGAAGACCCGAGGAGAGCCTCTCGACCGAGTCGGCCAAGGCATCGTAGCTCATCCCCAGGTATCGGGCGGCGTTCGACGCCATAAGGTTGTTCTTGATTGCTAACATGCTTACCACTCCTTAAAAAGACCCCAATACGGCCCCTTACGAAAGCCTTGACTGTTTGCGGGTACACACAGCCTATTAACCCTTACTGCTGATTATCGTTGGAAAGATAGGATACTTGAGGGGAATACGCACCTCTAATCTGGATAAAAAAGCTGGACCATTAAAACGCGGTAGGGTGATACTGAAAGGGGCCGTCGCCGGATCGAAACCGTGGTCAAGAGTGGCAAAAAAGACTTCGGTCCCTACCGATGGCTCTCTGAGTTTCACCCAGGCGCTCCAGAAGCACGAATCTGTCACGGCGTCGGCTTGGACCGGGCCCACCCACCTTTTTTCATGTGGATCACCCTTGATGGCCGATAATCTCCGTGTAGAAGTGATCCACAGGGGTGGTCCATGCCGCCTGTGCGGCGGACTCGATCCACACGTGGGAAACAGCCGGCCGCCGTCATGGGCACGTGATAGCATCGAAGAACAACCAGCGCATCCCGTTCAGATGAAGACCGAGACACGAGCAACGCGCAGAGAAAGACTGCTTGTATTCAACTGTCATGAACCCTGGGTGTATCAACTTGGCGTCCTGGGCTACGACCTCGACATCATCGTAGACCTTCCCGGCAAGTACAACAGAGGATGGGATGAACACATGAGACCCGTGCCGGCTCATGCAAGGCTGATCACGTTGCCCCAGGCGATGAACCCCTCTGTGAACTACTACTGCCTCATCGCACACAACACCACCGACCTGCTCGACGTCCGGAACCGCCCCGAGCCCAGACTCCTCGTCCTGCATCACACGATCGAAGGGCGACTACGCGAAGAAGACTCACACGTCGATCCCCAGGAGATGAGGGATGCACTGCACCACTACATCGACACCGTGGGCGGACACGTCGTGGCAACCTCCATGTTCAAGGGGGAATCATGGGGATTCACCGACGACATCGTGCACTTCGGCATTGATGTCGACGAGTACCCTCCCCACGAGGGGGAAAAGGCACAGGGACTTCGGATCTGCAACTTCATCAACAACCGACGACATATTCTCATGTGGGACTTTCACGAGCAGGCGTTCGAGGGTATTCCAGTCACGTTCGTAGGTCACAACCCGGATCTCCCCGACGTGCAGGCTGCGAACGACTGGGACCATCTCAAGGCCATCCTGCGATCTCATCGCTTCTACATTCATACCGCCGACCCGCGATTCGAGGCCGGACACAACATGGCCACTGCGGAAGCGATGGCCGCCGGATTGCCTGTCCTGGGGAACCGCCATCCCACCTCTCCCATCAAACACAGTGTCTCGGGCTTTCTGAGCGATAACCCGAAGGAGTTGCGACACTACGCGGAAATCCTCCTGCAAGACAGGGAGCTGGCCCATCTGATGGGCCAACAGGCCAGACAAACCGTCATGGAGCGATTCTCCATCGTCCGGTTCAAGCACGCCTTCCTTCGCTCTATCGAGATCGCCCGGCGTAAGTGGTACACGCGCAAGGTCGATCTCTCCGCCGTCGGCGAGAATCCTGCACGCACGGCCTGATCGGGTCGGCTATAGCAACAGATCAAGCCGGCCCTGTCGAGCGCGACTTTGAGACTCCCCTTCGGAAGCCGCGTTCGGGGTGGCTCCGTGCTCTCCCCAACCCTGCGACCAGCGAGTCTGACCGGACGCGTGAGACTGTCCTTGATCCTGGGCAGTCCCTTGATGTTGCGACCATGCGTCCTGAGCCAGGTGGCTCGAGTTCCTTTCAGGCTGGTCGGAAGTCACCACTTCGAGCCGACGAACCTGGACTCCGGCTTCCTGGAGAGTGCGAAGCACCTGGGGCAGAGCCTGTTCGATCTCCCGACGGGTCTCCCCGCTGCTGACCTCCAACGTACCGATCAGATGTTCCCCTTGCTCCTGGAACCGCACCAGCACGGTCCCCAGCTCAGGCGGAGTGAGACGGACGAGAACTTGTCTGTCGCCGCGTGCGGCCGAAGCCTGAACCGAATCCAGGATTTGCTCGCCAACACTCTGGACCGGCGTCCGGGCATTCGACATGTCTGCACTCATCTGCGGTTGAGTCGGCGTTTGGGCCTGCGTCTGCGTCACGATCCGTTGTATCAGGACCACATCTTCGGTCCCTGAGGAGGCCGGTTGGCCAGGCTGGATCGCCGCCGTGTCCTTGACGCTGGTCACAGAAGCCTCTTTCCAACCTGATCGGGCAGGTTCGGCCTTCAGACTCTCGCTCGAAACAGCTTTTGGACGCCCTGATATGCTCGCGAGCTCATCCGAGAGAGGATTCTGCTCCGTCGCGACCTTCTCGGACCTTGCCAATGCATCGGCGCCGGCTGCCGCGGACGGGGCCACAGATCTGTCTGAGACCTGCTCCGTCCTGCCGGCGACCGCGCTCTTCTCGCTCTCGGATGCTGATCTGAGTGTGCCGGGCGTTTGCGAAACCTTGGCTGGCGGCACCGCATCGCCATGCTGAGCATCCGTCATGCCTCGCGGTCGTCCATCCTTCATATCCGCCGCATCGGTCTGCGCGTTCGCTATGCCGGCCTCCTCAACTCGACCGGCGTTCGCGACTGCTTGTGTGGTCTGCACATTATGTATAGTGCGGGCATTCTGGAAGACTTGTTCATTCTGCGCAACTTGGGGAATATCCACAGATTCAACGGTCACGGTTTCGCGCAGCGACTGCGACACTGATGGAATCTGCCTTTCGCCCAGCGAAATGGACCTCGCGTCGTCCGGCACCGTTTGGGATACCGGCTGGGCTGGTTTGCCGCTGCCTTCGACTGGAGGAATCGCTCTCGAGCACTCGAGCAGAGCATCGCCTGCGGCAGCATCCACAGGCTGTTCGTTTCCGCGGACCTGCAATTGTCCCGAGGCAACGACCGGGATCGATTCGAACCTGGATGTGGAGGCCTCCGGGTGCGGCGGAATCATCACCAAGACCCCTTCCGCGAGTTCCGGAGCGAATTGCGCGGACTCGGTCGTCAGCCCGTCAGCAGTTGTCGTGGCAGGTTGGGCGACAGGAGCAACCGTCTGCGCTTGTGGTTGTATCACAGGCTGAACGATTTCCGCAGGTGCCCATACCACGGTTTCAGGAGTCGACGATTGCGCTTTGCTCGACTTTCGCGCCGGGCCGTCCGGAGACGCAGGTGCGTCTTCGCATACCTGCACACCGTCCAATTCGCCTTTGGTCCGACCCTGCACCTGTTCGCCCGGTTCCGACGACTGATCCAACGCAGCGCGGGCAAGGGGCAAGACCTCGGCAAATCGCGTTTGCGTACCGTCTCCTGCACAGTCCGGCGCAGCCCTGCCGCGACTGCCGCCGTCACAAGAGACCCCCATCGCCGCATGGTCGCAAATCGCCGTCGCACTGCTCATGTCCGCTGTTGTCTGCATGAGCGTTCATGGAGCAATTGGCGTGCCAGGGAAACAGTATCTCCGGCAGCCAGTTGTCATTAAGCCCTTACACGACAGAGTCTTACAGCTCGCACAGACACCCGGTGGCATCGCGCGGACGCGTCGGTCGCCGGAGGTTTGTTCCAGGGGACAGAAGAATCTTCCGCGAGGGGTTGAGCCCACATCCTGCGAGTGATGTCCAATAAGCCGACCGGGTGTATAGAAACCTGACAGCGATGCGGACGACGTCAAACAAGCCGTTGGCTGTCCATAGGCGTTTCCGGACCGGGTGGGGACTCCGCACCGGCAAAACGCATAAACGGATTCATCTGGCACGCCTGTTGCTGCTTTCCGCACGGCACAGTGTGTACACAGGGTCTGGTCCTTGCAGTCCCGTGCAGGCAACAGACCCGAAACAGGGAAGGACTGCAATATGTCGCATTCAGTCGATATCGTCGGGCTGCTGGAAGCCGGAATCAGGACGGAGAGTCTCCGTCAGAAGACGATTGCCAGCAACTTGGCCAATATTGAGACCCCGGGCTACCGACGGCTCGATGTCCGGTTCGAGGAACTGTTGGACCAGGTGATGCGCTCCTCCGACGCAGTAGACGCGGAAGACATCGAGCCGGAGGTCTACCAGCCGGAAAACACGCCGGTCCGATCCAACGGCAACGACGTCAGCCTCGAGGCCGAAATCGGGGAGATGCTCAAGAACTCCTTGCGCCACACGGCTTACATCCGGCTCCTGCAGAAGAAGCTCTCCCAAATGGAGAGAGCGGTGGGCGGATGAGCACGGGCAGACGCCGTGACGTCGGGTCGCACGACTCGGTCGGACGGGCCATGGAAAGGATTCGATCCCAATGACAGTCGACAAGGTATTCGGTCCCATAGACATTTCCGTCTCCGGCATGCGAGCCCACGATCAGTCCATGGAGGTGATTTCCTCCAATATCGCCAATGCCCGCACGATGGACAACGGACAAGGCAAGCCCTACCGCCGGCTCCAGACCGTTCTGCGAAGTGAGAATGAAGGCGTCAGCGGAGTCGTCGTGGGCGATATCGTCCAGGACATGAGCGCCCTGCAGCGAATCTACGATCCTGGCAATCCGCAAGCGGACGCCAAGGGCTACATCACGATGCCCAATGTCCAGTTGCCCGTGGAAATGATGAGTCTGACAGTCGCCAGCCGGGCTTACCAAGCCAACGCGGCGATCCTGAAACGCTACCAGAAGATGGTAGAGACAACGCTTGAATTGCTCCGGTAATTGAGAGGACCTCACGATGGTCAACCTTGATCCGAATGTCAGTTCCCTCCTGCCGAAAGTCAACGGGCCGACGCCGCAGAGTCCCACAACCGCGCCGGTCAAGTCGGACTTTCTGCGGGCCGTCGAGATGGCCGGGAACTACGTATCGAAAGTGAACGATCTGCAGAAGACATCCGATGCCTCGATCCAGGACCTGTTGACAGGCAAGAACAACGACATCACGGCGGTCGTCTCCGCTGTGGCCAAAGCCGATGTCAGCTTCAAGGTCCTCATCGGGGTACGAAACAAGCTGATCGAAGCGTACAAGCAAACGATGAACATGCAGTTGTAGGTGGGACGGGATGATTCCTGACGGTTGCCTGTCGGTTTGAAAAAGCCGATTCGCGTCGGCCCTCAAATCGAGCATCCAACATCAGGAATCGAGATGAATCTCCATGGAGATCCTGCAAAAGCTACTTCTGATCTGGCAGAAGATCAACCTCGTGCAGCGGGTCCTGCTGGCCGCAATCGCACTGGCCACCGGGTTCATCACCGTGCTCCTGGTCTACTGGGCTCAGAAGCCGGACATGCGGACACTGTACCAGGACCTGGCGCCGGCGGAGGCAGCCAAGATCACGGAGAAGATCGCCGAGAAAGAGATCGCGTACGAACTGCGAGACGGCGGTACGGCCGTCTATGTCCCCAGGGAACAGGTCTACCAGCTCCGGTTGGACCTGGCCAAGGACGGATTGCCCGTCACGGAACAAAACGGATACAAACTCTTTGACGACGAGAAGATCGGCATCAGTCCCTTCGTACAGAACGTCAATCTGAAGCGTGCCCTCCAGGACGAACTGGCCAAGAGCATCCAGATGATCGACGGCGTCGCCCACGCGAGAGTCCACATCGTCAGTCCCGAGCAGAAGCTCTTCGCAGCCGACGAGGAACAGACGACCGCATCGGTGGTTCTGCGTCTGCGGCCGGGCTACCGCCTGACCGGGACGAATATCGCCGCCATCACACACCTGGTCTCCGGCAGCGTCAAGGGCCTCAAGGCCGAGAATGTCACGATCATCGACAGCGACGGCCGACTGCTCTCGGGCAAGGGCGATTCCAGCATGGCCTCGGGCGCCAGCACCGCACAGGACTACAAGGAGCGCGTCGAGCAGGGTCTCATTCGCAAGGCCGAGGAGATGTTGACGACGGTCCTCGGCCCCGGCCGGGCCACCATTCAGGTCAGCGCCGTGATCGACATGAACAGCGTCAGCACGATCACCGAAACCTACGATCCCACCGGCAAGGTCGCCACGAAGGAGGAAATCACCAGCAAGTCGGAATTGGGCACGGCCAGCGCGGGACAGAAGACTGCTCCGGCCGCCACCAAGAAGGACGAGACCACCACGACCGAATACCAAGTCGGCAAGACCGTCAAGCAGCACACCATGCTGCCCGGCGAGATCAAGTCGTTATCCGTTGCGGCTTTCGTCGATCTGTCGGTGGACGCCAACCAGCCGGGCCAGAGTGGCCAGCCGGCCGCAATCGTGAACGTGACGGACGTCGAACAAATCCTCCGCACGGCGCTGGGTCTGAAGGAGTCGGATTCTCTCAAGGTCGTCAACACCCGATTCCATCGCTCGACGGAGATCCTGGCCCAGGAAGAATCCTCCCCCTGGCCGCGGTATCTGGCCATGGCCCGCCAGCTCTCGCTCGGCCTCATGGCGGTCTGCGCCGTGGTGGTCCTGCGGATCTTCAGCCGTGCCAAGCGCAAGGCGACCGTTCCCATTCAAACCCAGTTGCCGGAAGGGTTGATGTCCGAGGGTCTGCTGCCTGCGGGAGAACCGGTTGCGGAACAGGCGGGAGAGCAGATCGCCGAGCCGCTGCTGGTCCGACGGCAAATCGCCCACGCGCTGAAGCAGAACCCCGACCAAGTCAGACAGATGTTCCTCAGTTGGATTGAAGAGAAGGAGTGAACGCACCGTGCCGTTGACCGGGAAACAAAGAGCCGCACTGCTTCTAACCAGCCTGGACGCGGCCACCGCGGTCGAATTGCTCAAAGGCATCGACGCGGCAACCGTCCAGGAACTGGCGGTGGAGCTGACCTACCTCGACGCGGCAGGCCAGCGCAACGCCCGGCAGACCGCCGACATCGCACGCCAGTTCTGCAAATCCCTCCAGGATGAATCCGGTTTCGCCTTCAAGAGCTTCCTCCGGGAGATGCTGCGCAACACCGTCGGCGAGGAACAGGCCAAGCGGGTCCAGCAGGAAATTCAGAGTCTGCTTCAAAAGCGCGACCCGTTCATGTCCATTCGCTCAGCGGACCTGCAATCCCTGACGGCTGTCCTGCGAACGGAGCATCCCCAGGCAGTCGCGGTCATTCTGTCCGAACTCTCGCCGAAACGGGGATCGGAGGTGATCCGACTGCTCGATGACGAGATGCGAGTGAGTGTGATCAGTCGGATGACGAGCGTCAACAACATCACGCCCGAGGCCAAGATGAGAATCGCCCAGATGATTCGCACGCGGCTCGACGACATGCAAGGAGCGGCAGTCCAGGTCAGCCCGGAGCAATCCTTGCGGAAGGTCGCGGTCATCGTCCGCAATCTCGACAAGGAGGTCCGTGACGGCGTCCTCGAGGCGATTCGACAGAAGGACGAGGAAATCGGCGACAAGATCGCCAACCTGATGATCGTTTGGGACGACGTCGCGATGGTGGGTGGCCGTTCGCTCCAGCAGGCGCTTCGCGGGATCGATGAGCGTCAATTGGCTCTGTCGCTGTACGAAACGCGAGAGGAGATCGCCGGCAAAATCAAATCCAACATCTCCGAGCGAGCCGCGGCCATGGTGACTGAAGAGATGTCCCTGATGTCGTCGCCCAAGAAAGACGATGTCGCCCAGGCGAGAGAGAAGATCGTCAACGCGCTGCGGGAGCTGAACCGCAAGGGAGAGCTGACGTTCGAAGAAGAGTGAATCGATGCGGGAAATGCCGTCCGTCCAACTCGTTCGCCCGATCGCACGAATTCGCGTGTTCCACGCGGCCGGCGAGCCCTGCGCCGACGGGCCCGAGACGCCCAACGACGAAGAGCAGGCAACCGCCGCACGGCTCGAAGGCATCATCCAGGCCGAGAGAGCCCGCATGGCGGAAGAACTCGAAAAGCACAAGAGCCAGGTCAGCGAGCTGTGCCAGACCGTAGGCAATGTCGCAAAGACCCTGGAGAGGCTTCATCAGGAGACCCTGCTCAACAATCGCACCGAGATCGCCAAGCTGGCCGTCGAGATCGCCCGGAAGATTCTCCTGCACAAGGTCGCCCAAGGCGACTACGACATCCAGGCTATCGTCGAGGAAGCCCTCAAGATCGCTCCCACTCGTCAGAACATCGTGATCCGCCTGAATCCGGAAGACCTGTCGCAATGCCAGCGGCAGCAACAGGAGAATCCCGACAGCCCATTCGCCGAACTTGAATTCACGGCGGACTGGAGCGTGGGCCGCGCCGAGTGCCTGGTGGAGACTCCCAAGGGAATCGTAAGGTCATTTATCGAAGAGCACCTGGAACGCATCGGAGAGGCGCTCCAGAAGGTGGAATGAATCATGCCCGAAACCTTGAGCCGCAAGTTGGATTTCAGCAAGTTCCACTCCGTCCTGCAGACTGTCGATCTGCTGAACTGTCAGGGCTACGTGGTCCGCGTCACCGGCTCGACAGTCGAATCGGCGGGTCCGGTCCTCGGCCTGGGCGAACTGTGCGGCATTCACGTCCGCGGAGGCCGCAGGGTCCTCGCGGAGGTCGTGGGATTCCACAACGATCACCTGATCCTGTTGCCCCTCGAACACATCGAGGGCATCTCGCCGGGCGACACGGTGACCGCGCGGACGACGCCACGGCATATCCTGCTCAGTGAAAGAACCCTGGGTCGCGTGCTGAACGGCCTGGGCGAGCCCATCGACGGCAAAGGCCCCCTGTCGGGCGGCGAGAAGTGCCCGCTCGACGTGAATAGTCCGCCGCCGCTGAGTCGCGAGAAGATCACCAAGCCCCTGGCCTTGGGCATTCGTTCCATCGACGGCGTCCTGACCTGCGGACGGGGTCAGAGGGTGGGCATCTTCGCCGGCAGCGGCGTGGGCAAGAGCGTCCTGCTCGGCGACATTGCGGTGTCCAGCGACGCAGCGGTGAACGTCGTGGCGTTGATCGGAGAGCGAGGTCGTGAGGTACGCGAGTTCCTGGAAGAGAATCTCGGACCCGAGGGTCTGGCGCGGAGCGTGGTGGTTGTCGCCACGTCGGACACGCCGCCCATCCAGCGGGTCAAGGCGGCCTTCGTCGCCGTCACCATCGCGGAGTACTTCCGCGAAAAGGTCGGGAATGTGCTTTTCATGATGGATTCGCTGACGCGTTTCGCGCAGGCCCAGCGGGAGATCGGGCTTGCGGCGGGCGAACCGCCGGCAACGAAAGGGTATTGCCCGAGTGTCTTCGCGCTGATGCCGCGTCTGATCGAGCGGCTCGGCTGTTCCCAGAAGGGCAGCATCACGGGCATCCTCACCGTGCTGGTGGAGAACGACGATCTGACGGACCCCGTCGCCGACAGTGCCCGCAGCCTGTTGGATGGGCACATCGTCCTGTCGCGAAAGCTCGCCGACCGCGGCCATTACCCTGCCGTCGACATCCTGCAGAGCATCAGCCGGCTGATGGCCGCCGTGGTGAGCGCCGAGCATCGCGCGGCCGCCCAAAAGCTCCGTGAAATCTACGCAACCTACGCGGATGCCGAGGATCTGATCAACATCGGCGCCTTCTCTCCCGGCAGCAACCGACGGATCGACGGAGCCATCAGTCTGATCGGCAAGATCAACGAGTTTCTTGTCCAGCCTGTTCGACAGAGAACGCCGTTCGCGGACACCGTCAAACAGCTCACGGCGATCATGCGAGCATGGGACAGACTGCTGAATGCGAAGAGTTAGAACCGGTATTATGAATGAAACGATTCGTGTGGCGTCTCCAGCGGGTGCTGGACGTCAAGACAAAAGAAGAACAGATCAAGCGGACCGAGTTGTTTCGGCTCACGGAGCAAGTGGCGGCCAAACGGGGCGAGCTGCTCCTGCGTCAGCGGATTCTTCAGGACCTGCTGGCGGAAGTCCGGGAGGACTCGTCCGGCGGGCGGTTGAGCGCGCAGGAATTCCTTCTTCGCCGCGCCGCAGTGGACGACGAGCAGATCCGCAGAATCCGGGAGGAGCTCGCGGCCCTGGAAGAACGTCACAGGGAAAAGACCGCGGAGGTGCTGGCCGCCAGGCGATTCAAGGAAGGCCTCGAACGACTGAGGGAACAGGCCAAGGATGAGTTCATTCGAGAACAGGAACGGCTGGAACAACGCGATCTGGACGAAGGCGCGACGATCTCGTTTGCCCGGAATGAGGAGCACAACAGGTGAGTAAGAAGGTCATCATCATCGCAGCGGGGGTGGGATTGGCCAGCTTCGTCGGTGCGTTCGCCACCGGATGGTTCACCACGCCCAGCGCCGCATCCGCCGCACCCGATCCGAACCAGGTGGAAGCGCCGGTCCAGGCCCAGCCGGCCACACTGTCGCCGACGCCGGCCCTGCCGACCGGCCAGGCTCCGGCCCCCCGCTCCATGAGTGAGGAACAGCTCAAAGAGCTGATCCTGCAGGTCCGAGAGAAGATCCAGGAATACGACCGGAGACTGTCGGAGCTGGAGAAGGAGAAGGAGCGGTTCCAGATCGCACAGCAAACACTGAAGAAGGACATTGAAACACTCAACAACCTTAGAGTGGATCTGGCCGCCAGCGTCGCCGACATAAAGAACGAACGGGACCAGCTCCTCAAGGCCAAGGTGGAGGTCGCGGCTGCGGAGAAGGCCAATCTGATCGCCATTGCGGCGGCCTATGACAAGATGGACCCGGTCGGCGCGAGTCAGATTCTCACCAATATGGCCGCGGGGACTTCACGAAGCAGCAGCAGCGCGGCCGCCAACATGGAAGATGCCGTCAAGATCCTGTTCTTCATGCAGGAACGAACCAAGGCCAAGGTACTGGCTGAGATAGCCGCTACCGAACCCGCCTTGGCCGCCGGTTTCAGCCAGAAGCTCAAACACGTGACGGAGAAGAAGTGACAGTATGGATATCGCAACAGCATTAGGCGTCGTGTTAGGGTTTGTCGTCATCTTCGGGACCATCGCCTACGAAAGCCATGGCAGCATGGGCATCTTCTTCAACATCCCGGCCATTGCCATCGTCGGCGGCGGCATGACCTGCGCGACCATGATCCACTTCTCCATGAAGCAGTTCCTCGGGGTCCTCTCGGTGGTCAAGAAGACGCTCCTGACCAAGGTTTCCCCTCCGCAGGAGTCGATCCAGAGAATGGTAAACTACGCCGCCATCAACCGACGGGACGGCGCCCTGGCGCTGGAGCAGGAGATCGGCAAGATCAAGGACCCGTTCCTTTCGAAGGGTCTGCAGATGCTCGTCGACGGCGCGGACGAACACACGATTCACGATCTGCTCGGCCTGGAAGTCCAGTACATGGAGGAACGGCACGCCATGGGCAAGAAGATCCTGGATTTCATGGGCGCCTCCGCTCCCTCGTTCGCGATGGTCGGCACGTTGATCGGTCTGGTCTCCATGCTCAGCAGGATGGAGAATCCGGACGAAATCGGCAAGGGTATGGCCACCGCGCTGGTCTGCACCTTCTACGGCGCGCTGGTCGCCAACCTCGTCTTCCTCCCCATGGGAGGCAAACTGGGCCAGTACTCGAAAGCCGAGAAGATGTCCATGGAAATGGTCATGGAGGGTATTTGCGCCATCGCGAAAGGGGACAATCCTACCGCGGTCGGAGAGAAAATGCAGGTCTTCATTTCGACCAAACAACGTGAGGCGATCAAGGCGAAGGTCTGATGGGACACAAGGCAAAACCGGTACAAGAGGAAGAAGGCGGCGAGAGCGCTCCGTTGTGGATGATCTCCTTCGCGGACATGATGTCGCTGCTCATGGCGTTCTTCGTCATGCTTTCGACCTTCTCCGACTTTGGACCGAGTGAAGCCGACAAGCTCCAGAAGGTCGTGGACGCCACCCTGGCCGCGAACTACTACAGCGGCTCCCACACCCAGATTCCTCGAACGGCGATGGGACCGCAGATGCCGGCCGCCGGCCAGCTCGACAAAGGCAGTGAGAAGCCGACGCTCCAGCAATCCCAGGGTAAGGGCCTGATGCGAGAGACCCCCATGGGCGATTTCAGGACGCGGAAGATCTTCCTGATCGAGTCCAAGACGGTCTTCTGGGGCGTCGGAACCACCCTGTCCCTGAACGGACGAGACTTCCTTGATACCCTGGCCACGTACGTCGCGACAATACCGGATCGAATCGTGATCAGCGAGAGTGGGTCCGAGGAGCAGCAGGAGCAGAGCCTCGTGCGAGCCACCAGCGTGCTGAACTACCTGGCGACGAAAGGAATTGCCAAGGATCGTTGCAGCATTGCGGTCCGACCCATGTCGCCCGAAGAAAACCTCGATGGACAGCGGATGCTGGAAGTCGCCCTGCTGAGCACGAGTATCTACCAATGAGCAGAGAGAAGGCACCTGTCGAAGAAGAAAAAGGCGAGAGCGCTCCGCTCTGGATGATCTCCTTCGCGGACATGATCTCGTTGCTGATGGCGTTCTTCGTCATGCTCTTGACGATGTCCACCGAACGAAGCGGCAAATTGTGCAATGAAGGGCAGGGCATCTTTGAGAAGACCCTGTACGGATTCCGACGTTCGATCAGCGGATTCGGACTGCCGGATTTGTTCGGCGACACGGGGGATCAGGTGTCCTTCGATCACGCCAAGATCTACTATCCCATCGGCGAAGACAACGACAAGAGCGTTTCGAGAACCCTCGACGCCCGGGAGGAGAGAATCCGACGGAACTTCCGCAAGCTGGAAGCGCATACCAAGACCTACGAGGCCCAGATCCAGGGCGGCAACCCGAATTTCATGGTCCTGCCCGTTACCTTCCCGCGAGGACAGTCTGCCCTGAGCGAATCCGCAAAGCAGTATCTGGGCACCTTCCTGACGAACCTGAAAGGCTCCGGATCGCTCGACGGACTCAGCGTCTACGTGGTCGGTCTGGCGCCGGATGAGACGAACCCGCAACGCCAGTGGGCGCTTTCCGCGAAGCGAGCGGAAGCGATCGCCCTGTTCCTGCGGAACGGCCTGCCTTCCGCGGCCTCCTGCAGGGTCTTCTCCTGGGGCGCCGCCGGGGGAGGCGACTGGGCAAAAAGGGACGGTCCCATCTCGGATCAGTCACAAATCGCGATTGCCGTCCTCCGACCGAACAATTGAAGCCCGGCGCGTCAACTTTTTCAACACCGTGCTCATTCTTCAGTCGTGCGCCGCGCAACAGCGCGGCGTGGCGCATTCGGACGGTCACGTTCTCAATTCGGCACACGGTTTGCAGCACCCCGTCCATATGAACGGGAACAAGAAAAGAGTCGCGGCCCTTTGCCTGCTGCTGGTCGTCGGAGGCGGGTGGGCCGGATTGGCATCGCGGTACACCGGCTCGGCCGCACGAGCCCAGGCCGTACCGGCCATCGGCTCGGTCCCGGCCGATCCCAATTCCACCTCCCCCGGCAGCCTGAGTCTGGACGACAATGGGCTGTTCCTCAGGATGATGCTCTCCGTGGGCATCGTGATCGTGCTCGGCGCGGCAGCGCTGTACCTGTCCAAGAGGGTGCTTCCGCGGATCGCTCATCCCGCTGGTCGAGAGATCCGGCTACTGGAAACCACCTGTCTGGGACCCCGCAAGGCCCTCCACCTCGTGGAGGTAGGCGGCCAGCGCCTCCTCATCGGCAGCAGCAGCGACAGGATCACGATGTTGACCTCTATCGGGGAGGCGTGGCTCGATGCACCCAAAGCACAACTGGACGGTGCGGCGGAGTTATAGATGACTCATAGACGAGGAAGAATTCCGGCCTTGCTGCTCATCGTGGCGTCGCTGACGGCGCCGACCGTCGCCCAGATCGCCGGGGGCATCCCCTCGTCGACCCTGCCAGCCGTGAACGGCAAGACGCAGGGTCCGCCCGTTGCGGGAGGTGTCCCCAGCATCGGGGAGCTCGTGACTGTCATCGAGAAGGCAACGACCCCCGCACAGAACGGGGACGCGGCTGCCTCATCGACAAACAGTGACTGGGCAACCCCGGTCAAGCTGGTGGTCATCTTCGCCGCCCTGGCCATTCTGCCCAGTCTGCTCGTGATGATGACCTCGTTCACGCGAATTGTCATCGTCCTGTCCTTTGTGCGGCGTGCGCTGACGACGCAGACCATCCCACCGACCATCGCCGTGATCGGCCTGGCCTTGTTCCTGACGATGTATACGATGGCGCCGACGTACGCCCGCGTGAATGCGGAGGCCATCCAGCCCTATTTGGCGGACCAGGCCCCTTTGGGCACCGCGGCCGCCAAGGCGGCGGAATGCATCAAGGAATTCATGCTTCGCCAGAGTCGCAAGAGCGACCTGGCGCTGTTCGTGGAGATGGCCAAGGCCCCCGTGCCGGCTGCCCCGACGGATATCCCCATGCACATTGTGGTGCCGGCCTTCATCATCAGCGAGTTCCGCACGGCGTTCGAGATCGGATGCCTCCTGTTCATCCCGTTCCTGCTGATCGACATGGTGATCGCGAGCGTGCTGCTCAGCGCCGGCATGATGATGTTGCCCCCCGTGATGATCTCCCTGCCCTTCAAGCTGATCCTGTTCATTCTCGTGGATGGGTGGGGATTGCTGGCGAAGAGCCTGAGTCTCGGATTCAGATAAACCTGTGAAGCCGAATCGTTGCCTGATTGTGAGACTATGGACAGCAGTATTGCATTGTACATCGGAAGACATACGCTGGAAACCGCGTTGATCCTGTCCGCTCCCATCCTCATTACGTGCATGGTGGTGGGCATCGCCGTGACCCTCTTTCAGGCCGTCACCTCGATGCGCGACATGACGTTGACGATCATCCCGAAGCTTCTGGCCCTGGGACTTATCACACTGGTCTTCAGCGGGTGGATGCTCCAGGTGGTTCTGCATTTCACCGTGGAAATCTTCGCACTGATCCAAAGCGTCGGAGGCAACGGAGCATGAAGGCCGCACGGAGACACCCGGGACGACGATTCGCCCTCGGCTTCCATCACCCATCGCCCGCCGTCTCCCCTCGAGGGTGAACCGATGCTCCCTACCCTGCTCGGCTTAGCGCTGATCCTGACTCGGACATCGACCTTCCTCATCGTGCTGCCCGTTCTGGGTGGGCAGGCAGTCCCTATCCACATCAAGGCAACCATTGCGGTCCTCCTGTCGTTGTTCTTCTGTGCCTGTAAACCACTGGCAGTCAACCCTGCGGAGATCTCCACGCCAATGGCCATGGTCCTGTTGGCGGGCGAAGCGGTCTACGGCGTGGCCCTCGGATTGATCGTCGCCCTGCTGTTCAGCGTCGTCCAACTCAGCGCGTGCATCGCCGAACAGCAAATGGGGTTGACCATGTCGGAGATCGTCGATCCGCTCAGCGGGGAACAAACCGGCGCCCTGTCGAGTCTGATGGAAATGGTCTTCATCCTCGTGTTCCTCAGCGCCAACGGCCATCACCTGTTCCTCCAGATTATCTCGCGAAGCTACGATGCGTTCCCGCCGGGGACGGTACCGACGCTCAGCGTACTGGTTGAAGGCGTAGTCAGTACGAGTTCGGCCATGTTCGTTGCCAGCCTGCGGCTGGCTGCTCCGTTGCTGGGCGCGTTTCTGGTCCTGATGGTTGCCCTGGCACTGCTTTCGCGACTCGTGCCGGAGATGGACATCTTCATGGTCAGCATGCCGGCCAGGGTGGCACTGGGCCTGTTCCTCCTGGCAACCTTCATGCCCTTCGTGGGTGAGTTCATCACTGAAATGGCCGATTGGATGGCGAAGCTACTGCCCCTTTAGAAGCAGATTGTAGATAGTCGATTCCACGATGGCCGAGAAACCAGCAGCCGAGAAAACCGAACAACCGACCCCGCGTCGGCTCACAAAAGCCCGAGAAGGCGGCCAACTCCCTCAGAGCCAGGAGCTGGCAACCGCCTTCACGCTCCTGGCACTGCTGGCCGCATTGGTCGCACTGGGGCCGGGCCTGTTTCGCTGGTGCAAGATGCAACTCGAGGAGGGACTGTCCTCGATGGATTCCTCGTCGGCGTTCTCGGACGGGCAGGCGTTTCTCCATCTCCTCCATACCTGCATCATGGACACGCTCGTCGTGCTGATACCGTTTCTCGCCATCGTGTCGGTCGGCGGCGTGCTCGCGGGTCTTCTCATGGGCGGTGTGACGTTCGCGCCCGGCGCCATTGGACTAAAATGGAACGCCATCAATCCCGCCAACGCCCTGGGGAAACTGCTCAGCAAGCAATCCGTCATTCACCTGCTGGTCTCCATCCTGAAGCTGGCGTTCCTCAGCATGATCGTGTGGGCCTACCTGAAGGATCAACTGGACAGCTTCGCGACACTGCGGTGGGCCTGGTCCGCACAGATCATCGCGGCAACCACCCAGATTCTCCTGGGCCTGTTCATTCGGGTGGGCCTGGGTGTACTGATTATCGGACTGGCCGATGCGGCTTATCAGAAATGGGACTACATCCAGGAACTCAAGATGACCCGCGAGGAGGTCCGCCAGGAACGAAAAGACACGGAGGGCTCTCCGGAGGTCAAGGCGCGCATTCGCCGTCTGCAAATCCAGATGTCGATGAAACGGCTTCGACGCGACGTGCCCAAAGCCCACGTCATCCTGGTCAACCCGACACACGTAGCGGTGGCCTTGCGATACGACGCCAAGACCATGGAGGCCCCCATCCTCCTGGCGAAGGGCGCCGACCATATGGCCCAGCGAATCATCCAGATCGGGCGTTCCTACGGGATCCCGATCGTCCAGCGGCCTGAACTCGCCAGAGCCATCTTCGCAACCGTCAAGCCGGGCCAGCCGATCCCGGAGGCTCTGTACATGGCGGTCGCCGAGGTGCTTGCGATGATCTATCGCCTCCGCCAGAAACGTCGAATGTCGAAGTAGAAACCCACCTTCTTCCGAATCGCACGGAATACAGAGACTGATATGGATCAGGGAGGGTCTTCACACCTGCATGTCATCCTGAACGAAGCGCAGCGCCGTGAAGAACCTGCCCTGGGCGAAGTCGAATGGGACGGGCTTCTCGGCTTCGCCTCCTAATGCCATAGGTCTTGTGGGACGCCCCTGCCTTTCTTGTCATGCTGAACGACGTGAAGCATCTGGGCCCTGTAGGAGACGTGGCGTCCGAAATCGATGCGCATCTTCCACTCCCGGGCCGGATCCCTTCGGAAGACT
>JAXDBU010000142.1:0-28573 GCA_034678485.1 Sedimentisphaerales bacterium | reverse complement strand
GCAAACATGAGCCCGAACATCGCCAAGTACAGGGGCATGACGAACGGCGTCGGATCGATCGTGCCGTATCGAGGCAGCCCAAAATTGCTGACCAGCATCTGGAAAGGCGCCAGCACCCGCGGATTGTCGAGACGCACGGGGACGTCTTCGCCCGTGGGGTCCCTGCCGGAAGCCTCGTTCCATTCCAGGTAGCATCGGCCCTCGCTCGCTTTGCGGATCGCCTCCGTCAGGCGGTCCTGCTTCTGGGCAGGGACCCAGCCGGTGAAGACGATCACGCGGGAAAGAGACGCGAAGTGGGTTTGTATCCGGTGAAGCAGTTCGCTGACCCGCAGATTGCTCCAGAGGTCTCGAAGCCGCTCGACGTCTCTGTTCACCAGATTGTCGGCCTCTGTCTCCAGCTTCTTCTGCTCCGCCGCCAGGTTCTTCAGTCTCGCGGAGATCTCCTTGAACGCGTCCTCCTTGACGGATTTCAACTCCTCGGGCAGCTCGACCGGGACCCACGTCGCACCGTCGAGGACCCCTTGCACCTTCTCGGTGTCCCGCTTCATGAAGATCAGCAGGTAGTGGATGGAGTCGCGCTCGCGCCCGACGGGAATGCTCACCGAGGGAAAATCCCTCAGTCCCTCCTCGAATTTCGCCGCACTCGACGCAGCGATCCTGCCGGTCTGCATGGTGATGAACGGGTGCGGCGCCGCGGCGGCGATGTCGGAAATCCCGGCGCCGTACAGCACGACCTGCCGGCGGATGTCCTCGAGTTTCAGGACTTCCTGCTGGATGACACGCTGCTTGTCGCGAATGGCGGCGCGATCCGTGTCGAGCCGCGCCAACCGGCTCTTCTCTCTTTCCAGGTCCACAACGGCTCGCCGGCTCAGATCCATCTGGCTGGGCGGCGAAGGAATGATGCCCACCGTGTGCAGAAGCCCCTCGATCCGCTTCCGCAGATCGGATATCTCCGTCAGAGACGCCTGGGCGCCCGCGGAGAGCGACGCGGTTTCCGGCGTCTGCTCGCCGATCTCCGACGTGCTGATGAACTGCATCACTCCCTCCCGCAGGAGCGATTCCGTGACCCGCTCGCAGTCCTTCCGCAGGACCACGGCAAAGAGCTGCGTCATTCGACTGGTGAAGATCATATCAGGCTCTCGATCCGCTCCGGCTGAATGCCCTGCTGATGCGCATTGAGTATGATTCGGATCTTGTCCAGCTCGTCCTTCTTCAGCATGAAGTACGCCAGGATAATGCCGACGGTGAAAGGATACCCGGTGAGGATTCGCTGGACCTCTTGTCTCATGATTTCCTCCATGATCCGACGAATCAGGAGCAGCCGCGAGACGCTGTCCGACACCTGCGAAGACAACAGTGCCGACAGTCCCGGGTATCTCGCCTTGACGAAACCCTGCAGAATGGACGTCACGTTCTGGGCGCTGTACAGTTCGCTGATCGTGGCCTTGCTCAGATTGAACCCGCCGGGGACGACCGTCGCCAGGACCGTCTCGATGGGCACGTCGTAGAAGCCGCGAAGCCGGATGATCCAATCCACGTTTTGCAGATCGATCCTTACGCCGACAAGACGCAGCGCGATGGCGTGGTCCCTGCGGTCCAGCTTCTCGATGGCCGACAGGAGATTCGCGTAGTAGAAGTGATCGAGAGCGATCTCCATACGGAACAAAGAGCCCTCCGACTCCACCGTATGGCTGTACTTTCGGACGATCAGGCTGTACGGCGTCCCCTCGCAGACCCCCGCGATCTCATCGAAGCTCTGTGCGTTCACGATGATGTCCATCGGGATGTCGTGAAGGATGGGATCGTACAGAATGTAATGGGCGCCGGCATCCGCCGGCCGGCCCCGGACCGTCCGGTCGAAGTAGACCCGGATCGCGTTCTTGAGGTTGTCGATTTCGAACTGACACAACAGCGCATCGACCAGCTCGATGGAATCGCGGTGGAGGTGTCCTTTGATGCCCCGGTAGAGATCGATTTCGTCCTTGAGCAGTTCCCGTTCCGCCTGTCGTAAGTCGCCGGTCCCGGAGTAGATCTCCTCCAGACGGGCAAAGGACGTTTCCCGCAACAGGGCCAGCGCCGCCTCCAGCGACGGAGCCCTCGCCAACTGCTGGAACACGCGATCCGGCAGGATCTTGCTGATCCGCGCACGCAGCTTGGCGTTGACGAGCGAGTATTTCGACAACGGACCCGCCATTACCGATCATCCATTTCGGACTCGACGTTCAGTATGACGGCGCCTATCCTGGCCACCAGATCTTCGATCGCCTCCGTCTTGCCGTCGAGCAAGGCATCCGCCTGCCGCCGGGCCTGATCGAGCGTCTCCGCATGAATCCGTTCCGACTCCTTTCTTGCCTCTGCCTCGGCAGCCTGCACGATCCCGCGGGCCTCCTGACGGGCCTCGGCGGTCCGCTCGGAGGCCTCCTTGTCGGCCGCCAATCTCACCTCGGAGGCTCTGTGCCGAGCCTGCTGGAGGATCTCGCCGATCCTCGATTCCGTCTCCAGGATTTCCTTGACGATTTTCCTCATACGGTCCCGTCCCCAGTAGACCAACCTGGACAGAGCCCATGACAATACGGGCGCAGAAACCACATGCTGCGATTATAGGAGAGACCATCCCGACGGGTCAAGCGTCCAATTCCCCGTCTTCGCCGGCTACGCGTCGTTCGCAGCGGCCTACGGCCGCAAGTCGTACGCTTCCGCATTCACTGCGGTCCTGGTTGCCGCGGTGCGTTGCCATTTCCGAGCCTGCATCGCCGTTTCGCGAAACGGGCCTTGCGTGCGGCGGTGCGAATAAGGTAGGATCGCGGCATCCCGCGGTGGGATGATTGTCGACGGAGTCATCGTGAACCAACGGCGTTCTTGTTCGTGTAAGGGGTATGCAAGATGGAGAAACTGAATCGTCGCGCATTCCTGAGAAGTACCCTGGGGTTGACCGGGACGGCGGCCCTGTGGCCCTCGACCCGCGTGCTCGGCGCCAATGACAAGATCGTCGTCGGTGTAATGGGGCTGGGCGGCCGCGGTACGTATCTGGCCCAGAAATTCGCGGAACGACCTGAAGTCGAGATCGCCTACCTGTGCGATCCCAACACGCGGTATTTCGCCCGCGTCCGCGAGGCGGTCGAGGAGGAACAGGACCGCAGCCCGAAAGTGGTCCAGGATTTCCGCAAGGTGCTGGACGACAAGAACGTGGATGTCCTGATCAACGCCACGCCGGACCACTGGCACGCGCTGGGCACGATCCTTGCCTGCCAGGCGGGAAAGGACGTCTACGTGGAGAAACCGCTCGCCCACAACATCTGGGAAGGGCGCAAGATGGTCGAGGCCGCTCGCAAGTACAAACGCGTGGTCCAGACGGGGATGCAGACGCGCAGCGCCCCCTACGCACACAAGGCCAGAGAATACATCGCGTCAGGAAAGCTGGGCAGCGTCTACCTGGTTCGCGTCTACAACATGATGCAGCACCCCAGGCAAGCGAAGGCAGCCGACGGGCCGGTCCCGGAGGGGTTCGATTACGACCTCTGGTGCGGGCCGGCGCCGAAGCGACCCTACAATCCGTCGCGCGCGTGGCTGAACCAATTCGACTACAGTTGCGGCCCCATCGCCGGGGATGCCGTGCACCAGTTCGACATGGCACGGTTTCTGATCGGCGATCCCGCGTATCCGAGCGCCGTCTCACAGACGGGCGCCATTCGTTCGCTCGTCGACGGTCGGGACATGCCCGACACGCAGATGGCCCTGTATGAGTACGACGGGTTGACGATGACGCTCGACGCGGCGTTGTGGACGCCGTACCTGAAAAAAATCCCGGCCGGCGTTCGCGATTCCGATCAGTTCCCCGACTGGCCCTTCTGCAGCACGAAGGTCGAGGTCCTGGGCACGGAGGGATTCATGTACTTCGGCCGTCACGGCGGCGGCTGGCAGGCCTACGACCGCAATGGTGAGCTCGTCCACTCGCAGTGCGGGCGTCAGGGCGACAAGGACCACCAGGACAACTTCATCCAATGCGTGCGCACGCGCGACAAGCCGACGTGCGACGTGGAGATCGGGCATCTCTCCGTGCTGCCATTCCACCTCGCGAACATCTCCTACCGCGTCGGCAACCAGCGCCTGCAGTTCGACGGCGCGACGGAATCCGTCACGAACTGCGACGAGGCGAACCGCTACCTCAAACGCGAGTATCGCCCCGAGTGGACGGTCCCGGAGAATGTGTGAGAAGGTGCGCCGATGACAAAACAGAGGAGGTTGCGCCACGCCGTGCTTGGCGTCGCTCTGGCGGGGGTTTGCTGCTCGGGCCTGCAGGCGCGATGGCTGCCCACAGATGACGTGAAGGTGAGAATCGAGTCCACCGAGCTGGGCGGCCCCAAGATCGTGATCGAGTACGACCTGAAGGACCCGAATATCTCGCCGCAGTCTCCTGCATACGTCTTTCTTCGTTACAGCAAGGACTTCGGAGACAACTGGCAGTGGCTCCCGACCGATGCGCTGCGAGGCAATGGCTTCGACATCGTCACGAAGCCCGGTCGCAAAGAGGTGGTCTGGTGGGGTACGGATCAGACGTCGGTGGCCGACCTGGGACAGGTGGAGGTCCGCGTCCGCGCGATCGCCATGGCGACGGTGCCGGCCGGGCGGTTCGTGATGAAGAGCCTGCCCGGCGGAGGACGCGACGAATCGAACAAGGCCCCGCCCGACGCAAACGTCCCGCTCTATTACATCGCGAAATACGAGACGACGATCGCGATGTACGCCGACTATCTCAATGAAGTGGGCGGCCAGGGGGCAGGCTGGAATTCGCGGATGGCGAAGGCCGATCGTTGCGGCATCGTTCAGGAAAACGATCACACCTACCGCGTAGCCCCCGGTCGCGAGGACTATCCGATCACCTACGTCTCGTGGTACGACGCGATGGGCTTCCTCCAATGGTGCGGCTTGCGCCTGCCAACCGAAGCGGAATGGGAAAAGGCCGTTCGCGGCGGCCTCTATCTCGACGGCGACCAGACGAGAAAGCACCCCAACCCCCTGCCCGAGCGGCGCTACCCATGGGGGGACGACGCACCCAACGAGGGGGGAGTGCACCGCTGCAACTTCGACGGCCCGGACGACGGCTTCGAGCGCCTGGCGCCGGTGGGCAGTTTCCGCCGGTTCGCCGGTCCGTCCGGCGTGTGCGACCTGGCGGGAAACGTCGCCGAGTGGACGCTCGACTGGTACACGACTTCCTACCACGTGGGCCTTGATGGATTTCGCATGGTCCGCGGCGGCTCGTGGATGGCCGTTCCGGAAGGCTGTGACGCGGTCACGGGAGCGACGCAACTACCGCTCAAGGAAAGCTCGATCATGGGCTTCCGCGGCGTTCGACGCCCCACTGCCGGCCCATAGAGCGCCAGAGGTGATTCGTTTCTTCAGTCTGTGGTACTCGACAAGATCCCTCGATCCACCCTCATTCATCCGCAATCGATCCGTCGGGTCCGTAGCCCGCCGGCGGGCCGTCCGGGAAGTTCAGCCAGGCGTATTCGCCGTGCCAGGTGTACTCGCTGAGCCACTCGTAATCCTCCGGATCGACCAGGGCGAAGAGGTTCCGCGTCAGGGGGATTTGCCGCTCGCCGGCATAGGTTCCCGGCGTCTGGTCCTGGCCCGCCGGCTCGGGCTTGGGCCGCCAGTTCCGACACGGCCCCCGTTGGAACACCCGGCGCATCTGGCCGGGCCAGTCGGGATGGTTCGAGCACATCGGCAGGCGGGGCCAGCCGGGAGGGAACGACGGCATCAGCTCGTAGTCGTCCCACACCGCGTGCAGGCAGTTGTGGCACCCGCGCAGCTCTGCCGCCTTCCGCGGCGTAAAGTCGGACTTCGAACCCGGATCGCTTTTCTTGGCCGGTTCCCGCACGATGCGCATAGCTCGGTCCTCCCATCATGGCGACGAACATCGCCCGCTTCCGATCTTCGCCGGCCCGACCCACACAGCCGGCCGGCACGCCGCACACCCGTGCGACGTACTCCCCAAACTACCGCCCAAGGAATGCCATGTCAACAAAAAGATGACACAATTCATAAAATAATAAACCACCCAACGATCAACGAACTTTCCTCGCGCAAAGACGCCAAGACCGCAGAGGCCCTCCACCGTGTCATTCCCGCGGAAGCGGGAATCCAGGTTCTTCTCACCACCGAGTGACAAGGGCCGAAGGTGCAGAAGGGACTTGCGAGAGGGTGACCGCGGTAGGGGGGGCTGTGCCCACCATTCTTCTCTCGCTCCTCCAGGAGCCTTCATAGTGGACATCCCCGCCCCGGTTCTCTAATTCCTAATTCCAGATGCGAACCCGTGATTCCCGGCGCAGGGATCACGCGATCATGAAAACGGAAGAATCCCGCCGAATTCGTTTATGTGGATGCCCTGCTATTCCCCCAGACCTGTGTGTGTTGGACGAAGCCGAGTTTCTCAAGCCTGGTGTAGTCAGCATTCTTCTCCTCGGGAACTGCCCATACAAGAAGGTGCTGCGGCCGAGAACTTGCCACGTAGGCGAATCTCGCTGCTTCCGACGAAGGATCGCCGAGCCATTGGTGCCAGTGGCCGTCGGACGTACCTTGCTTTGATGGAGCGGACACAAGCATGATGGCTTCCATCGTCTCGCCCTTCACGGCATGAATGGTAGTAATGCGAATGATTCCTGTGTGTGCCGACGTGTCGCCCAGAGACGCGATGACTGGCTTGGAGGCTATTCCCAGTGGTGCCCTGAAGGTCTTTGAGTCAAGGTCATGGAACGGTTTGGAAGGCTCCACCACACAGGTACTCAACATAGGCTGATGGCTGCGTACAATCGCAGCAAAGTTGTTTCGAACGTGGACGCCCCATGCCGACCACGTAGGAGCCAAGTTGGCAATGTTTGTGTTGCCGATGCAGGAGTCCAGCACTTGGGCCAGGAATAACCTCCATCGCACAGACGAACTTACACAGTCTGGACAATAGTATTCGCGAGAATTGCTCCGATACTGTGAGAATCCCTTCTCCGAAATGAACCTGCCCATGTACGCGAGTGCGTCCGTCATCGCCTGAATACCGCCAACCTTCCACAAGTGGATGCTCATTGCAAGACGTTCTTGATACTTGTCGATGACACTGCTGCCGGATGGTCTGAGCTTGGCTATGGTGGACCACCCGCGTGCGACAATGGCTGCTTTCTGGATGTCGAGACCCCTTTTACGCACGAATTGCTCGAACCATGCTGGGAGAGACGAAATCATGCCACTCTTGTACGTCACAAATACACATGGAGACCTCAGCTTTGACGGGCATATTCCTCTGGTGTTGTCTGACGCAGGAACAAGCGCCCGGCATGTATCTACGATGCCTTGGCAACTTCGGAAGTTGTCCGTCAGTGCCATGTCCCTGAAATCGTTCTTCTGGACGAACAGACCGACCTTCTCCGGCGATACCTTCTTGAACTCATATATTGCCTGATTTAGGTCACCCACAAAGTGGAGAACCGTTGAGTGGCATTGCAGTTGCCTCAGGATACTCATCTCCGTCCAGGATAGATCTTGGCATTCGTCGACCACTATCAGGGGGAAGCGATGTGAGATCCTCTCTCTCAGAGGTATACATTCCTCAAGAAGGCGATGGCATATGAACTCAATGTCCTGATGTGAGGCAAAGCCATGGCTCATGAAGGACCTCTTCGCATCCTTCAGTTCTTTCAACTGGTCCGCAGTGAAGTCTTTCTTGTTCTGAAGCATATCGACATGCCTGGACCTCGAGTGAAAAGTGTACCTCCGTTCCTCACAATCCCACGAATAAGCGTTTGCCTTTATGGGGCCGCTTTGAGGATACGCTTGGGTCTGAAAGCGTTTCAGAAAACTCGAATCACAATCCGCCTCCACGAGGCGGATACTTCTATCTCCGTCAACGCCTCTGTACTCGGTCAGTAGGTGTGCAAATGGGTTAGCTACGTAGCCTTGCAGCCAGCTTGATAGCGTGCCGATGAAGTGGGGGTAGCCTGCTTTTTCGATGCCTGCGAATTGGCAGACGCGCTCGTGGATGACACTTGCAGCGTTGTTGGTAAACGTCAACACTGCGATCCCTCCAACTTCCCTGCTCCAGTTCTTTATCTCGTAAGCAGCTTTGAGCCCTACAACTTCTGTCTTGCCGCTCCCCGGACATGCCTTCAGGAATATGCTCTGATCAATGGGGCTCTTCGCATATTCCAGTTGTTCTTCCGATTTTTCTCTGATCCGGCAGTGGTCGTACCCACTGCACACACCACTTTGCCCCCCATGGCTTGCGTGGCATTCATCGGGGGTCAGCCTGTCCGGCTTCCCGCACACCTGGCATGCGAACCACTCTACGAGTCGCTCATGCGTCATCCGGGCTACCTCCACATGCCCAGATGATCGCATTCTTTATGTATCTGGGAACGGAGAAGGCCTGTCCAGCATCTCGCAGTTCGTCTGCAAGGGACTGTGCGAACAATCCTTTGCCGATATTCTTGCTGTCATCAATTCGGGTCAGTATCTCCGACGCGACCTCAGCCTTTTCGGTGTCAGTGGCACTGGGCTTTCGTTTCATCTCCGTGAGCGTCGTCTTCACGCCTCCTTCCTTACCTGACGGCCACAGTCGTATGAGGATCTCAAGCATCACGTCTCGGTTGGCATCTGCCTCGAAGGCAAGATCATATTCAAATGTTTTCAATTCACTGGAATACAGCCTGGCCCATGGGGACCGACTGACTCTTGAGATCAGTTCCAACGCGGGATTCTCTCCTTCAATCTGAGCGGAAGGGGTAGGGCGTGAGTCCTTGGGAGGGTCTTTGTCTGTGACACCAGAACAGTAGATAGGAATGTGGGAGGCGCACACATTCGTGAGATTGCAGAACAGTTGCACGAAGTGTTTGAAGTATCCGCCGTTCATGTTGATGACGGATACCCCGCCCTCATCGAGAGACTCCGCCATCTTACGATCTGCCTGCTTCTGCTTCTTATTGTACTCGCGTAGAACCCGACGAGCTAGTTCCGGAAACAGCATCGCCTCGGCTATACCCTCAACAAGGATCACGCCTCTGGCAAAGAGAAGAGTCGATTTCGTAACGTCGAGCCACCGCGAAAGAAACAGTTTGCTCTCTTTGGGCAAACCACATGCAGCTAGTGGAACCGCCGCGTACCTGTACGAATCGCCATCCTTATGCCTGGACAAGTGTATCAGTGAGTCAATGGAGGCCGCAGAAGCAAGGACAGGGGAATGCGTCGTGACTATGACCTGAACACCCTTTTTGCCCGCTGTGTCTTCGAGATACTTCAGTAGCCGGGTCTGGAACTGAGGATGCAGATGGGCCTCTGGCTCCTCGATCAACAATGCCTTGAAGGACACCCTCTCTGTGGCCTCTGTCAGTTCGGCTAGGACTGTCGCGATGTAGAGGAGATTGTTGTAGCCGAGGCTGTTCTCTTCCAGGCTTCGGAATGCATCGCGATTCACGCCAGAGTCCACCTGAGGAAAGAAGAACAACCTTAGGCTCTCCACGATGCGACTGAAATCCGCTTCTGTGAATCTTATCTGCGTATCTTGGCCAAACACGGTGCCGACGGCTTCCAGCAATCGGGTACGTATTAGCTCGTTGGCTCTCCGTATGTCTTCATCCTTATCCGATGAGAGTTCGTCATTGAGGTTCTTGACCTTCAGTACAAGAGAATGCTTACAGCCTGTATCTTTGGCCTGTTGCAGAGACTGGCGGTTAAGGTTCTTGAACAAACGCGCCAACCGCGAAGATCGTCCTTCCCGAAGCTTGGCCTCTGCATCGCGTAGTGGAGGCAGGTATATGCAATCGATAGCATCGAATAGCTCCCGTTCAAACATGCTCGCGCGACTTGCCCCTCCCCACAAGAGCCGTTTGTACCGACCTCTGGCATTCTCCTTGTTTTCCACTTGAAGTGTCAGCGTGGCCCTCCCTTCCAAATCCGTCCAGGGCAGGAAAGCAACCTGTTGATTCTGTGACAGGCCACCAAAGGTACATCGTATTGTGAAGGCGGGTGCCCGCGTCCCGCCTGCAACGAACGGGAGATAAAAGTCCGTGTCCGATACAGGCTTTCGCTCAAAGTCATCGTCGAGAAGGACCGAACGGAGCGCGTCAATGATCGCGGATTTGCCGACCGCGTTCTCGCCGACCAAGACATTAAGGCCTTTACGAAACTGAATGGTGAAAGTCTCGCCGAAGCTCTTATAGCCCTCAATGTGTAGCTGTTCTATGAACATACCGTCAGTAGCCCCTGAAGCGGAATACTAACCGAGGTGCCCTCTGCATCTTGCTCGCCATCGACAATCTCGAAATAGACTGATGCTGCAATACCCCGATGGTCATGGACGCGCCTCCAAACTAGCACACATCCGAGGGCCGCGTTTCATATCGCTCATTGTTTGTTCTTCGGGGCGATCTGCGGCTGCGGATCTTACCTCTTCGCATTCACTACGGTCCTGATTATCGCGGGCGGCCAGGGGTACGTCAAGGCCGAAAGCGGCCTTGACCGTCGCTCGTGGCTCGGCCCTCGTCGCTCGGGTCGGCCTGCGGCCACGTGAAGCGTGGAAGCGTGGCAAGCATGGATTCCCGCTTCGGCGGGAATGACAGGCCGGAGGCCCTCTGCGGGCTTGGCGCCTCGGCGTGAGGAGACTCGTCTGTCTTCGTGTCCTTTCCCCGCGTTCGCGAGGACAGGCGGTGTCCTTCGCGGTTTCAAGGTCGTTGTTCGGCAGATCGGACGGTCGGGCTCTGGGTGCTCGGTGCCTCTGTGGTGAAGAGGATGGAAGAGAGTGGAGACGAAGGGAATCGAACCCTCATTCCGGCGATGCGACCGCCGTGTGCTCCCGTTACACCACGTCCCCAGGGATCGTTACTGCTATGTTATTGTGTATCGGCCCGAAGTCAAGAATTATTTAACTGCTTTTTGCAGAATCACTTAAGAGTGGTCAGAAGTGCCATTTTTCGAAGGCGGCGATGCGCTCGAGGGGCTCGCGGCGGTGCTCCTTGGGGGCGTCGGCGGGGTAGCCCAGGGCCAACAACTCGATGATCGTCACGTTGTCCGGGATGCCGACGATGGGCCGGACTTTGTCGGGGTAGAACGAGCCGATCCAGCAGGTGGCGAGCCCTAACTCCGTTGCCTGCAAGCAGATGTGTTCGAGTGCGATGGCGACGTCGATGGGCCCGACGGCTTGGCCGCAACGCATGACGTGGTCGCTGACGGTGCAGGCGACGATCAGGGCGCCGGCGGTCTCCAGGAAGGTCTGGTTGTTGGCCGCGGCGGCGAGTTTCTTCTTGGTTTGTGCGTCGGTGGCGACGACGAACCGCCAGTCCTGGAGGTTCTTGGCGGACGGGGCCGACCGGGCGGCCTCCAGCACCGCAAGCAGCTTGTCCCGTTCGACCGGCTTATCCCGGTAGTTGCGACACGACCAGCGGGTGCGGATCGCCTGTGCAACATCCATGTGCTTATCCTTCTGAAACGACGCAACTGCAGTAGTTCTGTTCAATACGACTCGCGAGAATATACGAGGCCGAGCGTATTGACGCAAGCGTGAAGAGTCGATATTCTCACAGAAAGTCCACCGGGCGGTTAACTCAGTTGGCCAGAGTGTCTGCCTTACACGCAGAATGTCGCAGGTTCAAATCCTGCACCGCCCACTCCAGAATTCTGCACACTCCTGCAATCCGCTGCGACGTGGTGAAAGACCGCGTTTTCGCTTGTGTCACCAGGGGCGGTTTGCACCGGGTTGCAGGGGTCCACAGACGGTTGTTTCGAGTTGTTTCGCCGGATTGTGTGCCGTTCCCTCCGACTCGCACGCAGGGAATCCCTGTCCCGGATTTGCAGGTGGTGCTCTCTCGCCACGAGCTTCGAATCGCCGATCCGCGCACAAACCCCATGCCCCGGCCGGCGTTCGCAAAGCTCGGCCTGCGGGCAGTCTCGCATGCCCAGAAGCAGCCTCGGCCAAGGCCTGACGCCCGCCTTTGCCAGGATTCGTACCCGGCGCCTCCGCCGGTCCGAGCCGCCTTTGCGGGGCCTGCGATCACGAACGCCTGCCCTTGCTCCCCATTCACGTGCTGCCTTCGTGACCACAGCGTCTCGCTCGGTGTCCGCGACCCGCCGTGTCTCGTCGATGCGCCCAGAGGCATGACGAGCCGGCCGCCACCGAGGCGCCGAGCACACAGAGCCCGACCGTCCGATCCGCCGAACAACAGCCCTGAAGCCACGGAGTCCACAGTCTGTCCTCGCGAAAGCGGGGAAAGAACGCGAAGTGGACAGACGCAATCTGCGTAGGGTGCGTATCACGCACCATCCCGGCTTAAGGCTCCCAGTGTGGGCAGGTTTTCGGACACCCTGTCGGTTCTATCCGCGCCGAGCGGCAGTCGCGAGACGCCGAAACTTTCTGGTCTCCGTAAGCCCAGGGGAAATCTCACGAATTTGATCAAGGGCGTTTGCCAGATCGTGCGGGACCACAGATCCTTCGGTCTTCCCGACCGTTAGATCGAGAAGTCGCAGGAGAGCATCGGCTTTCTTCTGATTGTCAACACTGGACAGTTTACGTCTGCCGGCTTCCTGACCATATAGCCCGTAGTCCAACATTGACCAGCATTCGAAAGGTACGAGGAACCGCTCGATTGCCTCTACAGCCTCGGCGAAAGCACCTTCCGTAGCTGCCGGCAGATCGGCCAGCGCTTTGCTTACACCCGGTGTTGTCAGAAAGCGTTCCTGCGGCCACACTCCCTGGAGGAAAGACGCAACGGCAGAGTGAAAAAGATCTTCAGGCGACGAAAGAGGGGGCTCTCTACTGCGAGGCGTAGAGTTGTCGCGAACGAAGCGTTGAGCCACCTCTGCTGCGGACGCACGCGTTTCGTCGTCAAGCAACCGTAGCATCTGCGTGATACGAGAGTACGCTACCGCAGGTTCTCGCTGCTCGCGGAGTGCGTGAAGGCACTCAACTACAAGACTGAACACCAGCGAACGCTGGGTTTCGCGCCCAAGCCGCCGGTCGGTGGCATGGCCTGCCATCGCGTCACCAATGATCTTGAGGACTTCCGAAGACCGCCTCCGGCGTGCAACTGCATGCCAGAGCGTCCTTGCTTCGTCACTGTCAGTCATCAGTGGCGCGATTAGGTACTCCTGTGTCCAAGCCCGGTCTGCTTTCAGGAAGTAAGCTAATTCTTCGATCATTCTGTGCCGAGCTATTAGCCCCGATTCGCCAGGAGCGTCAATGACCGCGTCTCGCATCATGCGAGGTGCACCATCGACACTGAATGGATGCTGGTCTTCTCGTAGGTCTGGACACGCAGCCAAGAAGATGCCAACGAGTCTCCCTACCGGCGTACACTGCGTGTCAGGCCCCTTTGGCTCTTGTTCCGATGAAGGTATTAGTATGGTACTGAAGTCAGGTTCTTCCTCATGAGTCTTCCTTGTGTTGGTGGCCTCAACAGCGACTGGCCAGAATCTAAGCCAGACACTCAATCCCTGAGGCGATCTGATGAACTGGTCCCTCCACTGAGAGAGCCAGTTGGATATGCCTTCGACGGCTGCACGCATACCTGCCTCTGGCAACCTGGAAAGGAGCGATAGGACACGATTGCTTTCTGCACGCAGATCTCGTTGCGCTGTGTCTTTGATCTGTGCTGTCGCCGGTGAGTGTGCGCAACCGAATCTGTTCCAGACTCTTACGAAAGCAGCCCCGCCATCCGGGACGGATTCAAGATCGGCGAGAATCTGCATGGGGTGACCCGGCTCCTGGATCCAGTCCTTGGCAGGATCATCATCCCAGCCATCATCCGACGACGAAAGAGCGTTTTCCAGCATCTTCAAGCGTTCCTCACCCGCAAGCAAATCAAACCGGCTGTCCGGATTTGCTGGAATGGCGTAGACCACGGGAGCCCCCGGGAACCCCTCGTCTGCCCGGGTCACTGCAACCAAGTCAGGAAAACGACGAATGCTGGCCTCCAGCCAAGCCTTGCCATTATGTGGTAGAGAGGCACCGCTGACCTCGATGCGCCGCAACTCGCGAAGTGCCCAATAGAGGCGTGCGTCTGCGACTTGCCCAGCATCGGCCTTTCTTGGCCAGAAACTACGTGGTGGAAGTCTCCGAATGCGAGCAGTGATTTCCTCCTGTTGCTGGGGATCAAGATTGTTGAAGCATCTCGCTCGCAGTTCGGCGATCTCGGGGTAGACTCTGATCTTCCAGAACTCTCGATCCCCCAGTGATAGGAGCGTCGTACCTGCGTCACCAGGTGGCGTGATACGAGAATCTCGCGACAGTGCGGCCCATAAGCGCAGATGGATCGGGGAATCTGTCTCCTTCCATCGCCGAACGAACTGAGCCGCTGCAGGAATATCAATGCCCGCGAGACGGGAAACGACCATGTGCAGGAGTTTCACCGATGGCGCAATCCCATGATTATACTCATCAGGTTCCTCCTCCTGGTCCTCGCGGTCTATCGTTCGCACGTAGTAGACACGATGAAAATCTCCAAGTTGCCGGAAGTTCCCCTCTGCACGCCCCGCGAGACGGCGAGCGGTATCCAGCCCCTTGGCAACAGCAGCGTCAAGGGCAAGGGCCAGAGATGCTATGAAGTCCCTCTCAGTGACATTGTCAAGTTTCAGCACGTCGGGATCAATGGTCTCTCCGCTTGTCAACTCGGCCGTGAGAAGGTGCTCAACCTTGGTGAGACGGCTTCGTCGTTTCCGCAACTGCATCCCAGGCAGAGATACATCAGCATTGAACGGCCTCAGACTCAGTCTTGGCGAAACGAGTTTCACGATTCTGTCAATGAGAGCTCCCGATCTATCACCCGAGTTCAGTCGCTGTTGAGCATCATATACCCCGACTGAAGATCCCTCACGCGAGGGCGTACCCCACGATTCTTCGATCAATCGCCACGCGGATCTCCAAGGTTCGTGGATCTCTCGCCCACTTGGACTGTCGATCACATGAAGCACCGCAAGACGCGTGGCTGTATCAGTCGGGCCAAGGCGCAGCGCCCACCATAGTGTTGCTCGCTCTTCGAGCCGACCGTTCAAGAAGGCAAGGGTGGCCCAGAAAATGGATTGATCTGAGTTATTGAGGCCACACCATTCTGTCCCCATCAACAACGTCCCCCATCATTCTCGGAGGGAATCATGGGGAATCATGGAGTCGCATCTTGAATTAGGAATTAGGGGATTCTCACGGGTGTTTTCCTGTCTGCATTTTGCGTGCCCCCTGTGGCGGGCGGAGCACAGCTTGTTAGCCGGGTGGGAAATCCGAAATTCGAAGTTCGAAATCCGAGACAAATCCAAACCGCAATGACCGAGTCGAATCGGCGTTCATCCGTGTGAACCCGTGTCGAAGATGGCGCGCGTGGGTTGAGAACCCACCCTACACCCTTCGTGTCGCTTCGTGGTTTCAAACCCTGAACCAGTCCGGCGGAGCCTCTGCGGTTGAGGAGCCGTGTCGCGTTGCCCGTCCAGGCAGTGGCGTGCATAGTATTCTCACCTTCTCGCCTTCCTCCGCCCTCGGTGGTCTCTGCGTCTCCGTGGTGGAAGGAATGTGGATTCCCGCCTGTGCGGGAATGACAAGAAGGGATTGCCGCGCTGCGCTCGCCATGACCGAGTCGAATCCGTGTGCATCCGTGTGAATCTGTGGCGAAGCCTTCTTCTCTCGTTTCTGTGTCCTTGGTGCCTTTGTGGTGCTGATCCGTCGCGCTGGGTAAGCCAGGGCCCGCCCTGCATTTTCGCGGGAAGATATCCGCCGGATCGCGGGCAACGGCATCTGTCCGTGCCTGAGTTACCGGACGCAGCTTTCTATCGGCCTTTGCGAGGCTTCGGGGACAGTCCCTGCCCGGCGACCGCGAGGCCGCAAAACCGGCCCCAATTCACCCAAAAAGGACTTGAGACCGTCGTCCGTTCAGCCGATGTACGGGACGATGAACGCCCTGGCGACGGCGCCGGGGATTCGGCGGGCGGAGAATCCGCGTGACTTCTGCGGGCCGGTGAAGAGCTTATGGTAATGACTGTATCGTTTCAAGACGTGATGTTGGAGAGTGCGAAGGAAGTCTTTGCCTCGATGGTCTCGATGCCCATGGAGAGAACCACCGATCCCGAGCCCCAGAGCGAGGATCCCGCCTTCCTCGCAACCCTCACCTTCACAGGCGATGTGGAGGGCTGCTTCGGAATCACGTGCAGTTGCGAATGCGCCCAGGCAGTGGCGACAGGCATGCTCTGCATGGAGCCCGGTTCCGCCCTGAGCGACAGCGAGGTCATCGACGCAATCGGTGAGATTGCGAACATGATTCTGGGCGGTGTGAAGAGTCGCGTGCAGCATGAAGTTGCGAACATCGAGATCTCGATTCCGTCGGTCATTCACGGCCGCCTGTTGAAGAACCGCCCGGGCGAAGGAATGTCGCAGATCTCAGTGCCGGTGACCATCGGACAGGATCATCGTGCGGAACTGTCGTTGGTGCACCGCCATCGCGGCGTTTGAATCCGCCGGAACCCTCCGGAAGCAACGACGACACACAGATCGTTTTCCCGTTACACCGGGCCCATGCCGGAAGATGAGATGTTCCTCAGCGTGCCCGCCCGCTCGGACAGACGCCTGGCCAGGCGCACAATCCGCCATTCCCAGTTGCCGCTCCAGCCTTCCTCCTGCGCCTGCTTGCAGATTTCGATAGCCCGCGCGCAGACATCCTGCTGTTCCAGGACGGTCGCGGCGTACTGATACCCCAGATGGATGGGAAGAGGCTTGCCGGAGGACCTCGCGCGGAACCGCTCTGCGGCCTGAGCGGAAATCCGTATCTGCTTGTGACAGGCGGCAAACGCCAGGTCCGCAGCATCTGCGAAGTGTTCTTTCCATCGCAGGTGCAGGCGAATCGTCTGGTGATAGGTGAAGTGCAGACCGAGGAGATCGTTCTCAGCGATGGCCCTCTCCTGGGCCTTGGCGAGAACGAGGCAGGCGAGGGCCCGGTTCTCCGGCCGGTCGGAGAGTCGGTCGGCGAGAAGGACGAGCAATTCCGCAGCCGTCTGCACGGGCAACGACCCGCGATCCCGGGTCAACGGGCGTGCGCTGGGCGGCAGCTCAGGGTCCCGGAAGGTCGCTTCCATGGTCTGGCGCTGTCTCGCGGAGAACGTCGAGAGCCACCAGGAACCCAGGCCGAAGTAGCCCAGTTCGCCACCGATTTCGGTATGTCTGTCGAGAATACTGCCGAGTATGCGCATGTAGGCGCCTATGTGCCGCCAGACTCCAATGCCCAGTAAAGCATAACAAATGCCGGCCGACGAGCCAACGACGTGTGTCGGGCGCGCGGCGCGACACGGGGATCCCCACGTGCTGCGGAGCGGAGAGGTCCACACAATTTGCGTGCCTTCACCTCAGCAGATGGGTAGAATACCGTCTTGAACAGGGAAACACAAAACGATGGAGATCCGATGTCTTCCCAAAGACCGACCGTCGAAGGGACCGGCGAGGTGCATCGACGGTCGTACCTGAGGGTCCGCAGGCGCACGCATGAGATCCTGGCCCATGCGAAGGCCGCCGATACGCCAAGCAGCGTGTTCGACGCGTTCATTGTCGGTCTGATTCTGCTCAACATGGCCGCCATGGTGATCGAATCGGTTGAGCGTATCCACTCGCGTGTCCCGATGTGGTTCACTGCGTTCGAGTACTTCTCGGTGGCCGTTTTCTCGGTGGAGTATGTGCTGAGGTTGTGGTCCTGTGTCGAGGAGCCGGCCTATGCGCGCCCCGTCTTCGGGCGGCTCCGTTTCGTCGTTGCCCCCCTGGCGGTGGTGGATCTGGCAGCGGTGCTGCCCTTCTACCTGCCTTTCCTCGGCATGGACCTGCGCGTGCTGCGAATGTTCCGGCTGCTTCGCGTCATGCGGATCATACGAGTCGCCAAGCTCGCGCGCTACTCGGATTCCCTCCAGATGCTCATGCGGGTCGTCAAGAGCCGGCGGGATCAACTCCTCGGCGCGGTGTTCATTCTGCTGATCCTTTTGATCGTGGCGTCGTCGCTGATGTACTGTGCCGAGCACGAGGCGCAGCCCAAGGTCTTCTCCAGTATCCCGGCCGCCATGTGGTGGGCCGCGGTGACCCTCACAACCGTCGGATACGGCGACGCCTACCCCGTCACTGCGATTGGCAAGATGATGGCGGCGATGACAGCCATTCTGGGGATCGGCATGTTCGCCCTCCCGACCGCCATCCTCGGGGCCGGATTCCTGGACGATCTCGCCCGGCACCAGAAGCCCCGGTCGTGCCCCCACTGCGGAAAGGAGATCCCCAACCCATGAGACCCATCGGCACTCTCCCCGACGAGACCCAGGCCAGGCGATTCGGTGATTTCCTCTACGCCCAGGGCATCGAGAACCAGGTGGACCTCAATACCCGTGGCGAATGGGATGTCTGGGTGCTGGACGACGTCCACGTCGATGCCTCCACATCGTTCCTGGATCGGTTCCGCAACAATCCCAACGATCCGGCCTTCGCGCAGGCATCCCACGCCGCAACTCGCCAGCGACGCCAGGACGAGGCAATCCCCACCCCCAAGCGGGCACGAACAGTCGATGCGAGGACAGTGTTCTATACCCCACCCGTCCCACTCGGCCCAATCACCATCGCTCTGATCGTCATCAGCATCGCAGTGGCGGTCTTCACCTCGCTCGGCGGGAACGAGCAATCCGTACAGCCGTTGTCCATTACGGAGTACCAGGCGCAGGGAGACCCCATCCATGGGAACGGGACGCTGCCCGAGATCCGCAGCGGTCAGATCTGGCGGCTGTTCACTCCGATGTTCTTACATTTCGGAATCCTGCATATCCTCTTCAACATGCTCTGGCTGCGGGACCTGGGCAGCATGATCGAGGCGCACAAGAGCTCCTGGCTGCTTGCGGCCCTGGTGCTCGGGATCGCCGGAGCGTCGAATCTCGCCCAATACCTGCACACCGGCCCCGCCTTCGGCGGCATGTCCGGCGTCAACTACGGCCTGCTCGGATATGTCTGGATGCAGGGCCGATTCAATCCCGCCTCCAAGCTGTCGCTCCACCCGCAGACCGTCAGTTCCGCGGTCCTGTGGTTCTTCCTCTGCCTGTTCGGCTTGATTCCGCACGTCGCCAACACCGTGCACAGCGTCGGTTTCGGTCTCGGGATCGCCTGGGGTTTCATCGATGCCCGCCTGCGAGTAGCGATGCGGCGATACTGAGGCGATTCGTTCCCCTACACAGAAGGAAGGGGATGGCCCGTCTCGCCCGGACCCGCCGGCCCGGGCTGGAAATCCCGAGCGTCGTAGGAGGTCACGCGCATCCGCTCCCCCACCTTCTTGTAGTGCAGCAAGGCGCTGTCTCGGTCCTTGAAGTCCTTGTCCGCGAACAGGATGCTCGTCAGGCCGACCGTGATGATGTCGCCATCATGGAGAATCACCTCGCCCTCGATCCGACGATTGTTGACGTAGACCCCGTTGCGACTCTTCATATCATAGGCGAGATATCGGTTCGTCGCCGGGTCGAATCGGATCTGCATGTGCTTGCGGGAGACGAGGTGGTCCAGAATCTGGATCGGCAACGCTTCGTCCCGACCCACGACGTTCGTCCGGTGGCCCAGCGGATAATAACTCCCTTCCTGTTTCCCGTTTATCACAATCAAAGAAGCCATAGCTCACACCCCGATTATCCCCCTGGTTCCCGTCGTCGAATTCTCGAATGAGACACGCTGCCCTGGGAGTTCTTCACCCACGGATACCATCGTAGAACCTCGCGTCGTCGTCGTCAAGCCTCTCCGTCCGCATAATCTCATCCGCCGCACCGACGGGGGCGATCCAGACAACCGACGTGCCTTATAGGACTTTCGCGGCTCTGCCGACGGGATTCCTGCCGCCCAGCCAGCCCTCGTACAGATGCGAAGCACGATTCGACCGCTCGCGGCAAGAGGCTGTAGAGAAACAACACCCGATTAGCCGACAAAGAGAATAACATGGGTGGTGCCGTCTTGTGGCCGGAACGCCTCGTTCCGCCGCAAGCCGGGACGTCGACGAAACGGTAGCAGATTGAATTGGAGCTGTGAACGCGATGATTCTCAAAGACCTTTTTGTCTATCCCAGGCTGCCCGAAAACCTCAGCAAACTGCACAAACTGGCCTCCAATCTCTGGTGTACCTGGAACTATGAGGCGATCCGCCTGTTCTATCGCATCGACCCGCAGCTCTTCCGGATCGTGAATCACAACCCCATCCAGTTTCTCGTCAGACTCCCGAAGGAGCGAATCCGGCAATTGGCGCACGACCGGGGGTTCCTGTTCGAGCTGGACGAGGTCTGGGAGCAGTTCCAGCAGTACATGCAGTACGACGAACGGTTCCGAACCACGTATGACGGCGTCCTCGAAGACAACGATATCGTGGCCTACTTCGCCATGGAGTTCGGGTTGCACGAGTGCATCCCGATCTACGGCGGCGGTCTCGGCGTGCTGTCGGGCGACTTCCTCAAGGCCGCCTCGGACGTGAACCTGCCCCTCGTCGGCGTGGGCCTGATCTACAAATACGGGTACTTCACCCAGCGGATCACCGCCAACGGCGAGCAGTACGAGCAATCCGCGGAGTTCGACAACCACCTGATTCCGATGCACGAGCTGCGCGGTCCCGAGGGCGACAAGGCCTATATCGAGATGCGGATGCCGGACCAGACCGTCAAGGTCAAACTCTGGCAGATCGACGTCGGCAAGACCCGGCTCATTCTCCTCGACACGGATCTCGAGGAGAACCCGCCCCACGTGCGCGACATCACCCGGGAGCTCTATGTGGCCGACCGCACCAAGCGGCTTCAGCAGGAGTTGCTGCTGGGAATCGGAGGCGTACGCGCCCTGGAGCGTCTGGGGATCGAGCCGCGGATCTACCACATCAACGAAGGGCACTCGGCCTTCCTGATCCTCGCGCGACTCCAGCGGCTCATGCTGCGAGACAAGCGAAGCTTCATGGAAGCCAAGGCCCTGATCCGCGCGTCGACCGTGTTCACGACGCACACGCCGGTGATCGCAGGAAATGAGAACTTCAACACAAGCCTCGTCAAAGAGTACATCGAGCCCGAGGTCCGGGCGCTGGGTCTGTCGTTCGATGACCTGGCCCACCACGCCTTCATCAACAACGAAACGCGAGACTTCTGGCTGCCGGCGCTGGCCATGCGGTTCTCCCGACACCTTAACGCCGTATCGAAAATGCACCGGGACGTGTCGCGACGGATGTGGGCCGGGCTGTTCCCCGATCAACCGGAGATCGAGATGCCCATCGATTACGTCACCAACGGCGTGCACCACTCCTGGCTCAGCGAACCGTTCATCGACCTGTTCAAAAGACATGTGGGGGCCGACTACATCCGCAGCGCCTGCGAGGCCCAGAACTGGGAACGGGTTCTCACCATTCAGGAGGACGAGTTCTGGCAGGCCCACCATCGCAACAAGCAGAGCCTGATCACCTTCATCCGCAAGAAGCTGGCGGACGATCTGTCGGCACGGGGATACATCGAGTCCAAGGTCGCCAAACTGACGCGTGCGTTGAATCCGGAATACCTGACGATCGTCTACGCGCGACGGTTTGCCCGCTATAAGAGAGCCACGCTCATCCTGCGAGACAAGGAGCGACTGGCGAAGATCCTGACGAACCCGACCAAGCCCGTGCAGCTCATCTTCGCTGGCAAGGCCCACCCGGCCGACAGCCTGGGCAAGAGCATGATCCGCGAGATCATCGAGTTTGCCAAGAGCCAACACGTTGAAGACCGGGTCGTCTTCGTGGAAAACTACGACATGAACGTGGCGCGTCATCTGGTCTGGGGGGCCGACGTGTGGCTCAACAACCCGGTGAAGGAGAACGAGGCCAGCGGCACCTCCGGCATGAAGGCCGCCATCAACGGCGTCCTGAACCTGAGCGTCCTCGACGGCTGGTGGCCCGAAGGCTACAACGGTCGTAACGGATGGGCCATCCGCGGCGCCGAGTACAGCAACCAGGCCGAGATGCAGGAAGCGGCGGAAGCCGAACAGATCTATGATCTGATCGAGACCGAGATCAGCGAATTCTACTATGACCGCAACGAGGCCGGCGTGCCGACCCGCTGGGTCGACATGATGAAGCAGTCCGTCTGCTCCATTTGCAGCCAGTTCAACATGAACCGCGTGCTGGCGGAGTATATGGACAAGTTGTACGCCCCTGCGAAGACGCTGACCGAAGACCTGACCAACAACGATTGCGAATCCCTCAGGCAGGCGCTGGACAGTGCCCAGGAGATCACCCGCCTGTGGGACAGCATCACCCTCAGCGGCCTGACAACCAGTGTGGACAAGAAGGAGGTCGTTGCCGAGGGCGAACACGTCGAAGTCACGTGCTCCGTCGACCTCAACGGCGCGCCGGCCAACCTGTTCGAGGTGGAGATGTTCTACATGCTGCGGGACACCAACGAGCACCGGATCATCTCCATGCGGCCGAACGACACCTCGCGAGGACGAGTCACATTCGAGTGCGGCTTCGAGATCGCAGGTCGCGGCCTGCTCAGCATCAACGCGCGGATCAAGCCCTCCTCGCCCATCCTCCAGGACCTCTACCCCAACCTGGTCAAATGGGCGTCGTAGTCGGTCGCGACAGAGGCATGGAGATGAACCGCGCCGGCAACCGCCCATCCGGCCGTCCATAAGAGCCGCACAGACAAGCTCTTGCGCTGACATCGCACTTTTTCCGACCCAAAACCCCCAGCGGACACTTGACGAGTTAAACGAATGTTTTAAACTGTCGTATGAAACGTTTGTTTGGGAACCTGACGGTAACGGGACTCAGTGAGTCTGCGGAGAATACCATGGCACATAAGGTGCGAGAAACCACAAGGAGGGAGATCCCACGGCGTAGGCCGGGCCGGTTCATCGTGAAGCTTGCTGTCGCGGTCGTTGCGATCGCCACGCTGTTTCTCCTCGCTCAGATGCCCTCTCCGAAACGAGACGTTCCCGCGGCACAGGCCCCGCCGGTGAACGTGACGATCCTGCCTGTTACCGCCCAGCCGCAGTTGCCCGACAGTTTCGATTTGCCCGCCGTCATCGAACCCAACCAGATCGTCACGGTGGCCGCGGAGGTCGCGGGACGAGTCGAATGGCTCGGCCCAAGGGAGGGTTCGCCCGTGAAGGCCGGCGAGCTGCTCCTGCGGCTCAATACGGACCTCTTGCAGGCCGAATTCGAGAGTATGCAGGCACAGGCAAAGAATGACCGGACCGAGTTCGAACGACAGCAGGGCCTGGTTCAAGGCGGTGCGTCCCCGACTCGCGAGCTCGACCAGGCGGCGACGCAATTGGCCATCAGCCAGGCGAGGCTCCAGGAGGTGACCGCGCGCCTGGAGCGGGCGCGGATTCTCGCGCCGAGGGGGGGAATTCTCAACGACCTGCTCGTCGAAGAGGGAGAGTACGTCCAGGCGGGCACTCCCGTCGCCAGGATCGTCCAGACCGACGTCGTCAAGGTGGCCGTCGATATCCCCGAGCGGGATGTCGCCTTCTTCTGCCCAGGCCAGACCGTGGAAGTCGCCACGGAGATCAAGGGGCGTCCGCATACCTTCGAGGGGACGATTACCTACATCAGCCAGGTCGCCGATGAACGAACGCGGTCCACACGCACGGAAATCGCGCTGGCCAATCCGGATGGCCTGCTCCACAGCGGTAAGATCGTCCAGGCCCACCTGACGCGCCAAGTGCTCCAGAACGTCATGATGATCCCCCTGCTGGCGGTCATCCCGATGGAAAACGGGTACGCCGTCTACGTGGAGGAGGGATCCAAAGCCCAGCGGCGCGAGGTCCGGCTCGACATCATCAAGAACGATCACATCCGGGTCGTCGGCGGCTTGCAGCCCGGCGATAAGCTGATCATCTCCGGTCACCGGTTCGTCGCCCCCGGCCAGCAGGTGAATGTGGTTTCCCAGGTTTCCGAGAGCAAATAAGTCCTATGCTTCTGACCGATGTCTCCATCCGCAATCGCACGACGGTCGCCGTTCTGGGTCTCATCATCGTCCTGCTCGGCGGCTACAGCTACGTCTCTCTGCCCCGCGAGGCATTTCCGGACATCCCGATCCCCTACATCATGATCACGACGATGTACGAGGGGGTCTCGCCCCAGGACGTGGAGACCTCCGTCACGATGAAAATCGAGAAAGAGCTCAGCGGCATCCGCGACGTCAAGGAGGTCCTGTCCAGCAGCGCTGAGGGCATGTCGCTGATCAGCGTCGAGTTCACGCCGAACGTCCGCACGGAGGTCGCCCTTCAGCGGGTGCGGGACCGCGTCGATCTGGCCAAGGGAGAGCTGCCCCGGGAAGTCGAGGAGCCGATCATCAAGGAGATCAACATCGCCGAATTCCCGATCATACAGATCAGTATCTCGGGCGACGTGTCTCCCTTCCAGCTCAAGGAAATCGCCGACGATATGGAGGACGCGCTGGAGATGGTCCCCGGCGTGCTGAAGGTGGACGTGCAGGGGGTCCTGGAGCGCGAGATCCGCCTGGAAATGGACCCCGACCGTGTCGCCCAGTACAACCTGACGATCCCGGAGATCCTGGCGCTGATCCCGTCGGAGAACGTGAACATCTCCGCCGGCGGGGTCGAGACCCCGGGGACCAAGTTCAACGTCCGCATCCCGGCGGAGTTCGTCTCACCGGAGGACGTGGACCACCTCCTGCTGGCGGTTCGGGACGGCAAGCCCATCTACCTGGCCGATGTCGCCACGGTCCGCGATACATTCAAGGACCGCGAGAGCTTCTCCCGCCTGAACGGGAAGGACAACGTGACGCTGCTCGTGCGCAAGCGCGTCGGCACCAATGTCGTCCAGGTGTCGGACACCGTGAAGGCCGTCGTGGAGCAGGCCCGCAAACAAGTCCCGGGCGGCGTGACGTTCGACGTGATCTATGACATGTCGAAGTACATCCGCAATACGGTATCGGATCTGGAGAACAACGTCCTCGCGGCACTGATCCTGGTCGTCGCGATTCTGATGCTGTTCATGGGCTGGCGACCGAGCACCATCGTGGCCTTGATCATCCCCCTGAGCATGCTGATCACCTTCTTCCTGATCCAAGCGCTCGGCTTCACCCTGAACATGATCGTCCTGTTCAGCCTGATCCTGGTCCTGGGCATGCTCGTGGACAACGCGATCGTGATCGTGGAGAACATCTACCGGCACATGCAGCTCGGCTACAGCCGACTCGACGCGGCGATCCTCGGAGCCAGGGAAGTGGCCTGGCCCGTGATGACCTCGACGCTCACGACCGTCTGCGCCTTCTTGCCGTTGATGTTCTGGCCGGGCGTCATGGGCGACTTCATGAAGTACCTGCCCATCACGCTCACGCTGGGCCTGCTGGCCTCGCTGTTCGTGGCCCTTGTGTTCAGTCCGGTCATCACGTCGATCTGGGCCGGGCGGGCCGTCAAGGAGCAGAACCACCGCCACTGGTTCATGCAAGGCTACAAACGGTGTCAGCGTCTGGGCCTGGAGAACCCCGGCATGGCGCTGTTCCTGTCCGTGTGTCTGCTGGTCGCCATGACGATCCTGTATGCCAAGATCGGCAAGGGAACCGAGTTCTTCCCCGAGGGCGATCCGGAGCGGGCGTTCATCAGCGTCCGCGCCCCGCAGGGAACGAATATCCACGAGACCGACCGCATCATCCGCACGATCGAAGAGCGAATCAAGCCGTATGAGCGCTGGTTCGACGACGTCATCACGAATGTCGGATCGGCCGGCAGCGGTATGGACCTCGTGGCCAGCGCCGGCGGCCCCCACCTGGCGAATATCACCATGGTGTTCTACGACTACGTGGTCCGCGAGCGGCCCTCGATGGAAGTCATTGCGGAAGTCCGCCGGGCGATCGCAGATATTCCGGGAGCCGAGATCAAGGTCGAACGGGAGGACGAAGGCCCCCCCACCGGGGCCCCGGTGACCATCCGCATCGTCGGCGAGGACTTCAGAACCCTCGAACGGCTCAGCGAAGCGGTGAAACGCTTGATCGCGGACGTGCCCAACCTCGTGAACCTGCGGAGTGACCTGGAGGCGACGCGCCCCGAGCTGGCTTTCACCGTGGATCGACGCGTCGCCACCCTGCTCGGCGTCAACACCGCCACCGTGGGCAACTTCCTGAAGATGGCCATCTTCGGGACCAAGGTGGGCACCTACCGCCAATTCAACGACGAATATGACATCACGGTCCGCCTGCCGCTGAAGGATCGCGTCAATATCGACGATCTGTATCGGCTGCAGATCCCCAACACCGCCGGCCAGGCCGTCGCGCTCAGCTCCCTGGGGAAGTTCGAGTACAAGGGCGGCTTCGGCACCATCAACCGCGTGGACCAGAAGCGTGTCGTCACCGTGACGGCCGACACCGAAGGGCGTCTCAGCTCCGCCGTGCTGGCGGACGTCCAGAGGCGTCTGCATCCGCTGGGCGATCCTCGCCTTTCCTCCGGGGACATGCTCGACTGGGACACGTTGCGTCGCACCCTGTCCGATGCGCAGAACCAGTCCGGTTCCGGCGTTGGCGCCAGGGTCTGGCAGACGTGCTCGAAGAAGGATGCGAGATTGTTGGCTGACGCCCTGGCGGCGCCGACGGCCGACGGGCAACTGAACCTGTTGATTCTCCAGTCGCTCAACAGGGTGATTGCGATTCCCGACTTCTTCCAGGCCGAGGATTTCCAGGACGTGGAACTGCCCTCCCCAGGCCCGGAATTGCTCAAACGGGGTCGCGAGAACCTCAGCCACGAGGAGATCGAGTTCCTCAACCGCCAGGCCCTCGTCGCGGCACTGCCCAAGGTCATCGCCCCCGGCGGGCGACTCGATCTGCCGATCGGATATGAGATTCGCTACGCTGGCGAGAAGGAGGACCAGGATGAATCGCAGGCCTTCCTGGCCAAGGCGTTCCTGATCGCCCTGCTGCTAATCACCCTGGTCCTGGTCATCCAGTTCAATTCGCTTCTGGTGCCATTCATCATCATGACCACGGTGATCCTGTCGCTGATCGGCGCATTGATCGGGCTGGTGGTCGTCGGTCTGCCCTTCGGCATCATCATGACCGGCATCGGCATCATCAGTCTCGCCGGCGTCGTCGTCAATAACGCGATCGTACTGCTCGACTACACGCGACAGTTGCAGGCCCGCGGCATGGACCTCATCTCTGCTGCTGCGGAAGCGGGGGCCACAAGACTTCGACCCGTCCTGCTCACGGCCGCGACCACCGTCATCGGCCTGATCCCCATGGCCGTCGGCATCTCTTATGACTTCCACACGTTCTCGTGGGCCATGAAAAGCGAATCCGCCCAATGGTGGCGCAACATGGCGGTCGTCGTCATCTTCGGCCTGAGTTTCGCAACGGTCCTGACGCTGGTGGTCGTGCCGGCGCTGTACGTGATGCTCACCCGGGCCTCGGTTCGGCTCCATGCCTGGCTGGGATGGCACCACGAGGAAGAAAGCGAGATCCCGGCCCCGACCTCTACCGTGGGATGATGCCCTATGGAAGCACTGAAGAACAAACGCGGTTTCATCTGCGACATGGACGGCGTGATCTACCACGGGTCGCGTCTGCTCGAGGGCTCGAAGGGATTCGTGGACTGGCTCAAATCCGAGGGCAAGCCGTTCCTGTTCCTGACGAACAGCTCGGCCCGCTCCCCGCGGGAGCTGCACCAGAAGCTGATGCACATGGGCATCGAGGTCGGCGAGGACCATTTCATCACCTCCGGCATGGCGACTGCCCACTTCATCGCGTCGCAGTGCCCCGGCGGGCGGGTCTTCGCCATCGGCGATTCCGGCCTGTACCAGGCGCTCTACGAAGCGGGCCTGTCCATCGACGAGAGCCGGCCGGACTACGTGGTCGTCGGCGAGACCCGCAGCTACAGTTACGAGAAAATCGAAACCGCGATTCTCTTGGTCCTGGCCGGAGCCAAGCTGATCGGGACCAACCCCGACCTGACCGGACCGACCGAACGGGGCATCGGACCGGCCTGCCGGGCGCTGATTGCTCCCATCGAAATGGCAACCGGCCGCCAGGCCTATTTCATCGGCAAGCCCAATCCGCTCATCATGCGTCACGCCAGGACCCTGCTGGGCTGCGAGCGCAACGAAACGGTCATCATCGGGGACCGTATGGACACGGACATCGTCGCCGGGATCGAGTCGGGCATCGACACCGTGCTCGTCCTGAGCGGCATCACGAAGGAATCCGATCTCGACCGCTACCCCTACAAGCCGCACTACATTCTCAAAGATGTCAGCGAGATCGCGAAGTAGCCGCTGGCGACGGCCTCCGATCCTCAGTACAATGTCGCCCTATGGACTCGTACAACCTCGTCAGTTTTGCAGGCATCTTCGTACTCATTGGAGTGGCATGGGTTCTGTCCGCGGATCGGCGGAACATGAACTGGCGGGTGATCGGATGGGGAATCGGGTTGCAGTTGCTCGTGGCGATGCTCATCTTCGTAGTTCCCGCCGGAGCCCGTGTGTTTCTCGTCGTCAACGACGCGGTCGTAAAGATCCTCGATTCGGCCGGCGCAGGGGCTCGATTCGTTTTCGGCCGATTGGCCCTCGGGCCCGGACAGGTCGATGAAAACGGCGTCGAGTCCC
>JAXDBU010000141.1:0-11011 GCA_034678485.1 Sedimentisphaerales bacterium | reverse complement strand
TCGGCTGCCACCGTCCCCTTGCGAACCAACGGCGTGATGATCTCGGCGTCCGATCCGAATGGCTGCCTGACCTCGGCACACCCATAGTCCGCGTGCGACACGACGAAGTAGGCTGTGCCAGGATTGTTCGAAGATGGTCTCCATCCCGGTCGACCGGCGGAGTCGAGTGTCGTCCGGCCGACATGGATTCGAGAACCACGGGGGTCGGCCAGCCAGATCTCCACGTCGGCGTCGGCCAGCGGCTCGCCCAGAGCGTCGGTGAATCGCCAGAGGGGGGCTGTGGACGGGTGCTCTGCAACTGCGTCGACGGCAGCTAGCTCTCGTGAGGGCACTTCACGGACCTGGAACGCGGCCGCAAGCAGAATTCCGGAAAGAACCGTAGCTACCATCCGCAGACCCTCGCACAAATGCCTTCTGAGAACGTGTCTATACCGAATCGACGCACTCTACCGTATTATATTGACGCTGCAATGCCGGAGAGGTTACAGAAGACATCGTAAACTCCATGTAAAAGTCGGCCGGGATATCCGCAAGCTGCCGGCCGGCCGGGGTCGGAAGTCTGGTTGCTTTCGAATAGGGACGTGCTATGCGATACGAGTACATGCATCCGCGGGATGAGCTGGTGCTCACGATGCAGCGCATCTACCGATACAAGATGACGACGACCTCCGGCGGGAACCTCTCGATTCTCGACGAGAACGGCGATATGTGGATCACGCCCACCGGCGTCGACAAGGGCACGCTCACGCCCAACGACATCGTTTGCGTCCGAGCCGACGGGCGGATCGAAGGACTGCACAAGCCCTCCTCGGAATACCCCTTCCACAAGGCGATCTACGCGGTCCGGCGGGACCTCCGCGCCGTCGTCCACGCGCACCCGATGGCCCTCGTGGCGTTCAGCATCGCACACCAGGTGCCCGATACGCGCCTGTTCCATCAGGCTTGGCGGTCGAATGGAGCGGTGGCGTTCGCGCCGTACGGCACGCCCGGCAGCGAAGACCTCGGCAACAAGATCGCACAGAAGTTCGCGGAGGGCTTCGACAGCGTGATCCTCGAGAACCACGGCGTCTGTTGCGGCGGCGCCACCCTCCAGGATGCCTTCCAGAAGTTCGAGACGCTTGAAGTGTGCTGCAAGGTCCTCATCAAGGCCCACCCCATCGGCGAACCGAAGTACCTGACCGATCAGCAACTCCAGCTCCAGAGCAAGAGCGATCCCCTGCTGGAGTCGTTCGAATACGACCCGACCATGATGAGCATCCGTGAGAAGGACCTGCGCAATCAGCTCTGCAAGTTCATCGAGCGCGGCTATCGCCAGGGCCTTCTGACCACGACGACCGGGACGTTCTCCGCCCGAATCGACAGTGAGAAGTTCCTCATCACGCCGTACCCGCTGGACCGCCACTCGGTGCTGCCCGAGGAGCTGGTCATGATTCGCAAGGGCAAGAAGGAGTTTGGCAAGCACCCGAGCCGGGCGGTCTTCTCCCACAAGGCGATCTACGAGGCCCATCCGAAGATCGGCGCGATCGTCAACGCCTGCCCAATCAACGCGATGGCCTTCGCCGTCTGTCATCGGACCATCGATACGTACACGATTCCCGAGAGCTATGTCTTCGTCCGCGACGTGGCCCTGTTGCCGTTCGAGACGGTGTTCAACGGCTTTTCCGCTCTGACGCGGACCTTGACGCCGCAAAGCCCCGCGGCCGTGCTCTGCAACAACGGCGTCATGGTGGTCGGCGAGAGCGTCCTGGCGGCCTTCGACAAGCTCGAGGTCCTCGAACACTCCGCCGAAGCGGTGCTGGACGCCCAACCGATTGGGGGCCACGTCGCGATGTCCCAGGAGATCATCGACGATCTGATCGAGTCGTTCCACCTCGAACGTCCGTCGCCGCGACCTCGTCGCAAGCGTCGCTCGCGATAGGGCACCGGCGACCTTGCGATCTCGCACACGCCAAGCGCCGGCCCGCCCACCCGATCTCCGCCCCCTCGCTCGTCCGGCGGCACAACCATCGCGCCGCGTGCAAAGCCTGTGATGAGTGAAGAAGGCCGGGCTCCGCTGGCCCGGCCTTGGGGTTCGTGTGCTGTGACGTTCTCCTACTTGCGAGGGCGGAGCAGCAGGCCGCAGGAGCCGAATTCCGTGGTCGGCCTTTCAGGTGCTCCGCCTGTGAACGGCGTGACCCACATGCCCTTGGGCTCCTGCGTGAGCTCGAAGCTGCTCTGCGGATCGACGCCGACTTTCAAGACGTAGGACACCACCGGGATCACGCTCTTCAGAACGGTCTTGAGGATGTCCCCCTCGCTGGGCAGATCGCTCAGCGAGACATGCCACTGGAAGAGGAGTTTCGCAGGTCCGGAGGCCAGCTTGTCCAACGGCAGCTCGACATTGTACGTGCCGTCGCCGGTCTGCTGGAAGGTCAGCGGCTCACGTTCGAGCAGCACGGCTTCCAGCGGAGCACTCGGATAGGGCAGCTTCACCGGCATCGAAGACACGCCGGCTGGGCCTTTCATCAGCGTCAGGTAGGCCTTGACCCGGATTCTGCCGTCCGGCAGGGCAAGCCAGTAGTCCTCCTGTGTGCCGACGAACTCGGGCTTGGACCACTGCTGGTAACGGATCTTGACCTCCGCCACATCGTCGGCATCGAGCGGTTCCGGTAGATTCTCCCCTGCGACGTCCTCGACGTGCAGATCGCCGTAGATCACACGGTACGTCTGCGAGTCCTTGGGTCGATACCAGAAGATCGCAGTTGACGCATCGCCGAGCCGGACGCCTCTGCCGCGATAGTACCATTTGCCTTCGCCCCGGAAGAACCGCAGGAACAGGATGTGCTTCTGGACTTTCACGCCGATTGCGGTGTCCTCTTCGGCAGACAGCTTGAATCCCTTTTCCTTCTTCTGCATCGCGGGGACCTGCGAGAGGAAGTACTCCAGCGTGACGTTGTCGGGGAATTGCCCGTCGCCATATAGTTCCGCCAGCACGCGCAGACCCTCGATGAAATCCGCCTCAGTCGAGCCGAGCAGGTCCAATTGAGTCTGCTGGAGCGCATACCCTTCGGGCACCTCCATACTGAACAGCGACTTATCCATTGACACGTTGAACTGGAGGTTCTTGCAGATGACGGTCAACTGGCCTTCCTTGTGCTCGATGCGGACGGGCAGACCCGTCTCGCTGTCGGCCCAGAGCACGATCTCCGCCTTCGGATGCTTCATGCAAAAACCAACCGCGTCGTGTCCGTCGATCTGCTGGGCCCCGAGGTCCTCCGTCACAAAGTGCGGGTTGTCCTGGAGCGTGACCAGGATCGTCTTGAGATGGTCGAGATAGTTCGGGATGGGGGGCAAGCCCTTGAGGTCGGTGTAGTAGGCCTGTTTCTTCGATTCGTCCAGGCTCAGGATACGACCGGCCTGGATGTCGATGATGCTGACGCTCTCGGGCATGTTGGACAGGGTCCGACGAATATACGACCCCATGATCATGTCGCGAATCACCGGCGTGTTCGAATCCTCGGCGCCGATGACGATGTCGAGGATCGCGGTGTTGGCGTCGAGGATGGGCTGGATGGCCTGGGCGAACGTGACGCCGGAGCCGCCGAGGAATTGCAGTCCGAACAGGACCGCGATGACGATCACCGCCGCAGCGGCTAATCTGACTGTCTTGCTCTGCATGAGGATTCTCCACACGCCGGACCGAGCATCGCTCGGTACCCGGCGGTTCTCCAAGTCCGCCAGGGCGTCGGCCAGGATCCGCCGATCCGCCTGCGCGGACGATGAAATCTGCGATTCGTCGATCAGTCTTCTTATGTTGTCTGCTGGTTGCATTTCGCGACCTCGCTGTTGAGGGTAACCCGCAGTTTGTCCATTGCGTACCGGTATCGGCTCTTGGCCGTGTTCGCGGAGATCTGCATCGCTTTGGCGATTGCCTGGAAGGTCATCCGCCCGTGCAGATGCAGCAGGACGATCTGACGCTGCTCGAACGGCAGCTCCGCCAGGGCGCCGCTGAGCAACTCCAGTTGCTCGTTGCAGACCAAGGTCTCCAGCGGTTCTTCCACTGGCGCCCGGTCGGTTCCTTCGTAGGGTGGGCTATGCCCACCATCCTGTTCGCCATTCGACGGGAATCGGTGGGCCGAGCCCACCCTACCGGCAGAGCCGCGCACGCGCTCGGCCTTGTTCCAGTTGCGAGCGTGATTGGCCGTGCAGGTCAACAGATAGCCCTTGAGACGGCCCGTCAGGCGGAACTGGTCCAGGCTGCGGACGAAGGACAGGAACACATCGTGCACGACATCCTCCGCCGCGGTCTTGTCGTTGAGCAGGCCCATGGCCAGCAGGAGCAGATCCCTCTTGTACTTCTCATAGATCCGCGTGAGGGCCTCGCGGCTCCCCCGCTTGGACTGAAACACAAGCAGCTTGTCTTCGATCATAGGCCGGCCTATCGGGCACCCGTTGAGTGTCCATTCGCCAATATAACAACTGACGGGACCTTTTGGGTCTACAGACCATCGAGTCTCATCCGACGGGTCCATCGACCTCGGATCGGATATCTCCTAAGGTTCAGAATCAAGCTGTTCTTTTTCGTCCGTTCGCACGTCCGAGAATGTGTCTTACCGGTGAGATGTGTGTGCCGCATCAGGCCGGTGGGGAGAAGCCTTCCACGCGGCGATGGCGGAATCGAGCGGACCATGGTCAGTTCAATCGGATCGGCTGGGTGCCCCAGAGTGATGCTCGACTGTACGAGACGCACGGCGGTTCCATTTGCCCTGCGATAGTCTCCGGCGGGGGGAGAATTGAATCCGAACTGGTCACGAAGCTGTCAGCAGTTCCCTGGAAGCCGCTTGCTGTCTGTCTCACTGCCAGTACTATCGGACTTGACAGGGCTTGGCCGGATGGCCTGGGTGTTGCCGAACAGGCGCAAATGGAGGGCCGTCTCGTTGTGTGTGTCAACCCGGCGTGGCTTGTGGGATTGATCGAACGAAGGGGTCTGCACTGGCGATGGGGCGATGACGTCTGGTGCGTTCCGCATGGGTCTGCGGATCGACGGGCCGATCGGACAGCAATACTTGACCATGATAACGACGATAAAAAGGGGGCTTGGGAGGAAGTTGAACGGGGCCATGCGGGTAATCAGGGGGTTTGCTCTTGAACTGCACGGAGAATGGTGTACAATACTATCTGGTGCGGCACGATAGGTGAGCCGGCGTTCAACGATAGAGGCAGGTGGTGAAGGGGGCATTGTCAGAGAGTTTTGCCTGCATGAGCAGAGACACGCGGTTTCATTGCGTTCGAGTGACATGGACCCGGAGGCTGATCGTCCTGGGTCTGGTCGCGACTGCGCCAGCGGCGCTGTGCCATGCTCAGCCGGGACAAGTGGCCGGTTGGGGCAACGGCTTCGGCAGCCGGTACAATCCTCAGCCGAGCGAAGAATGCATGGCGATCTGCGCCGGCGGCTACCACAGTCTGGCGCTAACGGCCCGCGGCACGCTCATGGCCTGGGGCGAGAATGCGGTCGGGCAGTGCAACATCCCCTACGGCAACAACTACGTCGCCATCGCTGCGGGACACTATCACAACCTGGCGCTGAAGAGCGACGGCGTCGTCGTCGCCTGGGGCGACAACACCCGCGGGCAGTGCAGTGTCCCTCGCGACATGAAGTTCCGTGCGATCTCCGCAGGGACCTGGCACAGTCTGGGCATCTGCATGGACGGTTCGCTCGTTGCCTGGGGTTGGAACGACCAGGGCCAATGCGATGTCCCGGCGGGCAAGGACTACGTGGATGTCTGCGGCGGCTACGCTCACAGCCTGGCGCTCAAGGCCGACGGCTCGATCGTGGCCTGGGGAGCCAACGGGGACGGCCAGACCAGCGTCCCGCAAGGCGGCCGGTTCATCCAAATTGTTGCGGGCACGCTGCACAGTCTTGCATTGAGCAGCGACGGGACAATCACAGCCTGGGGCCGCAACAGCGAAGGGCAATGCAGGGTTCCGTCCGGCAACGATTTCGTGGCCGTGGCGGCCGGGTCGCTCCACAACCTCGCCCTCCGCCGGGATGGGCGCATCGAAGCCTGGGGTCAAAACAACTACGCCCAGTGCGATGTCCCTGAAGGAGACCATTTCGCCGTGATCGCAGCGGGCGACTTTCACAGCCTTGCCATCCGGGACCTGCGGAAGCAGATCCTCCAAGCCCGACAGCCGGAACGTCAGGAGACGCCGGACCAGACCGCCGTTGCCCCCATAGGCGAGCAGCCGACCGGTCCCGCTCTGACCGATCTCGTGCTGGCCAAGGAGATACAGGACCCCAACGCGAAGGCCACGGAGACGCTCCTGTCGAATCTGGAGCAGAGGCAGGCCATTCCGGTCAAGCCGGTCGAACCTGGGGTCCCGAAGGACCTGCAGGAGAAAGACCCGAACGCCGGCACGACGGTTGTCACGAACGTGGCGCCGCCGCAGGGTGCCCAGGAACCGAACCAGGTCAAGCCGGTAGCGGCGGCACCTGAGCAAGGCAAGGACCCCAATGCAGTCCAGCCAGGTCCGGCGTCTGCCCGGAAGGAGACTGCTCCGGCTGAGCCCGTGAAACCTCCCGCTGTCGCGGCTGCGGAACCGAACCAGCCCGTCCTCGATCTCGAGAGTCCCGCCAATCAGGGTTACGCGCCCAGCATCTACATGGGTGTCATCGAGAATGCGTCGCCGGTCTATCATTTCACCTCGACCACCTCGAAGCGGCATTTCTGCACGATCAGCGAGGAGGAGAAGTACAAACTGCTCGACGAGAGTCCCAGCGTCTGGAAGTACCAGGGCATCGCCTTTTTTGCCTATGCCGAGGGGCGCCAGCCCAAGGACGCCCGGCCGGTCTACCGGTTCTGGTCGGATAGTCTCAGTCAGTACTTCTACACGATGGACGAGACGACCAAGGACCTGCTGATCACGGGGCTTGCGAACGTGTGGAAATACGAAGGCGTCGCCTGGTACGCCCCGGCGATCAAGAAGCCGGAGCAGAGGAAGTGAGAGGCCGCACAGTGCGCCATGCCCGCCTGCTCGCTCCACCGTGCCCTCGCACCATGACGGCAGCCCGGTCGCCTGCAGTGACCTCGCCTACACAGGCAGTCTGGCTCGCATCTGATAGTCCTTGAGGGCGACTCCCGATGGTGGTATGTTGACGGCCCATAGGGTTCTGTGCATCGAAGGCGAAGCGACGCCCTTCGGCGCGGGGCCCGCCCGGTTGAGAGTGAAGGCCGCACATGAAACTCCATCGCTACGCAGGCAACCCGATCCTGTCGCCCCACCCGGACCACCCCTGGGAGAACCTCGCGGTCTTCAATCCCGCCGCCTGGTACGACGAGAAGGCAGGGGAGGTCCTGCTCTTGTATCGAGCGGCGGAGTCGGGGCCTGAGTACAAATGCTATTTCGGTCTCGCCAGGAGCAAGGACGGCTATCACTTCGAGCGGGCGTCCGATCAACCGGTGCTCAGTCCGAGCGTCGAAGGCTTCGACGGGGCCACGATCCAGGATCCGCGAATGGTCAAGATGGGTGACTGGTACTACGTCACCTATGCCTGCCGGCACTACCCCTTCGGGCGGTTCTGGGTCCCCGGCGGACGCGACCAGTACGTCACGCCGGCCGAATGTGCCGACGCATTCCCTCGCTATCTGCGGATCAATGCAACGCTCACCGGCCTGGCGATGACGAAGGACTTCAAGACGTGGATCCGCGCGGGCTGGCTCACCGATCCGATGCTCGACGATCGCGACGTGATCCTATTTCCCGAGAAGGTAGGCGGCAAATTCGTCATGCTGCACCGCCCGCTGGAGTGGGTCGGCCCGCAGTACGGCGTGGAACAGGCCAGCGCCTGGATCTCTTTCGCCGACGATCTCATGGGCTTTCGCGAGAGCAAGCTGCTCCTCACGAACCAGTACACCTGGGAGACGGCCAAGATGGGCGTCAATGTCCCGCCCATCCGGACCGAGCACGGCTGGCTGACGATCTATCACGCGGTGGGCCCGGACAAATACTACCGGCTCGGGGCCGTGCTACTCGATCTGCACGACCCGAGCATCGTGCGGCATCGCACGCCCGATTGGCTGATGCAGCCGGAGGCGGACTACGAGATCGAGGGCTTCTATCGCGGCGTGTGTTTCCCCTGTGGAGCGGTCGTGATCGATGGGACGCTCTTCGTCTACTACGGCGGCGGGGACAAGTACTGCGCCGTTGCGACGTGCGATCTGGAAGAACTGGTGCTGCACCTGCTCGCGTGCCCGGCTTGAAGAAGGCACGAAATCCGAAACAAGCGCGAATGCTCAAAACTCGAAATTCAAAACAGGGCAAGGCCGGCGACCGTGTTTCGGTCATTCGTGCTTTGAGTTTTGGATTTGTTTCGGATTTCGAGATTCGAGTTTCGGATTTCTTCGACGTAAGGAGAAGCTGATGCATCCATTGGATATCGCGATCGTCGTGGCGTATCTGCTCCTGATGGTGGCTGTGGGCTGGGTCGTCGCGAAACTGGCCGCGAGAAACCCGGAATCCTATTTCCTCGCGGGCAAGAGCCTGCCGTGGTGGATGATTGGCGTAGCCCATGGCTCCAGCGGCGTCGATATCTCCGGCACGATGTGGTTCGTCATGGTGCTCTTCGTCTACGGCGTCAAAGGCGTCTGGCTGCTCTGGGTGTGGCCCCTGTTCAACGTGGTCTTTCGCATGGTCTACCTCGGGACCTGGGTCCGCCGGTCGAACGTCCTGACGGGGGCCGAGTGGATGTACACCCGCTTCGGCCGCAATACGGGCACCGAACTGGCCTACCTCAGCATGGTCGTCTACGCGATCGTGAGCGTCGTCGGGTTCCTGAGCATGGCCTACATCGGGATCGGCAAATTCACGGCCTCGTTCATCCCCTTCGAATCGCTCGGCATCTCCACCGACTGGCTGCCGGGCAACATGGCGCCCGCGGACTTCTTCGCCATCGTCGTCATGCTCATCGCGGGCCTCTACTGCGTCGTCGGCGGCATGTACAGCGTCGTGATGAACGACATGATCCAGTTCGGCCTGATCGTGATCGCCGCGGTCATCATCGGCGCGATCGCGATGCACGCGACCTCGTCGCAGGACATCCTGGCCAGCGTGCCCGCCAACTGGGACAAGCTGTTCTTCGGCTGGCGGCTCGACCTCGACTGGTCCGGCCTGATCCCCAAGCTCAACGACAAGCTCTACAACCCGATTGCCCAGGGCGGCGATGGCTACTCGATCTTCGGCCTGTTCGTGCTGATGCTCTTCCTCAAGGGCGTGCTCGTGAGCATGGCGGGCCCGACGCCCAACTATGCGATCCAGCACGTGCTCTCTACCCGCAGCCCGCGCGAGGCGGCCCTCGAAAACCTCATGATGGCCATCGCGTCGCTGGCCCCGCGATTCCTGCTGATCGCGGGCATCGCTGCGCTCGGCATCGTCTACTTCGGACCCGAGCTGCGCGAGATGGGGACCACCGGCAAGGTGGACTTCGAGCAGATCCTGCCCAGCGTCGTGAACCGCTACCTGCCCATCGGAGCCAAGGGCCTGATCCTCGCGGGCCTGCTGGCGGCGTTCATGAGCACGTTCGTCTCGACCGTCAACTCCGGCGCCGCCTATATCGTCAACGACATCTACAAACGCTACGTCAACCCGCACGGAACACCCCGCCGATACGTGACCCTCAGTTACATCTGTTCGATTGCCATCATCGCACTGGGCATCGCGTTCGGGTTCGCGACGAAATCCGTCCACTCCATCACGGAGGTGCTTGTCTCGGTGATCGTGCCGGCGTTCGTCATCCCGAACGTGGTCAAGTGGCACTGGTGGCGGTTCAACGGCTACGGCTTTTTCGCCGGCATGGTCGCAGGCACCCTCTCGGCCCTCGTCCTGCTGTTCATCGGCAAACCCGAGTACATGGCCCACCTGGGCCTGGAACCCATCCGCCTGCACCCGGTCTACGTCACGTTCCCGATCATCATGCTCTTAGCTACGGTCGCATCGATAGGCGTGTGCCTTCTGACAAGACCCGAAGACGACGCGGTCCTCAAGAGCTTCTACCGCACGGTCCGTCCCTGGGGCTTCTGGAAGCCGATTCTGGAGAAATGCCAGGCCGAGGACCCGACGATCCAGCCGAATCGCGACTTCTGCCGAGACGGGTTCAACGTGATCGTGGGAATCGTCTGGGAAATCGCGATGGTCGCCGCTCCCATCTTCCTGGTGATCCAGCAGTATTCCCGAGCTCTGATCTGCGGTGTAGTCTTCGCCGTAACCTCGCTAATCCTGAAGTTCACCTGGTACAACCACCTCGAACCAGCGGAGAAACCCGCCAACGCCCTCTGATATCCTCCCCAGCCGAGCGACCGACTGAGAAATAGGATCGTCGAAGCGACGACCTGTCTCACACCGGGGACGCCGTCCCCGGACCCCTGGTATTTTCCGCTTTCGCCAGCAGCATGGTTCAAGAACTGGATGAGCAAGACACAGCATGGACCATCCAGAATCGTTACGTGTACTCCTTCTTGACGTCCAATCGCCAGTTCTCCGGGTAAGCCATGTGTCTCTCCAAAGACTTCGCAAAACCTTCCAGATCGGGATACAGCGTGGCGTGATTGATATTCATGTTGTTGAGTTCACAGAGGATTTCATCCCTTCTGCGTCCGTCGACGTCAATTCTTATCTTGTGGAAGTGCTTCTTGGGATCGTCGGGGAGAGACATCCGCAGATTCTCGGAGAACGGCTTGCCGAGCATTCCCTGGACCAGGAATGTGCCCTGTTGGGCGATCAACCTGTCATTAAGGTGAAATCCGGTCGCGTTATACACAAGTGATAGTGGCTCTTCCACGGTCATCAGCCATCTGAGGACGTCGTTCTGCTCGTGACGCGTCTTGTCAATACAGACAGGAACTCTCCCCTCTAGCAGCCCGTTGAAGAATTCACAGAGCGAAGGGCTCTGATTGTGGAATAGACCGAACGACGGATGGGAAGCGAAAGACCTGTCGGGAGGGTCGAGCCAGCCCCCCGTCGCACCACAGGTCGCAGA
>JAXDBU010000140.1:0-75935 GCA_034678485.1 Sedimentisphaerales bacterium | reverse complement strand
GGTGTTTTGTGCCCGCGATTTGCCCGGTCCACCCGCCGGCCCCCCTCCGGCCTGCGAAGGAGACGTCTGAATCGTTGCGGGGGCGGCCCATGGTTCGATGCCCAGATCCTTCGCTGCGCTCAGGATGACAAAGGACTTGAGCTCAGGATGACAAAGGACTTGAGCTCAGGATGACAAAGGACCTGCGCTCAGGATGACAAAGGACCTGAGCTCAGGATGACAAAGGACTTGAGCTCAGGATGACAAAGGACCTGAGCTCAGGATGACAAAGGACTTGAGCTCAGGATGACAAGGGACTTGAGGTGTTCACGACGATTTGGGAGTGATTGAAATGGCCAAGCTGAGTGCGTTTGCAGATGAAGTGACAGACGGTTTTCGTGGGCAGGTGGAGTTCCTTGCGAAGGAGAAGGTCGGGTACATCGAGCCGCGGTTCTTCGACAAGAAGAACATCATGGACCTGAACGCCGACGAGTTGAAGCAGGCGAAGCAGCTCATCAGAGACCACGGCCTGAAGGTCAGTGCGATCGGCTCGCCCATCGGCAAGGTCAAGCTCGATCAGCACTTCAAGCCGCACTTGGACAAGTTCAAGCACGCGGTGGAGCTGGCCCAGTTCTTCGAGACGCCGTTCATTCGCATGTTCAGCTACTACGCACCGGACGGCAAGAACATCGACGACTACCGCAATCAGGTCCTGGATCGCATGGTCGCGAAGGTCGAGGTGCTTCAGGGCACCGATGTCGTCATGGTCCACGAGAACGAGGCCCATATCTACGGCCACACCGCAGCCAACTGCGTGGATATGGTCAAGACGATCGATTCGCCCAAGTTCCGTCTGGCCTACGACCCCGCCAACTTCGTCTGGGGCGAGCAGATCACGAACAACGTCGAGGTCGCGTGGCCGCTGATGAAGCCCTACGTCGTGCACATCCACATCAAGGACTGGAAGCTCGGCGCCAAGGATGTCGGCAGCATGCCGGGCCAGGGCGACGGCCAGATCAAGCAGCTTCTGGCCGAGCTGGCCGCGATGAAGTACGATGGCTGCGTGACGATGGAGCCGCACCTGATGGCAGGGGGCCAGTTCGGCGGGTCGACCGGGCCGGAGCTGTTCTCCAAGGCCATTGCCGCTGTTCGAAGCATGGCGAAGGAAGTCGGCCTGAGACTGAATTGAGTAACCTGTTTGTAGTGTGCCCATGAGGGCATATCTTCAAAAGACGTGGAAGACAACGCCTTACGGCGTCACTACGAACAAGACTTGAGGAGTCCAACTGATGAAGACATGGAATTTTGGAGTCGTCGGGGCCGGGTTGATCGCGGATTTCCACGCCCGGGCCATCGGCGACATTCCCAACGCGAAATTCGTCGCCTGCTGTGACACGAATGTCCCGAGGGCCGAGGCCCTGGCGACAAAGTACGGCGGGCGGGCCTATGCCAGCTTCGATGAAATGCTCAAGGACAAGGCCATCGACATCGTGACTATCGCGACGCCCAGCGGCCTGCACATGGAGCCCACCGTCGCGGCGGCCAAGGCGGGCAAGCACGTCATCTGCGAGAAGCCGGTCGAGATCACGCTCCAGCGGATCGACGCGATGATCCAGGCTCACGAAAAGGCCGGTACGCGATTGGGCGGCATCTTCCCCTATCGCTTCAACGACATGATGGTCCCGCTGCGTCAGGCGATCCAGTCGGGCCGGTTCGGGACCATCACCTATGCGAGCGTCTACGTCCCCTGGTGGCGGACCGACGCCTACTACAAGGACTCCTGGCACGGGACGGTGAAACTCGACGGCGGCGGGGCCCTCATGAACCAGTCCATCCACATGGTGGACATGCTCTGCGACCTGATGCCGCCCATCGAGTCGGTGCAGGCGTACACCGCGACGCTGGGCCACCAGATTGAGACGGAGGACACTGCGGTCGCAGCCGTGCGGTACGCCGGCGGCGCCCTGGGCCTGATCTACGGCACGACCGCCTCCTATCCCGGGCAGTTTCGACGGTTCGAGATCACCGGCACCAAGGGCACCGTCATCAACGTCGAGAACAGCATTACCGTCTGGCAGTTTGCCGATGAACGGGCCGAGGACATCGAGGTCCGCAAGCGATTCATGAAGATCGAAGGCGGCGGCGGCGTCGCGGACCCTGCCGCCATCACGCACGAGAACCACACCCGCAACTTCAAGGCGTTTCTCCAAAGCCTGGAGAAGGGCGAGCGATTCTGGATCGACGGCGCCGAGGCCCGCAAGGCGGTCGAGGTGATCCTGGCGATCTACCGCTCCGCCAAAGAGGGCAAGCTCGTCAAGCTGCGGTGACCGCAGAAGCACGAATTTCGAAACTCGAAATCCGAAGCAAGCTCAAATGACCGAAATCCGAAACTCAAAACGGCTGAATACCCGGAATGCGGCAGCGTTTCGGGCATTTGGATTTTGGTTTCTTCCGAATTCGTTTCGGATTTCGAGTTTCGAATTTCGGATTTCCGTGCCTAGATCGCGGCCATGACGCCTCGTGCATAGCCCACGGATTCGGCCAGTCCGGCCAGCGGATCGTCCGCGTCCTTCTCGTACTCGAACGAGGCGAATCCGGCGTAGCCGATCTTGACGAGGGCCCGCATGACCTTCGGGACATCGATCACGCCGCGACCCATCTCGACGCAGCCGCCCTTGGGATCGGCAGCCGAGACGTCTTTAAAGTGCACATCGTGGAGCCGATCCGGGAACTGGAGGATGGAGTCCGCTGCATCCAGGCCGGAACGGGTCGTGTGACCGATGTCGTTACACAGGCCGATTCGCGGGTCGAGGTCCTTGATCTTCTCGTAGGCGCTGGACGGCAGCGGATAGGTCTTGTCGCCCGGCCCATGATTGTGGATCGCGACCTTGATGTCGTACTCCCTGACCTTCTTGTCGACCAGAGGCAGCAGGTCGTGCTGGGGCACGCCGATGATGACTCGCGTGCCTGCCGCCTTGGCGTAGTCGAAGGCCCGACTGACTTCGTCGGCGGTCTTCATATAGATGACGCCGACGCCGTAGAGGTCCAGGCCGGCCTGTCGGACCTGCTCGGCCGCCGTGCGGATCTTCTCGACGCTACTGGTCAGCGGCAGGTGCATGTCCTTCAGGGCGATGTGCTTGAGGCCGACCCGCCTGGTCAGCTCGATGGTCTTGGCCAGGTCGAACTTCCGCAGGGTGTACGACGCCAGGCCCAGCTCGAACTTGGGTTTGCCTCGCCCGGCTACCGGCGGGGCCGACAGGACTTCGGCCTTCGCTTCGCGGCCCGCGCCTCGCTCGACGCCCAGCGCCGGACTCCCGGCCAGCGCCGTCGCAGTCCCCGCGGCCGCGATTTGCAGGAACTCTCTTCTGCCTTGCACCGGTTTCATAAGCACTGTCTCCTTCGCCGGTCGTTATCTATAGCGTGCCGCGCGGTGCGGCGTGTACAACGTGATGCACAATTGTTGATGATACCACAGTCCCGCTTGAATGTCGAAGACAAAAGCCCGCAAATGCACGCGGCGTGTGGGACTCACGACGGTGTTGACTCGTGATGGTTCGCACGGAATGCCACTTGACGCTTGCACCGCCTGCGTTGAGCTGCTATCCTCGATATCAGTCCGATAGGTCTTGGCCGGTGTGTACGCAGGTTCACGTCAAGGCGGATGGGCCATGCACAGACAGCGTAAGATCATACTGATGATGGAAACGTCACGCACATACGGACGATCCATCCTGCGGGGAATCGCTCGCTATGCGCGCACGCATGGACCCTGGGTGTTCTATCGCAGCGCCCCGTTCTACTGGGGAGCGAACGAGACGAAGAACTCCCTGGTGTCCTTGTTCCGGTTGCACGTGGACGGCATCGTGCTGCGTGAGCAGAGCAACCGCCGGCAGATCAAGCGAATTCTCTCCCTGGGGCTTCCAACGATTGTCTCGCCGTATACCGAGCCGTTCCCGGGCTCGCCGAACATCCTGACCGATGACGTGGCCATCGGGCGGATGGCCGCCGAGCACCTTCTCCATCGAGGTTTCCGATACTTCGGCTACTGCGGATTCGGTGATTGCTACTTCTGGTCGCGTGAGCGCGGCCGGAGCTTCTGCCGCAGGGTCCGCCAAGCGGGATTCGAGACGCATTGCTATGAATACGAGCAGCCGAAATCGGCCTCCCGCCGGTCCTGGGAGGCCGAGCAGGATATCCTCGTAGCTTGGCTGAAGTCGCTGCCGAAACCGGCCGGGGTCATGGCCTGCAACGACGACCGGAGCCAGTACATCCTCGAAGCCTGCAAGCTCGCGGGTCTGCGCGTGCCGGAAGAAGTGGCAATCATCGGAGTGGGCAACGACGACCTGATATGCGATCTGGCCGCGCCGCCGTTATCCAGCGTGGCTCTCAGCGCGCAGAAGGCCGGATATGAAGCGGCATCTGCTCTGGATGCCCTGATGAGCGGCCAGACGATTCGTGATGACACCACTGTGGTTCGACCCAACCGTATCGTGACAAGGCAGTCCACGGATGTCTTTGCCATCGCCGACCCCTATGTGCTTGAGGTTCTGCGTTGCATCCATACGCGGGCGAAGAAAGACGCCCTTCAAGTCGATGATATTCTCAAATGTGTTCCTGTTTCCCGCCGAGACCTCTACAATCGGTTTTCCAGGGTCATGAGCCGGTCCGTGCATGATGAGATCAAGCGGGTCCGGATGGAGGAGTGCGCCCGTCTGCTCATCAGTACCGAATTACCGATATCAGAAATCGCTTCACGAATGGGGTGTTCCGATGCCAAGAATCTCGCACGTTACTTCAGACAGGCCATGGGGATGAACCCTCGTGCGTATCGCGAGCAGCATTGCATCAAGTGATCCGGACGGTTTCGTGCACAAAATGACGGTTTTTTGGCACGGAATGAGGTTCGGAGCACGCAATGGCATGGCGATAATCAAAGAAAGCACCCACATGGTGATGTCTACTGTTCGATGTGCAACTGCCTTCTGGAGGATGCATCATGTTGCGCAGGGCATTCACGCTGATTGAGCTTCTCGTGGTCATCGCCGTCATTGCCGTGCTCATGGGGATTCTTCTGCCCGCCTTGAGTCGCGTCAAACGCCAGGCGGCCGGCAGTGCGTGCATGGCCAATATCCGATCCATTGCCACCGCCTGGGTGATGTACGTGCATGACAATGATGATTACATCATCCCTTCTCAGGTGGTCTCCGGCCAGCAGACCGCCTGGGTGCAGGTGCCCCAGGACGAGGCGGGCAATCCCACGGCGGCCCAGACCACCGCGTGTACCCTGGAAGACAAGATCCGGGGCATCGAACGGGGCCTGATCTTCCCCTATGTCAAGACCAAGAAGGTCTTCCTTTGCCCGGCCGACCACCGGCGGACGATCGGTATTGAGGATTGTCGAAGCTACTCGATGATTAGTTGCCTGAATGGGCACTTGAGCGGTAGCAGCTACTACAAGTATCAAATCCGCAGGTGCAACCAGATCAGATCGCCGGCGGAAAAATACATGATCGTAGAAGAAGCCGACTCGCGCGGATTCAATTCCACCTGGTGGACGTTGGGGACCCGCGAAATGGGTCATGATCCCGTTCAATGGTGGAGTCCGTTGGCGATCTGGCACGGCGACAGCAGTACGTTGGGCTTCTGTGACGGGCACGCCGAGTCCCATCATTGGCGAGAGAAGCTGACCATCGAATTGGGAAGAAAGACCGTGCTGCCGGGACAGAATTATGGGATTACCAAAGTGCCCGACGAACGCCGAACGGATATCGATTACATGGACTACGGCTGGGCGTACAAATTCGGGCAGCGATGAACGGTTTTTGCGTATGCATGGAACAAGTCCCTGATGATGCAGAAACTGATGACGCTACGTAGGGAAGGAGGTAGGGAATGAAGCAGACGCACCAGTGTTCAACAAGATAGTTCAAGCCGGAACATTCGTGGCCAGGTCGCCAAGAAGGAGGCAACAAGAAATGGACAAGAAACTGATATTCATCGCATTGTGGTTCAGTACAAGCCTGATGAGCCAGGCGCTCGGGGTCACCGGGACCTACGTCGATATCTCGCCCGCCAATACCGTGGCGGTCGACGGCACCGACCCCTGGTACAGCACGGCCGCCGTGACGGGATTGTGGCAGCAGAGGGCGTTCTGCAACGAGGGCACGATCTATCAGGGTGGCAACAACGCTGCAGTGGACCTGAAAACCACGATCAGCGGTCTGGAGCCGGGTCAGGTGTATGGCATCTATTCGGTTTACTGGACCAAGAGCGTAGGGGAGAACTGGGGAATGCTTGCCGGCGTGGATCCCAACCGTGCAAGCGCTGTCTGGTACAATTTCGAGAACGGCACCAAGACGGGTGCCACCGAGGTCGCCGGCGCCATCTTTGAGATGGAGGGCCTCATCGGAACGGCAACGGCCGACAAGGACGGGAACGTCGCCGTATACACCTTCAACCATGCGCATATCACCACCAGTCAACGTGCATGGGCGGACGGTTTCTCCTACCAGCAGGCCTTCCTGACCTACAATCCTCAGCCGAGTCACGGTGAGACGAACGTCGCATTGGACGTCGAATTGAGCTGGTCCACGATGTTGGATCCCTCCAACCCAACGCAGAGCTATGCTGGAGTCACCAAGCACTGGGTGTATCTCAGCGAGTCACCCTACCTGACCGCGGAGGATCTGCTGGAGAAGGTCCCTGTCTCGGTCGAACGAGTGAGCCCGCCGGCGCTGGAGGCCAACAAGCGGTATTATTGGGCGGCCGACGAGGAACTCGCCGATGGGAGTTTTGTTCTGGGCGCGATCTGGACATTCGAGACCATCGCAACCCTGGCCAGTTTCGACCCTCCGGCGGGTAGCCAGCCGAGCAACGCCCGTGCCAACGTTGGTCAGACCGTTGTGTTCACCGCGGCGGCGACGGTCCCGACCGCGCCGGACACGCCGATAGCCTATCAGTGGTATAGAGGTCTGCCGGGTGATACGAGCAGGCCCATGGTCGACGAGCCCGGCCATATCGCAGGGGCCGAGACGCAACAGTTGAGCATCACGGTCACATCGACGGACGAGGACAGCTACTTCTGCCAAGCCGCCAGCGACGCTGGCACCGTGGATTCGACGTCAGCCACGCTGTTGATCAAACGTATGTTGGCGTGGTACAAGTTCGACAACAACCTCGACGATTCCGTCGGCGCCGGTCACGGGACGATGACCAATCCGGCATACGTCGATGGCATGGATGGCAAGGCGTTGAACTTCGACGGCACAAACTACGTCGACCTGGGAAGGGAGGGCCTCCCCAAGACCGGTCTGGGCAACGGCCTGGAAGCCGGGTCCGTGTCATTCTGGTTCAACACGGCACAGACTGACGTCAGTTTCGTCGGTACGTTCAATGATGGTACGAGTACGGCTTTTCGGGTCGAGTATACCTCCGGAAATGCTCTGTCGTTTCTGGTCCGCGATGACGAAGGGGTGGGAATAGCTCGCGCCGTCAATCCAAGCGGCTCAATCCTGAACGCCTGGCATCTGGTCACCTGCACGTGGGATGCCGAGACCGGAGAAACGGCAATCTACCTGGATGGCGTGAGCACGGGACTTGTCACGAGTGGCCATCCGTCCAACTTCTCGGCATGGCAGTATCCCATGGTCATTGGGGCTCGCCAGAACCGCGCCACCTTGGAATGGTTCTACACGGGAGCCATGGATGATTACCGCCTGTACAACTATCCACTGGACCCCCGTGAAGTAGCTGGACTGTATACATCGCTGAAGGGGGGAAGGATCCTGGTGGAATATCCCGTCGGCGATTTGAATCAGGACGGCGTGGTCGATCAATCCGATCTGGAAATCCTGCGCTCGAATTGGCTGAGCTGTGGCTGGGTGCCGGACGCGACATGCGAGTACAAGCTCGACGTGGCCGAGTTGACGGCATTGCTCTCGGCGTGGCTGGACGAGTTGGGCGCCGGCGATGACATGTAAACAGTCCCTGGATTGATCTTGTGAGCGGACGGGTGAGAGGGGCCGTTGTCGGTTCGACGGCAGCCCTTCTCACTCGTTCATGGATGTGGTCCTGAACCCAAGAGATGAATTGTGCACAGTAGGAATGAGCAATGAGCAGACATGACAACACCGAAGCAGGGCGTGATTTGGACAGACGTGGTTTTCTCGCTGCGGCGGGGATTGCAGGCGGCGCGGCAATGTTGCCATGGGTGAAGGCGGCGGTCGCCCAGAGCGCGCCGCCTGTTCGCAACAAGCAAGGCGCCACCGTCCGCGCAGTATTCCTCTACCCTCCGTCCGGGACTTTCTCAAACAACCCGGACGGCTGGTGGAGCTGGCCCGGCAATGAGTACGACGCCGAAGGACGCCAGAAGAAGTACATGGCCGCACTGGCCGACATGGAGAAGCGTCTCGGGATGAAGATCGTCATGGAGAATCGCTCCGTTGCCGGCAAGGCGGATGCGCAGAAGCTGATCGGCGAGCTTGAAACCTCTCGTCCCGACGGCCTGCTGCTGGTCATGTTTTACAACAACAGCTTGTCCCAGGCTGATCTGCTCATCGAAGCGGCCGAAAAACTCGGCATACCTGTCATCTTTTTCCTCGGACTCGGCGTCAAGCACGGTCCCGTCGTGACTTATCGGCGGCCGGGAGTCTATCTCATCCAGTCACTGGAGAACTTCGACGCGATAGAATATGGCCTGCGAATGGTCAACACGCGGAAGCAACTGCGTCAATCTCTCCTTTTGAGCATTACCGAGGCGGACCAACCTCGCGAGGGCTCCGACGCGTTTTTGGGCATCAAGGTTCGTGTGATTCCGTTCTCTCGCTATGCGGATCAGTTCCACAAGGTCCAGATTACCGACGCGACTCGAAGCCTGATGAAAAAGCTGACCGGCGAGGCCACCGAAGTTCGAGGCATCACCGAGGAGAGCCTCCTCAACGCCATGCGGGCGTACCTGACTCTGACGGAGCTGCTGCGCCAGGAGAATGCCGACGGCCTTACGATGAACTGCCTGCGCCGGGGCATGCTCAAACCCTGCATAAGTTTCTCCCTTCTGAACAGCATGTTGACCCCGGCCGCCTGTGAGAACGATTTGCCCGCGGTGTACACGCAGTTGCTCGGACAACTCCTCCTCGGCCGGCCTGGATTCCAGCACAATCCGTGCTATGAGACGGAGAAGAACCACTATTATGGCTCGCACTGCACGTGCCCGACCAAGTTATACGGTCCGGATGGACCCGCACTGACGTATCTGCTGCGTCGTTTCGCACACACGAACGAGGGGAGTTGCGCCATTCAGGTCTTCTGGAAGCCTGGAGAACCGGTCACCATGGTGCGGTACTATCCGGGCGCGAAGGCAGGCGACAAACCCGCGCTGGATGTCTATGGCGGTCGTGTCGTCGTATCCCATCCGATGCCGCCCGCCGGCGGATGCACCACGAATGTGGAGGTGGAGATCTTGGACCGCTCCGACGCGTGCATGGTGAAAGGACATCACAATCTGCTATTCTGCGGCGATTTTGCCCGCCAGTTCAGGCTGTTTGCCAACCTGTATAAGATGGATCTGGCTGATACGGGATATCAGGCCCCCCGACTGGGGTGAGAGCGTATGCGGGAAGTGGCACGGGTATCCCCCGATGCAGGTCGGGGATTCGCTCTGTCCCTGTGTCCATGGGCGTCTCGCTCATCCCAAAGACAGAGGTCGACAACACCCAAGCCTTCCCCTGCGAACGCGGGGGAAGGCTTGATGATTTATGCACAAGATGCCCATGTTGGGGCAACTATGTTGACGCCGTGCTCTCGGTATGCTAACCTCTCGTGCGAATGAATCGCCGGAATTCTATTGCTTGTGGGGAGTCTTCTATGAGTAGCGTCAGGCGAAAGGACAATGGGATTGTGATGTTGCGTCGCGACGTTCTGAAGGCCTCGGCCGCCCTGGCCTTCCCGATTATTGTGCCGTCATCCGTGTTTGGCGCCGAGGCCCCCAGCGAGCGGATCACCGTCGGCTGCATTGGGGTCGGTCGCATGGGCACGGGCGACCTGACGGAGGCCCTCGGAATCAAGCTGGTTCAGGTCGTCGCTGTCTGCGACGTGGACAGCAGGCGGGTGGAAGTCGCCCGCAAGAAGGTGGAGTCCTTCTACGCGAACCGAGCGCCGGCCGGCGAGTACAAGGGCTGCGCCACGTACGGCGATTTCCGTGAGTTGATCGCCCGCAGCGATATCGGCGCGGTGCAGATCTCCACGCCGGACCACTGGCATACCATCCCCACCATCGAAGCCGCCAGGGCGGGCAAGGACATCTTCCTGCAGAAACCCCTGTCCCTCACCATTCGGGAGGGACGCCTCGTGAGCGACACGGTCCGTCGGTATGGGCGGGTTTTTCAGATCGGCAGCCAGCAGCGGTCCGAACGGAAATTCCGCCAGGGTTGCGAGCTGGTCCGCAACGGCCGAATCGGCAAGATCCACACGATCAAGATAGGCTTCGGCACGGACCCGGGTTGCGAAGTGCGGCCCGAGATGCCGGTCCCCGAGAATCTGAACTACGACATGTGGCTGGGACCCGCGCCGTGGGCGCCGTACACGGAGGACCGGGTGCATCCACAGAACAGCATCACCGCCCGACCGGGGTGGCTTCGCATCAGCGATTACGGCGCCGGGATGATTACCGGCTGGGGCAGCCACCATCTGGACATCGCCCACTGGGGCATGGGCACCGAGTACACCGGTCCTGTCGAGATCGAGGGCCATGCCGAATTCCCGAAGGATGGGCTCTGGGACGTACACGGAGATTTCCGCATCGAGTACACCTATGCGAATGGCGTCAGGATGATCGCGGCGGACGAGAAGGTCCATAGGAACGGCATCCGGTTCGAGGGCGACAAGGGCTGGGTCTTCGTCACGCGCGGCGCGATTGACGCGGAGCCCAAGTCGCTCTTGCAGGAGACCATCGGTCCCGGTGAGACGAAGCTCTACGTGAGCGACTATCATAAGGGCAACTTCTACGACTGCGTGAAGTCGCGGGCCGAGACCATCGCTCCGGTCGAGGTCGCGCACCGCTCTTGCTCGGCGTGCCTGCTGGGCGACATTGCGATGCGGACGGGCCGCAAGCTCAAGTGGGACCCCGCCAAGGAGCAGTTCCTTGGCGACGACGTGGCCAGCGCGATGCTGTCGAGGACGATGCGGGCGCCGTGGACACTATAGAAGAAAACTCCAAATCCGAAGCTCGAAACTCGAAACAAATTCGAATGACGTAAGTCCCGCAACTCAAAACGGCTCATTCGAGTGCGAGAGCGTTTCGGTCATTTGGATTTCGTGCTTTGGGTCTGTTTCGGATTTCGAAATTCGGATTTCGGATTTGGCTTTGAACAGGAGGTCTGAGTGAAATCGTTGGTTGTCGCAGTGGTGCTGTGGATGCCGATTTCTCTGCTGGCTCAGAACCCCGTCCCCTCCGCCGAGGAGATCGCCAGGATGCGGGCGGCAATGCCTGCGAAGGCTCGGGTACAGGCGGAAAAGCCGCGTAAGCTGCTGGTGTTCTCGCGTTCCTGGGGCTACAAGCACACGGCCCGCCCCTACGGCGCCAAGGCTATCGAGATCATGGCCCGGCAGACCGGGGCGTTCGAGGCCGTGCCGGCCGAGGAGGACGACAGCCTGTTCGAGCCGGCCAACCTCAAGCAGTTTGATGCCGTCTGTCTGAACAACACCAATGAGGAGATTTTCCTGCCCGAGGATTTCGCCAAGCTCCCGCAGGACCAGCAGGCACAGGCCCGCCAGCGGGACGAGATGCTCAAGAAGAGCCTCGCCGATTTCATCCGCGAGGGAGGGGGACTCGCCGTGATCCATGCAGGTGTCGCGAGCTTCCACAAGTGGCCTGAGTTCGGAGACATCATCGGCGCCCGATTCGACAACCATCCCTGGCGTTCCGGCTCGACCGTCGTATTGCGGATCGAAGAGCCGGGCCACCCACTGACTGCAGCGTTCAAGGAATCGTTCTTCATCGTGACCGATGAGATCTACCAGGTGACCGCGCCGTATTCACGGGAGAACCTGCGGGTCTTAGTCACCGTGGACCCCGAGCGGACCTCGACCACGGCGGCACAGAAGGAACTCATTCACCGCGAGGACAAGGACTTCGCGATGACCTGGGTCAAGAGCTATGGCAAGGGCCGCGTGTTCTACTGCGCCCTGGGCCACGAGCACGAGCTGTTCTGGAACCCGATCGTCCTTCAGCACTACCTTGATGGCATCCAGTTCGTTCTGGGCGACCTGAAGGCCGATGCGACGCCGACCGCGAGGAAGTGAAGAACTTGATTGCCACAGAGGGCACAGAGATCACAGAGCAGGGGATACCATATGAAGAAGAAAACGGTGCGGGCCGGGATCGTAGGGGCGGGCTTCTCCGCCTCGTTCCACTTCGAGGCCATCGAGAAGGTCCACGGCGCGAGTGTCGAGATCAAGGGCGTGTATGCGCTCGACGGCGCCCAGGCCTACGGCCAGAAACGCGGGATCGCAGTCTATGATTCGCTCGAACGACTGCTCGATGACGTCGATGTGATCCATTGCTGCACGACGGCGTCGTCGCACGAGTCGGTTGCCATCGCGGCCCTGGAGCGGGACAAGTTCGCCATCGTCGAGAAGCCCCTGACCGGCTTCTTCGGCGACGGTTCCGAGAACTTCAACGGCCAGGATTTCCCCAAGGAGACCGCCCGCGACAAGGCCCTGGCCAGCATCGAGCGGATGCTGAAGGCCGAGAGCCAGAGCAAAGGCAAGATCCTCTATGCAGAGAACTGGGTCTACGCGCCGTCGATCCAGAAGGAACGCGAGATTATCGAGAAAACCGGGGCCCAGATCCTCTGGATGCACGGCGAGGAGGCGCACTCCGGCTCGCACGCCAAGACCTACGCCTACTGGAAGTTCTCCGGCGGCGGGGTCATGATCGGCAAGGGCTGCCACCCGCTGGGCGCGGCGCTGTATCTCAAGCAGGTGGAGGGCAAGGCCCGTAGCGGCAAGCCCATCCGGCCGAAGGCGGTCACCGCCCGCGTCCACGCGCTGACGCGGATGCCGGGCTTCCGCGACGAGGGCCACATCCGCTGCGATTACTTCGACATCGACGATTTCTCGATGATGCACGTGACGTTCGACGACGGCACGATCGCGACGATCTTCGCCTCGGACATCATTCTCGGCGGAATTCACAACTGGCTGGAGGTGGCCGCGAACAACCACCGGACCTTCTGCAACATCAACCCGAACACCGCGATGCAGACGTACAACCCGGTCGACGCGAACTTCAAGGACGTCTACGTCGTCGAGAAGATCGGGACCAAGCAGGGGTGGACCTGCCCGTCGCCCGACGAGGACTGGTTCACGGGCTACCCGCAGGAAATCGAGTCGTTCTACCGGGCGGTCGCCTACGGCGAGCCGGTTCAGAGCGACAGTTGTCTGGCCGCCGACTGCATTTCGACGATCTACAGCGCCTACGTCTCCGCGGAGCGCAAGGGGGCCGAAGTCGCGGTGCGGGTGTTCTGAGTAGAACGGGCAGGGGTGCGGGTGCAGGGTGCGTATCACGCACCATCCTGGCATGGTATGTGCTGTCGAGAGAAGATGGTGCGTGGTACGCACCCTACGGGAAACGATCTATGACGAAAGAGCAGTGGGAGAGGTTGTTGGCGATCCTGGGCGGCGAGGTGATCGATCCGATGCCGGTCGGATTCATCATCGATAGTCCCTGGCTTCCCGGCTGGTCCGGGATGTCCACACTGGACTACTACTGCAGCGAGGAGAAGTGGCTGGCGGCTAATCTCCAGGCGGTGCGGCAATTCCCGGACGCCATGTTCCTGCCCGGCTTCTGGTCGGAGTTCGGCATGTGTACCGAGCCCTCGGCCTTCGGGACGAAGTGTCGGTGGGCTCAGGACGAGCTGCCCTTTGCGGAGAAGATCGTCAAGTCGATTGGCGACCTCGCGGCCATCGAGAAGCCCAATCCTCGCACCGACGGCCTGCTCCCGTTCGTCGTTCGCCGACTCCAGCTCCAGCGGGACCGCATCGAGCAGGCGGGCCACGCGATCCGCTTTGCCGTCTCGCGCGGACCGCTCAATATCGCCACCTTCCTCATGGGCACGACGGAATTCCTCATGGCGATCCGCACCGATCCGGACGAGATCAAGCGGTTCCTCACGCTCCTCACGGAGTTCATCATCGATTGGCTGCGATACCAGAAGGAGTGCATCCCGACCATCGAGGGGATCTTCATCCTTGACGACATCGTGGGCTTCCTGGGTGAGCAGGATTTCCGGGCCGCGGCGTTGCCGTACCTCAAGCAGATCTTCGCCTGTCTCGACGTGCCGGTGCGGTTTTTCCACAACGACGCCCAAGGTCTCGTGTGCGCGAAGTACCTCGATGAGATCGGCGTGAACCTCTTCAACTTCAGCTTCGAGCACTCGCTGGTCGAGATGAAGCAGCGGACGGGCGGCAAGGTGACCCTCCTCGGGAACATCCCGCCTCGCGATGTTCTGGCCCAGGGCACACCCGAAGACGTGGAAAGAAGTGCCCGGGCGGCCGTCGAGTCGCTGACGGATCGCAGTCATGTCATCCTGTCCTGCGGCGGGGGCATTCCGCCCCAGGTGCCCAGCGAGAACATCGAGGCGCTGCTGAGGGCCGTGCGATGAATCTCGCATAGGGTGCGTATCACGCACCGTTGCTATGTCGTCGGCAGCCCGTGCCACTTGCGACCGTCGGCTTCGGGCAGGGCATCCGCTTGCGGGAAGCTCTCGCGGCCGGCGGCATACTCATGGGGATCCTCGTCGCTGCTTGCCCACGCTTCCAGGACCGGCATCAGGAGTTGCCAGGTGGTTTCGATGGCGTCGAAGCGGGTGAAGAGGGTCTGATCGCCCATCATGCAGTCCAGGAGCAGACGTTCGTAGGCCTCGGGCATTTCTACGCCGAAGATCTCCTGGTAGCGGAATTTCATGTCCAGCGTGCCCATGCAGATCTTGGAGCCGGGACGCTTCGCCTGGAACCGCAGCGAGATGCCCTCCTTCGGCTGGATCTGAAAGGCCAGAATGTTGCAGGGCATGCGATCCAGGCCCGCGGACGCGAACAGCGAGTGCGGGGGCTCCTTGAACGTCACCACGATCTCCGTGTCCTTGGCGGCCAGTCGCTTGCCCGTCCGCAGGTAGAAGGGGACGTCCTTCCACCGCCAGTTGTCGATGAAGAGCCTCGCGGCGACGTAGGTTTCTGTTCCGGAGTCGGGCGCGACGCCCGGCTCCGAGAGATAGCCAGGCACGTCCCGGCCGCCGATTCGTCCCGATCCATACCGGCCTCGGACAATGGACTCAGCCAGATTCCGGGTATCGAACGGCCGGACGGTTCGCAGCAGTTTGACCCTCTCGTCTCGAATCGCCTCGGCATCGAACGAGATCGGCGGCTCCATGCCCACCAGGGCCAGCATCTGGAGCATGTGGTTCTGGAACATGTCCCGCAGGGCGCCGGTGTGGTCGTAATAGCCCGCCCGATGCTCGACGCCGAGCGTTTCGGCGATGGTGATCTGGATGTTGTCGATGTGGTTGCGGTTCCAGAGGGGCTCGAAGATCGCGTTGGCGAACCGAAAGATCAGGATGTTCTGGACCGTTTCCTTGCCCAGGTAGTGGTCGATTCGGTAGATTTGCGACTCCTCGAACCACCTCGAGACAGCGTGGTTGAGCGTCCGGGCAGTGTCGAGGTCCCTTCCGAAGGGCTTCTCCACGACGAGTCGAGCCCGCCGGGAGCATTGGGGATCGTCCTTGCAGGACAGGCCCGAGGTCCCAAGGTGCTCGACGATGGTCCCATAGAGCGCCGGTGGAACGGACAGGTAGAACAGGTCACAGCCGGTGATCCCGTGCTGCCTGCGGAGTCCGGACAACCTGCTGCGGATTCGCTCGTAGGTGTCGGGGTCGTCGTAGTCGCCGCGGATGTAATGGAGTTGGCCCAGCAGGGCGGTCAGCTCGGCGCCGGAGAGACCGCCGGGGCTCTTTCCGATGGCCTCTCCGGCGATCCGTCGGAATTGCTCATCCGACCACTGCGTTCGACTGCAACCGAGGAGGCAGAACCGCTCGCCCAGCAGGCCTCGCCGCCGGATCTGGGCGATGCTCGGCAACAGCTTGCGCTGCACGAGGTCGCCGGAGGCGCCAAAGACCACCATCGCCGCAGGCGGGGCCGCCGACTCGACACAAATCGTGTCGAGAGCAGCCACCGAGGGGTGTATCTCTCGAATGGGCATCATCGACCCTGTGAGTCATGTCACGAGTCTTCGGGTCATCAGTCGTCCACAGGCTCGAACTCGTCTTTTCCTGCGCCGCACTCCGGACAGACCCAGTTGTCGGGAAGGTCCTGGAACGAGGTGCCCGGTTCAACGCCATTGTCCGGATCGCCGACTGCGGGATCATAGATATAGCCGCACAGAACGCATTTGTATTTCATGGCTCGTTCCTTTCCCCTCTAAGCATTCAATGCTGTCTGGCGTCGTCGCAGGTCGGCGATGTGCCGGATCTCTTCCCGGATGATCGCCTCCACTTTGTCCCGGCCTGCTCCGGCGGGGACCAGGTCCTTCAGCCCCACATAGTAGAGTACGGAGTTCTTCTCCGCGCCGATGGCGATCTCCAGCAGCTCGCCCACGGATTCTTTGCCCGTCAGCTTCTGCGTCTGGCTCTTCATGCCCTCGAACCCTTTGCTGCTGGCCAGCGCCTGGAGATAGTAGGACGCTTCGTTGTACGGGTCGTAGGCGGTCTCGCCCTTCTCCTGCTCGCTGAGACCCTTCCTCATGGTCTGGAATGTCTTGAGGTGGCCGTCCTCCATGGAGGCCATGCTGAGGAACATTTCCCTGATCTCCCGGTTGGCGGCCTTGCCTGCGGCCTCGCGATAGAACTTCGCGCCGTTGCGTTCGATTTCCTCGGCCATTTCAAAGACTTCGTCGGCGTTGAATGCGGTGCTCATGCCTATTCTCCTGCCAATCTGGATGCGGTTTATTTGCGTTCGCCCAACGCATGGTCCAACATGAGCAGCGCGCCGGGGGCCTTCTCGGCCATCTTGAGCCTCTGGACGATGGCGTCCACGTTGGCTTCTTCTTCGACCTGCTCGTTGACGAACCACTGCAGCATCGCGGCGGATGCGTGATCCTTCTGCGCGATGGCCAGGTTCATCAGCTTGTCGATGCAGGCGGTGATGTGCTGCTCGTGATTGAGCGAGGCTTCGAACGCCGCCAGGGCCGATTTCCATTCCTGGACCGGCTCTTTGATCGCCTGGAGCGTGACTCGCCCACGCCGCTCGTTGATGAACTTGAAGAACTTCATCGCATGCCCGTTCTCCTCGCGGGCCTGGGCCTGCATCCAGGCGGCGCAGCCCGGCAGGTTCTCCGATTCGAACCAGGCGGCCATCGACAGGTACAGATACGAGGAATACAGTTCCTCGTTGATTTGATCGTTCAGGGCTTTCTCCATTTTCTCGTTCAGCATGTTACTTCGCCTCCCACAGGCCGTGTATGTTGCAGTGCTCTCGTGCGACGACGTGGGTCGAGGCGATGGGGAAGACGGCCTCGGGCGCCTGGCCGGGCTTGAGGAACTGGCGATAGGCCTTGCCGTCGCTGATGACCTCGATCCATTCGATGTAGTGCTTGTCCTCCATCGGGTGCGCGACGCCGCCGACCTTCACCTTGATGCCGCCCTCGACCTTCTCGATGACAGGTACGTGTTTCTCCTTGCCCTGGTCGGCGGTCTTGGCAGTCAGGTTCTCCATGGGCTTGCCGCAGCAGACCAGCGTGCCGCCGCCGGCGGTGAGGACTTCCACGATATTGCCGCACACGGAGCACTTGTACACTTGCAGTCTCTCAATCATTTTCCTTCCCCTTTTCTGTGCCGGGACGATCCGTCGCCGGCGGGATTCCAGCGTTCATGTCTTAGGCGATCCCGATCTCTCGATGCTTCGCGAGGATCTGATCGGCCAACGTGTCCAGAGCGAGATACTCCGGTTCCTTGGGCTGCCCCTTGGCGATCACCGGGGTCAGCAGTTCCACCTTCATGTTCGTGAGCAGCCCCGCGAGCTGCTCGACCATCTTGCCGCCCCAGCCGAAGGAGCCGATGACCGAGGCGAACCGCGTCTTGGGCCGCAAGGCGTTGGCGACGAACGCGGCATAGGCCGCCTTCGGGTGAGCGCCGGTCAGGACGGTCGGCGAGCCGAGCACGATCGTCGCGGCGTCCACCAGGGCGATCGCGAGCCGGCCCAGGTCCGTCGCCGGCAGGTTGAACTGGCGCACGACGATGCCGCGCCGGATCAGGGCGTTCGACAAGTGCTCGACCATCTTCTTGGTGCTCTCGTGCATCGAGACGTAGGCCAGGACGACCTCGTTCTTGACGTTGTCGCCGACCCAATCCCTGTATGCGTCCATGATGTGGCTCGGCGTGTTGTGGACCGGCCCATGGCCCGGGGCGATCACCTCGATGTCGAGCCGGCCCAACTTCTCCATGTTCTTCTTGATCACGGAACGGAACGGCATCATGATCTCGGCGTAGTACCGTTTGGCCGACTCGAAGGCCAGGGGCTCATCGTCGGCGTACAGGCTGCTGGTCGCCAGGTGCGAGCCGAAGAAGTCGCACGGGAACAGAATCTTGTCCTGGACCAGGTAGGTCGCCATCGTCTCGGGCCAATGGACCCAGGGGACATCGAGGAATTGCAGCGTCTTGTCGCCAAGGGACAGGGTCTGGCCGTCCTGGATCATGAGGAACCGTTCCGGGTCGATGCGCAGCAGGTCGGTGAGCATCGCCTGGCACTTGGCGTTCGCGACGACCTTCGCCTGCGGATAACGAGCCAGGACCGCCGGGATGGAGCCGGAATGGTCCTGTTCGGCGTGATGCGAAACGACGTAGTCGATCTTCTCGACTCCCGACGCAGCCAGGCTGCCCAGAAGGACCTCGGTCTTCGTCGGGTCCACCGTATCGAGCAGGGCGGTCTTCTCGCTGCCCTCGATCAGATAGGCGTTGTACGTTGTCCCCTCCGGCAGCGGAATCAGCTCGTCGAAGAGCCGCCGATCCCAGTCGATCGCGCGGATGGAGTACACGTTGGGTTTGAGTTCCTGCATTGTGCTGTAATCCTCTCTGTTGTGCCGGCGGGCCTACAGGAGCTTCCTGGCCGCGGCCAGAACGGCCTCGTAGTCCGGCTCGCTCGCGACTTCTTTCACCAGTTCTACATAGCGAACGACGCCCTGTTTGTCCACCACAAAGACGGCGCGGGCCAGAAGCCGCAAGCCCTTGATTAGTACGCCGTAGGATGTGCCGAAGGCCGCATCGCGGTGATCCGACAGCGTGCGGAGATTCTTCACGCCCGCGGCGCCGCACCATCTCGCCTGGGCGAACGGCAGGTCCATGCTGACCGCCAGGATCGTGACATCGTCGCCCAGGCTTCCTGCCTCCTGGTTGAATCGCCGCGTCTCCACGTCGCAGACGGGCGTGTCAAGCGACGGCACCGTGGTGATGATGCCGACCTGGCCCTGGCACAAAGACGAGAGCTTGACCACCGACAGATCGTTGGCGACCAGCTCCGCATCCGGGGCCTTCTTGCCGACCTTCACTTCGCTGCCCACCAGTGTGACGGGGTTGCCTTTCAGCGTAACCAAGCCTGACCTCTCCGTCATATGCTGCTCCTTTCCGCACGCAAAGGCGACTGTTGTCGATCTGCACGCAATCCCCTCCGGCTGGGCGGGGGCGTGCTGTTGTTACGCAGGTCCGGGGCCACTCTGTTCGGTGAAAACCGCAAATCGCAGCGGTCCCGCTGCGAAGAACTCACGATCCCTCCGACTTTGACCCCGGGGCGTCAGTAGTTGACCGCCTCGATCTCGAAATAGGACCGCGGTTTCTGGCAGGCGGGACAGACCTTCGGCGCCTCGGGTCCTTCGTGAACGAGCCCGCAGTTTCGACAGACCCAGCGGACCGGCGTCGCTCGCTTGAATACGGTCCCGTTGGAGACGTTCTTGGCGAGTGCGACGTAGCGATCCTCGTGGCGTTTCTCCGCAACCGCGATCTTCTTGAACACCGCCGCGATCTCCGTAAACCCTTCTCTTTCAGCCACTTGTGCGAAATCGGGGTACATCTCGGTGTTCTCGTAGTGCTCGCCTGCTGCCGCGGCCTTCAGATTGTCCAGCGTGCTGCCGATCACGCCGGCGGGGAAGGCGGCTTGGATCTCGGTCTCGCCTCCCTCGAGGAATCCGAACAGACGTTTGGCGTGTTCCTTCTCCTGGTTTGCGGTCTCTTCGAAGACGGCGGCGATCTGCTCGTAGCCCTCTTCTCTGGCCTTCTCGGCGGCGTACGTGTATCGGTTTCTCGCCTGGGATTCCCCCGCGAACGCGGTCAACAAGTTCTTCTCAGTCTCCGTGCCCTGCAAATTCATCTGCTGTCTCCGTCCATACTGATTCTGTGTACTCTGTCCTGAATCCCCAGTTCACGGGGTATACGCGCCGACAACCGATCCGGAACCCAAAGCTCAAGACCCGTCTTGACACCGGTCGCACAGGCCCTCGAGGTAAACGGTTTTCCTCAGTACGGTGAACCGGTCGGTGAGGTTCTCCGGGAGATCGATTTGGTCGAAGGGCTCGTAATGGAAGTCGATGATTCGCCTGCACTTGATACACCGGAAATGCTGGTGCCCGCCGAGATGGGCGTCGAATCGCTTGGCGTCGCCGGAGCCCTCCACCACGAAGGCCACGCCCATATCGCTGAGGGTCAGCAGCGTCCTGTTGACGGTGTCCAGGGAGATGCTGGGAAAGGTCCGCCGCACGGTTCGGAACACGACCTCCGCGGAAGGGTGCTCGTCGCTTTCCACGAGGGCCTTGTAGACCGCCATTCGCTGTGGCGTGACCTTCAGGCCCGCCGCGTGACATTGGGCCTGGAAGGCGTGCATTCTCGTCTCTGTCTCGTGCCGGTTCGCTATTTGTGTCGTTCCTCTCATGCTCGATTCCTCGTCAAGACTCCCCTGGTTCCGCTTGTCGTATCCGCTCGATCGGTCCATACAGGATCGAGCGGACGAACTACCGTATTATCTCACGCACCACAGGGGCAGGAGACGCTGGCCTTCGCAGGGGGCTTTGTTCTCCCTTGCCCGTGCAGCCGCTCATCTTAGCCTCTGCGCGCCTGCGAGGCAAGGATTCTCTCGATTTCCAAATTGCCTCATTGAGGACGAGGTCGCTCTCGATAGACGAGCAATCCAAACGCCGTCAGCGCGGCGAAGACTCCGCCGGCCAGGAATGTGGCAGGGGCGCCGAACGCGGCCCACAGGGCGCCTGCAATGACGCTGGCCAGTGGAAACACCGGCTTGGTGAACGCCCCGAGGGCATAGCCGAAGACCATCAGGAACTTGCGTTTGCCGAGACGGTCGCTGATCGCGCCTGAGAAGACCTTCGTGACCGCCGCTGTGGCTTCCGCGGCGCCTTCCACGAGGCCGATCGTGGCCATCGACGTGCCCAGCACGACCGACATGAAGATGGGCAGGAGGCTGTGAATCAACTCGGACGAGATGTCCATGAACAACGAGCCAAGGCCGAGAGCCCAGATGCCTGCAGGCAAGGTACGAAATGCTGCCGCCCCGGCAGGAGCGGGCTGCGAGTCCTGAAAACCCAGGCTTTTTCGCGATGTCATAGGGTTCATCCTACGCTCGCGATCATCAATTGCTCTACAGACACCAGGGGCTTCGCATGGGCCTGGCGAGCATGCCGTTCGCCTCGTCGCTGTCGGTGAATCGCTCCGCAACGGGGTCCCAGCGCAGCTTGCGTCCCAGCCGCATGGCGATGTTGCCCAGGTGGCAGATCGCGGTCGAGCGGTGTCCGATTTCCGCCGGGGCGGCCGTCCTGCCGCGGCTCTTGATGCAGTCGAGGAAGTTGCGGTGGTGGTCGTTACTTCTATACAAGTGAGTTTCATCCGGACCGATGACTGTGGTCTTGAGTGCCTCGGGATGACAGGTCCAGTTGCTCGAATACGTCGGTATCTGAATCCAGCCATCCGTTCCTTCGAAGCGGTAGGACTCGTCCTTTTGTGTCTTGCAGATCAGTTCGACGCCGTTGGCGTAGCGGGCGCGGAAGTGGACTTTTGTCGCGGTGGTGAACAGGCCGTCGCTGGGGAATTCGCCGCCCAGATCTTCGACCTCGACCGGGCCGGTCTCGCCGGTGGCGTTGGCCCATTGGACGATGTCGATCCCGTGGGCGCCCAAGTTCGTCGTCTGGCCGCCGGAATAATCCAAGCCGAAACGGAACGTGTACAGGCACCGGTCCTTGTGGTAGGGCGCCCAGGGGGCAGGACCGAGCCACAGGTCGTAATCGAGCCATTCCGGGACAGCCATCGGCTGCCAGTCGCTCGGCGGCGCCTGCTTGTTGTTGGCTCCGATAGCGACCTCGGCCTTTCGGAGTTTCCCAATCCGTCCGTTGCGGATCAACTCGCAGATGAAGCGGTACTGCTCGCTGGATCGTCGCTGGATTCCGGTCTGAAAGACGATGTTGTATCGTTGAGCGGCTTCGACCATGGCCCGGCCATCGGCGACCGTCAGGCTCAGGGGTTTCTCGCAGTAAACGTCCTTGCCCGCCGTCGCAGCCATGATTGCCGGGATCGCGTGCCAGTGGTCGGGCGTCGTAATGCAGACCGCGTCGATGTCGCCGCGCGCGATGATCTCGCGGAAATCGACATAGGCGTCGCAGCCCTTGTAACTGCCGGAGGGGCTCTTCTGAGCGTATTGCTGCTCGACGATTTTGCGTGCGGGCTCGCGTCCGAACCAGGCGCCGTTCCAGCCCTTCGTGTACCAGTGCCCGTACTCGTCGCTGGCGGTTACGACATCGCAGACGGCCAGAATCTGCACGTCCTCGTGGGCGAGGAAGGCCCGCAGGTTGTTCGTGCCCATGCCGCCGCAACCGATGGAGGCCATCGTGATGCGTTCGCTCGGCGGGGTCGCACCCGCGGCTCCCATCGCGCCGGATGGAATGAACAGCGGCAGGCCCAGGCTCCCGACGGCTGCTCCCGCGGCCTGTTTGAGAAACGTGCGTCGCTTCATCGGTCTTCCCATGACAATCCTCCGGAAATCAGATCCTGATGCAGGCCGGTCGTTCACGTCGCGACCATTATACGCGAATCGCTCGGCGTATTGAATAGCCTGACGGGTATTTGCCATTGAATCGAGCGGGGGGGGGTAGGTGAGACAGAAAGAGAGGATTGCGGCGCAGATAAAAAGCCCCTGCGACGGCAGTACGAGAGTACTCGATATCGTTTTTCTCAATCCGTTATAATACTCGTCTGCTACTTCGCAGGGGCACGCCCTGAAACTGTCGTGGCTCTTTTCCTTTAGTCCCTAACCGCCTCTTGTGTGTCGTTCGAATTGCGATCTGACTTGATACGAAAGCCCAAGATGAACGACTCAAGTTCAGGCTAAGGAGACCTTGCTGGCCATAGCTTCGAGCCACCTATTCACTTGTCTACTCGAAGCCATCGGCAGACAGGGAATGTTTTCTTGAGTGTTTTTTCGGCGGGGTTTTCATCACACCGATTCGGGTGGTCAGGCCAGGCGGAGAAGACTGTCCTTCGGATTTCGGCTTGTTCTTCTCACTCCACCTTGTCTGACGGGTCCACCAGGTGAATCAGCTTCCACCACAGGGATACTCTGCCCGGCTTAACCCCGATAACCCCTGTTCCCCTTGTCGAGACCAAGCGGGCAAACCGATGAAAAGACCTCAAAAAAAGAGGCGGACACTGTGTCCGCCTCGGTCGGTGTTCCGTGTCATGTCGACCGGTGATTATTTCACCGGGAAGCTGGGGTTGACTTGACCCCAGCAGCCTTTGTGAACGAAGCGGAGATCGTCCCAGTCCTCCTCGGTCTCGGGAGTGCAGTCGCCGGCCATCCAGCCCACGTGCTCTCTGCCCCACTTGACTGTCGTCGTGCCCTTCCACTTCCGGTAGTCGGCGCGTCCGTCGGCGTACGAGACGTTCGTGCCGTCGCCATGACGGGTCACGGGCTGATCCCACCACCTCCAGGTGCCTTGCCAATGGGTCGCGAAGCTGTCGGGCGTAGCCCAACCTTCATCGATGAAGACGAGCCTCTCGGAGGGGTTTGCGATCTCGGTCTGCCTCTTACACCAGAGTTTCTTGCCGGTGGGACCCTTCGTGCCGACATTCCCGGTGAAGGTCCCGGGCCTCGGCAGGCCATTGACGCCGTCGAATGGGTTGTAAGTGAGCAACTCATCACGCATGCCGGTCGGGCAGGCAAAGGCGCCGAGTTCGTTGATGTACTTGCCCTGCCAGAAGATCCCCGCCTTAATGCCATCCTCCTGGAACTGACGAGTCTGACGCGCGCCTCCTTTCGTGTTGTAGCTGTCGCTCCAACACTTGCCACACCAAAGCGGCTCGTTGGCCACATGGCCGTTGCTCGGCGGTGGGTTTCCGGTCTCGGCGTTGACGAGCTTGCCGTCGTTCTCATCGTAGTACATGATCCAAGCGAGTGTCAGTTGTTTGAGCGTACTCAAGCACACCGCGCGCTGGCCCTGTTCCCTCGCCCTCTGGAGCGCGGGCATCAGAATGGCCATGAGGATAGCAATCACGGCGATCACGACCAACAACTCGATCAGTGTAAACCCTCTCTTCGACCTCATGATTGGCTCCTATACCACGGTAAACCCACGAATCCGCTTTCTTATGCGGATTCGATTTGTTCTGCGATTGATCCTGATGCAAGACACGTTTCAAGGCCAGATTGTTCCATAGGAACTGGCCCTTTTTCCGATTCTACCCAGACCCGATTCAGCTTCATTGTACTGCCCCATAAGATGCCGATCAAGGTTTTTTATTCTGCTTGGTCAAATTTGGCACGGAACGGATAGTTTTTTTATGGGGCGTACGCCGCGGGGCGCACTCGCATGGCTCCTTGGCATCTCGCGCGGGCAATAAGACCTTGACAGACATGGACTTAAATTGCATAATATAGGGTAGATGGGAGGGGTTGCTTCTGGAAAGAATGATGGGCAGAACCTTTGTCATCGTGTTGTTGGCGGCTCTTTCGCATCTCACCTGCGGCTGTGCAAGTACGTCGCAAGAGGGGAATGCCTCCAGCCCGTCCGGCAAACCGGCTTCGGCTTCCCGCCCGTGCCTTCAGCAGGATGGATTCGCGGTGCTCTACTTCCGTGCCCTCCGCGATGACTATGGCAGCATCTCGGTTGTCGGCGAGGTCAAGAACGTTGGCCTGGCCGCTCGCGGCGTGGAGCTTCAGGCAGCGCTTCGCGGCACCAACGGGCGACTGGTCGCCGTGGGGCACTTCTGTCCGGCCTCCTATCAGAACATCGCACCGGGAGAGACTTGGCCATTCTCCTACTCCTTCGGCAGGCAGGAGCAGGGCATCCACCACGCCGAAATGAGGATCGTCGGCGCGTTCCGAGCAGTGGACACGCCAGGCAATCTCCGCTGATCGCATACGACGACAATCACCCGAATGCGGTGAACGCCTCCTCGCGACTTCTTCCAACGAGCCGACTTTACAGCGGACCACGTGCATGATACGCTGCCATCCCCGGCGGCCGATGGCCGATCGATGGCGTCAGTCCGCCGGCCAAGTGGAATCTTGTACAGAGGTCCGACGTGCAGTCGTGCGCGGTCGTTAGTCGTGAACCCAAGGTCGGGGCGTATGCTGTCTCGGCCTTGCTGGGCCTTGTCGGCGTTGGCCTCGTGCTGCTGTGCACCCAGCGGTATGGCGTCGGTCTGACTCCGGACTCGGCCAACTACGTATCGGCAGCACGGAGCCTGCCGGCCGGCCAGGGGTATCTGCACTTCGACGGTACGATCTGCACGCATTGGCCGCCTTTGTTGCCGACGCTGCTGGCGATCCCCGGCCTGGCGGGCGTTGGACCTGTGACCGCTGCCAGATGGCTGAACGCACTGGCCTTCGGCGGGATCGTGTGCTTTGCGGGCTGTCTGTTTACCCAATGCACGGTTCACAGGGGCGCCGCTGCGCTGGGCACGTTGTCCGTCCTGCTCTCGACTCCGTTGCTGGTGGTCTCGAGCATGGCCTGGTCCGAGCCGGTGTTCATTCTGTTGGCGGTTCTGTTCGTGTTGTGCCTGGCGAGATTCTCGCAGACGACGAGTTGGACTTCGCTGCTGATGCTCTCCGCCCTCGCGGCTCTTGCCTGTCTTCAACGATACGCAGGTCTCAGCTTCATCGTGACCGGCGCCGTCGCGATCCTCGTGGTCATGCCGGCGGCCCCTGTTCGGGACCGGTTCAAGTACACAGTGATTTTCGGTTTGCTCTCCAGCACGCCGCTCGCGCTGTGGTTTCTGCGGAATTACCTGTTGATGGGGATGGGACAGACCACCGGTTTTCACCACATGAGCTGGCGTTCCATCGCCGAGATAGGACGACCTCTCCTCGGCGCCCTTGACATGATGGCCGGCTGGTTCTCCAGAAGGACTCCTCCCCGCGTCCTCGGTGCGGCTGTCGCGGGCGTGGTTCTGCTGACGACCGGAGCGGCAGTCGTCATTTCCCATTGGAAGCCCAGCGAGCAGTGGAGTCGCAGAGCGGCGCCCCTCTGGTCGGCGGGGTTGTTCGCGGTGGTCTACACAGGTTTCATCACCTGTTCCGGAGCGGGGCTTTCCTGGAACCTGGAGCTGCGCCATATGGCGCCTGTGTATGTGTTCGTCATGCTGCTTGTGTTCGTCGCGGTCGAAGAAGTGTTCCGGCGGGTCGCGAGGTGGTCCGGCGGCCGGCGGTGGGTCGAGGCGCTGGGGCTCGTGCTGATGGCCTTTCTGCTGCTTCACCCTCTCCACGACGCGCGCCGGACGATCCGGCGGGCCATGCGGGACGGAGCAGGGGGATACGGCTCCCGTCTGTGGCGGCAGTCGCCTCTCATCGACTGGCTCCATCAGAACCCATTGGACGGGACTGTCTACAGCAATGTCTCCGACGCGCTCTATCTGCTGACGGAGACCCGCGCGAAGACAACGCCTCATCACTACATGGATATCGCGGAGTTCTCGCGGGAAATGACGACGTCGCAGGCGAACTACGTCGTCTGGTCGCACAATCTGTGTTGGCCTTATCAGTACGATTTGCGCGAGCTGGCTTCGCGGTGGCGGCTCGAGCCGGTTGCCGAGCTTCCCGACGGCGGAGTCTATCGGTTTCTCGGGGTAGGCGGCTCGGAACTGTCCGCGGTCTACCGCTTCTGGTCGCCGCAGAAGCAGAGGCATCTGTACACGATCGATAAACGCCGGCGAGACGAGCTGGTTCTTCGCTACCCGGGGCAATGGGTCGATGAAGGCACTGTCTTCTACGCCCACTGCGACGACCGACACGCCGGCGGCGCACTGCCTGTGTATCGGTTGTGGTCTCAGGCTATGCAGAGCTGGTTCTATACGATCGATCCGGCCGAGAAGGACGCGGTTCTCGCGAAGAATCCCGGCGCCTGGGAAGACCAGGGAGTCGCCTGGTATGCCTATCCGCAAGAGGGACACCCGGCGGATGCCAAAGCGGTCTATCGGTTCTGGTCCGACTCGCTGGCGACCCATTTCTATACGATCGATGAGGGCGAAAAGAACAGTCTCGTCGCCGGGCAATCACACGTCTGGGCCTACGAAGGCGTCGCGTGGTATGCGTATGCCAAATGACCGGGGGATGTCGTGTGACTCCCCGCAGCACGACGGAACGGGGCGTGCGTACATGGCTCGCCTCGATGATTCTCGCGTTCCGCGTGTTCCTTCGTTTCCTACTGCCTAAAGCGTTCTGTGCCTTCGAAGCCAGCCGACAAGACCCGCGCCCAGCGCACCGATCAGGACAGCGCTCGGTGTGGGAACGAGATTCTCACCGAGACGGACGTACACGCCGGACCCGTGGTCCTCAAGCGGATACGCGCTTATGCTCAGGCGGTAGATGTGGTCTTCGTTGATGGGGATTGAAAACGCCGCATGTGCCAACGGAGGGTGAGACCAATAGTCGAGGTCCAGCAGAGTCCATACCTCCCCACTTGTCAGGTCCGTCAAGCTCGCGCACGCCCAGGCATACTCCGCATCAGGTCTCTCCCAGTAGCGATCTGCATAGATGTCCAGAGGGCCGCTCAAACCCTCGATTGTGAAATCAACTACCAGAGATGCGTATGCGTCGCCCACCAGTCCAGTCGTCCCTGGGCCCGAACAGAGGGGGCAGAAACTCTGTTGTGAAGCCGAGAACACAATACTGTCTCCATATGAGCCGCATGTAGCTCGACTCCGGATGTGCATCTGGTACTCGCCATCAGGATCAAACTGATAATACTGAAAGGAGCCGGTGATCTCACTGTAGACGGGATCGTAAGCGTAGTTCTGTGTCATCTCGCCGAAAACAGGCTGTGTTGAGGACGTTATGGAGTAGCTGTCGGGCCCATCCGGCAGGCGCCCAGGCACGGGATTCCAATACCCCACGCTTCCCGAGACGTGGTAGCTCTCACTCACGATGGTTATGGAAAAGCCTGCCTGTGCGTCGAGAGGCGCGAGAAATGCACACATCATCCCAATGGTCACCAGAACTCTTCCATTCTTCATGGTTATCTCCTTCAAGACCTGCTGTAGCAAGTACCGCAATGACTATGCCTCTGATGGACGCCGATCTTCTATAGGCCGTGCCGCGCCGGTATCCCAAGGCGCCCCAGACCTTCTTGGCTTCCCTTCGGACGTGGGTAAGCGGCCCACTCATGGTGATATCGTGATGCGTCTGGTCGCAGGGCCAGGCTCCCCCCGCGCAGACCGGGGGGAGCCGCACGACTTGTCTGGGGCGAGCGGCGCATTTGCCCTGCGTGGGCACGCTGCGAGCGCATAGACTCTGCCCTGCCGACCAATAAATGAACCAAGCGGAGTGACAAGTAACTGACCGATCGCAGGTCATTGCGAATCAGGCACTTGTGAAGGATGGAGCCAATGAGATTCGAACTCACGACCTCTTGCATGCCATGCAAGCGCTCTCCCAACTGAGCTATGGCCCCGTTGTTCCAACGCCGTCGGCCGCGCAGAGACAACAATAGCGCAGGCGCCAACGAACCATTTCCATGTTACCACACCCTGTCGCGCGCAGGCAAGCAATTTTTTCCCTCCTATTTTACATTTGTAGGGAGTATGATTCCTGGCATCGTGTCCGTGCCCTGGGATAACCAGGTTGCTGGACGCCTCGAGGGCTGGGATTTGCGAGTTGTGCCCGCCTTCACAATTCCGTTCGAGTGGGCGCAGGGGGCAGCAATGTCTGGCGACGAGGTCATGGTCTTGGTCGTGTCGATCGGCGCGGCGGCGTTGGCTTGGCTGCGGTGGTATGCCGGTACGCGGGTCAGCGTCTTGGCGATTCGAAACGCCGCCCGGTCGGTCTTCGTGCTGGCGCCGGTCGCCTGCCTCGCGGTGCTTTTGGCGGTCCTGCGGCTGTGGGCGGCCGACGACGTTCGCCACAGCGCGATCTACCTGGCGTTTTACGCGGTGATGGGAGCGGCCTGGGTGGGATCCTGCACGCATTGGCTTGGGCTTTTCGGCATCAGCCAGCGAGACGACGTGATTGAGCGTCAGAACCTCCCGGCGGCCTTGGTGATCGCAGGGGCGCTGGCGGGCATTACGTTCTGCTTCGCCGGGGCCAATATCGGCAATGGGCCTGGGTGGTGGGTCGTGGTCTTCAGTGCGGGATTGTCCACTCTGGCCTTCTTCGGACTCTGGGCACTGGTCGAGTGGCTCACAGGCGTCAGCGAATCGGTTACCGTCGGTCGGTTGGGCGGCGCCGGGCTTCGCCTGGGCGGATTTCTGGCCGCGACCGGCATGATCCTGGGCCGGGCGGCTGCGGGCGACTGGGTTTCGGCACAGGCCACCGTTCAGGACCTCGTTGCAGTCGGATGGCCCGTTCTGCCCCTGGCGGTTCTGGCAGTGCTCGTCGAGCGACTACGCCTCTCGGACACGGATGCCCACGAGGAAGGCCCCCTGGGCGGAGTGTTTGTCGCAGCGGTCTATCTGGCCGTGGCATGTCTTTACGTCTTCGTCTGGCAGGGGCAGCCGTGAATCCGCCGTGGACCATTCCGGCCCCGATCCCCGACGCTCAGTTCCGAGAGATTCGCCTGAGCCTGATCTTCGACCATCACAAGTGGGACAGCCAGTTCGAGGACGTCGCGTCGATCGGACGACGCTGTCTGATCCTCGACGCGGATGCCTGGGACCAGTTGCGCCGCCAATCGGAGCAACTGTACGCGGAGGCGCTGGCCGCAGAAGAAGAGATCATGGATCGTCCCGAGTTGTGCAGGATGCTCGGGCTTGGCCGGCGATTGCAGAAGGCCTGCACGCGGACCGCCCACAGGGTGCCCTCGAAGGCCGTGGCCAGGGTCATGCGATTCGACTTTCATTTCACGGAAGAAGGCTGGCGGATCTCGGAGGCGAATGCGGATGTGCCCGGCGGCTTCATCGAGTCGTGTGCGTTTGCCCGACTGGCGCGAGAGTGCTACCCCGGGACGCTCGCTGCGCCCGATGTCGGCGAGCTGTACGCGAAAGAGGTGGCGTCCTCTCTCGGCCGGGGCACGTGCATCGCGTTCGTGCACGCGACCGCCTACACGGACGACCGGCAGGTGATGGTGTTTCTGGCCGAGAGATTCGCGGCCGAGGGACTTGAGCCGGTCCTGGTCAGCCCTTCAGACCTGTTCTGGATCGGGGGAACTGCAGTGCCGGTCGATGGCGGGCGGGCGTTCGACGGGATCATCCGGTTCTTCCCGGCCGAGTGGCTGCCCAATATCCCGCGAGGGCATGCCTGGGAGCGGTTCTTCCACGGCGGGGGCACGCCGCTAAGCAATCCCGGTTACTCCCTGATCCCTCAGAGCAAGAGGTTTCCGCTGGTCTGGGATCGTCTGCGGACGAGCCTGCCCACCTGGCGGGCACTGCTGCCCCGGACGTGCGATCCTCGCGAGGTCGATTGGCGAAACAGCGAGGAATGGGTCCTCAAGCCCGCTCTGGGACGCGTCGGCGAGTGGATCGGCATCCGCGGAGTGACGCCCGACAAGGAGTGGCATGAGATTGCCCGAACCGCGACGAAGCACCGCCGGTTCTGGGTCGCTCAGAGGCGTTTCGTCGCTGTGCCGGCCGAGGCGGAAGGGGAGAACCTGTATCCCTGTCTCGGTGTATTCGTCGTGGGCGGCAAGGCGTGTGGGCTTTACGGGCGGGCGGCCCGCGTGCCGCTGACCGACAGCCGGGCACAGGATATCCCGATCCTCGTCGGCGAGGAAGTCGCGACGGATCGTAGAATCGAAGTGGCTGCGTTAGGGGAACGTCGATGACGGGAAGAGAGCTTTACGAGGTCTGGGCGCCGGCCTTGGACGAATGGTCGCCGTGGGTCAAGCCGGTGTTGTTCGCGGAGATCGACGATTTCGCGAATGACGCCGCGTTCATTCCCATGCCGAAGGAGCCCGGCCTGCGATGCCGGATCGAGCCGATACGCGACACTGCAGTCGTCCTGGATCTGCCGGGCCCGCGGTCTCTACTGGCCGGATTGGATCTCGCCAAAGTCGGCTACCGGCCGGTCCCTTTGTACAACACGACGTCAGGAAGACATCAGAAGGTGCCGCCGGAGAAGTGTGTTCTGCCCCATGTCGCTGTGCTCGTGCGGATGTTGTCGATGCCGCTTGCGGAACACGTGCGAAACACGATCATAGGGGAGACGCCGCCGGTCTTCCTGCTCGACTCTCGCCGGCTCCGCGGAGGGAACAGCCCCTCGCCGGGGATGTATGACAATCGGTGGATGGTCTTTCCGCAGGATTTCCCTTCGGCCGGGTTCCTGAAGTCGCGGGGGATCACGCAGGCGGTCGTCGTGCAGGAGGAGATGGGGCCGCTGGCGGATGATTTGTCTCATGTCCTGCTTCGCTGGAAGCAGGCGGGGATCGCGATCTTGCGTCAGGATGCCGACATGGATTCTCCGCCGCGTGCCGCGGAGATTCAGGAACCCTCGCGTTTTCGCTCGACGCTGTACCGGGTCTTCGCGCTGATGGGCCTGCGGAGAAACAGCGCCGGCGGCTTCGGCTCGGTGATCCCGATCCCAGGGCAGGGCGGCGGTTTCGGATAAGGAGCGTGATGGAGCGAAGACGAATCCTCGTGACGGGTCGCGTCCAGGGGGTGGGGTTCCGACCGACGGTGCACAGACTGGCTACGTCTCTGGGTCTGAGCGGTTTCGTCCTGAACGACGCGCGCGGAGTCACGATGGAACTCCAGGGCCAGGGACCGCAGATCGACGAATTCCTGATGCGACTGCAATCATCCGACAGGCCGCCGCTGGCCCGGATCGAGTCGTGCGATGTTGTGGACCTGCCGACGTGTGAAGGGGAGAGAGAATTCGCCATCCGCGGAAGTCGTTCGAGTGGCTCCGTACTCTCCGAGGTCTCGGCAGATGTCGCTGTTTGTGAGGATTGTCTGAGGGAACTCGCGGACCTCAGGGATTTCCGCCACCGCTATCCGTTCATCAACTGCACGAATTGCGGGCCGCGGTATTCGATCGTCCGCACGATTCCCTACGACCGGCCCAACACGACGATGTCCGTCTTCCCGATGTGCGAGCGCTGCGCGCAGCAATATCGCGACGTGACGGACCGTCGATTCCATGCCCAGCCGGTGGCGTGCCCGAGTTGTGGACCGAAGGTGTGGCTCGCCGACCGCTTGGGCAACACGCGGCAGGCGGACAGCGACGAGGCCATCGGCGAGACGGCAAGGCTGCTGCGCGCGGGGAAGATCGTCGCGATCAAGGGACTCGGCGGGTTCCATCTCGCTTGCGATGCATTCAACAACGATGCGGTCCTCGAACTGCGTCGGCGGAAACGCCGGGATCACAAGCCCTTCGCGATGATGGCTCGTTCCATCGAGCAGATCCGAGAGCACGCGATCGTCGATGTCGCAGCCGAGCGGGCCCTGACGAGTCCCGAGAGCCCGATCGTGCTCCTGCCTCGCCACGCGGATGCGACCGTTGCGCCTGCGGTCGCCCAAGGCGTCGATTCCTTCGGATTCATGCTGTGCTACGCGCCGCTGTACTATCTGCTGTTCGCAGAGGGACTGGGTGTGCTCGTGATGACCAGTGCGAACCTCTCCGATGAGCCGCTGATCTGTAAGAACGAACTGGCCCTGGAGCGATTGGGCGATGTAGCGGACGCCTTTCTGATGCACGACCGCGAGATCTACCGACAGGTGGATGACTCGATTGTGTATTCCATCGATGGTCGGCAGGCTCTACTCCGGCGGGCGCGAGGATACGTGCCGACGCCGATTCTCATGGAGGCGGATTCGCCGCAGGAGATCCTCGCGGCCGGCGCCGACCTGAAGAACACGTTCTGCCTTGTGAAGAACAACCAGCTCATTCTCAGTGAGCACATCGGCGATCTGGAAGACGCGGAGGTCTATCACCATTACGCGGGCTCGGTCAAGCACCTGGCCGGGCTGTTCGAGGTCAAGCCGAGGGTCGTCGTGTGCGATCTGCACCCCGGCTATCTGTCCACCCAGTACGCCAAATCGCAGGCGGGCCTTCGCGTGATCCAGGTGCAGCATCACTGGGCGCACGTCGCTTCGGTCCTGGCGGAACACAGGGTCGCGGGACCGGTGATCGGCATCGTCTGCGACGGGACGGGGTATGGCACGGACGGCGCGATCTGGGGTTGCGAGTGCCTGATCGCGTCGCTGACGGAGTTCACGCGATTCGCCCACATGGCCTACTACCCGCTGGCGGGCGGGGACAAGGCCGGCAAGGAGGCGGTTCGACCTCTCCTGGGGCTCTTGAAACAGGCGTATGGAGTCGATTTCCATCTCTCCGACTTCGCGTGGCTGCTGGATCGGATCGAGCCGGACGCCGGCAAACTCAGGCTGATCGACGAGCAGATCGACAGGCGACTGAACACGGTGAATACGTCCAGCTTGGGCAGGGTCTTCGACGCGGTCGCCGCCATGCTCGGCCTGGGCAGCTTCAACCACTTCGACGCCCAACTGCCCATGGCCCTCGAATCGCTGGTCGAGCCGGGAGTCAACGACCGCTACGAGTTCGATTTGCGTTGTGATGCTGACGTGCCCCTTCAACTGGACCTGCGCAGGACGATCACAGGCATGTTGGAGGATGTCAGGAGTGGGAAGGACCTTGCGGTCATCGCCGCCAGGTTCCACAACACGCTCTCTGAAAGCCTGCTGGCGATGGCCAAGGCAGCGAGAGAGACAACCGGTCTGGCAATCGCAGCTCTTAGCGGTGGAGCATTCTGCAATTGTGTCCTGACGGCCCGTCTCGCCGCACGGCTGAACCACGAGGGATTCAGAGTGCTGCTGAATCGCGACGTCCCCACCAACGATGGCGGCCTGGCGCTCGGCCAGGCCGCTATTGCAGCCGACCGGCTGCGCCGCGAAATGTGACACGCACGCTGCGTGTATGCCAATTCTCGCCAGACTCCACATGGTGATCTTCGTGTGTGACTGAACGGTGCGTGGTACGCACCCTACAAGAGATCATCCATGGCCCGTAGCACGTAGGGTGCGTATCACGCACCATGTTCATCTACGCTGCGCTTCGTTCAGGATGACAGACGTCTCGCAAGTATCGATCCGAATGCGTATGATAGAGACGCTTCACAAGGGAACGTGCGGTTGCCTTGGTCGGGCGAGCTTGACCTGGGCTCATGGTCCCCATAGAATGGTTGAAGTCTTGGTGGTCCGCTCCTATTCGGGGGGTGGTGAACAGAAACTGCCGTCTTGACGACAACGTGAGAGCGAAGAACGATGTGCTTGGCAGTACCGGCACGAATCATAGAACTGGATCACGATCGGGCGGTCGTGGATGCGATGGGCAATCGCTGGAAGGCTAAGACGACGTTGCTGCCCGACGCCAAGCTGGGAGACGTCGTGCTGGTGCATGCGGGTTTTGCCATCTCGCTGGTGGACGAGGAGGAGGCGAAGAAGACCTGGGAGCTTTTTGCCGAGATCGACGCTTTCGAGAGCACGCAGAGCAGGGTTTCCGGATAGCGAGCATGTTGGACAGGATCGCCCACGCACAACAGACCATTGAGGATTCCTGCCGGAGGCTGGATCGGCCCATCACGATCATGGAAGTCTGTGGGACGCATACCGTCTCGATCTTTCGAAGCGGGATTCGGTCCATTCTGCCCCAGAAGGTCAGGCTGCTGTCGGGACCGGGGTGTCCTGTGTGCGTGACGGACCAGGGCTACATCGACGCCGTGATGCAACTGGCGGATCGCGACGATTGTCTGATTGCCACCTATGGCGACATGATCCGCGTGCCCGGCAGCGACGGTTCCCTGGAGACCCGCGGATCGAAGGGCAACGTCCGCGTCGTCCTCAGCAGCGAAGATGCGCTGCAACTGGCCCGCGAGAGGGCGGACGAGACTGTCGTTTTCGTCGCAGTCGGGTTCGAGACGACCGCGCCGGCGACCGCTGTGGTCGTCAAGGAAGCTGCCGACGAGGGGATCGCGAACTTCTGCATCCTCTGCGGGCACAAGCTGGTCCTTCCTGCGATGCGTGCGCTGCTGGGCGGGATGAACGACCGGATCGACGCATTCCTGTGTCCCGGCCACGTCAGCGTCATCATCGGCTCGGGTGCGTTTGCCGAGATCGTGACGGACTACGGGCGGCCGTGCGTGGTGGCGGGCTTCGAGCCTGTCCAGATCGTCGAAGCCCTGGCGGAGATCTGTCGCCAGATCGCGGGCGGCAAGGCGGAGCTCAAGTCGCTCTACGGTGCGGTCGTGACCGAAAAGGGAAACGTCGCGGCGCAGCGGATCATCGACGAGTGTTTCGAGCCTGCGGACGGCTATTGGAGAGGTCTCGGGAAGATCGCGAAGAGCACGCTGGCCCTGCGAGAGCCATACAGGCGATTTGACGCCTTCGAGCGATTCGGTCTGGAGGACGGGCCGGGCAGGGAGAATCCCGGTTGCCGGTGCGGTGAGGTCCTGTGCGGCTCGATCGAGCCGGCCGAGTGTTCTCTGTTCGCAACGCGCTGCACGCCGGAGAGACCTGTGGGGCCGTGCATGGTCAGCTCGGAAGGGACGTGCGCCGCGTGGTTCAAGTACGGGCGCGCGAGAGGGCGGGAAAGATGACAGCAGAACGCGAGAGAATCCTGCTCGCACACGGCGGAGGAGGCCAGCTCAGCAGCCGGCTCATTCGCGAGCACATCGTGCCGAGATTCTCCAACGACGCGCTCTCGGAGCTGGGCGACTCCGCTGCTCTGATGCTGCCCTCCAGTGCGATCTGCTTCACGACGGATAGTTACGTGGTCAAGCCGCTGTTCTTTCGAGGGGGCGACATCGGCAAACTCGCGGTGTGCGGGACCGTGAACGATCTGGCGGTGTCCGGATCGAGACCGCTGGCGCTATCCCTGGCGCTGATTATCGAAGAAGGTTTCGAGCTGGCGGCGCTGGATCGGGTTCTCCAGAGCATCGGCGATGCCGCCCGAGGCAACAACGTGAGCATCGTGACGGGCGATACCAAGACGGTCGAGCGGGGCTCGGCCGACGGGATCTTCATCAACACGGCGGGGATCGGGATCAGACTGCCGAACGTGGACCCTGGTTTGACCCAGGTTCAGGTGGGAGATAGGATTCTCGTCAGCGGCACGATGGGCGATCATGGCATGACTCTCATCTCGCAGCGCGAGGGCATCCGCTTCGAATCGCAGTTGGAAAGCGACTGCGCCGGGCTCGCGGAGTTGACGTGCAGCCTGTTTGAGAATGTGCCCGGCATCCGATTCATGCGGGACCCGACTCGCGGCGGCCTGGCTGCGACGCTCAACGAGATCGTCGAGGGCAGTCGTTTGAGCATCGAGGTTTCCGAGAAAGAGATCCCGGTGCGGCCCGAGGTGCAGGCCGCTGCGGACAGGCTGGGCTTCGACGTGCTCAACACAGCGAACGAGGGCAAATTCGTCGCGGTCGCATCGCCCGATGCGGCCCAGGAATGCCTGCGAATTTGCCGAAGCCACACGCTGGGCCGGGACGCGGGGATCATCGGCGAGGTCGTCGAGACGCGGGACGCGCCTCTGGTCGAACTGCGAACGAAGATCGGAGGTCGTCGGATCGTGCAGATGCCCTATGGTCGAGAATTGCCGAGGATCTGCTGATGCACGAAGCCGCAGTGGCGCAGAGCTTGATCGAGGTGATCTCCGAGGAGGCCCGGAAGCATTGCGCCAAGCCGATTCGTGCGAAGATGAGCTGCGGCGAGTTGAACAGGATCAACGATGAGGTGCTCTCCTTCGCGTTCGAGGCCGTCGCGAAGGATACGCTGTGCGAGGGGATGACGCTGCGGATCGAGCACAAGCCCCTCCAGGCGCGATGCAAGACGTGCGGCCACATGTATGCCGTCGATATTTCCAGCACGCAGTGCCCAGACTGTGGAGGCGGTGACTTCGAGTTGTTGCCCGATGCGCCGCTGGTCCTGGACGAGATCGAATTTGAAAGAACGGATGATGGACAGAGTGGACGTCGGCAGGAAGATCCTGAGCGCCAATGAGACGTATGCGTTGAAGAACCGCCGGCTTCTGGACCGGTACGGCAAGCCGTGCTTCAACCTGATCTCCTCGCCCGGCTCGGGCAAGACGACTCTCCTGGTGCGAACGATCACCGCCCTGATGCAGACGCTTCGCATCGGCGTGATCGAGGGCGACTTGCAGACGGACATCGACGCCGAGCGGATTCGCGCGACGAAGGCGCCCGCGATTCAGATCAACACGGAAGGCGCCTGTCACCTGTCCGCGTCACAAGTGAATCGCGCGCTCGAACAATTGCCCGTGGAGGGGCTCGATGTGGTCTTCATTGAGAATGTCGGCAATCTCGTGTGCCCCTCGGCCTTTGAACTGGGCGAAGATGGGAAGATTGTCGTCTTGTCCGTCGCGGAAGGGGATGATAAGCCGGTGAAGTACCCCGGGATTTTCGCCAAGTCGAAGGTCCTGCTCGTGAACAAGATCGACATGTTGAAGGGGGGATTCGTCGATTTCGATCTCGACCGCGTCCGCCGCGATGCGAGAAAGCTCAATCAAACCATCGAGATCTTCCCGGTATCCGCCCGGACGGGCGAGGGCATGCAACCGTGGTATGATTGGCTGACCCGCCAGGTTCGCGGGAGGTCGTGACTATCGGTAGAGGTTGTGCTCGCGGATGTACTCGATCACATCGGGATGCAGCATTCCGCTCACATCCTCGCCTGCCGCCAGTCTCTTTCGCACCTGCGTGCTGCTGGTCGCGATCAGCGGCGTCTGCACGATGTTCTGTCTGAGCTTGGCGATGCGCTGCTCACCCGCTTGGGGTTCGAGATGGTTGAAGTCCGGCGGTTCGCATCCCGCTCGCAGCATCGTCGTGAGGTTGCACTCGTCCAGCAACTCGGCGATCCGGTACCAATGAACGAGGTCTTTCACGCTGTCGGCGCCGAGCAGCCAGTGGATCACGACATCGGGACCATATTCCCGGCGAAACAGTCGCACCGTGTCCAGCGTGAAGCTCGGAGACACGCGGGCCAGTTCGCAGTCGCTGACCTCGAAGGAGTTGTTGTCCGCGATGGCCAGCGCCACCATGTTCAGCCGGTCTTCGTCCCGCGCGTGCGGACAGAAGCTCTTCAATGGAGAGCATTTCGCCGGGATGAAGATGGTTCTCTCCGCGCGGATCTGCTCTGCAGCGACCTGGACGACCCCGGTATGACCGAGATGGATCGGGTCAAACGAACCTCCAAACAGTGCGATCGTTCTGCGAGTCATGCAGTTGTTAACAGCCAACCTGTGTGTTTCGCTGCCGCAGCCGAAAGAAATCCATCGTGATTCAATGGGCTCGACGGTGACTATAAGAACACTCTCCCGAGGGGAAAGTCAAGCGGCTCTTTTCCTTCGCGCATCGTGTCGGCGCCGTGTCACAGGGGACCGCTCAAGAGGATCATTCGATCTCGTCAGACCGCAGTGGATTGCGAGAAAGAACTGCTGATCGCCGCATCTACTGCGTTCTATTGAACATCGTCCACATCGTGACATGCAACGAGAACAGGCGTGACGGGATTCTCTCGTCAAGAGGATCGACACGCGACCGAGCGAAGCTCTCTCCAGGGTCCAAGAAAAATTTATGAAGGATTGTGAAATCCTTGGACGATAAAGAACATAACAATCGTCAACATCGTGGCGATAATCCGGTTGACAAGGGCTTGACCTGAATTTTAGTGTTAGTCAGTATAGTACATACGGAAACCAGTCATTCGTTGGTCAACTGAGTCGAAAAGGAGAAAACGGAATGGCCAAGAAGAAAGTAGCGAAGAAGAAGGTAGCGAAGAAAGCCACGAAGAAGACGGCGAAGAAGAAGACCGCAAAGAAGAAGAAGAAGTAGGGCAACGCCAGTCATGAGTCCGCCCCTCTTGGGCTGCTGTCGGCAAGAACCGATGGCCGGCGGCAATCCGCCGAGTCGCGTTCGGAAACACCTCCGACGAATCGAGCTCCAGAGGGTGAGTGCAGTGTGGCGGACTTTCGGGGAGTGGAAGGTTCTCCGGTACGCAGGGGATCCTTCCATTTCTCTTTTCCAGGGGGATCGGAAGCGTTCGGCAGGGGCAATCACCCGTTCCCGTTCCCATCAGCATCCCTCGCCGAGTTCCTTGTAATCGGGCCGCATTCGTCTATACTGTCCTGCGACGCCGATGGGCATCGGTTGGATCGTGGAATGTGGCCTTAGGAGAAACTCGGATCATGGATCTGTTTCGTTATCGTGACGGCACGCTCTTCGCGGAGGGGGTGGACGTCGAATGCATCGCGGCGAAGGTGGGAACGCCTACCTACATCTACAGCCAAGGTACGTTCGAGGATCATCTGACGAAGATCCAGCAGGCGTACCGCGAGCTGGACCCGATGATCTGCTTCGCGGTCAAGGCGTGCGGCAATCTGCAGATCCTGAGACGGATGGCCGAACGAGGCAGTGGATTCGATATCGTCAGCGGCGGTGAACTGTATCGTGTCCTTCAAGCAGGCGGCAATCCCGCCAAGGTCGTCTATGCGGGCGTTGGCAAGACCGACGAGGAGATCATCCAGGCGATTCGGGCGGGGATCGGGTACTTCAATGTCGAGTCGGAGGAGGAACTGGAGAATCTCATCCGGCTCGCAGAGCAGCACGCGGGCTCCGACACCCGGCTCAAGGTGGCGCTCCGCGTCAATCCTGACGTGGATTACCGAAGCCACGCCTATCTCGAGACGGGAAAGAAGCAAACCAAGTTCGGTGTCGATATCGAGCGGGCGGTTTCGGTCTTCGACCGGTACACGAGCGCCTCTGCGGTTCGGCTGTGCGCCATCCACGTCCATCTCGGCACAGGCGGCAAGACCATCGATCCCTTCGTCGACGCGGTGAAGAAGATCCTTCCCCTCATCGACCGGCTTCGTGAGAAAGGGCACGTCGTGGAGGCGCTCGACCTGGGCGGCGGATACGGCGCCGACTACGAGACGGAGACGGTGCCCTCCGCGGAGCAGTACGCTGCGGGGCTTGTGCCCCTGCTCCGAGGCAAGGGCCTCCAGCTCATTCTCGAACCCGGCAAGAGCATCTGTGCCAACGCGGCCATCCTCCTGACTCGCGTCCTCTACACCAAGCAGGGCGGCGGCAAGAAGTTCGTCATCGTGGACGCCGGGATGAACGATTTGATTCGTCCTTCACTGTACGGCGCGTTCCATTTCATCTGGCCCACGCGAGTCGACGCGCGTTTCGTGCCGAGCCAACGCAGCAAGGAGACGCAGGTCGATGGAGGCGAGGTCGTCGACATCGTCGGGCCGATCTGCGAGGGGGCCGACTTCCTCGCCAAGGACCGTTCCATACCGCCTGTGAAACGAGGGGACCTCCTGGCGGTTTTCACCGCGGGCGCATACGGGTTCACCATGAGCAGCAATTACAACGCTCGCGGCCGCGCCGCCGAAGTCCTCGTCGAAGAGGACCGCTTCCGCGTGATCCGCAGACGCGAGACCTATGAGGACCTGGTCGCGCTGGAGACGTGACGCGGATCGGGATCAGAGGTTTCGTTCGACGAAGCCCGTATCGACCTTGCCTTTGACGAACAGGTTGTGAGAGAGGATCTCCAGACAGGCGGGTATCGTCGTCTTGATCGGGCGAATGACGAACTCCTGAAGGGCGCGGCGCATCGTCGCGATGGCTTCGGCTCGCGTCTTCTGATGGACGATGAGCTTGGCGATCAGGGAATCGTAGTTCGGCGTGACCGTCCAGCCTTGATGGGTGTGCGTATCGACTCGCACCCCGAATCCGCCGGGGGCGATATACTCGGTGATCGTGCCCGGGCAGGGGGAGAAGTTGTTCGACGGGTCTTCCGCGTTGATGCGACACTCGATCGCGACCCCCTGGTGCCTGATGCTCTTCTGACGCAGCTTGATCGGCTGACCGCTGGCGATTCTGATTTGCCATTTGATCAGGTCTTGTCCGGTGACCATCTCGGTGACCGGGTGCTCCACCTGGATACGCGTATTGACCTCGATGAAGTAGAACTTGTTGTCTTTGTCCAGAAGGAACTCCACCGTCGCGGCATTGACGTACTTCGCCTCCTTGATCAGACGAATCGCGGAATCCGCGAGGCGCTGACGGTCGCGGTCTTCCAGCACCGGGCAGGGCGACTCCTCGATCATCTTCTGGTGGCGTCTCTGGATGGAACAGTCCCGCTCGTAGAAATGGACCGCGTTGCCCTCCTGGTCGGCCATGACCTGGACTTCCACGTGTCGCGGCTCGACGATGAATTTCTCGATGTAGACCGCCCCCTCCCCAAAGGCGGCCTCGGCTTCGGTCCGTGCGGCGTTGAACGCGGCTCGCAGGCTGATGTCGTTGTGTACGACGCGCATGCCGCGACCCCCGCCGCCGGCGACGGCCTTGATGATGACGGGATACCCGATCTGGTTGGCCAGCTTCATCGCTTCGGCTTCGTTCGGGACAACGCCCTCAGAGCCGGGAACGATGGGGACCTTCGCTTTCTTGGCGAGCTTGCGGGCCTCCACTTTGTCACCCAGCAGACGCATCGCCTCGACAGGAGGTCCGATAAAGCCGATGCCGCAGTCATTGCAGATCTGGGCGAAGTTGACGTTCTCGGCCAGGAATCCGTAGCCGGGGTGGATGGCGTCGACGTTGGTGACTTCGGCGGCGCTGATGATCCGAGGGATGTTCAGGTAGCTCTGGCTGCAATCCGCCGGTCCGATGCAGACCGATTCATCGGCGAGCCGGAGGTACGGGGCATTCCTGTCGGCCTCCGAGTAGACCGCGACCGAAGCGATGCCCATCTCGCGGCAAGCGCGAATGACTCGCAGGGCAATCTCGCCGCGATTGGCGACCAGGATTCTCGATACCATACGTTGACTCCTGCCCGTCGTGCATTCCGCGGGACCCGTTGTGCGTGACCCCGACGAACGCTCCATACGAGGGGGGTTAGTCGGGTCGGACCCGGAAGAGCACCTGGCCGTACTCGACGGCCTGACCGTTCTTGACGGTCCTCTCGACGATTGTGCCACTGAGTTCGGCCTTGATCTCGTTCATCACCTTCATGGCTTCAATGATGCAGACGACGGTCTGCGGGTCCACATGGCCGCCGGATTCGACGTATGGCTCGGAATCGGGGCTCGGCGCCTCGTAGAACGTGCCGACGATCGGGCACTTGATCTCCAGCAGCTCCGCACACCGGGCGCCTCCGGCGGCTTGCTGCTCCGCCGTTGCGGCCTGGCCGTGCGGCAACAGAATCGGCCCTGCAACTCCCGGCAACGAGGTCATTATCGGTGCGATTGTGGTCGCCTGCTGCGGCTGAGCCCGGCGCAGCGCGACGCGATCGTCTCCGTGCTGGATATCGATCTCGACAAGATCATTCTCTTTCATGATCTTGATTAGCTCTTTGATCTTCTGGACATCGGCGTCTTTCTCTGCCATCGTCGCATCCTTTCCGGCGGTCCGGATGGGTTGCTCATAGTCGGTGCACCTCGTCCCCCAACGGGGCTTCGGGTGACACGCGGGTCAGGGCATCAGTATAGCCCCTGGACCGGGCATTGCAACAGAATTGTTCGATCCGCAAGCCGGGGGGTCCGCGGGAACAGCGTATGAAAACGCCGCGGCCGAGGGGCCGCGGCGTGAGGATTCCGAATCAGTTTCCGTTGGTGATCTGCTGATAGATATGCGTGGCTTCCGTCTGTTCCACCGGCAGGGCGAGCTGGTCGGTGTTCATCGTGACTCTCAGTCGTGCATCGCCGGGGAGGTTGCCTCGGACCACGAGACGCCATGTGGCTTTGCCCTTGGGTTCCAGGCTGCGAAGCGGCGAGAAGTTGACCGTCTTGCCGACGATGGAACCGGCCGTGGCGCCCGCAGAGGTGACGTACTGGAGCTTGTCGTCCAGCACGATGGACAGTCGAATGTTGTTGTCCGCTGCAGTGCCGTCGTTCGTCACCGTAATCACGTAGGTGGTGTTCGTGCCGACCTCCACGGGGTCTTCCAGATCCGCGACCTCGAGCCGACTGGCGGCAATCCCGGTGATGAGGGTCCTGCTCGAATCCGAGACAGGCTCCGCGCAGTAGGCGTTGGCCGTCGCAGTGGACATCAGCTCGCCTTCTCGCGTCGGCGTGTACGAGACCTGCACGGTCTTCGATGTGCTTGGTTCGAGCGTGCCGAGTTCCCAGACCAGTTTCGATCCGGAGAACTGGGCGCCGGCGGTTGCCTCGATGGAGGTGACGCCCGGCGGAATAATGTCCTCGATGACCGTGTTCTGGGCGGGACCGTCGCCCTTGTTCGTGACCGTCAACTCGTAGCTGATCGAACGACCCAGATACTGACGTCGTGGGCCGACCTTGTTCAGGGTCAGGACCGGCTGGCGAATGTTGGTCATCGTCGCCTCGGACTCGACCTTCTGACCGCTCGCGGAGGTGGCCACCGCCTTATTGACGTACGTTCCGGTCTTCGTCGCCCGCAGCTTGATGGAGAATCGTTTGGATTCCCCGGCGGGCACGGGACCGGCGTCGAGGACGATCTTGCCTTTGCCGTCCGTTGTCTCCAATCCGGCCGGGAGCGTGTCGACGATCTGAACGTTCTGGGCCGTGCCGGTGCCGGTGTTCGTGACGACGAAGTCCACCTGGATCGGTTCACACAACAGCGCCTCGGCCGGCGCGATCTTCACCAGTTCCAGCGTGGGCTCGACCACGTTCATGGTGACGTCGTCGCGGACCGTGTGAGTGATGGCTGTATAGTGCGTCAGGGGTCTGGCGGCGGTGGCGGCGCCGGAGACCTTGATGCTCTTGCTGGCCCGTGGGCCCAGCGAGTCGATCTGCCACACCAGACTGTCCCCTTCGGCCCGTGCCGCGGGCTCGGACCCTTTGAACTCGAAATCCTTGGCGACGGTCTCCGTGATCGTGATTTCGGTAAGCATCATCTCCGTGAGGTTGGTGACGCGAATCACATAGGCAAACGGCGTGTTCAATCGGATCTCCTGCGGCATCGTCTTGTCGACCTGAATGATGCCGTAGTCCGGCCTGGGGTACGTGATGGACAGACTGCTGCTCGCCGGTTCGTCGACCGACACGAGATCCCGACCAACCGGTACGGTTCTGCCGTACGTCGAGACCGTTGGGCCCGACATGCTCGGCCGAACCGTGTCCACGGAGGCGGTCACGACCTGCGGGTGCATGGCGACGGAGGAAACGACAGCCGGCGTGGTCATCGGTTCGACCTCCGCCGTTGCGACCTGCTCCTCCGTCTGCTCCTGCGTCCACGGTTGCAGTGCTTGCTGTTTCGGCCGCGGCTGTGACGGAACCGTCGCAGTGGGTCTGAGGTTGCTGTCCCAGAAGTAGCTGCGCCCGGTCGTCGGCGCCGTAGGTTGGGTTTCGCCGACACTTTGCAGATTGTCCGGGCTCTGGCATCCCGAGAGCAGCACGCCGAACACGAGTAATAGGACTACCCAAACCTTCTTCATCACACCGCTCCTTTAACACCCGAATACTCACCCGCGAATTCACCCCCATGCTGCAGCAACGCACCTCATTCAATCAGCAGCCGGAAGGCGAAGGGGCAAACTCCGAGACAGGTCTAACGATATCGCTGCCAGGAGAGACGATCAGTGCCCTCCCTCGTCGGCGCAAAAGGCCACTTCGCTGCCCGTCGACGCCCACGGCATAGAAACAGCGTCTTCCCACCGCCAACAGTGCATCTTCCCACATAGATCATACCATCGAAGCATCGTGGGGACAAGACTCGGACTCTTGCCGGTATTGCCTAAGTATACCATATTAACCTTTATCGAGTCAATACTTATGCCGCCTTAAATGCGGGCTTTACGTCATGTGGACGGGCATTGAGATCCCCCCGCGCCACGGGCTTGGCATCGGGCGGAACCGCCGCAGCCTTCGAGAGGATCGCGTCCCATAAAACCGGTGGAAGCGGTCGTAACGACTGTGTCGGACGGGAGTGGTATGAGGGATGGTCCGATACGGTTTCGGCGAAGAACCGTATCCTGTCGGGTTTGCAGGCAGGCGTGCAGCTCCCGGCAAACTCAAAAATGTTTGCATCGAGGTCCTCTTGCGGCTATTTTCCGGGTGTTCTGGTACGGATACTTGGCTTTGAGGATAGAGTGCTTGGAACGATCTGCTTTCGAAGAGAGAATCGCGGAGCGGGTCCTCGTCGGCGACGGCGCCATGGGGACGATGCTGTATCAACATGGCGTCTTCCTCAATCGGTGTTTCGATGAGTTGAATGTAGCCGATCCCAAGCTGGTCCGAGCCGTCCACGACGGCTATATCGAAGCCGGCGCCGATTTCGTCGAGACCAATACCTTTGGGGCAAACCGCGTCAAGCTGTCCAAGTTCGGCTTGGCGGGCGAGGTTGGACCGATCAACCGCGCCGGGGTCCGCATCGCCAAAGAGGTCGTAAAGGACGCCGTGTTGGTGGCCGGTGCGATCGGGCCGTTGGGCTGCGAGCTGACCGAGTACGGGCCCATCACCCCCGAGAAGGCCGGGCAGGTGTTCGAGGAGCAGGGCAGGGCCCTTGTGGAAGGGGGGGCGGACTTCTTGATCCTCGAGACCTTCTCGAATACAGAAGAGTTGCTGATCGCGATTCGGGCGATCTGTGGTCTCAGTCAGATCCCGATCCTCGCTCAGATGACGGTGAATGAGGGCGGTGAGACGATCTACGGCGAGCGGATCGACCAGGCCATCGTCAGGATCGCGAGGGAAGAGGCGGTGACCGCCGTGGGCCTGAACTGCTCGGTGGGTCCTTCCGGCATGCTCGGCAGCTTGGAGTTGATCCGGCGTGTGACGGACAAGCCCATCGCGGTGCAGCCGAACGCCGGCATGCCCCGACAAGTCGAGGGCCGACAACTGTACATGTGCACGCCGGAGTACATGGCGGAGTACGCCAAGCGGTTCTACGAGAAAGGCGCCCGGATCATCGGCGGCTGCTGCGGCACCACGCCGGACCACATCCGCGAAATCGTGCGGGCGGTCCGCTCGCTCAGCAGAGTGGCGACCGGTGCCGCGGTCTCCGTCTCGCCGGGACCCCGCGCCGCCCAAGGGCCCATTCTGAAGGAGCCCGAGCCGCTGGCGAAGAGATCCCTGTTCGGAGCGAAGCTGGCGGCCGGCCAGGTCGTGACAACGATTGAGATGACGCCGCCTCGTGGTGTGGATGTGACGGCCATCTTGGACAAGGCCCGCCGGTGCGCCGAAGCGGGCGTTGATGCGATCAACATCCCGGATGGTCCGCGTGCGAGCTCTCGCCTGTCGCCCTTGGTCACGGCGGTGAAGATTCAGCAGGACGCCGGTATCGAGGCCATTCTGCACTTCTGTTGTCGGGATCGCAACCTGATCGGGATGCAGTCGGATATCCTCGGGGCTTCGGCGATTGGCGTGCGGAATCTGTTGATCATCACGGGCGACCCGCCGAAGCTGGGCGAGTATCCCAGCGCCACGGGCGTCTTCGACATGGACTCCGTCGCCTTGACGGGGGTCGCTCGCAACCTCAATCGCGGCGTCGATATCGGCGGCAACAGCATCGACCCGCCCACCTCGGTTGTGATCGGCGTGGGCGCCAATCCGGTCGCGGCCGATTTGGAGCGGGAGATCGACCGCTTCAGACAGAAGGTCGTTGCCGGCGCGGAGTTCGCAATCACCCAGCCGGTCTTCGATCCGGATTGTCTGTCGCGTTTCCTGGAGGCGACGCAGGACTCTCGTATCCCGATCATCGCGGGGATCTGGCCGTTCACGAGTTTCAAGAATGCGGAGTTCATGGCCAACGAAGTCCCCGGCGTCGTCGTCCCTCCGCGCCTGCTGGATCGCATGAGCCGGGCGACGACGAAAGAGCAGGGGCGCGTCCTGGGCATCGAGATCGCGCAGGAACTGGTCGAGCAGATCCGCCCGCACGTCGCAGGGTTCGCGGTCAGCGCCCCGTTCGGCAACGTCGCGACCGCCCTGGCGGTGCTGGGCAAAGCGGAGGTCGCGAGTGTCTGACGTTCAACTGGAAGTGGAGCTTGTTGCGATCACGCCCGATGCCGAGAAGGTGATCGAGCAGGCCGGAAGGACGTGCTATCTGAGTTTCGACCGCATTGAGGAAGACTCCGACGCCGCGTTCATCAAGCGTCTGCTCAAGATGGGCCATGAATCCCCTCTGGAGCACGCCTACGCGACGTTCCGCATCCGCAACTGCTCGCGTGCGATGACGCACCAGCTCGTCCGCCATCGGCTCATGGCGGTCTCGCAGCAGTCGCAGCGGTACGTCAACGAGGGCCAGTTCGCCTACGTCCTGCCCGAGACGCTGCCGCCCGAGTACGTCGAGGACTTCCGCCGGGACATGCAGACGATCCAGCAGATGTATCGCAAGTGGCGGGATCGCGGCCTCAAAAAGGAGGACGCTCGCTTCGTGCTGCCCAACGCCTGCGTCAGCGAGATCGTGGTCTCCGCGGATTTCCGCGAGTGGCGTCACATCTTCAAGCTCCGCCTGTCGGCCAAAGCCCAGTGGGAGATCCGCAAAGCCTGCACCAAGATGCTGGCAATCCTCAAGGAACGCGCCCCGGCCTGCTTCGAGGACATCACGCCCGACGGTGCGTGACACGCGGGCTCACCGCTGGTGCCCGGAACCACCGGTGGGCAAACTCGAAGCACGAAACTCGAAATCCGAAACAAGCACGAATGACCAGAAGCCTCAATGATCCAAACGGACTCTCCGGCGTGCGGCAGCGTTTCGGTTATTTGAGCTTTGTGCTTTGAATTTGTTTCGGATTTCGGATTTCGATATTCGAATTTCTCGGGCGGTCTTCCCGCTTTGTTCTTGCTTCCCGCAACCCATTTCGCGATACTCGATGAAGCGGCGACGAAGTGCTTGGCGGTTCCGGTTTGTCGGACGAGTCGGGCGAGGTCGAGATGAGTTGGATCGTTGTGCCAGTCCAAATGGCGGGCGAAATGGTGACGGAGGATAGGGCTCTGCTGGGAAACAACCCGAGCGCCGTCGCGACCCAGGGACAGGGGCGACGTTGTGGGTACCCAGCGTCGCCTTCCCTTCACCCTGTTCCTGGTTCAAAGCGAAAAACCCCAGGGGTCTGGGGACCGAGTCCCCGGTCTCAAGAAGTTCACGGCGCTACCGGATCGCTCGTGCCATCTCCGAACGGCCGTGTTGTACTGCGTGTGTTAATGCGCCATTGAGGTCAAGAGATGAGACACTTGATGTCTGCAATCGCTACGACGATCGTCTGCTGCTTGCTGTGTGAATTATCGCTATCATGTGATCGCTCAACTCCTCAGGTGTCAGCTGCAGAGACAATTCGACGTGCCAACGAGGCTCTATCGTCTCGGAGGTTACCGGTGTTAGCCAATAGCGTTGCTGATGTGCGTTATCGGGTGGGTGGGAGCTTCGCAAAGTACCTGAACGTGAAATTCACTGCGTCTGCAGACCAAGCGTTGAACTATCTTCGCAGAGCCGATGCCAAATGCTACATCGAATTCGTAATCGTAGGCGACCAGTATCGGATTCTGGCGACTCATTCACTCACTGGTACTCCGGAGTTCATCAGCAACCCCGAGTTGTTCTGCATTGCCAAGGACATTGGCATCCGCTCGGAGCCCTGGTTCAAGAGTGTCTATGACATCCACCACGGCTGGTACTACCACAACTTCGAAAAAGCTCCTGCACGCTACATGATATTCTACGATATAGATAGCCAGCAGTTGTATGTTTATTGGACATACAGTTGAGGCGCATTAACACTCTGGGGACTTCGACGGTCAGCCCTTCGTCTACGCTTTAAGGCGTCTTTGCGTCGGTGGGGTACTTGGAGGGACTCTCGCGGGTCATCCCTTATTTTAAGCTTTGACGAGAATTCCGGAATACAAGACTTGTTATCCGTCAAATCGGTATTACAATGGGGCCGAGAGATCGCAGACAGTAGAATACTGGATACCAGACCCCGTGGGCATGTACATTACGAAGCGCAATGTGTCTATTTGGAATGTTCCGCAGTGCGTTTGGTGAGCCCAGCGGGACTGGCCTTTTCGTAGTAGATCCGGGATGGACCGAGATGTCAGTGACGCGCGACGAACAGCAATCGGGAGATAGCGCCCCACACTTCGTATCTCTCGTCCAAAGAAGACTTGCTGTTGTTGTTGTCGTGGTGGTGGTGCTGTCTGCACTGGTCATCGTGCGGCACCTCGCGTGCTATCCTATGCCTCCTGACCTCGGCAGTTGTACGCGTATTGAAGTTCGATATGCCGGGGGAGCCCTTCATTACTTCTCTCCAAGCACATCCATGCAGAAGGGGGTCTTCAACGAGGAGGAGAGGGACTATATACAATCCTACGACACGTGGACGGTGACGGGTCAAAAACAAGTCAAGGCTTTTGCGCAACAGGTCAGCCAGGACACGTACACGTACCTGGGCTGGCGGTGGTCGTTGTTGATGATTGCTATGGACCCTCCGACCAAGATCGTCGGCCATCGGCCCTGGGGCGGCAGGGTACCTCTCTCTATATATGGTAGGTCGGAAATACGCAGCGGCTGGCGTCTCTTCTCGTGCGATGCAGAGTATGGTCTGAGCTTAGCAAGCCTTGATCCCCCGGGACTCGAACCTCTGCGAAGAAGGTGGCAGTGTGGGAGACATCTATGTTACCTGATCTATCAGGGGCTCTGGGAAAGCGGACAGGCTGTTCGTCCGCAGTTGGATCCGAATCACTGGTGTGATACGATTGTGGAAAATGCTCGCAACAACTATACCAACGCGGAGATAGGCAGCGACAAAATAGTACGCATGTACCCCGACACCTATATAGCCGGGGTGTTCACCTGCCCAGGTATACATGTGTGCCCTGACGTGTATGATTATCAGCGAGTGCGCAAGGCCAGTACGTCAAGTCAGCCTGTAGACACCTGGATCTCCGACTACGCGATGAACCCCAACTGCCGAGAGGACTCACCCAAAGACATGATCCTTCTCTTCGAATCCAAGCCGGGCTGGAATCAGCACGGCGGGCCGGAGTTGTTCACCTTCGACAACCACGACCCGAAAGGCGGCTGCGTTCTGTTGAATGATGGCACGGTGAAGTTCATCCGCACAGAGGAGGAATTGAAGCAGCTTCGCTGGAAGTAGGAGAGAACGATCACCTACGCGACGAACGCGCTGACCCCGATGTCGATCGGTGGTCAGGCATTTGACACATGGTTCAGGAACTTGCTTGATCGGGGCAGTACTGATGAGGGGACGCAGATGGCACATCGCAAGTATGGGAATAGCGGTCATAATGGGATACTGGTGGGATACTGGGGTCAACTACCATTTTCCGGAGACGAGAGGATGACTATCCCCGGTATCTTGGCCGTTCTGGCGAGTCTCAGCGTTGGCGGGAGGGCTTTCGTTTCTTGGAGCGGAGATCGGTCAGTTGAAGGACCAGACGAAGGGCCTCATTGACAGACTCTGCGGTCGGAAACGCGTCGGCCACATCCGGAGCCAGGAGAACGAGATTCGTTCCCTCGCGGAACCTCGCAGCGTACTTGCCCTGCACGTCAGTTCGCAGGAGCTTGCCGAGATCATACTCCGGGCGGAGATCCTCACTTCGTTCGTCGTTGGATTTCTTCTTCACCATGTCATAACCGTGACCAACTCATGCAGATAGTGTACACGAAGCCATACAGAAGGTAAAGACCGGACTGAGTATGCCGCCTGAAGGCGGTACTCCGAACAACCCCCTCCCCGCCGGCATCCGCAGAGCGAGAAACGCACCGGTGGGCCAGCGAGGCCAACGCCTGCCCCCGCGAAGGCGGGGGACGGCCTCGTGACACAAGGGCGCTCGCGCCCTCGCCACGGGGGAAGAAGGAAGATGGTGGACGGAGCCCACGCTGCCGCTGTCGCCGAATTCCACATACCCTCGCTGCCTCTGTGGCCCTCGGTGTCCTCTGTGGTTAGAAGAATCTGGATTCCGGCCTTCGCGGGAATGACACGGTCGGCGTCGCCGTGCATCAGCGTTCATCAGCGGTTCCTGAGCCGTGATCCGTGGCTCGTGCCCCGTGACCCGAAGATATGCCCCCTCGACAAGCTCAGGGCAGGCTCTTACGGACACACTACCAACAGCCTTCTCCGTGACCTCCGTGCCTCTGTGGTGAAGATTCTTTCGGGGTGTTTTGTTAGTCCCGGCGGGAACAGGCTTTAGGAGACGGAAAATATTCGTGTGGTTTGTTGTATTGTTGTTGAAATTGGCCGAGGACTATGGTATAATACCCATACATATCGCCCCGTTGGGGGCGACAGATCGCAGAACGCAAGACGCAGATCGTAAGTCATAGATTTGGAGGGCTCAGTATGGCGACGGTTGCACAGATCCAGGCGAATCAGTTGAATGCCCAGAAGTCCACGGGGCCGCGTACGGCGGAAGGCAAGGAGAGGGTATCACAGAATGCTCTCAAGCATGGGCTGCTGGCGCGGGACGCGGTCATCCAGGGGGAAGACCCGGCGGAATTTGAAGTCTACCGGGAAGGGATGCTCCGGGAGCTGGCACCGGCCGGAGCGGTGGAGGCGATGCTCGCGGCGCGGGTCGTCGGGCTCTCCTGGCGGCTGCGACGCGCCGAGCGGCTCCAGAACGCGGCGTTTGCGGCGCTGGACGATGGGGAGCCGGAACCGCTGCTGGAGGCCCGACACGAGGAGTGGAAGCAGATCAAGGGCAGCGAGTGGGATCGGAGCGTTGCCGGCCTACTCGACGAGGATGCCGCTTTGGGCAAGGTGGTCGTGGAGGACTTCGGCGGGGCGCGGGTCCTGGACCGCCTGCTGATGTATGAACGGCGGATCGAGAGCAGCCTGTACCGGACGATGGCCCAACTGCGGAGGGAGCGGGAGGTGCGCACGGTGGCCCGGTCGGGGGAGGCTTCCCGTTTGGAAGGCAGCCTTCCGGCGGGTCAGGAGGCCGCAGCAGGGGCGAAATTGGGTTCGTTTGGCGCAAGACCTGTGCCGGAGAGAGCGTCCGACGCGACGCGTAGGGTTGCGGGCAACGACTCTGACTTCACACTTCAAACCTCACACTTCAGACTCCAAGAGAGGATAACGCCTCACGGCGTCACTACGAACGAAGAGAACATACCGCCTTGCGGCGTCGCGGCGAATGCGGCGGACGGAAATCATGGGCGGGACGCCCATGCTACTGGGGCCCCCCAACGCGAAGAGAGCGCGTTTGGGGAACCCCCTCACGGGCAAGATGCCCGTGCTACGAAGATGACTTGCGGCGCCGCTGCGAACGACGAGAGACGAGCGACGAGCGACGCGGCCTCCAGCCGAGACGCTTCACCCTTCACGCTTCACGATCCATCGTGCGAAACGAACCCAATCTTGGGAGGAGTCTCCAGCCGGGCGTGTCATTCCGCGAAGAGCCTGCCCTCGACCCCCGATCAGGTCGAGGGCAGGCTCCGATCGGGGGCGAAGATCCACGGGGAATGGGGGGCGTTCTGAGTGCAGTACGAAGCTGAAAGGAGTGCCGATTGGCGCGTCGTGCGGCCTGAAGACGCGCCTGCGGAGTTCCGGTCATTGGATTTCGAGACCGACGAGGGTCAGGTCGTCCACTTCCGCCGGGTCGATGTCCCGGCTGCGGGCCTGCTCCGTCAGGCGGTCCACGATCTCGGAGATCGGGCAGTCCGTCATCGCCAGGAATTCCTCGGCGAACTGGAAGCCTGCCTTGTCGTGCAGACGCCCGACGAGCAGTTCGGCGCCGTCGGAATACAGCAGCAGCCTGTCGCCGGCCTGCAACTGGACGCTCTCCTGGACGAACTCGGCGCTCTCGAAGATGCCCAGGAGCGACCCGCGAGCTTCGAGCTGTCGTGGCGGCTCGCCCTTTCGCAGCAGGATCGGATAGGGATGGCCCGCGCGGGCGAAGGTGAGCTGTCGTGTCTTGACGTTGAGCAGGCAGTAACAGCAGGTGGCGAACTGATAGCCGGAGAGCTTCTGACCGGCCATCTTCTGGTTCAGATTCTTGATCACCTCGGCGGGGGAGAAGATGCGATAGTTCTTCTCGGTGGTCTGACGCATGACCAGCGCCTGCTTGATGAACATGGTCAGCAGGGCGGCGGGCATGGAGTGCCCGACTGCGTCGGCGACGTAGAAGCCGATGTGCTGCTCGTCGATCCGGGCGACGTCGTAGATGTCGCCCGACACCCACTCGGCCGGCAGGAAGGTGACCGCCCACTGGAGGTCGTCGCTGTTGGGCAATTGGGCGGGCAGGAAGTCCCGCTGGAGCAGGCCCGCCAGGCGGAGCTGCTCCTTCACGCTGTCCACGAAAGACCCGTGTGTCTCGGCCGGGTCCGCGGGTTTCTTGTCCCAGAGCCGTTCGGACAGGCTGGTCGGGCCGGGGGCCTTGGTCGTGATCCCGGAGTGCTGGTGTTTGCGTTGGGCCAGGTTGACATTGATGCTCGCCCAGAGATCGTCCATGGAGATGGAATCGACACTGCTGGCCATCGAGAAGCTGGTCTCGGAAGAGACGAGGGAGAAGCTCCGGACAGGACGTTTGATCCGCTGGGTCAGCAGGACGATTCCGATGTTGTCCCGTTCGAGGGCTTCGAGGATTCGACCGAGACGTTGGTCCTCGCTGATGTCGATCCCCTCGGCATCGACGAGGACGGTCCCGATCCGGTCCGTCCGGGACCGAATCTCGCCATATCGTTCGAGTGGCAGCAGGTGGTACGTCAGCTTCTTCTGGCGAAACAGTCGGCGGATCTCCGCCGACATCCGTGGCTTATCGGACAGATAGACCACGTCAATGAAACCTGTCGGTGTGGTCATGTTCTTTGCGGTCCTCGTGTGCCCCATAATGATCGCCTTTTCTTCTCTCGCGTCGGGAGGTGCGGCGCACGTCCCTGCACGCGGTTTGGCGTCTATAATGTCGTCTCAATCCGCGCGTCACTTTGGGGATTTGTTCGAATAGGAGCGGACTTGCGCAAAATGGGCGTCCGGCCGGCTCTGGGGCGGACCTCACCCGGCGAAGATAGCCGAGCCGATGCGGAGGATGGTCGCCCCTTCCTCGATGGCGATCTCGTAGTCCGAGCTCATGCCCATGCTCAGCTCGGTGAACTGATTGGCGACGATCTTCTCGCCCCGCATCTCGCAGTGCAGGTCGCGAGCTCGCTGGAAACACGCGCGAATGACGTCTTTGTTGCGGGTCAGCGGGGCCATCGTCATCAGTCCGATCAGCTTCAGGTGCGGCAACGTCTCGATCTGTTCGGCCAAATGGGTGGCTGCCCCAACCGGCACGCCGTACTTCTGCGGCTCGTTCGATGTATTCACCTGCAGCAGCACGCGCGGGCACAGGCCCAGCCTGGCCGCGGAGGTGTTGATCTCCTCCGCCAGGCGCAGCGTATCCACGGAATGGATGAGCGAGGCTGTCGGCAGGATCGGGCGCACCTTGTTTCGCTGGAGGTGGCCGATCAGGTGCCAGTGAATCTCCTTGGGGACGGCCGGGTCGTCGGCCGACTGCTGTACGAAGTCAGCCACCTGGGCGGCGACTTTCTTCAACTGCTGTACGCGGTTCTCGCCGAGGTGATTGTGGCCGAGGCGGATCACCTCCTCGATCTGTTCGATCTCGGCCGATTTCGTTACGACGACCAGGCAGATGTCCTGCCGTTCCCGTCCCGCCCGGGCGCAGGTCTCCGCGATGGTCCCTTCGACGCGTTCGATTCTCTCTGCTATCTTCGTCATGTCCAAGGCTGTGAGCGAGTGCAGTGCATCAATCCGTCTTGTGATCAGACGCTCAGTCGGCGTCGTTAGTCTATGGGACTTTGCCATTTCACACAAGGGATTATTGCTCTCGACCTGTCAAATGCCGGTACCGCGTCTCTCGTCCGCGAGGCTCCGAGGCGCCGGATTGGCCCGGCGGACGGCACAGAATGCCGTCCCGGCGTCCTCATCGGCTTGGCAGAAAAATGTCACTTGATAGGGCTCCGCGACCGCGCCTGTCGCAAAGGCTTGTTCTGAATGGACTTATCGAGCCGCCGCGATCGGGGCCAATGTCAAAAAAAAGCGGTCGGAAGCCCGTTTTTGTCTTGCAATCTCAGCATCCTGGGGGTATAATTGCGATACCAATGGAGTGGAATGGGGTGGGAGATTCACCCTGACGGATGTTCTCTTTCATGTTGTTGGGCAGGCGGCGACGAATCGGCACATTGCTCTTTTGAATTCCGGTATTGGTTTTCCCTGTTGCTTCAAGCGGCATAATAAACCTCGGCGAGGCAGCGTGGTTCACCGGTCTCCCCCCCAGCCGGTCCCACCACCTCGCCATTTTTTTTGCGCTGCTCCGAACGCTGCGAGCGGATTTGCCCCAGAGGCACAGCGGACAGGGAGTGGAAACACAGCGAGACCGGACGGCGGAGTGCTCGCACAGGAGGCGGAGACCTCCGCCCGATGTCCCCGGCCTGGGTCGTGACATGACCGCCGGCGCGGCTCACTCGCCGCGAACTTGGACGATCACCGTTCGGCTGCGCGGGCCGTCGAACTCGCAGAAGTAGATTCCCTGCCATGTCCCCAGGGTCAGGGTCCCATCCTTGATGAGGACCTGTTCGCTGCACCCGACCAGCGAACTCTTGCAGTGGGCGTCCGAGTTGCCCTCGTCGTGACGGTAGCCCGGATGCGACCGGGGGAAGACCTCGTCGAAGAGCAGGAGCAGGTCGTGGACCACGGCGGGATCGGCGTTCTCGTTGATCGTGATGGCCGCGGTGGTGTGGGGACAGAAGACGATCACGTCGCCGTTGCGGACGCCTGCGTCCCGGACGGCCGCCTGGACCCGGCTCGTGACATCGACCATTTCCGTGCGGCTCCGGGTGCTGACGCCGAATTCCTTCTGGACGATCTTCATGGTCGCTTCCTTTACATCTGTTCGACAACCGCGATGCCGAGCAGTTGACTCAGGCCGTGCCTGATCGTTCGGGCCGTCTGGTCGCACAGGAGCAGTCGTGTGGGCCGGCTCGCCGGCGGGGCATCGAGGACCGGGCAGTTCGTGTAGAACGTGCTGAATCGCTGGGCCAGCTCGTAGAGGTAGGCGGTCAGGTAGTTCGGCCGGTAGTCGGTGATGGCCGACTCGACCGCCTCCGCATACCGAACGAGGTGCTTGGCGAGGTCCAGCTCGCTCGGCTCGCTCAAGTTGAGAGTCGTGGCGCTCGCCAGTTCGCGGGCGACGTCCACGCCCTTGGTCTGGGCCTTTCGCTCAATGGACCGAACCCGGGCGTAGGCGTATTGCATATAGGGGGCGGTATTGCCCTCCATCGCGAGCATCTTGTCGAAGCTGAAGACGTAGTCGCTGGTCCGGCTGTTCGAGTAGTCGGCGTATTTAACCGCTCCGACGCCGACCGCCTGGGCGATCTTGAGTTTCTTCTCCGGCGGCAACTCCGGGTTCTTCTCTTCGACGACGGTCTTGGCCCGCTCGACGGCTTCGTCGAGCAGTTCTTTGAGCTTGACGTTCTCGCCGGAACGGGTCTTGAGCGGCCTGCCGTCCTCACCGAGGACGCTGCCGAAGGTGACGTGGACCAGTTCGACCTTCTTGCCGTCGCGCTGGTCCCAACCGGCCATCTCCGCGACCTTGAAGAGCATCTGGAAGTGCTGGATCTGGCGGGCGTCGGTCACGTAGACGATCCGGTCGGCTTTCAGCACGTTGATTCGGTACCGCAGCGCTGCCAGGTCCGTCGTCGCGTAGAGGAATGCGCCGTCGGACTTCTGGATGATGAAAGGCAACGGCTCGCCTTCCTTCGTCTGAAACCCCGGCGGGAAGATGCAGACCGCGCCGTCCGAAGTCACGGCCAATCCGGACTCCTGCAAGTCGCTGACAACCGCCGGAAGCTCGTCGTTATAGAAGCTCTCGCCGCGAACGTCGCGGTCGGTCAGTTGGACGCCCAGCGTCTCGTAGATGCTGCCGCAGTGTTCCAGAGTGAGCTTTCGGATGAATTGCCAGGCGTCAAGCTCCTGGCGGTCTTGACGCTGCAACATGACGGTGATCCGCCTGGACAGCGATTCATAGGGGATGATCTCTTCCTGGCCCCGATTGATTGTGCGGACCGTAAGGCCCATTCCTGTGACGGCTTCCTCCAGGGCATTGATGTACTGGTAAACGCACAGGAACTGCTCCCACAAGCCTTCGACGTCGCGATCGCTCAGTCCTTCCAGGAAGAGCGAGAAGCATTGCTCGCCGGTGGGGTCGCCGCTCCAGTCCTCCTCGTGACGGTCGCGGATATGCTGGCAGAGTCCCTTCAAGCCCTCGCCGGACTTCGCGAGACTCCGAAGTCCATCGAGTTCGGTTCGGTAGTAGAATGGCTGGCCGTGCTTCTCGGCCATGCACATGTGCCACAGGCCGAGAATGACCCGGCCGAACTGGGTGCCCCAATCGCCGATGTGGTTCTGGCGGATGACGCGATGTCCCTCGAACTCCAGCAGCCGGCACAGGCAGTCGCCGATGATCGTGCTGCGGAGGTGCCCGACGTGCATTTCCTTCGCGATGTTCGGACTGGAGAAATCGACGACTACGGTCTGGGGCGAGGCTGCCGCTCGGATGCCCAGTCGCTCACCGTCTTCTTTCGCGACGCGAAGCAGTTCGGTCGCGACATACTCGGGTTTGAGACGCAGGTTGATGAAGCCCGGTCCCGCCACCTCCGGCGGCTCGCACAGGTCGCTCAGGTCGAGCTGCGCGACCACGGCTTCCGCAAGCTTGCGGGGGTTGGTCTTGATCTGTTTGGCCAGCGCCATCACGCCGTTGGCCTGGTAGTCGCCGAATCGCGGATCGGTCGCCGGTCGGAGGACCGCGGCGCAACCGGCCTGTCCGGTCGCCTTCGCCATCGCCGCGGAGATTCGCTCTTCGAGAATGTCTACGGTGCATTTCATGCTGTCAATCACCCAAAGGGACTTTTGCCACAGAGGGCACAGAGATCACAGAGAGGAGATTGGAGGTGATTCTGATTGATCTTCATTCGGTTCTCTGTGTCCTCTGTGCTCTCTGTGGCAGAAATCAGTTATACTGAGACGCGCTTGACGCCATCGATCAAACGTCTCTCTCCGAAGTTGATGATTCGTCCGCGTTTCAGATTCGTGGCCTTCAAATAGGAAATGGTCTGCGAGATCACAACGCCGGGCGTCTGCCTGATGGACTTGATCTCGACGACGACCTCCTTCTCCACAAGCAAGTCGAGCCTCTGATCCTTGATGACGCGGTCCTTGTAGACGATGTCGGCTGGCACCTGACGCTCGTACGCGATGTTCTGCAACTGGAACTCGTAGCAGAGAGCCTCCTCATAGATGGACTCCAGAAGTCCGGATCCCAGCGCCTTATGGACTTCCATCGCTGCTCCAATGATCCGCTCAGTCAACTCATCCGCCATACCAGCCGTCTATGTCTTTCCCTCTATTCCATCTTCTCTTCTCTCTGTGATCTCTGTGCCCTCTGTGGCCAGTTATTCATAATTCACTCTCTCCGCATCGCCCCAGAGGTGGTCGAGGTCGTAGAAGTCGCGGTACTCGGCGTCGAAGAGATGGACGACGACGTCGACGAAGTCGAGGAGTATCCATCGGCCCTGTTCGTAGCCTGCCCGTCCGAACCGGCTAATGCCCTGTTCCCGTCCGGCCTGGGAGCACTCGTCGGCGACGGTTCGCATCTGTCGCTCGCTCGTGCCTGTGGCAATCACAAAGTAGTCGGTCGCGGGCGACAGACCCCGCAGGTCCAGCACCACGATGTCGCTACAATGCCGTTCTTGGGCGATCTTTGCCGCCGCGAGGGCGAAGTCCTTCGCCTGCTTATTCGGTTTTCTTCTCGCCAATCGTTTTTCACCTTATTCCAGAGATTCACCATAAAAGAGAAGGGTGGCCCAACGCGGACCACCCTTATTAGAGTACAGTCGCCAGCGGGCAGCGTCAACCGTTGCCTGCCGGGGTCTCGGTCACTGGCTGCCGAGATGGAGCCAGGCGCTGACCTGCGGCGCGAGCTTTACGATCACGCCGGAGAAGACCACGCTCACCATCGACATGAGCTTGATAAGGATGTTCAGGCTCGGGCCGGAGGTGTCCTTGAACGGGTCGCCGACCGTGTCGCCGATGACTGCGGCGCCGTGGACCGGGTTCTTGGTGCCGTCGGGCAGCTTCTTGCCGCCATGAGCGCCCTTCTCGATGTACTTCTTGGCGTTGTCCCACGCGCCGCCGGCGTTGTTGAGCGTGATGGCCAGGACGAATCCGGTGGTCAGACCGCCCACGAGAAGGCCCATGACGCCGGAGACGCCCATGAGCAGGCCGGTCACAACCGGCACGATGATCGCCAGCAGCGAGGGCAGAACCATTTCTCTCTGAGCGCCCTTCGTGGAGATCGAGACGCACCGGGCGTAGTCCGGCTTGCCTTTGCCTTCCATGATGCCCGGGATGCTCTTGAACTGTCGGCGCACTTCCTCGACCATCGCGCCCGCAGCCCGACCGACGGCTTTCATAGTCATGGCGCAGAAGACGAACGCCATCATGCCGCCGATGAACAGGCCACCGATCAGTTTCGGATTCATGATCGTCAGATCGTAGGCTTTAACGAAGTCGGCCATCGTGGCGGTCTTGGCGTTGATCGCGCCGGCAATCCCGTCGGTAGCTGCGAAGGCGACCTGGCCCACGTGGTAAATGCCGTCGGCGCTCTCCTGGGCGAGGCGTCCGATCCAGATCCGAATCTCCTCGATGTATGCGGCCAGCAGGGCCATGGCGGTCAGAGCCGCCGAGCCGATGGCGAAGCCCTTGCCGGTCGCGGCGGTGGTGTTGCCCAGGGCGTCCAGCGCGTCGGTTCGCTTGCGAACTTCCGGATCCAGACCGGCCATTTCCGCATTGCCGCCGGCGTTGTCGGCGATGGGACCATAGGCGTCCGTCGCCAGCGTGATTCCGAGCGTCGAGAGCATGCCGACCGCGGCGAAGCCGATCCCGTACAGGCCCATCGCCACGTCGGAGAACCCGCCGGCGAAGCCGTAGGCGCAGAGGATGCCGATCACGATGGTGATGACCGGCAGGCCCGCGGAGTACATGCCGTTGGCGAAACCATCGATGATGGCGGTCGCCGGACCCATTCTGGCCTGATTCGCAATGCCCTTGGTCGGCTTGTATTCATCCGAGGTGTAGTACTCTGTAAACTGGCCGATCAGAACGCCGGCAACCAGACCGGAGACCACCGAGCCGAAGATGCCCCAACTGATCCAGTCCGTCATCGCCAGGCCGGCGAGCACAATCAGGATCAGGACGGAGCTGCCCAGCGTTCCGAGCAGGAGGGCACGAAGCAGGTTCTTCTGGCTGGCGTCCTCCTTGCAGCGGACCATGAACACGCCGGCGATCGACAGGAAGATGCCGATGCCTGCGACGATCATCGGGGCGAGCACGGCCTTCAACGGGTCCATGCCGCTTTCCCGAACGGCGCTCAGCGGCAGGGCGGCGCCGAGGGCCGCGGTTGCGAGAATCGAGCCGCAATAGCTCTCGTACAGGTCGGCGCCCATGCCGGCCACGTCGCCGACGTTGTCGCCCACGTTGTCCGCGATGGTCGCGGGGTTGCGCGGGTCGTCCTCGGGAATGCCGGCTTCGACCTTGCCGACGAGGTCGGCGCCGACGTCCGCGGACTTGGTGTAGATGCCGCCGCCGACACGAGCAAAGAGGGCCTGCGTCGAGGCGCCCATGCCGAAGGTGATCATCGTCGTGGTAATCTCGACGAGCATTCGTTGCGGGTCCATGCCCGGGTGAACGAGGGTCAGGCCGAAGAGCGTCAAGCCGTTTTTCATGTGCTCGGGGGTGTAGACGAGCTTGTCCAGGATGAGATACCACAGCGAGATATCCAGCAGGCCGAAGCCGACGACCACCAGGCCCATGACGGCGCCGGATCGGAAGGCGACCTGGAGGCCGCTGTTGAGGCTCTTGGTGGCGCCTTGGGCGGTTCGAGAGGAGGCGGCGGTCGCCGTCTTCATCCCCAGGAATCCGCACAGGCCGCTGAAGAAGCCGCCGGTGAGAAACGCCACAGGGACAAACGGGTTCTGGATGCCTTTATACGCCAGGAAGGCGAAGAGGGCGACGAGCACCGCGAACACGATTGCGACCACGCCGTACTGACGTCGCAGGTAGGCATAGGCGCCTTCCCGCACGTACTGTGCGATCTCGACCATCTTCTCGGTACCTGCCGGCGCCTCGATCATCTTCTTGTAGAAGTAGAAGGCAAATCCCAGGGCACACATCGCCGAAATCGGCGCGATCCACCAGAACAGCGTTGTACCCGATGCCGTCTCGGCATCGATGGGGCCTCCGGCGGCTTCGGCAGCGCCCGCCACGGCGCTGAGGGCCAGAACCGGCACCGATATTCCCAGAATCCTTTTCAACGCACTCACTTGTAGGCTCCTTTCGAATAGACCTATTTCGGCTCAGATACCCGTACAGAATCCACGCAGTGTACAGGAAGAAAGCGGGTTTTCAACAGTTTTCCGTCGAATCCGCGAGGAATTCACCCCCGGCAACCTGCTGGGTCTCGAGTGTGCCGGTCGCTTGCGGAAGCAACCTCGGCGCTACGTGTGGTAATCCGCGTTGATGTGGACGTACTCGGTGCTCAGGTCGCAGCCGTAATAGAAGTCGTCGGCTCGACCGACGCCCAGGTCCACGGTGATGACGAACTGACGCTGGGAGATGATCTGGGATGCCTCCTTCGGGTCGAAATCGCTGGGCGCTCCGTTGCGGAAGACGTACAGGTCGTCGAGCTTGCACGAGAGCTTCTCGGGCTTGAGTCTCACGCCGGAAGAGCCCACCGCGCAGATGATCCGACCCCAGTTCGGGTCGCCGCCGTTGACGGCGCACTTGAAGAGAGGGTAATCCGCGACGGCGCGGGCGGCCTTCGTCGCTTCCGCCGTGCTCGCAGCTCCTTTGACGACCACCTGGAACATCCGCGTCGCGCCCTCTGCGTCGAGCGCCATCTGCCGGACCAGGTCGGTGCACAGGTCCGTCAGGGCCGCCGCGAATTTGCGGTAGCTCGCGCAGGGTCCGGTAATCCGCTGGTTTCCTGCCAGCCCGGAGGCTAAGAGTATCCCGGTGTCGTTGGTGCTCTGGTGGCCGTCCACGGTCAGACGATTGAGCGAGCCACCGATAGCCTGGGTGAAGGCCTTGCTCAGCATCGCCTTGCTGATGGCGACGTCGGTCGTGATGAACAGCAGGGTGGTCGCCATGTTGGGCCCGATCATGCCGGCCCCTTTGACGGTGCCAGCGATCCTCGCGATCGTACGGGAGAGCTTGACCTCCCGATAGGCCTGCTTGCACCGCGTGTCGGTCGTCATGATCGCGTGTGCGAAGGCCAGTCCGGCCTCGGTCGAGCCCGACAGCAGGGGGGCCGCCTGGTCGATCCCCGCGGTCACCTTCTCCATGGGCAACTGGTGCCCGATGATCCCGGTCGACGCGACGAGCACCTCCTCGGGTTCGACGCCCAGCAGCTTGGCGGTTTGGGCACACATCTTACGCGCGTTGGCCAGGCCGAGCTTGCCTGTGCAGGCGTTGGCGTTGCCCGAGTTGACCACAACCGCGTAGGTCTTTCGGCTCTGCAGGTGCTCCCGGCTGACCTGGACGGCCGCCGAGGTGATCGTGTTTGTGGTGAATACAGCGGCTGCGACCGCCCCGGTCGGGCAGACAAGCAACCCCAGATCGGGCTTACCCGACACCTTCACGCCCGAAGCCAAACCCGCCGCCAGGAACCCCTGCGGCCCCGTTACCGTTCCATTCGTCATATCGTTCTCCAATGGTTCTGGGATGATCCTACAGAATGATGCCCTCTCTGACGGCCTCGTTGACGATGCCGATTTGTTGCTTCTTGGTCTCGAATTCTCCGGGAGTGTAGCAAAGCGGCTCGATTTCAAGGGGCCAATGCTTCCAGAAGTCGTACATCAACGCGGAACGTTGGCTGAAGAACACCCCTTGAAAGTCGGGAGAAACGAGAATGATGTCGTAGTCGCTGTCTGCCAGGTGATCACCTCTCGCCCGACTGCCGAAGAAAATAGCCTGGGTGATCCTGTATTTCTCGCGCACTCTTTGCACAAAGTCTTCTATTCGCGAATCTGTTCTCGCACCCATTCGAGAACCTCCTGGGCCGTCGTGAAATGGCGTTCTGCGATCTTGTCGTCATACAATTCCGCTGGGGCACCTGCGGCCACATCGGGGTAATGATAGCCCTGAGAGCAACTGCCGCACAAGCGTTTTGTGGCAGGATACGATCAGGGGTTAAAGGGCTGTCACATTCCTCGATCTTGGGTCGTCGAGGGCGCCGGGGCCGTTGGTGAGCCGGCCGGCCAGGGCCATTTCGCGGAAGCCCACCATCGGGTCGTAGAAGTTCCGGTTCAGGTCCACGGTGTTGACCATCATGCCCGACCGGTTGAGCCTCAATTGCTGAGCGATCGCGCCGTCAGGCTGGATGAAGCACGACGGGTACGGCGAGTAGCGCCCGCACGAGTTCGTCATGCTCACCCAGAACTGGTTCGTCGCCGCATGGCACTGCATCGTCTGACGCATGATGTGCGTGTGAACGCTCGTGCCGCGCTGCCGGGCGTTGTAGAACGACTGGAAGACGCACTGCACTCCCAGGTTATACAACTCGCGGTAGAGCTCGGGGAAGCGCAGGTCGAAGCAGATCAGCAGGGCGCACTTGACCTCGTTGAGCGTGAACGTGACGAACCGGTCTCCCGGTGTGAAGTGCTCCAGGTCGCCCGGCGTGCAGAACCGCTTGTCGTAGCGATCCACAATCTTGCCCTCGGGACTGACCAGGTACAGGCAGTTGTGCGGCCAGTTGGGCTCCGTCAGCGGGTGCGTGCTGCCCAGGACGACCCACAGACCCAGCTCGCCCGCCAGGGCCATGATCCCGAGCGTCTCGTCTTTCAGCAGGTTCCAGTCGTAGCCTTCGAATGAGTTGAAATCGGCGCCGGCGTATCCGCTCAAGGCGCACTCCGAAAAATGGACGATCTCGGCCTTCGCCTGCTTGGCTTCCGCGAGGAACCGCCGGATGGCACGGGCGTTTCGACGCACCGACTCGCTGACTGCGAACTGGCAGGTCGCCACTTGGATGGTGCCGTTTCTGGTCATGCCATCAGTCCGCGAAGACGCTCTCCATCACTTCCAGGGCGAACCGAGCGGAGACGCTGGCCCGCCCGCCGCCCATCTCGATCCCCACTTCGACGGCCTCCAGGACCTCCCGACGGGTGGCGCCCGCCTTGGCGGCCTGCTCGATGTGCCACTGCATGCACGACTCGCAGTCCATCACGACCGAGATGCCGACGGCGATCAGCTCCTTGGCTTTCTTCGGCAGCGCGCCGTCGCCGTAGGCGGCGGCCTCCATGTCGAGAAAGGCGCGATAGACCTTCGAGTCCAGGGCCAGCAGCTTCTGGTGGGCCTGCTTTCTCTTGCGGCAGATTTCCTCGATCTTGCCCATGGCAGTCCTCTGGCGCCCGGTCACTCGAGCCCCATGGTCTCCCGCAGGCCGAAGAGGATGTTCATGTTCTGGATGGCTTGGCCGGAGGCGCCCTTTGTCAGGTTGTCGATCACGGAGAAGACCACGATCCGACCTTTGACCAAGGCCGGGAAGATGTGGCAGTAGTTCGTCGCGCAGATGTCCTTCACCGCCGGGGCGGTCTTGCGGACCTGTACGAACGGTTCGCCCTTGTAGAAGTCATTGTACAGGGGCAGAAGCTGCTCGGCTTTCACGCCCTTTTTCGGCTGGCAGTAGACTGTCGAGAGAATGCCTCGGTCGAAGGGTCCGACGTGCGGCTGAAAGAGGATCTGCACCGGCGAGCCCGCGATCTCGGAGGCGATCTGCTCCATCTCCGGCATGTGACGATGCGTCCCGATCCCGTACGCGAAAATGTTCTCGTTCATGTTCGGGAAGTGGAATTTGACGGAGGGGTTCTTGCCGGCTCCGGAGGCGCCCGTCACGGAGTTGACGATGATGGAATCGAGGTCGATGATCCCCTTTTTCAGCAGGGGCGCCAAGGCCAGCGTCGCCCCGGTCGGGAAACAGCCGGGGTTGGCAATCAGCCGGGCCTTCTTGATCTTCTTGCGGAACAGCTCGGGCAGCCCGTAGACCGCCTCGTCCAGGTGCGTCGCGTCGGTGTGCACGACGCTGTAGTACTTCTCGTAGACCGTGACATCTTTGATCCGGTAGTCGGCGCTGAAATCGACCACCTTGACGCCCGCGCTGAGCAGCTCGGGCACGAACTGCATCGAGACCTTGTGCGGCAGGCAGCACAAAGCCACGTCCGCCTGCTCCGAGAGCTTCTCCAGGTTCAGCGGCTCGATGGGCAGTGTACACCGCCCGCGAAATTCGGGAAAGACCTCCTCGGCCGGGCCGCACTCTTCCGGCAGGGCGGTCAGGTAGGTCAGTTTGGCCCCGCTGTGCCGCAGGAGGATTCGAATCGACTCTGCGCCGGTGTATCCACTGGCTCCGATGATCGCAACGCGTACCATGTATGCTCCTGTGAAAAGACCCCTATGCTTCTGGAAAACGGGAGAGCATGCCTGATCTCTCATTTTCCAGAAGTGATAAAAAAACAGCCGCGAAGATCGTCTCTCGGCGGCTGTCGTTATCCAGTTGGCTTTCTTTCGAATTAACGTTTCGAGAACTGGAATCTCCGCCTTGCCCCCGCCTGGCCGGGCTTTTTCCTCTCGACCATTCTCGGGTCGCGAGTGAGCAGTCCGTTATCCCTCAGCGCCGTGGTGTAGTTTTCGTCGTAGCTCTTGAGGGCCCTGGCGACACCCAGCAGAGCGGCTCCCGCCTGACCTGTGATGCCGCCGCCTCGGACGTTGACAAAGACATCGAACGCCTTTTCGGCGTGCAGGAGCTTCAACGGAGCGACGACGGCCTTGCGATCCTGATCCCTCTTGAAGTAGTCGTCCAGATCTCGCTTGTTGACCATGAGTTTTCCGTCACCTGGTCGGATACGCACGCGAGCGACGGAGGTCTTGCGCCGTCCGGTTCCCCACCAGTACCCGTACTTGGCCTTGCCCGAATTCCCGGGCCCGATCGCGGGCTTGGGCTCGACGGCCTGGGGCCGGGCGGCGGATTCGACAGTCATGTTTTCCGGTTTGTTCTCTGTCATGGCTTCTTGATTCCAGTTCGATTAGAACAGTTGCACTCTCTGGGGTTGCTGGGCCTGATGCTCGTGCTCGGGACCACAGAAGATCTTGAGCCGGCTCAACGCCTTGCGGCCCATCTGGGTCTTCGGGAGCATCTTGCGGACAGCCGTCTCAATGACCTTCTCAGGTTTTCGCTCCATCATCCTGGCGTAGCTGGTGTACTTGTGCCCGCTCGGATACCCGCTGTACGACTCGTAAGTCTTGAAATCAGCCTTAGTTCCGGTGAGCCGGACCTTCTCGGCGTTGACCACCACGACGAAATCGCCCATGTCCACGTGGGGCGTGTACGTCGGCTTGTTCTTGCCCATCAGAATCATGGCCAGCTTCGTGGCGATCCGACCGAGGACGGCCCCGTCGGCGTCCACCAACAGCCACTTCTGCTCTACCTGACCCGGCTTAGCCATAAAGCTCTTCATAAGCGTACTCTCTTCTTTCTCTACGATATAGAAACCCTGCATTTTAGCATCACAAAGCGCGATGTCAAACCATTTTGCCACGAATTTTCCGGATTTCGTTTGGGCCAAACAGCGAAATCCGTCCCCCCGTTGCGTGCTGGCGTGGTATACTGACGGAGGTTTCATTCGCATGTTGAACAGGGCGCCAAACGAGGTTGGAAGTATGGGAATGACACCCGTAACGGTAACGGTTCGCAATCCAGCCCAACCGGAAAAGACTTGGGAGGGGCTCTTTCTTGTGGATACCGGGGCGGTTGATTGCCTGGTGCCCGGGAAGCACCTCAAGGCCATAGGACTCGAACCGCGGACTAAACGCACCTATGAATTGGCTGACGGGACGGAGATCAGGATGGACATTGGCGGCGCCGAAGTCGAGTTCATGGGAGATATCGCGTGGGCAACGGTGATCTTTGGTCCTGACGACGCAGAGCCCATCCTTGGCGTGACCGCCCTGGAATCCGTAGGTATCGAGGTGGACCCTCAAAACCAGCGACTGAAACGCCTGCCCGCCGTGCGCCTCAAGTAGCAACAATCGGGTGAGCCGTCCTGGATTAGCGTGACCGAAGCGTCGATCCAGCAGTCTTCCCTGGCAGGAGAGAATCCGGATGAAGACAAGCCCAATGACCCGTCGAACAGTGCTCGTGGGGTTTCTGACCTTGCTCGGCCCGATCTGGCCGTTGTATGAATGTTCTGCAAACGAGCCCGACCCCAAGACGCTCCGGTTTGGCATCTGCTCCGACGTGCACAAGGACATCATGCACGACGCGGATTCGAGGCTTCGGACCTTCGTCGATCGGATGAATCGCGAGCGGGTCGATCTCATCATCCACCTGGGGGACTTCTGTCGTCCCATCCCGGCCAACGACGGCTTCCTTGCGATCTGGAGGTCCTTCGACGGACCGCGTCACCACGTCCTGGGCAATCACGACATGGACGGCGGAGCCACCCGCGAGCAGACGGTCGCGTGCTGGGGCATGCCGGCCAAGTACTATGCCTTCGACGCAGGCGGCTTCCACTTCATCGTGCTGGATGGCAACGACAAGACCGATCCGCCGCAGCAGGGGTATGCTCGGTACATAGGGACCGAACAGCAGCAATGGCTCCGCGAGGAACTGGCTCGGACCGATCTGCCGACCCTCGTCTTCTCCCATCAGAGTCTCGATACCGAGAACGGCGTCGCCAATAGCGGCGCGATTCGCGGCATCCTGGAACAGGCCAGGCAGGCCGACGGCCGACCGAAGGTTCTCGCTTGTTTCAGTGGCCACTTTCACATGGACTACTGCCGGCAAATCAACGGCATCTATCACGTCCAGATCAACAGCATGTCGTACTTCTGGATGGGCGGCAAATGCCAGCATGTTCGCTACAGTCCCGAGATCGACCGGGATCATCCCTGGATCAGGTACACCGCTCCCTACGAGGACCCGCTGTTTGCCATCGTCACGCTCCACGCCGATGGGACGATTAGCATAGAGGGGACGCAGAGCAAGTGGGTCGGCCCATCGCCTTGGGACGTGGGCTATCCGCAAGACCGCAAGGACCAAATCGCCCCGCAGATCTCCAGCCGTCGGTTGGAGATCCCTGCAACCCAACCGTCAGATTCCCGCTGATTCGCAAGCTGAGCGAAGCTTTGCCCGGTGCCCCAAAGTCGCGAAGGAGCCTGCATAGGCTACTGAGCCAGCAGACTGCTCCAGTCTACCTCCTCCGCTCGTTTCGGAATCGGTTGTATTCGGGCGGGACCGAATACGGAGTTGAAGTTGGGCAACCGGTCGTTGGCGCACGGGTCTATCAGCACGATTCTCGTGGGCATCTTCTGTTTCTTTGCCCTCTCGCACATCACCCCGGCGAAATGCAGGCGGGCCATCGTATCGAATGGCGAGAGTGAGAAACCAATCACGTAAATCTCGTCCGCCTGGCATAGGACACGCCGCGCATTGTACCAGACCTGACCACTCCCAGGGATTGCGTCGAGCGGCTTATAACGGCCCAATCCCGCGATGCCGATACGATACTGCTTGTTGTTCATCTGGAGAATCCGATTCCCGATGCGATTGGCCAGCGAGTCATCAGGGATTCGAAGGAGCACAGAGTCGTATTCGATTTCGCCTGTGGGTTTGTCTGTGTCCTCTTTCAGGTTTTGGTCCTCCTTCCGAAAAAGGAGAGGATATCCGAAGTTGCCGACCTGATTTCGGGGAACGATGGCCCAATTGATCGAGCCATGCATTTTGAGGACTGCGGTGCCTTGGCCCTTCTCGCCTTCAAAGCCGTACTGCCATGACTTTCCTGCCTGGGATGCGGATTGCTCGACCAGCGTGTCGTAGTTGAACGTCACAATCGCATCGTCTTCTCGAAGGGTGTTTGCGAACACCAAAATGCCGCCGAGTTTGTCCATGCCCAACTGTTGCCGCTCAAAGATCACATCACGTAGATCATCCTCCATGTGGGTAAGCCATGCCTTGATTGCCTCGCCGGTGGAATAGGGAGTATCTCCGGCCGTCCGTCCCAAAGGACACATCTGCTGTCTCATTTTCCATGTGAGAATGTCGAAATGAGCGAGATCGAACAGTTCCTCGACATTCAGGGAGGATACGGTGCCGTTGCCCGCTTGATTGAGCCAACGGATGCGTTCGTCGAGAGAGGCGAGCCACGCAAGGGCCTCCTCATGCTCATACTCCTCGAACTTGCGGCGCAGAAGGGGAGTCAACTCTGTGGCCAGAGGCATTCCGGCCTGCGTTGAGAAACCGGCACCGAGGATGAAGACTCGATTGATTTCCATGATCGCTCCCACATATTGGAGCTTCTGCTCCGCGGCACTTCGGTCGATCCTATAAGAGCAAACGGGCGGACGAGAGTGAGTCGTCCGCCCGCGTATCAATCGTCGATAGTCAATCGTAAATCGTCAATTCTTCAAGAGCATCCCATCGAGTTGCCGCAGTTGAAGCACTTGTAGCAGGTGCCGTTGCGGACGGTGATCGAGCCGCAGATGTCACAGGCGGGTGCGTCGTCGCCGAAGTGCTCGAACTGCTCGTTGAACCTCTGGATGAGCGTGGCCTCTGCCTGGGTTCCGTCATCGGCGACGTTGGCAACGACCGGGGCGAAGCTCCCGATCCGGCTCGGTCGGCCGCCGATGCGGTCCAACGGGGAGACGGGGGCCTCCTTGGCGCGGACGTCGGTCTCCTTCGACTTGGCTTCGGCGCCCTTGGCGGCCTTCTTGCCGTTGCCGGGAGTGCCGGCGGCCTTGGCCTCTGCGATCTTGTGTGCGAGGTCCTGGGTCTTTTCCACCAGTTCGCGGGCGGTGGTCACGGTCTTGTTGCCGTTGCCGTTGCCCGCGGCAGTCCGGTTGGGCAGGTTCTTGTCCGCGTAGCCCGGGATGAACTGGCAGCCCAACCAGCAGAAGATGTAGTCGATCAGGCTCTTGGCGAACGGGATCTCCCGGTTGCTGGTCATGCCGGAAGGCTCGAACCGGGCGTGACGGAACTTGTCCACTAAGGTGATGAGCGGTACGCCGTACTGCAGCGCCATCGACGTACACGTGCCGATGACATCCATGAGGCCCCCGACGGTGCTGCCTTCCTTGGCCATAGTGATGAACAACTCACCAGGCTGACCATCCTCGTATAGCCCCACCGTCAGGTAGCCTTCATGTCCAGCTACGGAAAACTTGTGCGTGATGCTGTGTCTTGTGTCGGGCAGCCTCCTGCGGAACGGCCTTCCGGCCGGGACGGATTCGACGCCCTTCTTGCCCTTGGTGTCCTTGTGCTTGTCTGTCGAGACGGGCTGGAGCCGCTTGGAGCTGTCCCGATAGATCGCAACCGCCTTGAGACCCAGCTTCCACCCCTCCATGTAGGCTGCCAGGATTTCCTCGGTCGTGCTCTCCTTGGGCATATTGATCGTCTTGCTGATGGCCCCGGAGATGAAGGGCTGGACCGCCGCCATCATCTTGAGGTGCGCCATGTAGTGGATGAACCGTTTGCCGTTTCTGGGCTTGAAGGCGCAATCAAAGATGGGCAGGTGGTCCGGCGAGAGCTTGAATGCCCCCTCAATGGTCTCGTGCTCGTCGACATGGTCGCAAATGGCCTTGATATCCTCCGGGGAGTACCCCAGTCGTTCGAGGGCCATGGGCAGCGTCTTGTTGACGAGCTTGAGCATGCCGCCGCCGGCGAGGAGCTTGTACTTGATCAGCGCGATGTCCGGCTCGACCCCGGTTGTGTCGCAGTCCATCATGAAGCCGATCGTGCCGGTCGGCGCCAGGACCGTCACCTGGGCGTTTCGAAAACCGATCTTCGCTCCGGCGTCCACCGCTTCGTCCCAGGCGTCCTTGGCGGCGTTTCGCAGGTAGTCCGGACAATGCGTTTCCGGCAGGTCGTTCGCATGCTGGCGGTGCATGTTGACGACCTTGAGCATGGGCTCCTTGTTCTTCTCGAACTCCTCGAACGCGCCCTTGAGGTGTGCGATCTCGGCGCTGGCGGCATAGGCGGCGCCGGTCATGATCGCGCTGACCGCGGAGGCCAGCGACCTCGCCTGGTCGGAGTCGTAGGGCAGCGCCAGGCTCATGATGAGCGACCCGAGATTGGCGAATCCCAGCCCGAGCGGACGGAAGCGGTGGCTGTTGACCGTGATCGCCTTGTCCGGATAGCTCCCGTTGTCCACCAGGATCTCCTGGGCGATGACGAACAGGCGGACCGCCTTCTTGAAGGCGACCACGTCGAACGACCCGTCCTCCCGACGGAATTTCATCAGGTTCAGCGAGGCCAGGTTGCAGGCGGAGTCATCGACGAACATGTACTCGCTGCACGGGTTCGACGCGTTGATCGACCCGGAGTTCGGGCAGGTGTGCCAGCGGTTGATCGTGCTGTGGTACTGGACGCCGGGATCGCCGCAGATTCGCGTTCCCTCCGCGATTAGTTGCATCAGCTCGCGGGCGGGGTACTGGCCCATCTTTTTGCCGGTCGTGACGGATCGGGTGGTCCAGGTGTCGTCCTTCTCCACCGCCTGGAGGAATTCGTCGGTGATCCGGACGGACAGGTTGGAGTTCTGGAACATCACGCTGTCGTAGGCTTCGCTATTGTGCTCGCCGCTGTAGCCGGCGTCGATGAGGGCCCAGGCCTTCTTCTCCTCGACGGTCTTGCAGGTGATGAACTCCTTGATGTCGGGGTGGTCGATCTTGAGGGACTGCATCTTGGCGGCCCGTCGGGTCTTGCCGCCCGACTTGATGACCGCCGCGATCTGGTCGTAGACCCGCATGAAGCTCAACGGGCCGGAGGGCTTGCCCCCGCCGGCGAGCTTCTCTCTGCTGCTTCGCAGGGTCGAGAGGTCGGTCCCGGTCCCCGAGCCGTGCTTGAACAGCATGGCCTCGGAGGCGGCCAGGCGCATGATGTCCTCCATCGAATCCTGGACCGACTGGATGAAGCAGGCGGATGCCTGGGGATGCTCGTAGCTGTTCTGACAGGCAACGGCCTCCCTGGCCTGCGGGTCCCAGTAGTAGTTGTGCTTGCCGCCGGCGATGCCATAGACGTCGTAGAGACCCACGTTGAACCAGACGGGTGAGTTGAACGAGCCCGCCTGATTCACGCACAGCCAGACCAGTTCGTTGTAGAAAATCTCCGCGTGCTCCTGGGTGGCGAAATACCCGTCCCTCAGGCCGCGATCCGCGATTGTCTTGCACACGCGATGCACAAGCTGCTTGACGGAGTGTTCCCGCTGGCCACCCTCCATGTCGCCGTAGAAGTACTTGCTTGCCACGACCTTGGTGGCCAGTTGGCTCCAGTTGACCGGGACCTCGATGTTGTCCTGCTCGAAGACCGCTTCGCCGGTGTCGCTGGAGATCTTCGCGGAGCGCGTCTCCCATTCAAGCTGCTCGAACGGGTGCACCCCCGGCGTCGAGAAAAAAGGCTCCATGGTCAAGCCCTTGGCGTTCTCGGTCTGGGCGGCCTTCTTCGCTCGCACTCGCTCGCTTTTGAATGGGTTCTCAGGGTCAAACTTGTAAGCCATTACACGCCTCCATGCAGGCAAACCAAAACCACCACATATAGTAAGGGAAGGCTGGGCCCGGCCCAGATATAGTTGCTTGTTCCCAACACGAACACTTCGCAGAGTAATGGCATTCTCCGGAACTGTAAAGGTCTAAAAGCGAGAAATTTCGCAATCGGGCAAGATGGGTTCTTCTTAACCCTTGAGATTGCTGAATCTACGTTCGAAAAAAAATTGCGCGCGGTGATGTTTGCCCACGAAGCAGCCGCGTCAAGATGCTGCCGGGCGCTCGGTTTGGAATCGTCCGGATGCGGGCTGACTTCACTCGCGGATCACGTCACAACCGCTCGAAACACTTGTCGGCGCCGGTTGCGCCCCGGCCCGCCGGATCGCTTCAGATCAAGGCAGGTCCCTTGTTGTGTCATCCGACCAAGTAACTGCCCGCATGTTACTTCGCAGGGTTTCGCAGGACGAGCCTGTGTCGAATCGCCTGCGCCGTCGGTGTCGGGCGTCGTGGATTGCGAGCGATAAACTGTCCTTGGGGGTTGCATCGGGTCGTCGTCGGTTCTACAATGGATAATAGGATTCGCCAGGGAACACTTGGGCCTGGTGATCCATCTTACATGGGCAGTCAAGTGCCGGCGACATTTCCCTCTTTAGGGAGGATCTTGGCCATGCGTGGCAAACATGGATTCACCCTCATCGAGTTGCTCGTTGTCATTGCGGTGATTGCGATCCTGATGGCGATCCTGATGCCGGCCCTCCACCGTGCCCGGGAGCAGGGGCAGCGAGCGGCCTGCCTGAGCAACCTCAAACAACTGACCCTCGCTTGGACTATGTACGCCGATGAGAACGACGACAAGATTGTCAACGGCGCCGCGGGGTACAGCAACCAGAACCTGTCCTGGGGCAATCACCTCAACGAAACCGCCTGGGTGGAGCGGTGTTGGGCCACCGATTACGGATCGGGCGGCCAAATGCCGGTCGAAGACCAGAAAGTGGCGATCAAGGCAGGGGCGCTCTGGCCCTATGTCAAACAGATCAACCTTTACTCCTGTCCCACCGGCGTGCGAGGTGAGATGCTCACCTATGCCATCATGTTCTCGATGAACGCCGTCTGCTACGATTGGATCAAGAACGTCAAGGGCGCCCACGTCAAGAAACGGGTCGAGATTCGTCCCAACCCGGCCCAGAGACTCGTCTACATCGACGAGGGATGGGTGACTCCCGATGCCTTCGCTGTCAACTACGTTCAGCAAATCTGGTGGGATGATCCGCCGGTCCGGCATGGAGACGGCACCAACGTCAGCCTCGCCGACGGTCATTGCGAGTACAAGAAATGGATGGGAACCGATACGGTCAAGCTGGGCCGGGCAAGGGTGCGCGGGCATGCCGGCTCCGGCGCGGTGCCTTCCACCGACGCCGGATATGAGGATTTGCAGTGGCTCCAAAGGGGCTGCTGGGGCCGGCTCGGGTATACGCCCTCCCGTTGAGAGGGTCGCTGCGGAATCACCGAGCCACTCACGTCCCCCAATCCCTGTTGCCGCTTTTTTGACCTTTCGACCGATAAACAGCCATCCGTGGTTGCATGGGGGCCCTCCCGACAGTACAATACAGTGAATCGCCAGGGAACACTTGGGCCTGGTGGTCCATCTTAGATGGGTAGTGAAGTGCCGGCGGCATTTATTGATAGAAGGAGAACCTTGGCTATGCGCTGCAGAAGTGCCTTTACGCTGATCGAACTGCTTGTGGTTATCGCGGTGATTGCGATCCTGATGGCGATCCTGATGCCGGCCCTCCAGCGGGCCCGCGAGGGCGGCAAGCGAGCCGTATGCATGGGCAACCTCAAGCAACTGAGCCTTGCCTGGAACATGTACGCCGACGAGAACGACGACAAGCTTGTCAACGGCGCCACCGGTTGGAGCAACAGCGATCCGGAGTGGGGCAGCCACTTGAACGAGCTGGCTTGGATTGATGGTCTGGCCACGGATGACGTAGAGGAACAGCGTACAGCGATCCGGAATGGTGCCCTGTATCCATACGTGAAAAACGATGGTCTTTACAAGTGCCCCACGGGGCGGCGGGGGGAGGCCCTGACTTACTCGATCATGTTCTCCATGAACGCCGTGAACCACTCCTCGTCCAATGGGGGGGCCCGCGGGGTCAACGGGGCCCACGTCAAGAAGCGGACCGAGATTAAGCCGAATCTCGCTCTGCGGACGGTTTTCATCGATGAAGGCTACATGACGTCAGATGCGTATGCGGTCCACTATAATCGCCAAACTTGGTTTGACAATGCTCCGGTCCGCCACGGCGACGGTGTGACCGTCTCCTTTGCCGATGGGCGTGTCGATCACTGGAAGTGGCGAGGCAATGAGACCATCAAGTACGCCAGGGACCATGAGAACATGGCCCCCACAGGGTGGACGCCAACGTCGGATGAGGGGTTCGAGGACCTCCAACAGGTGCAGCGAGGCTGTTGGGGCAAGCTGGGCTATACGTCCAGCCGTTGATGCAGGCTTTGTCCGGTGGCCTGCGAGTGGTGATGACGGGACATGACTTGCCGATCCGCTCTGCGGATTGGCCCGACTGGGCAAAGGGGTGACCCCCTCCCGGTTCGATCGGTCGTTGCCGCAGGTCTGCGGATCGATGCGAGTCAGCGACATGTCCCGGCCGGCAATTCCTTGATGACGACCGAGCCGGGCTCGGGGACCTCGCCGCTGTCGTCCTCGCCGGGCGAGCCGTCCGCATAGACGCTCGACCGCCAGGCGCTCTTGCTGCTCAGATCGGCGCTGCCGGCCGGGTCGCGGACCGTCAGCGAGAAGCCCGATCCATCGGTCAGATCGAACCAGTCGTCCTCGTACTCGAAGCGCTGAATCACTCCGCCGACGGCATCGACCAGCTCGATCTCTTCACCGCCGTTGTCCAGGCTGCCTGTATACCGGCCGAGGACCGGCAACTGGTTGCC
>JAXDBU010000139.1:0-5423 GCA_034678485.1 Sedimentisphaerales bacterium | reverse complement strand
TCCGGCCCGGGAGTGAAAGATGCGTCTCGACTTCGGACGCCACGTCTGCTACGAGGCCCAGATGCTTCACTTCGTTCAGCATGACAAGAAAGGCAGGGGCGTCCCACAAGACCTGTGTCCTTAGGAGCGACAGCGAAGGATCTGGCCCAGGAATGAGATGCCGGTCTCGACGGCGAAGGGAACATCTCCTCCGATGCCCGGATGCTTCACTGCGTTCAGCATGACAGGTTCCGGACCCTGCTGCCCAGCCTGCAACGCTGCGACAGGTCTCCGGTCGGATCAGGCAAATTCCTGGAGAAGGGCGAGCAGCTTGCGGTCGAGCTTGTGGCCCTGGAAGTCCTCGTACTGGACGTCGGCACGTTCCGAGTCGAGGATGCCGAAGGAGCCTCGGAAGTTCCAGACCGCCAGGCCGATGTTGTGGCTCGTGAGGATCTCCAGCACGTCCCGGAGCCAGCGGAGCACGATGTCATGCGGGGTCTTGTTGAAGGCGCCACCTTCGCCGCAGTGGACGCCGACGCCTTTGCGGGCGACGTCCGCCCACTTGGCGTAGTGGTCTTCGAGCCGCTTGCGGTCCCAGCCGTTGCCCGGCCAGGCGGGCTCGGGATAGTCCTTGTAGTTGACCCAGGACGCCCCGGCGTGGCTGATGAACATCGGCTGATACGCCCGCGTGCTTTGGGCGATTCCCAGGTCCGCCAGCTCCGGCATGGGCTCGTTGCCCCAGCTCAATCCATCGGCGACGACGAGCCGGTCGGGACTGACCTCGCGAATCGCGCCCACCGTCGTGCGGACGACTCGCTCGTGATCCTCGCGAGTCATCTGACTGCCCACCGAGGGCGGCTCGTTGATCAGATCGAAGCTGAGCTTGTCGCGCGGGATGCCCTTGTACCGCCTGGCCATCAACTGCCAGTGGAAGCAGAAGGCGTCCAGTGCGGACTTGTCCTTCCACAGGCTGTGCGGCTCGGTGAACTCGCGGTTCACCGAATACCCCGGCCCGCGATGGAAGTTCAGGCTCACGTGCAGGCCGCACTTGCCCGCCAGGTCGATCCCGCGATCCAGTCGCTCCAGCATGGACTCCTTGATCTTGTAGTCGTCGTTCTCCTCGATCCAAAGGCGGTACACCGTGGGGAATCGCACGAAGTCGAATCCGAAGTCCCGAATCCACTTGAAGTCGTCCTCGGGGAACTCCGCCCGGCTTCGCATGGTGAACATGTCCAGCAGGTTGAACCCGCGCCAGCGGGGAATCGCGGTCTGGGCCCTGGTCGCAGCGGGCGGGCTCTGTCTTTGCTGACCGAACGCAGGCAGCGAGATCGCCGCCGAGCCGACGACGGCCTGTTTGAGAAAATCACGACGGCTGCTCTTCATGCGACACCTCCCTGGAGAACGGGTCTTGTTGTCAACGACACGGCGTCCGCATTCTTTCGCGCCAACGCCGGTCTGTCAAGCGATTGACGACTGTCTGCGACGCCTCGCCGGACGTTGACAGGGCTCTGGGCCGCGTCCAGGCAGATCCTCACGTTGGCCCCCCCGCTCGTCGACGTTGTCATAGAACAACGGCGTCGAGATTCGCGTGGTGCAGCCCGGCTTGTCCCAATGCACGGACTCACGATTATAGCGGGATGCCTGAAGCGACGGATCCGAAGGCTAAGGCAATCGGGCAGGACGCTCGCGATCCACCCTCTCTTCGAGCAGCGCCCCCAGGGCAACGTGATCGTAATAGGCTTCGATGGCACTCATGGTCTGTTCGGGATAGTCGGTGCCGAAACTGGCGAAGCCGAGGTCGAGGAGTCGATGATAAGTCTCGGGCTTGTCCCCCTGCGTCTGGGGAAATGTCTGAAACAGAATGCCGTACCTGCGAAGCTCGTCGCCGGTCCTCCTCAAGAACACTTCGCTGGGCGATATGACGCCGTCATCGCCGATCCGCGTGTGAATCTGAAGCTGGTCGATACACGCGAACTTCACTTCTCGCAACACGACCAGTCGTTTCTCGATATCCTCCTGTCTCCCGCCCATCCAGTGGAGCGTCTTGGAGCGAGGAGCGACCCGCTTCCATTCCTTCAGTTCGTCGTACTTCGTCGACGCAACGATCAATTGCCGATGATGTCCCATCGTCTGTCGAGCCAGCACGCGAAAATCGATCTGCTTGATGTCGATGTAGAGCATGCGTTCCGGATGTGCGTCGAGGACCTCGATCATCTTCGCGAGGCTGATGATCTTCTGGCCGGCGAACTGCTCGCCGCAGTACCTTCCGATGTCGAGTTGTTGTGTCTCTTCGAACGTCAGGTCCTTGATCCCCTTGCTCTTCAGTTCCGCCGGGGCATCGGGGAGGATTCGCGAGAAATTGCTGTCGTGAAACGACACGATAACCCCGTCTTTGGTCATTCGCAGATCCGCTTCGGGAACCATGTGGAGCTTCCAGGCCATCTCGAACGATTCGAGAGAGCCCTCCGGGGCAGCGTTTCCGTAACCGCGATGGGCCTGGACGACGATCTTCTCGAATGGAATGTGGTCCCGAACGTTCCAGGCGACCGCCGGCGAATCGGCGTAGTATTCGTCGAGCGCCTGCATTGCGATATCGGGCCGGTCCGTCCCGAGTCCCGCGGTCCCGAGATCGAGAAGGCGCGTGTAGTATTCGACCTTGTCTTCCTTGACGTCCCAGGGCATCGTCTGAAACTCGATACGATGCCGTCGCAGCTCGTTTCCCGCCTCCTTCAGACACTCTTCCGAGGGCGTGATCGTTCCATCGTCATTGAATCGGACGTGAATCTGAAGATGCGTCACGCCTTCGAACTCCGACTCGCGCAGCGCCTCGAATCGCTTTTCGATCTCGGCATCCGTCGCCTTGCCGAGTCCCATCCAGAGCAGGGTCCCGGAAAGCGGCGCGATCTTCATCCAGCGTTGGGCCTCCTCGTCCTTGCCGGTCGCCAGCACGATCTGTTCATGAAGCCCTTCCGTCGCGTTCGCCAGAAGCCCGAAATCGACGCTCTTGACGTCAATGTAGACTCGCCGCCAGCGGTCCTGACGCAACGCGTTACAGATTTCTTCCAAACTGACGATCCTCTGGCCGGCGAACTGCGGCCCGCGAAAGGCACCGATGTCGAGTCGTCGGGCTTCATCAAAGGTCAAATCTTCCAGGCGCTTCTTCTTCATCTCTTCGGAAGCATTCGGGAGAATTCGGGCGAAGTTGTTGTCGTGGAACATCACAATGACGCCGTCTTGGGTCGTTCGAACGTCCACTTCCGGAATACCGCCCATGCTCCAGGTCAGTTCGAGCGCCTCCATTGTGTTTTCCGGCGCAAGATATCCGGCGCCGCGATGGGCAATGACCGTGACCGACTCGCGCGGCATATCCCGAATGTTCCATTGCGGCTCTCGCGCCAACACCGTCGCGGTGCTTATCCACCACAGCGTCACGGCGATCTTCATCAGCCATTCGATCGTTCTTTGCACGTTTCGTTCTCCTCTTGGACCGGATCGCACTTTCGGACATATTCAATGAGCGCCTGCCCGAAACTCGTCGCCGCTTTCAACCGGTCGTAATTGCAGCGTTGGTTGTTCAGGAATTGCAGCACCAACCAGAGTTCCCCTTGGAAGCCAGGTCTCAAACCGGCGAAGAAGAAGCCCATCTCTTCGAATGAACAACACAGCCACGCCGTGGGAGGTTGGAGAAGAGGCAGGTATAGATAGACAGTTTCCAACCGGTCGAGTCGCCACTTTCGCAGAGTTCTGCCGACCTGGGACACGGTATCGTTCGCATAATGATGGACGAACAAATGCCCGACTTTATGGGAGTCTGTCACCTGCTTCAACTGTCCGCGTGGCGGCAACGGCGATTCTGCAACATCGTCATGAAGAACGACGTTCATTTTCAAGTGCCGACAGATCCATCCCACCATTTCGGCATGACACGCGGGAGGATAGAACGGTCCCCATTCCTTCTGGGTGAACCGTCCGGCCATGAACAGCAGAGATTCCCGGCCCTGTGTCTCTTCGCGAATGTCGACCAATTCGGCGGGAGATACGCACGACAGGAAAAGCGCCGTTTCTCGCAGCCCCATGAGCGAGGCGGACTTCTGGGAATACGGATGCGAAGTGGCCGCAAAAACACAGAGACCAGAAACCTCAGACTTCTCCAGTTCCACCAGAAGATGGAGGGCGATCTTGCTGTGGATCCTCTTGCCCCGGTAACGAGGGTCGACAAAAGCGATGCAGGCCTCATACATACTCGACAACGCGTCTGGTTTCAACGCACCGTGCCCCAGAATGCAGTTGTCTTCGTCGTTCACCGCGACGAAACTCAGCAATTGGTTGTTCTCGTTGAGTTGCCGGACCCGCTCAGGGGTATAGATCTCAACGTAATCATAGGAATACCTGAATGCGAAATAAGCCAGTCTCGAAACGGCGGCCGCTTCATGGGGGAGCATTCGCCGAACGATCACCCGCAATGCGGCAGAAGGCCTTTCAGAAACGTCTGTATCGACGAGCGAGGGCAGGACCCGGTCATTGCAGGCGGATAACTTCCGACAAAGATGGATCTCCTGGCCTTCCTTGCCCAGATTGCGATACTGGAGTTGATCGCTGAAATGCCGGATCAGTTCCAGCCCAAGCCCACGGCCTTCATCGTCAGCCGGATCCCCGGGGGCACGGTATCCGCATCGCTGCAGATACTCAACGTCAAACGGGACTCCTTTGAATCGCATCTTCAGGTCAAAGACCTGATCCTTGATCTCGAAGCTCACCCGGATGGACTCCCTTTGCCCAGGGAGGTACTCATATTTGAGAATATTGGTGAAGAGTTCCTCAATCACCAATTCGATTTCTCTGGCATCGCCGCTCGAATCGTCGACAGCACGCACAAGGGCCGTAGAAGCCGCCTGTAAGACCGGCAGTGCCGCCAGATCGTTGGCAACTAACAGTGTCACTGGCTCCACAATCAAAGATCCCCAATCCGCGCATGCGTCTCACAACAGCCAGAGCCCCCCTCTGCCACACGGCGTTTCGTATATCGTGAATCAGAACATAAGAATGAACCAAACAGGAAGACACCCGTTTCGCAGGAACGGAAGCGTCGACGTGTCGCAGGAAGGTCACGATCGTGCCATAGGATCATGACCTTCCTGCCGACGTCTTCATGAAGCTAAGCTGAGACCTTCTCAGCGACGAGGTCGCCGACTTGGGTGGTCGAGTAGCCCATTTTGCCCGCCGCCATGGATTTCATCTTGTTCGCGGTGACGTACATCACCGATTGCTCGATGGCGTCGGCCGCCTTCTCTTCGCCCAGGTCCGCGAGCATCATCCCGGCGGCGCAGATTGCCGCCAGCGGATTGATGATGTTCTTGCCGGTGTACTTCGGGGCACTGCCGCCGATGGGCTCGACCATGCTGACGCCGCCGGCGTCGGGATTGATGTTGCCGCCGGCCGCGATG
>JAXDBU010000138.1:0-37886 GCA_034678485.1 Sedimentisphaerales bacterium | reverse complement strand
CGGCTGGGAGGATGACCTCAGCGATGCAGGTTGTTCTGAGGACCTTCCGGCCGCGGCGCAGGCCTACGTCCGGCGGATCGAGCAGATCGTCGGAAAGCCCGTCGGGATGATTGGGGTGGGACCCAAGCGAAGCCAGACCATCGTGAGCCGGCAATGACTATGAACGACATGGACCAGAAGTTGGCCTCGACAGCGGCTCGGCTCGGACTTCGTCCCGAGCAATTGCCGCGCAACATCGCGATCATCATGGACGGCAACGGGCGATGGGCACAGAATCGGAACCTGCCCCGATATGAGGGACACGGTCAAGGCGCCAAGACTGCCGAGATGATCGCCCAGTCCTGCGTGGACCTCGGCATGCAGTCGCTGGCGCTGTACTCCTTCAGCATCGAGAACTGGAAGCGGCCGAAGGCGGAAATCAACGCGCTGATGCACCTTTACACTGAGTACCTTGTGACGATCCGGCCAAACCTGATGCGTGACAACGTCCGCCTCGTTCACCTCGGACGGATGGAGGGGCTGCCCTCGTCGGTGAGCAAGGCCCTGACCGAGACGATGGAGCTGACCCACGCGAACACAGGTATGGTGATGGCCATGGCCCTGAACTACGGCGGCAGGGCAGAGATCGTTGATGCCACGCGGGCCATCGCGCAGGCCTGTGTCGACGGCAGGCTCAAGCCGCAAGACATCGATGAGAACTGTGTCAACGGGCACCTGTACACTGCCGGACTGCCCGATCCCGATCTGCTGATTCGCACGGCCAGCGAGCTTCGAGTCAGCAACTTTCTACTGTGGCAGATCTCCTACAGCGAGTTTTATGTGACCGACACGCTCTGGCCGGACTTCAACGATGAATCGCTGGATCAGGCGATCTTGGCCTATGCCTCCAGAGACCGGCGGTTCGGCGCAATTGATCCGGGTGCTCAGACTCGTGAGAAGAGTGAAGGCAAAAGGGTGAGGAGTTGAAAGGGTGAACAGGACCGTGGCTGGTTCCGCCTTTCCAGAGACCTCGCCGTCTTGCCTCTCCGGATGCAAAGGCCATGCTCAAACACAGACTACTGTTCGGGTCCTTGATGACCGCGCTGTTCTCCGGCCTTGTCCTGCTCGATGGTTGGCTCGATGGCTCTCTGACCACGTCGACTGCCGACGATCATCAGGTACGGGCAACGCTCGCAGCATTGCTGGTTGCGGTCGTGGTGAGCCTCGGAGGACTTGAGTTCGCCAGACTCGCGGCGTCCAAGGGGCTCGTCGTGTTGAACCCGGCCTGTGCCCTTGGCTTGATCCTGCTCTCGACGGCGTGGTGGGGGGCTCGCCTGGCGTCGGTCCCACACGGCGTCTATCTCTCGCTTGCAACAGCACTTACGCTCGCACTGGTCCTGCAACGGCAGCACGCCCGTTTCGGCGTCAAAGGCGTGCTGGCAAACTGCGGAATCAACTGCTTCTGCCTGCTGTACCTCGGTCTGCTTGGGTCTTTCATCCTCGCGATCCGCATCGATGGCGGCCTCTGGGAGTTTCTGGCCTTCATTCTCGTCGTAAAGTCCTCTGACATAGGGGCTTACACGTTTGGCAAGCTCTTCGGCAAGCACAAATTGGCGCCGAGCGTCAGTCCTGGCAAGACTTGGGAAGGACTGGGCGGCGCCGTGGTTGTTGCGGTAGTTGTTAGCTTGGCATTTGCCCTGGTGTTCGGTATAATGAGGGTTTGGCTTGCTCCGGTGTTCGGGGCGTGCATGGCCGTGACTGGTCAATTGAGTGATCTGACGGAGTCCATGCTCAAACGCGATGCGCAGCAGAAGGATTCGTCGAACCGTGTGCCGGGATTTGGTGGTATATTGGATGTGATCGATTCGCCGCTGTTTGCGGCGCCGGTCGCTTATCTGTTCTTCGCCGTGCTGGCGTAGAGACGGCTCACGGGGGCTCAAGCCGGGTGTCGCAGGAGCGAGAAACGGTTTTGGAAGTAACTGTACAACTGGATCCAGACAAGCAGCTTGAACTTTTCGGACCTGCCGATAGTCATCTGCGTTTGTTGCGTCGGTCTCTCGGCGTGCAGATCACCGCCCGCCAGTCCGACCTGCACATCAGCGGTACGGAAACGAACGTCAACCGCGCCACCGAGATCCTCGACCGGATGCAGAAGCACCTGCTCAAGCACAGGCAGTTGACGTCGGAAGATGTCTCGGAACTGGTCGAGCATGGCCCGCCGGCGGACAGAGCGGAAACCAACCAGGCTGTCACGGTCTACTCGAACAAGGTGATTGAGCCGTCTACGCCGGGGCAGTTGAAGTATCTCGAGACGATGCTCACCAACGATATCACCTTCTGCACGGGGCCCGCGGGCACGGGCAAGACGTATCTGGCAGTGGCCGCGGCGGTCTCCATGCTCAAGAAACGCCAGATACGGAGGATCGTGCTCGCTCGTCCGGCCGTCGAGGCCGGCGAGAAGCTCGGCTTTCTGCCGGGCGACATCGCAGCCAAGGTCAATCCGTATCTGCGTCCGCTCTTCGATGCCATTGAGGATATGATGGATTTCGCCCAGATGCGGAAGTTCATGGAGCTCGATATCATCGAGATCATCCCGCTGGCGTTCATGCGCGGACGGACATTGAACGAGGCCGCGATCATCTGCGACGAGGCGCAGAATACCTCGGGTCTGCAAATGCTGATGGTGTTGACGCGCCTCGGTCATGGCTCGAAGATGATCATCACCGGCGATATCACCCAGGTGGATCTGGCCGCAAACCAGCGTAGCGGCATGGTCGAGGCCATGGAGATCCTCCAGCGCATCGACGGGATTGGCGCTGTGGAGCTGAGCCAGCAGGATATCGTCCGGCATCGACTGGTCCAGAACATCGTCGAAGCCTATCGCAACAGGCAGCAGGCGGCCGCTGGGCCGAGAGGTCGGGAATCCGCATGATGTTGCCCGGATCGGCCCACAGGGGTGTCCGCTCAGTCTGTCAAAGGGGCGCGTGGCATGGCATTCTTTAGAAGGAAGACAAGCCCTCGGAGGAACCAGGTCCGCCGGACCATCGGCAACGAGCCGTCGTGGTGGGGCAGTCTGCACGCCGATGCCGGTGTTGCCGTCTCGCTGTTGCTCTGGCTGGTCTTCGTGGCGCTGTGTTTTGTCGTGTTGTCGTTCGGGGTGGCCCCACAAGGACGGCATCGCGCCTTGGCTGGTCTGGCGGTGCTGAACGCGCTCATGGCGGTGGGTGCGGCTTTTTACATCTGCCATTACCAGCCCCGTCTGCTTCGCAATCATGCGCGGGCGTTTGCGCTGGTCGTGGTGGCTCTGTCATTGTTGGCCGTGGCGAAGATCTGCTCGCTCTCCAGCGGCGAGGCACTCTGGGGTCCCAGTTGGGGCACAGGCACCGCCGTGCTGTTCGCGATCATCCTGGTTATCGCCTATGACCAGCGGTTTGCTGTCGGGATGGGGGCGCTGTATTGTGTGCTGGCTACGCTGGCGGTCGGGTCGAAACACGAGCAGGCTCTCCCGATACAGGGGATCGGCCTGTTCCTGACCATGATCAGCGGCGCAGGGGCTTGCTGCTTTTCGCTGAGAGAGATCCGCACGCGGATGAAACTGCTCGAGGTCAGCGCCCTGGCGACGACGGTGGTGTTCATCACAGGCGTTTCCGTGGCGTATCTGAACTTCCCGGACGAACCCCCCAAGGCGACCACGGTTTTCCAGGAGGCCGGTTTTCACGCCTGTGCCGCGTTCATCGCGGGTCTGCTTGTTCAGAGTCTGCTGCCGCTGATCGAGAGAACGTTCCGGATCGCCACGAGCATGACCCTGCTGGATTACTCCGACGCAAACCAGCCGCTGTTGCGCAAGCTGGCGATGGAGGCACCCGGGACGTTCAGTCACAGTCTGCTCATCGGCTCGATTGCCGAAGCCGCGGCCGAAGCAATCGGCTGCAACGGCTTGCTGTGCCGCGTCGGGGCCTACTACCACGATATCGGCAAGATCAACAAGCCCAAGTACTTCACCGAGAACGAGATGGGCTCCGCCAGCAAACACAAGGAGCTGTCGCCCGCGATGAGCCAGTTGATTATTGTGGGTCACGTCAAGGACGGCGTCGAGATGGCCAAGGAGTTCGGCCTGCCCAATGTGCTGCGTCAATTCATCGAGTCCCATCACGGCACGACATTGGTCGAGCCGTTTTACCATGAAGCCAAGCGGAAGTACGAAGACCAGGAATGTGACGAGTCCGGCCGAAAACCCATCGAGAACCCGCCGAGCGAGAGCGAGTTTCGGTACGCCGGTCCCAAGCCCAAGGCGAAGGAAGCCGCGATCGTCATGTTGTCCGACGCCGTGGAGGGCGCCGTTCGCTCCTTGTCCGATGTGACGCTGGCCAAGGTCGAGGCGGTTGTGCACAACATTGCCATGAGACGCCTGCAGGACGGTCAGTTCGACGAATGTGACCTGACTCTGCGGGAACTCAGCCAGATCGAGGCAAGCCTCTCGAAATCCCTGGCGGCTCATTATCATGGTCGCATCGCCTATCCCACCGCGCCGGATGCTCCTGCCCCGCGTCCGGAACGTGTCTCGAAGCCGGGCGTTCCCAAGATGGTCGAGACGTGATAGCGGTCCGGATCACAAAGCATTTTCGCGGCATCCCTGTGGACACATCGAAGCTCAAAGGGCTCGTGCGTGCGATTTGCGTGCGTTTTGAGGTCCGGCAGGTCGTAGTTGGCATCGCGATTGTCGACGATGTCGAGATTTCCCAGCTTAACGCACGATTCCTGAACCACGAAGGAACCACGGATTGTCTGAGTTTTGATTTGTCAGACGGTGCGGACCCCCAGGAGCCCAAGGTGTTCGATCTGATCGTCAATGGCGAGCTGGCCGCGCGGGAAGCGGCTCGCCGGGGTCACGGCGCCGGCGCCGAACTGGCGCTGTACGTCGCACACGGACTACTCCATAACCTGGGATTTGACGACGCCACCCGCGAGCAGGCCGACCTGATGCATCGGACGGAGGACGAGATTCTGCAACATCTGGGATATGGATTGGTGTATAATACCGGCGCTCGGTCGCAATAGGATGGCGGGCCGGCACTTGAAGGTTCTCTTGAGGGGTAGTTGCTTGTGGGCTTCATCGGTTGGGCGACGCTGCTGACATGCCTTTTCGTTGGAGCGACATCGTTCTTCTCCGTGAACGCCAATGCGCTTCGCATGTTCTCTCGTCTGCGATTGCAGGAGGCGTTCAGGACGGCCAATGGAGAGGAACGACCCGAATTGGTCGAGAAAGTGGTCCAGAACGCGGATCGGCTGATCTTCACCTGTTCCTTCTTTCGTCTGGTGTTCAACATAGGAGCCCTGTTGCTCATGGTGGCGCTGATGCAGGCGCTGCACAAGGATCTGAATCTGGTCGCGTATGGGGTCGCATTCGTGGTGTCGCTGGCCATCTTCTCCGTGTTCAGTCTGGCGATTCCACACGCGTGGGCAAAGTACGCAGGAGAAACGCTCATCAGCCGGACCTGCTGGATTCTCCTGGCGTTTGCGGCGGTTGCGGCGCCGATTCTGTACATCCTCCATCTCTACGACGGTTTCGTGCGTCGCCTGGCCGGCGTGCCCGAGGCGACGCCTGAAACGCAGCAGGACCAGATGCAGGAAGAGTTCCTCGAAGACCTCGAACAACGGCGCATGGAGGGCGCCGTCGATGAGGAAGAGCAGGAGATGATCGAGAACGTCCTGGAGTTCCGCGAGAGGACGGCCGCGGAGATCATGACGCCCCGGACCGATCTGATCGCGGTCGAAGTCAATGCCGACCTGGCGACGGTGCTCGAGAGGATTCACGAGGCCGGGCACTCGCGGATTCCCGTGTATGAGGAGACAATCGACAATATCGTCGGACTGATCTATGCCAAAGACCTTCTGGCGGAGATCGGCAAGCCGTCGGATCAGTTCAGTCCCCGGGCAAGGATGCGCGAGGCCTATTTCGTGCCGGAGACCAAGCCCCTGCGGGCGCTGTTTCACGAGTTTCAAAACCAGAAACTGCACATCGCGGTTGTACTCGACGAATACGGCGGCACCGCGGGGATCGTCACCCTCGAGGACATCATCGAGGAACTGGTCGGCGACATCGCAGACGAGTACGATGAAGCCCGGCAGGAATCGGTCAAGAAGATCGACGAGAACACGATCGAGGTGGATGCCAGGACCTACGTGGAAGACCTGAACGACAAGTACGAGCTGGATCTGCCGGAGGGCGAAGACTACGATACCGTAGGTGGCTTCGTGTTCTCCCGTCTGGGGTATGTTCCGAAGACCGGCGAGGATTTTGGCTACGAGCACCTCAAGTTCACCATTGCCTCCGCCGAACCCCGGCGGGTCAAGCGGGTCAGGATACAGAGACTCACCGAGCGATAACCATGTTGACCAAGGATCGGGCGGTTTGCATCCGGACGGTGGACTATTCCGAGACGTCCCAGGTGGTCGTTCTCTTCGGACGGCTTTCCGGGAAGATCCGTGCCCTTGCCAAGGGCTCGAAACGTCCCCGATCCCCGTTCGACGGCCCGATCGAGGTGCTCTCCTTCGGCGACATCGTTTTCTCCGGCGTCCGCAAGGAGCAACTGGCCACGCTGACGGAATTCCAGCCTCAACCGGTCCGAGGCGAGCTTCGTCGGTGCCTGTTTGCCCTGCATTGCAGCCAATTCGCCGCCGAACTGGTGGACCTGCTCACCGATGAGTATGACCCGCACCCTGATCTCTTCGATCATCTGGTCCGATTCCTGGAGGATATCGAGGAGGGCCGCCTGGACCTGACCCGTCGGGATATCCTGACCCGCCTGATTCTCTTTCAGCTCGTCCTGCTGTATGAAGTGGGTCTGCGACCTGTGTTGAACGCCTGCGCGAACTGCAAGCGGGCCTTCTCCGCGTCCTGGGGCCAGAGCTACTTCAGCCATTTGGCCAATGGCCTGATCTGCCGGGACTGCGAAATGAGCTTCCCGGACAGGATTCTGCTGAGTGCAAAGGCCGTAAAACACTTGACCGATATGCGACAAATTGCTAATGCTGATGACCACGTGCTCGACGAAATTGAGACGGTCCTGATTCGTCACCTTACGGATACGCTCGGGCATCGGTTGAGAATGGCGGAATACGTGCAAAAGGGATTCATATGACGGTTGCTGAAAGGACCACCGCGTTGCCGATCCAAAGGCCGCGGCTCAGGCCCGTACCGCGCGAAGACATGGCCCGGCCCACGATGCGAGAACGCGTCCGCGACTGGTTGGCCGACTGGATCGCGGATGTCGTTGCGTGCAGACGCCTTCTCGTCATGGCAGGGATCCTCACGGCCACCGCGCTGTCCATGGACTACTACTGCGGCGCCTATGTCACCGCCACGGAAGGCGTCAAAGTGCCGGACCTGATCCTGGATCAATTCCAGGCGGTCGATATGAGCTTCCTCTTCGTCTATGGGTACATGGCCCTGATCGTGACCATGTTCCTGTATCCGGCGGTATTTCGAGTTCGAACGCTTCACATCGTCGCGATCCAGTTCAGTCTCCTGCTCATGCTGCGATCCGTATTCATGCTCTTCACCCACATGGAGACGCCGGCGGGGGCCATCTCCGTAGGATTCCCGACGTTCTTCGAGAAGCTGTACTTCGAGAACGACATGTTCTTCTCGGGGCACACCGCCATGCCGTTCCTTGGCTTCTACCTGTTCCGGCACAGTTCCCTGCGGTATCTGTTCTTGGTGGGGGGGATCGTGATGGGGATCGTGGTCCTCGCGATGCATTTGCACTACAGCATCGACGTGTTCGGCGCGTTCTTCATGACCTACTGCTCGTACCGAATGGGCCAGAGACTCCTCCGACGGCTCGATCCGACCTACCTCGGATAACGTGCCGTGTCTCACTTTTCTCGCTTGGCTCGCTGCGATTCCATCCAGAAGTACAGCGCATTGGCTTGATCTCAATCAATTCGAAGACTCTCGCCAAGGACGGTTGGAGCGAGACCAGTTCTTGACGTCTCTCCTCAAGACCCACGATGAGAAGGCACAAGGCCAGCTTCTGTCCACTTGTCGCGATTTCATCCACGACGCTCTTGAGCCAATTCGCAAATCCTTCGCAGGAAGCCAATCCGTTGATATCGTCCAGGATCAGAAGCAACGCGCGTCTGTCTCCAGAGAGCTTGTCCAGCAACCTGCGGATGGATGGGACGAAGTCGTGAGCGATTGTCGAGAGGTCCTGTTGGGAGACACTCAGTTCCACAGACACCCCAAATAGCCCCACATCTCGAACGTGCTTCCCGAAGAATTCACGTACTTTGGAGTGCCATGGTTTCTCAATACTGTCCTTCAGCACGCGGTCGAACGTTCTGCGAACCATCTCCGGCAGGTCTCGCACGCCTCCCAAGAACACGTGGCTGCCGGCCACCTCCTTCTCTCTGGCTACGAGATGTCGCACGAAGGAAACAAGCGAGCTCTTCCCGATTCCTCGTTCTCCGGTAACGAATCCGATCCGAAATCGTCCACCCAGAGATGCTTCCACCATGCCGCGCAATCGCTCGATTTCCCCAACACGACCGACGAAGAACTCGATCGGCACCGGCTGGCCTGGGCTGAATGGGCTGGATTCCGGATTCATTCTTGCCTCACATGTGACTGCCTGTCCAAGACGAGAGCGATGCCTGGCTACAAGGTGCCATTATGGTTCCGATGCCGGCAGTTGGTCAACGTCGAACAGGTCAGGTTCGTTCACCACCTGTTTCTTGGGTGTGGCAGCCAGGCCGAGGTGCTCGCAGGCTTTTGTTGTGATTTCTCGTCCCCGCTTGGTTCGTCGCAGGAATCCGATCTGGAGCAGGTAGGGCTCGACGACGTCCTCCAGCGTGTCGCGTTCCTCGCCCAATGTGGCGGCCAGGGCCTCGATGCCCGCGGGCCCGCCGTCGTAGACGTTCGCCAGGGCCCTGAGGAACGACCGGTCGAGCTCGTCCAGGCCCAGTGCGTCGATCTGCTCCATCCGGAGCGCATTGTCCACGATCCTGGTGCTCAGGACGCCGGTGCCCTTCACTTGAGCATAGTCTCGAACCCGCTTGAGCAGGCGGTTGGCGATTCGCGGCGTGCCTCGCGAGCGGGCCGCGATCAGTTCCAGCGTCCCTTCCTCGCAGAGCAGCTTGAGCAACTGCGCCGAGCGGCTGAGGATCTCGGTCAGCTCCCCGACCGTGTAGAAATCCATGTGGTAGAGCATGCCGAACCGGCTGCGGAGCGGCGCACTGAGCAGGCCCGCGCGGGTGGTCGCTCCGATCAGGGTGAAGCGCTTGAGCGGGAAGTTGATCGTTTTGGCGTGCAGACCGCTATCGACCGTGTAATCGACGCGGAAGTCCTCCATTGCAGGATAGATGAACTCCTCCACCGGGGTGCTGAGCCGGTGGATCTCGTCGATGAAGAGCACATCGCCTGTGTTGATGTTGCTGAGCATGCCCATGACGTCGCCGGCCTTGACGAGGGCCGGACCGGAACTGCATCGGATACGGGCGCCCATTTCGTTGGCGACGACGTTCGCCAGGGTGGTTTTGCCCAAGCCGGGCGGGCCGTAGAACAGCATGTGCTCCAGGGGTTCACCTCGCTGTTTGGCCGCCGCGATGGCGATCTGCAGCTTCTCCCGAACGTTCTTCTGGCCAATGCACTCGCCCAGCGACTTGGGGCGCAGCGACACATTGAAACTCTCTTCGGCCTCGCTCAGAGACTGTCCGGTGATGATTCTGCCTATTGCCATTGCCCCAGCTTACCGGTTTTGCGAAGAACTGCAAGGCTCAACGGTTGGCGATGTACCGTTCATACTCCTCGCGGGTGTCGACCAGTTCGAGATCGGCGCCGCCCCAGGGGTTCTCGCCGGTGAAGTGGGTCGTGTTATAGGCGGGGTTGTCGATTCGACCCTCGGGCCCCTGGATGCCCCAGTCGTCCGTCCGGTAGACCCTGGCGCCTTCGTTCTCCGCGACCCAGGTGCCCTGGCCGAGCGTGGTCTGGCTCCACATGTGGCCGATGTAGTCCCTGCTCCGGCTGGCGTTTTGCAGGCTGTCCATATACCCATCAAATGCCTGATTCGATTCGGCAATGGACCTTTGCAGATTGCGGTTCAACTGCTGCTGCACGACCGCTCGGTTCTGCCTGTCCTGCGCCATCCACTGCTGGTTGATCTGACAGGTCTTCTCGATCCGCATGTACAGCGGCAGCCACTCGTCGAACTCGTTCTCCGGGGCCCAACTGCCTTGTACCGATACCTGCCAGACAGGGCTCATCGACTGAGTCGAGCACATGACGCTGAACAATCCTCGTAGCGTCGTCCCGGTCGGGACGTTCTGGAAGCGGACGTGAAGCAGACGGTAATCGACCTGGTACCCCTGGGCCCGCATCTGCTGAGCCGTCTTGGCAAATTCCGGTAACACCTGTTCGGATCCGCACTGGCTGATGACCTGCACGTTCCTGCTGGTTTTGCCCAATTCCAAGACAAGACTCAGTGCCTGCGGCGGCGCCTGATACGGCACATTGATCGTTCCGGGGACCTGCATGTCCATCGGAATGATCGTGTGACAGACGTAGCCCATGCCATGCGTTCTCGTTTGCGGGTTGTTCGTAAGAATGAACTGGACTTTCTGACCCTCCAGGTTCCAAGCCTGCGGGATCTGGAGCGACAGGGACTGGTCGGCCAAGGCTGCCGGCTGGAGGGGGAGCTGCTTTCCGGGTCTCTGCGACGCCTGCTTGATGAGTGCCGCCGGTGAGAGCGTTGCACCTTCGACAGCGGGTGTGGCCTCTGCGGCTCTCTGGGCCTGATCCTGCACGGCTGCCACGCCCTGCGGGGCGAAGGCCAGATTGGCCATGATGGTCGTCAGCGTGGGACGAAGCTCATCCCACACCTCTGACTTGGCGAGCAGCAGGTAAAAGGTCCCGATGCTCTGGGTGCAGAAGAAATAGCCGTGCCCGGTCCCCTTTTTGCCCTCGTCCGTCAGGGTCAGTTCCGCAATCGTGCGTCCCCGGTCGGCGGTCGAGTTCATGTTCGTTGCCTGCAGGTCCGGATACTCCTCGCGCAGCGCCGCGATGCACTTGGCCGCCAGTGCGACGGAATCCTTGATCTCCTGACTCACAGGGAACGTCATGAACAGGGCGACCGCGTTCTCCTGCGGCTCCATCACGACGACCGAGTAGATGCCCTGGCCGAACATGTCGCCTTCCGTCACCTGCCAGCCTGTCGGCTTATACAGCACGACTTTGCCGTCGGCGGATTGGTATCGCTCCATCGCGAGTCCGCCGGTCGGCACAGGCTCTCCCTGCAACGTTGCGACCGGCTCCGGCTGCGGCGCTGGGACTGCAGCGGTGATCTTCTCCCCACACGCCGGACAGAACTTGGCGCCGGTCGGGAGCTTCGCTCCGCACTTGGGACAATGGGTCGGGATAACCGGCTTGGGCGGTTCGAGCTTGGTCCCGCACTCCGGACAGAACTGCGCGCCGGCCTGCACCTTCGCTCCGCACTTGGGGCAGCGGATCTCGGTTGCGACCTGCGTCGTCGGCGGGACCTGGGGTCCCTGGGTTGGGGTTGTGAAGACCGGCGTCTGCACCGGGGCCGGCGCCGGCTTGACGTTGGTCGACGCGAGCGTGATCGTGATCTCCTGTCCCGCTATCTGCATGATCTGATGCACCGGTCCGACGCCGTCGGCGTACCAGATCGTCGCAGTCATCGACTGTCCGCCCACGTCCATCGAGGACCGGACTTTGATGCAGTCGAACGAGCCCGCCGGCGTTTGGATCTGCTCTCTGCCTGCGGACTCGAACGTCGTGTTCATGGACATGCCCATCTGGCTGACCGTCGCCTGCCAAGTCTCGCCTTGCCGGTAGGGGAGTTTGACGCGGATCACCGGCGGATCATAAGGGATCTGTTGCCCCTGCATCTGACTCATGTAGGACTTGACGCCCTGGGCATCGGCAGCCATGTACTCCCGGCTCGTCTGCCCGGCTACGGTGCTGTCGATGGCCGCACAGCGAACACCGCCGATGCTCTCGAAACCAGTGACCTTCGTGGTTATCTGCATCCCGTTGGACATGGTGTAGTTCCACTGGTTTCCTTCCTTCAGCGGCATGTAGTCCGCCGCAGTTGCGACCGAAGCCCAGAGAATCAACGCGATTGATGCCGTCTTCGTCGGGTACATAGTCACCTCCCTATTGCTCTACGACCGGATTGGTTCACTTGCCAAGCTGTGTGACAGACCGCCGATATCATACGCAGGCGGATGGAGAACGGTCAAGGGCAGATCACGGGAGGATCTTATTGCGCGGATGCCCGGCCGCGATCCTCAATCAGGCTTCGATACCTTGCCTGAGCCTGTAGACCAGCGGCACGAGCGCTTCGGCGGTGTCGATTTCAGGGTGTCTCTGTCCGGCCTGTTCGATCAGCTCCATCGCTTCGTTGCGCTTGTCGCCCCAGGCGACGAGGATCTCGAGCGCCTCGGCCTGGAAGGGCTTCAGACGCGATTGGGCGGGACGGGCCGCGACTTCGGCTCCAAAGGCGAAGGCTTCGAGCTTGCCCTTGAGTTCCGCGACGATCTGCTGGGCCATCTTGCGTCCGATGCCGGAGAGCGTCATGAGCATCTTCTCGTTGCCTGCTTCTACCGCGCCTGCGACGTCCGCGATGGGGATGCTCAGGGCCCGCAGGCCCTTGCGGATGCCCAGGCCCTTGACGCTGGTGAACTCACCGAAGAACTCCCGCTCGAGCGGGCTCAGGAAGCCGACCAGACGCGGAATGAGGTTGCCGCCGCCCAGACTGCCCTCGTAGTACTCCATCGTGCACAGGGAGATTTCCTCGCCGATCCGGCCGGCCAGCGCGCTGACGCAATAACCGGGCAGCATGACCTCATATGTAACGGCTCCGACCCGGACCTGTGCGGTCTCGGTGTCGAGCTGAACGAGTTTTCCTTCGATTCCAGCGATCATATCTGCCATTGATTATGGATGAGGGACAATTGATGTTTGCAGCGGAAAGGCCGGACGGCTCGAATCATCCATAAGTCATCGTCCTTCATCAATCCTTGTTTCTTGGGCACGCATCACGTTGCAGCCAGTTTGTACGTGAACTCCGTGACGTTCATCTGCTGTTTGGCATGCTCAATGGTCATGCTCACCAGGCGTCCGTCCTTATCCAGTTCCACCAGGATATCCTCTGTCAGATCCCGCGTCTCGGAGATACTCCTGTCGCTGAAACTCACCAGAAGGGTATCCGTATCCGGGAAATACCTAACGTTCATTGTCTGCCTCCCGATAGGATCGGTCCAAGAATGCGTTGTGAACGGTCCGACCATCCTCCAGTAATACAACTCGCAGAATTCTGCCGTCTGCCTCCGGGATTCTGGCCCAACGGCGAATCCGTCCGTCACTCTGCACACACTCACTGATTGGGTGAGCCACAGTCCGCTCGATCCACTCCAATCGAATGTCCTTGCGGTCCTCGCGACCGCGAGTGTAAAGGAAGTAGGCTGTAAACTGCAGCGGTTTCATCTGACAGGCCTGTCTTCCTGCTATTCAATGATACGATTCAGAGCGTTCGCACAGCACAGTGCTGCGGCCATTGCGTCGGCTACGTCGGGCGGCGAGGGCAGTTCCGGCAGACCCAGAATCGTCTGGATCGTCCTCTGCATCTGCTCCTTCGAGGCCCGACCGTGACCGGTGATTGACTTCTTGATCCGCGTGGCCGCGAAGCTCCGAACCTCGATGTGCGCTCGAGCGCACTTCTGCAATATAACGCCTCTCGCGTGTCCCATCAAGATCGCGGTTCGAGGATGGGCATAGTGCGAATAGACCTCCTCGACCGCCACCAGGTTGGGAGTCAATCGGGTCAGCAGCGTCTCGATATCCAGTGCGATCTCGTCCAGCCGCAGCTCGATCGGCAGATCGTACGTGGTCCGAAGGACGCCCGCTTCGACGACAGTCTCCCGATTGCCGTCCGTATCGACGCACGCATATCCGCAGACCCGCAACCCCGGGTCGATGCCCAGAATCCGAACTGAATCTACTATCGACGATTTACTATTTGCTATTGGACCGGCCATCGGAGAAGCCTTCCCCCCAAATAGCAGATATCCAATGGTAAATCGTAAATTCCCATCATTTCCATTTCCACTGCGTGCCCTGGGGTCCATCCTCCAGGACGATGCCGGCCTCGTCGAGCTTGGCCCGAATCGCATCGGCTTGGGCGAAGTTCTTGGCCTTGCGGGCCTCAGCTCGCTGTGCGATGAACAGGCTGACAAGCTTGTCCACCGCCTGCTCGTTGACAGCGCCGCCCTCGGCGCACTGGTCCGTCACGACACCCAAGACGTCGCCGCCGAGCTTGGTGAAAGAGTCGTGGATGGCCCCGAGGGTCTCGACTGTGGTCTTGCGGTCTTCGACCGCCTTGTTGCTGATTCGCACGAGATCGAAGAGCACCGACAACGCGACCGCGGTGTTGAGGTCGTCGTTCATCGCGTCCTCGAACTTCGCTCGGGCCTGCTCCAGTTGCCTGAGGACTTCCAGGTCGATGTCGCCCCGCGGTGCGGCGCCGAGCCTCTTTCGCAGGGCCCGGACCGCTTCGCCGATCTTCTGATTGCCGCTGTGGGCCGCGAAGAGGGCCGCATCGGAGAAGTCGAGCGGGCTGCGATAGTGGCTGTTCAGGATGAGCTGGCGGATTGCGAGCGGATCGTAGGCCTGGGTCAGTCGCTCGTGAGCGCCCGCGAAGGCCTGCTTGAGTGTGATGAAGTTGCCCAGGCTCTTGCCCATCTTCTGGCCGTCCACGGTGACCATGTTGTTATGCACCCAGTACCGGACGAAGGGTGCGTCGTTGGCCGCCTCCGACTGGGCAATCTCGCACTCGTGGTGGGGGAACTGGTTCTCCAGGCCGCCGCCGTGGATGTCGAGGGTCTTGCCCAGGTACTTCATGGACATGACGGAGCATTCGAGGTGCCAGCCGGGATAGCCCATGCCCCAGGGACTGGGCCACTGCATGATGTGGTTGGGCTCCGCCTTCTTCCAAAGTGCGAAATCCGCGGGGTTCTTTTTCTCCGCGGAGACCTCGACGCGAGCGCCCGCGATCATCTCCTCGATGTTCCGGCCGGAGAGCTTGCCGTAGCCGGAGAACTTCGAGACGTCGAAGTACACCGACCCGTTCACCTCGTACGCGAAGCCCTTCTCCAGGAGGGTCTTGACCAGCTCGATCTGCTCGACGATGTGGCCGCTGGCCCGCGGACTGATGTCGGGTCGCACGCAGTTGAGCCGGTCCATGTCCTCGAAGTAGCTGCGGGTGTAGTACTCCGCCAGCGCCATCGGGTGCTTCCGCTCCTTGCGGGCGGCCTTGGCGATCTTGTCCTCGCCTGCGTCCGCGTCGTCGGTCAGGTGGCCCACGTCGGTGATGTTCTGCACGTAGGTGACGTTGTAGCCGAGGTATCGGAGGTATCGCACGAGGATGTCGAAGCTGACGTAGCTCTTGGCGTGCCCGAGGTGGGCATGTCCGTAGACGGTCGGTCCGCAGACATAAATCCCCACCCGGCCCTCTTCCAGCGGCCTGAATTCCTCCGTACGTCGCGTCAGACTGTTATAGAGATGCAAAGCCATAGGTTCCTTCTCGATATCCTGTCAGCCACCATCACCGATCACCACCGATGGATGCATTCTACCGCTGGAATTGTACCCAGTCAACGCTCGCGCGAGCCGCGAAGAAACGACTTCGCCTGTTACCTCGCCTCCAGAACCTGGAGAATCCTGTTGACGTATAATGCTGAAAGCAATACACTATAATTATGAAACGTATCCGCTTCTCGTGGGATGAGCGCAAGGCGGCGCAGAACGTCAGGAAGCATGGCGTCTCATTCGAGGAAGCAATGACGGTTTTCTTCGACGAGAACGCCACGGAATTCTTTGATCCTGACCATTCGGCGGACGAAGACCGCTTTCTGATGTTGGGAATCAGTTCCCGCCTGCGTTTGCTCGTCGTGCACTATGCCGTGCGTGAGGATGAAGCGCAGATCCGGATCATCTCCGCGAGAAAGCCAACGAAAAACGAGTCCACGAGATATGTGCGGAAAACACCATGAGAAGAGAATATGACTTCGCCAACATGGCAGGCCGGAAGAACCCCTACGCTAAGCGTCTTAAGAAGCAAGTCACCTTGCGTTTGGGGGTAGACGTGATCGAGTACTTCAAGGCCTTGGCCGAAGAAACCGGCATCCCGTACCAGAACCTGATCAACCTCTACCTCCGCGAATGCGCCCAAACCGGCAAGAAACCCGCCCTCTCCTGGGCCTCGTGACCCACTGGGAAACACCGTTCGGAGTTCCGCCTTCAGGCGGTCTTGTCCGGAGTCCCGGCTTCAGCCGGTCTGGTGCCCGGTTCTCTGACGGAGCAGGAAGAGCCGCCTGAAGGCGGAACTCCAAGCAGAGGAGCCCTGAACACTCTTTCACAGGGCCGGATCGTCCCAGCCCTGGCCGTAATCGTCGAGCGGGTACTCGCGCCAGATGCGTTTTGCTTCGTCCGGATCGGTCTGAGCCAGGAACTCCGTCGCGCTGCTCCACGGCCAATCCGTCCATCGCTCCACGTAGCCGTGATGGACCGGGTTGTGATGCACATGGTTCATCGTCGCCCAGAGGTGCCGCTCGGACCGCATCGCACGCTCCGTGGCACGGAAGAACACCTTGCGTCCGCGTTCGTTCTCCTCGGCGTTCCAGAGGTATGAGGTGCGCCCATGGAATCGGCCCAACTCGCGTAACAGCGCGAGAACGTTCGCAGTCTCGACCAACGTGTGGTAGTGGTTCGGCAGCACGCACCACGCCAGTGTTTGGCTACCACAGGTCGCGAATAGAGCCAGCAGATCCTGCGTGAAGGCGTCCAGCCGCGCCGGACTGTAGCCGATGTGGGACTGATGTTCGAAGCAGGCTGCGGTGACATGGAATCGCTGATGATTAGCGTCGGCACGGTGGGGCGGCGAATGCCACGGATACCCGCGTGCCTTGCGCCACGCGAGCAACTCGGCCCGCTGCGCAGGCGTAAGCTGACGCCAGCGATAGTCGGGCGGGGACATGGCAGGAGTGTACCTGACCTATCGGATTGTGGCAAGGCTGAGCGTTCACTGTTCGGAGTTCCGCCTTTAGGCGGTCTTGTTCATCGTTCCGCCTTAAACCGGTTGGTGTCCCGCCTGTTAGCGCCGCGGACCTCAGCGTGTGAACGCGGAAATCCGAAGATCCCGACCGCCTGAAGGCGGAACTCCAAACGGCATAGGCCGGGCATTCCCTACCAGAATCTGATCAACCTCTATCTCCGCGAATGCGCCCGGACCGGCAAGAAACCCGCCCTCTCCTGGGCCTCCTGACGGAACCCGTGCCAGCAATGTCTCCCCGGAGTTACTCGTGTCGTATGCTGCATCCCCAAGTGATTCGTTGCAGTCGCCGCGAAACTGAGTACAATAGCCCATATTGAAAAGGGAGTTCTAATGGACGATGCGAAGGAATTGGCTCAACAGAAACGAGTGTATCTGCAGGACTGGCTGAACGATGCAAAGTCGATCCAGGCAGCCGTGCCGAATGTGCAGAAACAACTGGATCTCGCGATTTGGGATGAACAGACGCTTTCCGACGCTCCGCATGAGGTGGAGAATGTTATCTCCGCAAGTGTCGCACCTCTGCTTGAACAAGACTTGGATACTATCCACAAGGCACTTCCTGAGTTGCCAAGAGTGGAGCTGCGTCAAGTCTATGTTTCTGACGCCACTACCTCGACCTCTTCCACGATAATATATCATTTCGCCAGCGACGCGCGGTCGAGTCATGACTTGCAGATGGAGATGTGGGGAGATCGGCACTGCAAGCGATACGAGGCTCTTCAGAGTGAATTGGGACGTGAGAATGAAGTCCGCAACCTTCTCTATGGCCTGAAGGATACTCTGGGGCGCGAATTTGATGATGCTGTCTCGGCATGCAGGATGGCACGGGTGGACATCGGAACTCAGCCAAGTGCAGGTATTGCCATGCGGAACGTTCTGGAGGGTTACAAAGGTGAACTCATGGCCCGAGCTTGCCATCCCAACGAACAGAAAGTGACATGGGAGCAGATGGCAGATCGGCTAGTTGGCGATCAGGGCGTGGCACGACAGCGTTTTCGAGAGCAGAAGTGCGTGTGGAGTACGCTACACGATGGTCTCACCGACCTCGCGAAGAACCGTTTTCAACTCGCCCCTGGAGCGCTCACGACTATCTTCACGCAGTTTGTGGACCACCTCTATATCACTTTGTCCCTTGCGAAGTGAACAGGGATTGTCAGGATCATTGTACCTGATTCTTCGCGTGTGGTATGCTCTCGTGTCTTTCGCCGTATCTGCGCTGGCGCATCTTGGGTTCACCCGACGTTTGCGAGGCTACAGACTGCAATCTCAAAACAAACTCTCCTCGGTAGGCAACCCGGTAAGGAAAGCCTTTCTTGCTCTCACAGTGTCCGGCGGGGTTTCTTGCGGAGCATGGCGATGGCGGTGGCGGCCATCGCTTCGCCGGCGCCGATCTCGCCGAGACCTTCGTTCGTCTTGGCCTTCACGCTGACGCAGGCGAAATCCATCCCGAGCAGGCCGGCGACGCAACGTCGGATCTGGCCCTTGAACGGACCGAGCTTGGGCTCTTCCGTGTGGATCGTCAGGTCCACGTTCACGACCTCCCAGCCCTTCTTTTCGAGCTGCTCTCGCACCGTGTAGAGGAATCCCTTGCTGTCCGCGTCCTTCCACTGCATGTCCGTGTCGGGGAACAGGGTCCCGATGTCGCCCATGCCGGCGGCTCCGAGCAGGGCGTCGACGATTGCGTGCAGGGCGACGTCGCCGTCGCTGTGTCCGAGCAGGCCCGCGGGGAAGGGGATGTGGACCCCGCCCAGCATGAGCTTGCGGCCCTCGACGATCCGATGGATGTCGGTGCCGATGCCGACCCTGTACTCCGGCGGTTTGAAGTCCTCGATCACAACTGTCCCTTCGTGCTGGGAACGTCCGTCCCGACGACCTTGACCGCGGCGGCCACCGCCTGGCCGAGGGCCTTGAAAATCGCCTCCGCGATGTGGTGGCTGTTCGTGCCGTAGGGGACGTTCACGTGCAGATTGAACTTGCCGCTGTTGGAGAAGGCCCGCAGGAATTCCTCGATCAGTTCGACGTCGAAGTCGCCGATCTTGTCCGAGCGGTACTCGACGTTGTACACGCAGACCGGCCGGCCGGAGAGGTCCAGCGAGACGTTCGCCAACGCGTCCTCCATCGGCACGGAGCTGTGCCCGTACCTCGCGATGCCCTTCTTGTCGCCCAGTGCCGAGAGCAGGCACTCGCCCAAGCTCAGACCCATGTCTTCCGTCGTGTGGTGGGCGTCGATGTGCAGGTCGCCTTTGGCTTTGACGATCAGGTCGATCCGCCCGTGCTTGCTCAGGTGGGTGAGCATGTGGTCGAGGAAGCCGACGCCGGTGTCGATGTCGTACTTGCCGACGCCGTCGAGGTTCAGCTCGCAGCGGATGTCGGTCTCTTTCGTCTTCCGATGGATCTGTCCGGTTCTGGTCTGCATATTCGATTTCCCTACTTGGCGAGGATTTCCCGCAATGCGGCGATCAGTTTTTCGTTCTGTTCCGGCGTGCCGACACTGATTCTGAGCTTGTCGGAAATCCCGGGCTGGTTCCAGTACCGCACGAAGATGTTCCGGCGGGCCAGCTCCTCGTGAATCGGCGCCGCCGAGCCGTTCTTGACCTGGGCGAAGACGAAATTCGAATGGCTGTCGCGAACCGCCAGGCCCAGGCTTCGCAGTTGCTCGGTGAGAGCCCGTCGGTCGCCCTTGATCTTCTCGACGTTCTCGCGGAAATACGCCTGGTCCTTGACCGCCGCAGTCGCCAGCGTGATCGACAGGGCGTCCACGTTGTACGAATCCTTGACCTTGAGCAACCCGTCGATCAGCCCCTTGTCGGCGATGGCGTACCCAAATCGCAGGCCCGCCAGCGAGTATCCCTTGCTCAGCGTCCGAAGGATGAGGATGTTGGGGAAGTCCTTGACCAACCTAACGCAGTTCCAGTCGGCGAAATCCGCGTAGGCCTCGTCGATCAGCAGGACGCCCTTGATCTCGGCGGCCAAGGAGGCCAGCTCCTCCGCGCGGACAAGACTGCCGGTGGGGGCGTTCGGATTGCAGACGATGGTCACCGCCGCTCCGGCGGTCGCCAGCTTGGCGGGCAGGTTAAACTCCGCATCGAACGGGATCTCGATGGCCTCGCAGGGGTGCAGCCTCGCCAGGACCGGGTACAGCGTGTACGTGGGCACAGGGTACGCCAGCGGCCGACGCTCGTCGCAGAAGGCCCGAATGGCCATCGCGAGCAGTTCGTCGCCGCCGTTGCAGCACAGGATGTTTTCAGGCAGCACGCCGTGAATCTCCGCGGCTGCCTCGCGAAAGACCGTCGCCATCGGGTCTGGATAGCGCCGGAGCTGTTCCGGCCGGACCTCAGCCAGAATCTTCATCACCTTCGGCGAAGGCGGATACGGGTTCTCATTGGTATTGAGCTTGACGACATCCGTCGCCTTCGGCTGAAACCCCGGCGTATACCCTGCTGTCTGTTCTACGTTGTCACGAAAATAACCCATCGTCTTGATCTCACCCAACCTGTCGCACACCGCCGTCCAACCCGTCACACGGGCTCGCGGGCAAAACCGGATTATACGCAGATTCTCTGTCCGGCGAAAGCTCGTTTTCCGCACGCTCCAGGCGTCCCTGCAACCGGTGGACAGGCCGGTCGATTCCACGCAGCCCTTATTCCCAGAATCCGAGGATCATCTCTTCTGGCCCGCCCGTGGTTTGGGTACAATAGAACCGCCGTGGAGGTTCAGCCCATCGTGCCGCGGCGATATGTATCAGGAAAGGTCACACGATGCAGGTAATCAGCACGGACATCAGCAACAGCATTCAGAGCGCATCCTGGATTCGCCGTATGTTCGAGGCGGGAATCGAGCTCAAGCAGAAGTACGGGGCCGATCAGGTCTGCGATTTCACGCTGGGCAATCCGGACTTGCCGCCTGTGCCTGAGGTCGCAAGGACGCTGAGGCGGCTTGCCGATACGGTGGAGCGGCCCCTTTCGTTGGGCTACATGCCCAACGCGGGTCTGCCCTCCGTTTGCCAGTCGCTGGCGGCGTACCTGGCGAAGGAGCAGCAGGTCCCGCTCGCCGCGTCTCATGTGATCGTGACGTGTGGGGCCGCGGGTGGGTTGAACGTCATGTTCCGTGCCGTGCTGGAGCCCGGTGACGAAGTCCTCTGTCCGTCCCCGTACTTCGTGGAGTATGGTTTCTACGCGGGCAATTACGGGGGCAAACTGGTCGCGGTTCCCTCCAGGCAGCCCGACTTCTCGCTGGATTTGGACGCCGTCGAGTCGGCCATCACGGCCAAGACTCGCGTGGTGCTCATCGACAGTCCGAACAATCCGACCGGCGCAGTCTATGACCAGAGCGAGTTGAAAGGACTGGCGGCGGTCCTGGCACGCGCCGGCAAACGGTTCGGCAGGCCCATCTTCCTGGTCTCCGATGAGCCATACCGGTTCTTGACCTATGATGCTGCGGAGGTGCCGCCCGTCCTGCCGCTGCACGAATTCAGCGTAGTCGTCGGTTCCTTCTCCAAGAGCCTGTCGCTCGCGGGCGAGCGCATCGGCTACGTTGCGGTCAATCCCGCAATGCCGCAGAGCGAGGATCTGATGGCCGGCCTGATCCTGTGCAACCGGATTCTCGGCTTTGTCAACGCCCCGGTGATCGGTCAGCGTTTGGTGGAAGCGGCCCTGGGGATCACGGTGGACGCGGGGATCTACAAGAGGCGCCGGGACGTCATGGCAGGCATCCTCCGCGACGCCGGCATCGAGTTCACGCTGCCCCAAGGCGCGTTCTACTTCTTCCCCAAGGCGCCCGGCCGGGTGGATGACATCGAGTTCTGCCGACTGCTCCTGGACGAACGAATCCTCGCGGTCCCCGGCCGCGGCTTTGGCTTGCCCGGCTACTTCCGCCTGACCTACTGTATGGATGAGGCCATCATCCGCCGGGCCGCACAAGGCTTCAAGAAGGCCGCCGATCGCGCCAGAGCGACATGATGCGGTGGTTGGCGCATCGCGGCACAATCGGCTTGCCCATCCACACCAATCGAAGCCACAGTTCCGCGTCGCACACGGAGTAGATGCAGTTGTGACAGCTCGGTCCGGACATGATTCCTCCCCTGCATCTCTCGTATAGTTGACGGTCTTCCGTTGTCTGTGAACGACCCGTATGGGCCCGCTCGTCCTCGCCGGCCAACGACTCGGCGACACGGCCGATTCCTCGAGAATCGTACAACCAGAGTAGTTGTGTATACACACAGCTATGTGTAACGAACCATGGTAAGGCGGAAGCCCTTGCTGATAAAGGAATGAGAGCAGCGTGTTCTTTCAGAACGGACGCAACGACCGGGGACGTTGTCCCTGGACTCCTGACGTTTTTCCGCATTCTGCCGGCAGCGCTGGAATGGGAACTTCGCCCCTGCGCAGGACACGACCGGGTCGGGACCACCTGGACACAACCGGCGCCGGCGAGTCCACCGGCCTTCGTCTGTCGGCTCCCCCACCTGTTCCGCTCGCACGCTCTTGGCCTGATGCGTCAGATGCACGGGGGTGGAGGCGGAGAGTGTGTCACAATTGCCAGCGAGATTCCCTAAATTGCCCTTGACGAGCGTGCGCAAATCGGTTCTATTAACATCCCGCAGCCGGACCGAGTGTTTGCCGTCGGTTGCATGAGGTCCTGAGCGATCCGCTCATTTCTTATGGGACTCGATAACGGATTTTCATTCTTGGAAAGGATTGGGCAATGCGGAGCGTGAAACTGTCGACTGTCCTGGTGGTTGTGGGGATGTCCGTCGGGATGGCGTTCGTCAATGGCTGCAACTCGCAGATGAAGGATCTGGAGAACCGCAACCGCATTCAGCAGGACCGCATTACGGAACTGGAGAACCAGTTGCTGGCGGCCCAGTCCCAGTTGGAGCAGCTCAAACAACAGCTCGATGCGGCCAACGCCACGGGCGGGATCGAGGTGGATACGCTTCGTCAGAAGATCGCGGCGCTCGAAGAGGACATCGCCAAGAAGGAAGCGTTGATCAAATCCATGCAGGATCGCCTGATGGGGGTCTCCGTGCTGCCGGTGGAGCTGAACAGTGCGCTGGAGGACTTCGCCAGGGACAGCGACATGGTGGAGTACGACGCCAGTCGGGGCTTGGTCAAATTCAAGAGCGATCTGCTCTTCGAGAAGGGCAGCGACGTCGTGACAAGCCAAGCGGCCGAGGCCGTGCGGAAGCTGGCCGGCATTCTGAATTCCGAGCAGGCCAAGCAGTTCCATGTCATCGTGGCGGGACACACGGATGACATGCCGATCCAGAAACGGGATACGCTGGCCAAGCATCCGACGAACCGTCACCTGTCGTCGCATCGGGCGATTTCGGTCGTGGAAGTCATGGAGAAAAACGGCATCGATTCGTCTCGTCTGAGCACGCGTGGCTTCGGTGAGTACCGCGCGATCGAGCCCAACGCGGCGGACAAGAAGGGCAATCCCAAGAACCGCCGGGTCGAGATATTCATCGTGCCCGCCGGCACATGAGCAAGCACTGTAGTTGAATTACGTGATGCGATTGAGCAGGTCTTCCTACATGGGATATGAAGACCTGCTCTTGTTTTCATAGCGTTGCGATATCACGGAGCATCTGTTGTCTGGCGTCCTCGGGCAGGCGGGCTAGTCCGAGACTGTCGCCCCAGCCGTTGGTTACACCGACCGCGGCTCTCACCTTGCGAGCGAGGTCCACCTGTGCCGGCCAGAGGGATTTGTACAGCCACGCACAGGGCAGCCAGGCCTTCTGGCCCAGCGCCGCCATGTAGCGGATCGGCGGCTTGCGATAGAGTTCGTTGCCGAGCAGGCGGTCGTAGCAGTGGTCGCCGCCCTCGCCGTCGCCCCAGAGGCAAAAATTGGCCATCGAGCAGTCGCTGGCGAAAAGGGCTTTGTCGGGACCGAAGGACCGCACCACGGCGCGGAGTCTGCGCATCAGGTCGATGCCGCCCGGCGAGACGGGGCCGCCATGCTCCTTGTGATGGTCCCAACCCCAGGCGGTGAATGTCTCGTCGAGGACGATGGCGTCGGGATTGAACAACTCCATGATCCACTGTGCCTGCTGGACCAGGTGATCTCGCCATTGCGGCGAGGCAGGGGACATCCTCCAGGTCTTCTTGATGACGTCGGGTCCTTCCCAGCCGAAGACGGTTGGATTGCCCTCCGCGTTCACCAGAATCGAGTCCTTCATCTTCTCGAACAAGGGCGATCCTTCGTCCAGAATCGTGTAGTGCATGTAGATCGCGGGATGGACGCCCGCCCGGCGTGTGGCATCGACGCGGGCCTTGATCTTCTCGATGCTCATGGCGACCGGCCCGGCGGAATCGTTCGGCATCGCCCTCCACTCCCTGCGGTCGGGGTGAATGAAGTCGCCGTAGGAGAGGTAGTAACCGTGCTGGGTGGCCATGCCTACGTGGAATTCGCCAAAGTGTCTCAGATCGAGATCGTAGCCGCCGCCGCGGGGACCGTCTGCTTCGACCGAGGAGAGAAAATCGAAATAATGGACGCGTACGTCGTGAGGCCATGCGACCGCCGGGAAATCCTCCCGGTGGCCGAACTGGTGGAATGCCTTCCAAGCCTGCGATGCGTCGCCGTGGTGCAGCAGAAGACGCGCCTTGATGACTTGCGTCTGGCCTGGGTTGAGGCGAACGCGCCGACCCATTCGCCATGCGCTGGACGAGGGGCCTTGCAGGGCCTGAAAGAGAACCGGCTCCACCGATGACCCGAGCAATGCGATGTGGCACGGCCCGCTGTCCGCGAAGATGTCCACGACCGGCGCCAGCAGCGCCGCACGGGTCGTTGATTGGCGAGGGTCGCTGGCCTGCGGTTCGAGGTAATGAGCCAGGAAACCGCCGGGACCGACGGTCCGCCGGCAGTCCTTCTGTCGTTGTCTCTTGTCATCCTCGGGATCTCGCAATCCTGCGGCGGAGACCGGCACATACACCTGCTGATCGACCGCGTTTGCGCAGGGACGCACCCCTGTCAGGAAGCCGCAGAAGACCTCACACTGCCGGTCGGCGCGGCACCGCACCGTCAAGGTCGCTTCCAGAAGGTCCTCCAGCACGCCGCTGGAGGAGGACCGCAGTTGGTGGTTCAGCGAAATCCTGACCGGGCCATGATCCGCCTGGGGCCGTTCGCAACCCAGCAGGATCTCCCGACCCGGCTTGCCGTCCTCGATTGTCTGGCAAAAGCCGTCGAGCAGGCCGATGCGTTCTTCGGGAACGAGCAGGGGGCGGCCGTCGAGAGTGACTCCCTCGAACAAGCCGGAGTTCCTGTGTCGTCGCCAGTGAATTCCCGAGTCGGTCTGTCCGCCGAAGATGCTTCCCGCGCCGATTGCCGCGCCCCACAAGGTCGCTCCGCCTATCGAAATGAACTCGCGCCGATTCATACTACTCCTCAGTCCACTTTCTCACAGATGATGTTGATCACGTCGAATGCCTGTCCCTGGGACTTTTCGTTCTTGCCCATGATCTTGAACAGCAGGTTGTTGACGCCCTCGGCCAGCTCGAGCGTACCCATCTCCACGCCTGCGACGCGCTGTCTGGCCTCGGCGTAGAAATCGACCATCGGCCCGACGGGCGCCTCGTCCATGGACAACTGCACTCGTCCCTGGACGGGCCCATTGATTGAATCCACGCTGATCTTGTAGACTCCCGCCGCCGGAATCTCGCAGGCGAAGCTGACGAAGTGGCGTCCGAACACGTCGCCGCCTTTCGTCTGCAACGAGAGGAACTGGACATTCTGGTCGCCGATCTTCTCGCCGCCTTTGACCAACGTCGCGTTCTGGTAGGAAAACGCGTGGATCGGGATATTCCACCACGCCGCGAACACGATCCGCTTGAGATCGACCACCCAGCGATGGCTGGCCTCGGGCAGAGACGAATCGCAGGTCGGCGGGTCTTGGGAGTACAGGAACGTCACGCCGCAATAGTCGTTCAGAAGATCGTTCCCTGTAGGTGCGTGCTCGATGGTCTGGAGCAGGCTTTTGCGGTAGGCGTAGGCGTCGCCCAGGAAGAGACGGTATGCGCCCGTTCTGCCCAGGTGTTTCTTGTACGCCAGGCACCCGCTCAGCGGGAAGGACCGTCTCGTCTCCCACCGGCCCGCCACGTCGTACCAGCCGCCGTTGTAGAAATCCTCGGTGCCGGTGCCGTGGACGGTGAGTTCGCCGTCGAGGGTCGTCTGGTCGTCTCCTTCGAAGAAGTACGTGTTGCCCGACTCGAACCCCTGCGACTGCTGGATGAGTCCGACGAGATGTCCGCGTCCCTGGGTCTCGATGAAGGTGAAGGGCTTGCCTTTGGTCGTCGGGTTCTCTCGTCGCCACAGGGCGTAGAACCTGCCTTCGTCTTTCTGTCGGGGGACGGGAACGAACAGCACTTCCGCCTGCACGGAGACATTCCTGTCCAGTCCGGGTTCCGCGTACAGTTCGATCTTCCCCGATGCGTCGAAGGGCATCGGGAAATAGCAGTAGTCTACGCCCTCCGACGTGCCGACGAGGAGCGACTTCGTCGCGGGTTCGCCCCATGCGTAGCCGAAGAAGTCACCCGCCGGGACTGCAATCGCCGGCGCGGCGCCACCATCCCAATATGCCCGCAGGACGACGTCCCGCTTCTTCCCGGCCAGGGCCTCCGCAGGCGACAGGCGGATACCGACGATCCTGCCCGGCCGGTCCGTGTCGAAGAGGGTCGCGGCCTTGCCCGGCTCCAGGGTCACCTTGCAGGCGACCGTTTCGATCCTGCCGCCCTCGGGAGCGACGAACCTGCTGATGTCCCTGCCGGTCGAGCTGAACAGTTCCACCGCCTTCTCGACGTGTCTTCGCTGCTCTGCGGTCGGCTCGGCGGTGAAGCTCTCGATCTTCGTCCCCTGCGGATATGTCGCATAGTTGATTTGGTAGAACTGCGTCCGCTCGGCTCTCAGAAAGACCTTGCAGGATTTCTCGTAGGGCAGCGGGACATAACTGTAGAACCCGCCGGCGCCGAACCCGACGAGGGGTCGCGGGAATCCCGGGTGCTGGCCCAGAAACAGATCGCGGTACTTCACGCGAATCCGCGGTTCCTGCTCGCCATCGAAGTAGAACTCCAACGTGTCATTGGTGGGCGTGGGGGTGTGGAACCGGTAGAGGACTCCTGGGCCTTCCAGATCCGCCAAGACGAGCCCGCCGGGCTCCTTGCGGACGAACGAATACTGGCCGCCGAAGCCGTCGTTGTTCCCGCCGGTGCGGTCGTAGCTGGATACGGAAGCGACCTTCGTCGAGTCCCGTAGCACCGCGAGTCGATCCAGGCGGTATACCTCCTGGACTCCAGGGGCTGATTCCTCCTCGCCGAAAAGCTCTACTGCGGCTGCAAACAGCATCAGCATCGCGACAACCGAGACACGGGTCGGACCGGACGGCAGGCTGTTTCTCATATCTACTCCCTTCAGCGCAAATCGATCTTTCGTGGACGTCGTGACATCGCAAGGTCGCGAGCCGCAGGCATTCTAACGCATCCAGGCTTCTCTGGCAACTACCCATCCAGGGCATCGGGTGAGACGGATCGACCTGACAGGCGGCATCTCTGTCTGCGGCAAGGCGTTGTCCGGACTCTGTCATTCCTGCGCACGTAGGAATCCAGGAATCATGGGATGGCAGACACCCCGTGACGTGGATTCCCGTTTTCGCGGGAATGACAATCCGAGGGTGGGAGGCGCATTGCGAGGGTGCTGCCAAGCCACGATCTCATGAGCCTGCCAGAGAACGTAGGCACACCCAGTGTGCCCGCTCCGAAAGGAATCGGTTGCAATGCCGGGTGTGCCAAGGCACAATGGCTGGCTGTTGCCCGAGAGTCTCGGGATGTGGATCGTTCCTTCAGGGCCAGGGATAGTGAGGAATCCTTATATGCTGACAGCCTGTTTTCGTCTGACATCTCATCGTGTGCTCTGCAGTTTGCTGCTGCTGGCCGGCTCGTTCGTCTCGGGGCGGTCCCTCGGCGCGACGCAGGGCGGTCCCATGGCGGACAGCATCGACCTTCGTCCGGCCTTTGAGAAATGGGGGCTGGCGCGTCGCGTCCAGGGGAAACGCAACACCTGCTCGGTCTTCACGGTGACCGGCGCGATCGAGTACGCGATGGCGAGCCGGAGGGGTCATACGCCGAGACTGAGCGTCGAGTTCCTCAACTGGGCGTCGAACCAGGCGGCCCACGATGCCGACGACGGCAGCTTCTTCTCCGATCTCTGGCGGGGGTTCAGCGCCTACGGCGCCTGCCCGGAGGAGGATATGCCCTATCAGGACCAGTTCGACGCGTCGAGGACGCCCAGTGACCAGGCGAAGGAACACGCCAGACAACTGCACGACGCGGGTCTGCGCCTGCACTGGATCAAGCTGTGGGACCCGAACACGGGACTGACCGACAGCGAAGTCGTCGCGATCAAGCGAGTCCTCAACCGGCAATGGCCCGTCTGCGGCGGCCTCCGCTGGCCCAAGAAGGTGCAGTGGACGGACGATGTCCTGGGTATGGCCCCGCCGGAAGGGGTGTTCGACGGCCACAGCGTCCTGCTCGTGGGGTATCGGGACGATCCGCAACAGCCGGGCGGCGGGATGTTTCTCTTCCGCAACTCCAACAACAACGGCCGGGACGGCTGGATGACCTACGAATACGCCCGCGCCTACATGAATGACGCGGTGTGGATCGATGACGAGCCGGACCATCAGACGACGGTGGCCGACGTGCTTGGGCCGCTGGGCGCCTGGCCGCAGGGGCGGAATCGCCGGGTGTCGAGCAACCAGCAGCCCTGGCACACCGAGAACCTGGACATGACCTGGCTGATGCCGGGCGAGTCGGTCAACATGCCGATCCTGGAAGGGCCGGGCGTGGTCACGCACATGTGGTTCACCAGCCACGCCGGGTGGGTGGGGGAGTTGAATGCACTGGTGCTGCGGATCTACTATGACGACGCAAAAGAGCCCGGCGTCGAAGTCCCGCTCGGCGACTTCGTCGCAGTCGGGCACGGTAGGCCCGCGTCGGTCGAGAGCGTCCCGGTCCAGGTCTCGCCCACCGGGTCGCTCACGTGCTATTGGCGGATGCCGTTCCGTAAGAGCGCGAGAATCGTGGTGACGAACGACAATCCCGACCGCTCGACCGGCCTGTACTGGCAGGTGGACTGGATGCAGTTGGACGACCTGCCGTCGGGGACGCCGTACTTCTACGCCCGCTATCGGCAGGAGTATCCTGCTGTCGCGGGCGACGACTACCTGCTGGCCGACCTGACCGGCAGCGGCTGGTACGTCGGGACCGTGATGTCCGTGACCCTGGGCCAGAACGGCTGGTTCGGCGAGGGCGACGATTTCTTTTACATCGACGGCGAGAAGGTCCCCAGCCTCCAGGGGACCGGCAGCGAGGACTACTTCAACGACGCCTGGGGCTTCCGCGTCCGGACGGGCCCCTGGTTCGGGCAACCCCGCTGGCAGGACTATGTCCCCGGCGACAGCGGCGTCTGCTACCGCTGGCACCTGCTGGACCCGGTCTGTTTCAGCAAGTCGCTCAAGGTCGCCATCGAGCATCGGGGCAACTGCGACGAGTCGGAGGACGGGTTCTTCTTCGAGCGACCCGACTTCTTCAGCAGTGTTGCCTACTGGTACCAGACCGGCCAGCCCAAGACCACGTTCGGCCCACTGCCCGGCTGGCACGAACGGCGCGTTCCCTGGGAGCAGCAGCATTTCGTGAAGGTGTTCCGGCGGGCGCAGACCTCGGGCAAGGCCAAGGTCCAGGTCCAGACGCAGGGCTTCTTCGGCGCTCGGCCGGTGCTGTTGTGGCCGAATGACGAGCCCGATGCGGCGCTCACGGTGCCGTTCGAGTTGTCACAGGACGGCCGCTTTGCGGTGCGTCTGACCGCCGCCAGCGGTCCGGCCAATGGCGCGTACGATATCGAGCTGGATGGCAAGAAGGTCGTCACCGCCAACTTCCGCGCCTCGGAGGAAGGCGAGATGGACCTCGTCCTCGGGACCCACGTGTTGAGCGAGGGCAGCCACACGATCTCGTTCCGCGCAGACGGTGGCGCAGGCCAGGTCGGGTCGCTGGGCGTGGAGGTCCTGCGCCTGCTGAAGCTGCCGCCGGAGGCGGGTCGTGTCGAAAAGACGCACCACGAGGCTCATTTTGTCCGCCTGGGCATCGGACGAGCCCTCTACGCATACCGCTTGGCGTTCGATGCTCTGCCCGAATCACTGGAGGTTCTGGTCGAGAAGGGTTTCATGTCCCAGCGGTACCTGAGGGACGAAAACAATCTGCCGCTGAAGTACTGGCGCGAGGGCGACACGGCATTCGTCGAGAGCCCAGGCAAGGACCACTGGAAGCACAGTTGGAAAGGTCTCGACGCCCGACGCTGATCGAAGCGTGTTGCAGTTGTGCCCGCAGCGGCCATGGGAGACTGCACATGGTACAGGAGCCGCTCTGTGATCGACTGAGGATCGTTGCCGTTGCGTGGGTGTTGCTCGTCACGGCGCCCTGGGACGAGAGCGTCTTCGGTGCGACGGCACTCGAACGCTACTACGCCCACAAAGCGGTCGAAGACGAGCATGGCGTGATCGCGCCGTGGAGCGAGAGGCTAAACGGTCCGCTCGACACGCGACTGCGGATCGCAGTCGAGGTGCTCAAACGCTATCCGTGGGTGGGCACGGACAAGGCGGTCCTGGCGGCCCCCGACTTCGTCTACAACTCGCATTGGAGCATCCGGGATGATGGGACCATCCTCATCCCGCCGACGAACGACTGGATGTGCGGCGACCTCAGCCAGCGGGCGTGGAGCATCGTCCAAGGATTGACCTCGTACTACCAATACAGCGGCGATCCGATCGCCTTCGTTTACATCCCGCTGACCATCGACTACATCCTCGACTACGCCCAGACCCCGCCGGACCACGACTGGCCGCTCTTTCCGATTAGCACGCCGACCCAGGGCAAAGCCTACGGCCCGTGTGATGCGAGCGCGAGGAACCAGCTCGACCTGTGTGCCATCGTCGGTCGGGAGACTGTGCGGGCCTACAAGCTCACCTCCAATCCGCGATACCTCGAAGCCGCGAAGCACTGGGCCGATGTCCTGGCCCAGAAGTGCAACCTCGATCCGACGCTGCCCCCGTGGAACCGTTACACGCATCCCGAGGTCGTCGATTGGTCGGATCAGCTCACCGGCACGACCGCGATTATCTGCGAGTTCCTCGACGCGGTCATCGCACTAGGCTACACGGGCAGCGACCGGGCCATCGTCCGGGCCCGTGACGCGGGCATCCGATACGTGCGGGACTGCATGCTCCCCCGCTGGATCGAGAACGACACCTGGGGACGCCAGTATTGGGATTGGGACAACCCCGTCCAGTGCGGCATCGTCTCGATGTGCGGCGACTACATCCTGGCCCATCCCGACGCGTTCGGCAACTGGAAGACGGATGTCCGGAACATGCTCACGCTCATCATGAATCGCAACGGCGCCGACCCGGGCTCGATGGGCGACGTGTACAGCGGCGCGTGGGCCTGGCCGGAATCCTGCACGTGCTGCGGGACCTCGCTTTCGTACAACCAGTACACGGCGGGGCCGACGCTGCTGCGCTATGCGGCGCTGGCCGACGACGACCTCCTGTACGAGATCGGCCGGCGGATGATGATTATGGCGACGTATGACAGCCACGAGAACGGCGTCGTCTGGGACGGCCTGACCGGCCGGGCCGTCGCGACCGGTGAATGGTCGAACCTGGCGCATCCGTGGCCCCTGTGCCAGACGCTCGAAGCGATGAAATGGGCGCCCGGACTCTTCGGTCCCAGGCGGGAGAACCACATCGTCCGCAGCTCGTCGGTGGTGAATCACGTCGTCTACGAAAAGAACAGAATCTCCTACTCGACGTTCGACGCGCCGCCCAAGACCTGCGACGTGCTGCGACTGGCGTTCGAACCGATCTCGGTTGTCGCCGACGGCAAAGCCCTCGCAGAGCGGCCGGACCTCAAGTCGAATGGCTTTGCGGTGCACAAGCTCCCGCAGGGCGACTTCCTCGTCGAGATCCGACACGATGGGGCAACTGCCGTCGTCGTCTCCGGGAAGGACGATCCGCAGCAGCAGATCGACGACGACCGCCTGGTCTATGCAGGTGCCTGGAAGGCTGCGAACCAGGCGGAGGCGATCGGCAATGCGATGCACATCACATCAGAGAAGGACGCCTCGACGACGTTCGCCTTCGTCGGCAATCAGGTCCGCCTTCTCGGCAGCGTGGATCCCAGCGGCGGGCTCGCCGATGTCTACCTCGACGGGCACAAGCAGCTCACGCTCGTCGATTGCTGGAATCCGCAGACGCGTCACGGGCAACTGCTCTACTTCCGAAACGGTTTGCCCGATGGGAGGCATGAGATCCAGATCGTTGCCCGAGGGCAGGGCAATCCCCTTTCGCAGGGTCGGAGCATCTACGTCGATGCCATTCAGTACTCCGCTGCGACCGCCGATGCCGACTTTGGCTCCGGCGGCGGCCCGACCGGCGCGCAGCGAATGATCTTCGGATACGCCGAGCGGAACGACTACATCGACAACAGAGGTCATGCGTGGAAGCCTGCGACCGAGTGGGTGATCCGCACGGGCTATGGCACCGATACCGTCGAGCAGTCCTGGTGGACGCAGCGCCGGAGCATGCACATCGCGAACACGGACGACGAGGAACTCTACCGTTACGGCGTCCACGGCAAGGACCTGTGGGTGAACCTGACCGTCGGGCCGGGCAGGTACTATGTCACGCTCAAGTTCGCGGAGACGCCGGTGCACACGTTCCTGGAGAGGACCAAAGACGGCGGGCGAATCACCCACACCCTGGACGTGCTCCTCAACGGTGGGAAGGTCGTCAACAAGCTGAACGTCGCGAAAGCGGCGGGGGGCCTGTTCCGGGCCTTCGACCGCACGTTCACCGACATCGAGCCCGAACACGGAATCATCGAGATCCGCCTGGTCGGCTGCGACGAGCACGGCGCGATCCTCCAGGCCGTCGAGATCGGGCCGATGTCCGATGTACGTCGCGATTAGCGGGACTGCGAATTCGGCCTTTGTTCGTGGTGTGCCCGTGAGGGCATATCTTCACTCGCACGAGGAGAAGATAACGCCTTACGGCGTCACTACGAACATGGGATGAGCGTCTGGGGCACAAAACGCCGAGGCCCGCGCCAAATGCACGCGGGCCTCGGGTTCACAGCAGAGTGTCAATCGTCAATTCGAAGATCCTTACGGCTTCGTGACACGGATGTCATCGATGTAGATGCGACCGATTCCATCCTTCGCGGGGTTCTTCGGATCGCCTACCCCAATGTAGATCTTCTTGATCTTCGTCCGGCTGACACCGGTGAAGTCCGTCAGCGGGATCACCCACGGGGTATACTCCGTCGCGTTGACCGCTCCCGGGTCGTCGTTCGTCTTCATGGCGAACTTGCCGGTGCTGTCCTCGAGCGCGACGTACAGCGGAGCCGGATCGTTGCCCGGATTGTCCCCGACATTGGCAACCGTCCAGTCGCCGGTGGCGCCGCCGGTGGTGAGCACGTCGGAGAACTCCGCAAAGCAGAAGCCGCCGGCGCTGTTGTTGCTGGCCACCGCCAGGCCGATGTAGATGCTGCTGGCCATGCTGATGGTCTGCGGATTGGGCGAGGCGTCATCGCCGGTGTTCTCCGTATCGGGCTGCTGGGTCCAGGTGACGCCGTCCTGCGAGTAGTAACCGGTCAGTGTATTGCCCGACCGCTCGACCTTCACCCAGATCGGGAAGGTGATGGCGTTAGTCTCGCTGTGCGCCGAGACGGCGCCGGCAGCGGTGTATGGACGGTTCTGGAAGGCCCGTCTGCCGTCCGGGGTCGGGTGCATCAGCGCATAAGCGGAATCCGCGTTCAGGCTCTCGCGGATCATCACGCCGGCCTTCGCCCAGGTGTCGGAGCCGCCGGTCACGCCGATGACCTTGGCGGAAATCGACCCGTTGCCGTTGAGCTTCTTGTAGACGAAGCGGAAGTTGTCCTCCGCACCCCAGATGTCCGCCGTATTGGAGCTGATGGTGTACTGTCCGGGCGCAGTCTCGGTGAACCTTGCAGGCCAGCCGCGGAACCAAAGGCTCAGATTCTCGACGCCGTTGGTCGTCCAGTTCCATGCGGAATCGAACTCCCGCACGATCTGGCTGTAATACGGCTCGTTGACGTTGTTGTAGTCGATCGGCATCGCCTGTTTGCCCTGGTACACGTACTCCAGCTCGCAGAACGGGGGTTCCATGTTGCCGACGACCGAGCCGCTCAGCTTGTCCGTCAGGCCGTCGATCCAGGTCTCATAGATCAGGTTGTCGACGTCATTGTAGCGTTCGACGTCCTCGACGGGCATGAAGTCCGCCGTGGTGAAGGACCAGACGGCGCCGATCCAGGGACTGTCCGCGTCGGTGGGATCGACCTCGTCCACGCGCCAGTAGTAGGTCTTGTTCCACTCCAGCTCGCCCACGTAGTAGGTGGTTTCGTCCGCCGCCTGTTGGCCGCAGTAGATGCCCGCGGTCTCGGTCGTGGCGGCAGCCACCTCGTTGGGGTCGTCGCCCAAGTAGATCTGATGGTATGTAGCCTTGTCGCCTGCAATCCACTCGAGCGTCATGTCCTGAGCGGCGTCGTCCTGGCCCTTGGCCGGATAGACCGCTCGGGCGTGGAGCGGCGGTTGGAGCGGCCCGCCGGGGATGATCACTCGCTCGATCTTCGGCGTTTCCCAGGACAGCGTGGCCACGGCGCCGCCGCCGTTCTCATAGTATTCCATGACGAGCAGGTAGATGCCCGGCTCGAGGTACAGGGGCTGGCTCGACCACGAGGCGGTGCTCTGATCCACCCATTTGTTGATGATCATCTCGCCATCGAGATACAGGCGAGCGCCGTCATCGGTCGTTGTGGTGAACGTGTACGTGTCGGCCACGGAAATCTCGAGCTCCGCGGTCCAGCGGACCGAGAACAGATCGATGGGGATCGGATCGACCGGCGTGCCCTCGCCCCAACTGAAGTCGATCGCGTCGTCCGTGCGGGTCAGAGCGGGTTCTCCGTCCAGGGTCATGTTGCTGAAGTACTCGCCCTTGACGCCGCCGACGTCGGGACCGGTCGTGGTGAATTGCCACACGTCTCCGAGGCTGACGACGCCGGCTGCGGTCGTCTCATCCACCGCCCAATAGTACGTCGTCAGGTCCGCCAGGATGCCGGGGTCATACGTGGTCAGCGCCTGAGCGGCGGACACGAGTGCCGTTTCGCTGCGTTCGGCGACCGCCGTTTCATCGGCGCTGAGGTATACCGCGTGCTTGTACGCCTGAGAACCTGCCGTCCAGCTCAGGTCGCTGTCCGTGTCGAGCCATTTGTCCCCGTCTCGCGGGCTGGGTGCGAACGCGGTCATCGGGGCGGCTGTGAACTGCCAGACATCTCCCGTCCGGATGGTGCCGTCGGATTCGACCTCATCGACCCGCCAGTAGTAGGTGACGCCCGCCTGCAACATGGGGTAATAAGTCAACAGAGCGGTCTGCTGATTGGCCCATAGGTTGGCCTCGGTCAATTCCGGCGTCGTGCCCAGGTAGACGTTGTGGTATACGGCAAGTCCACCGGCGGACCACGTCAGCAGACCCATCGTCACGCCTATGGCGCCGTCGGCCGGCGACGGATTCCACGCCTTGAGCTCGATGTACTCCGCCACGCGCATGATGTCGCCCACATCGGGCTGGCCGCTCACGTCGTAGAAACGGACGAAGCCGCGGAACGTGTCATTCGTCACGAAGTGCTTCACCCACGCGGGTGCGTTCCCGTTGGCGTCGGTGGCCAGGACCGTCACGCCGGTCATGCCGGCCGTGGACATCGGACGGGCCGAGTTCCACGTCTTCGTCAGACCCCAGCGGACGCCTGCTTCGGTGAAGGTCACGGCGGCGCCGACGTCCCAGGTCCCGCTGGCGGCATTGAATCCCAGAACTGCGGTTGACCCCGCCGTGTCCCAGGTCGTCTTGGTGTTGTCCACGTGTCCTTGGTTGTAGAAGGGGATATCGGCATAGAACACGATCTTGCCGCCCGCGTTGAGATACTTGCGAAGCGTGCAGCCGGAGGTCTCGGTTTCCAACACTGTATCCGGAGCGATATCCTTGATGAACACCACCACGCTCAGCTTCTTGTCGCTGATCCGCGCGGTCATCCACGTCTTCAGTTGGTCGGCATCGAGGATCTCATAGCCGGCCGCTTGCAGGGCATCCCGCGTCGCCTCGCCCGTACCCGCCCATTCCGCAGGATACCGGCTGTCCCAGTACGCGGCGCGGATCCACGGGGTGTCCTCCGCCCCGACTTCTGTCGCCGCCATCGCCGTCAGAAGAAGGACCGGCAAAAATAATTTCTTACTCATGCTGCTTCTCCTTAAAAAAACACTGCATTGCCGTCGTACGCGTCTGTGCCAGCGTATCGTCCACACCCGCCCGACAAGATCGGCTGTCGGCCCGGACTGGAACAACGACCCTCTCCGGCGAATTGCCGTTGTCCCGGTTCACCTGGGCCGCAACGCATCTGCGTCACATAAACCGGCATGTGCCAACACAGACGCCGACGTTGCCGCCGGGTGGCTTCACACCCTGTCGTTCCGTCGTCGTCCGGGTCAGGCCGATGTTGTCGATGTACGCCCGACCCCTCCCGTCCGGCTGCGGATTAACGCGGTCACCTACTCCAATATATATCGTCTTGATTCGGTTCAGATTCACACCACTAATCTCGACCAGAGGGATTTTCCACTCGGTCCATGTCGTCGTGTTCAGGATCGTCGGATCGGGATGGACGATGCTCGCGGTCTTCTTGGAGGCGTCCTCGATCCGCCAGTACAACGGCTGGGGAGCGTTCGTCCGTTTGCCGCTCCCGTCATACCGAGCACCAGCCCGGCGATTACGATGAAGACCAGTCTCTTGCACATGGATGAACCTCCTGCCCGTCGTCATAGCGTCTTTATCGAACACCACACGACTCGACTTGGCCTCTTTTCTCCGCCGATGTGCTATTTCCCCCCCACAGGCCACTCCTCACAACAGCTCATGGCGTGCACAAAATCACCGACAGTCCTCCATATCACGTTCCTTCCACGATCCGAACGACCATTTTAGACATACGCAGGGGGGCAGTCAAGGCCAACGTCCTAAAAAAACACCCGATTGCGCCTCCCGACTCCCTGCTCTCTTAGAAATGACAGCGTCGTGACGAGGGCTTGTGCCCGACTCCCGAGACGCTGTCTGACCCCCCGTCTTGTCATTCCCGCGAAAGCGGGAATCCCCGTTGATGGACTGGGAATAGCACAATTCGTGCAACATCTGAAAAGACAAAACGCCCACGACAGCAATTGTTGTTAATTCATTGAATATCAAATACTTGCACGGTTTTTGCACGGTTCTCTTGCACAGAATTCTCGACCAATTCGTGCAACATCGAGCAAGGGTAGAGGGACGCGCTGATTCCGGCGTCCGGAAAACCACCGTCCAGGCGATGTCAGGGAGGTGAACAATGCGTCTCAGTCCGTTCGAGTTGGTCCTGTCGAAGCTGTCGGATGCCCGACCCATCTCCGGGACCTCGCAGAAGGCCTGGAAGGCCTGCTGTCCCGCCCACGCGGACGACAAGCCCAGCCTGTGCGTCAGTCTGGGCGACGCCGGTCGTGCCCTGATCTACTGCCACGCGGGCTGTCCGACCGAAGCGATTGTCCAGGCCCTCGGCCTGTCCATGGCCGATCTGATGCCTGAGAGGAGCGTGGCGCGTCCCGCGTCGGAAAGAGGCAGGTCGGACCTATATTCTTCAA